>NZ_CP100763.1:1883001-2510668 GCF_024296685.1 Natrinema marinum | reverse complement strand
TCGTCTTCCGCCCCGTCGTCGGCAGCCGTCTCGTCCTCCTCTTCAGCCGCCGCCGCATCGTCGTCGACGCCGCCGGCCTCGCGGATCGCGTCCAGATCCGTGCCGCAGTTCGGACAGAACGACTCGTCGTCGACCGAGTTGCCACAGTCCGGGCAGGCCTCGAGTTCGACCGGCTCGTCGTCGGCCTCTTCGGCGAGTTCCTCGCCGCAGTTCGGGCAGAACGACGCCGACGCGTCGACCGACGACTCACAGGACTGGCACTCGACCGTCGCCGGTTCGTCGGTCTCGTCTTCGTTGGCCTCGTCTTCGTTGGCCTCATCTTCGTCGGCCTCGGGTTCCGACGCGTCTGCCTCGTCATCGGTTGTGTCGTCGTCTTCGTCGGCGGGTTCGTCTGCCGCCTCGTCTTCGGCGTCCTCGACGACGGGCTCGTCGTCGGCCTCGTCTTCGCTTTCGTCCTCGTCGTATTCTAACTCGGCCGAGTCGTCGCCGTCGTCGGCGACGTCGTCCTCGGTCTCGGGTTCCTCGTCGGCGTCGTCGGCCGGCGCTTCGTAGTCCGGATGTGGCGTATCACAGTCCGGACAGAAGCCGCCGTTCGGTACCGGATCGAACGTCGTTTCACACGAGACGCAGCTGAATTCGGTTTGTTCTGCCATGGTATTCAGCGCACTTTCTCAGTCATAATAGAAAAAAGTATGCCAGAACTGGCGTATTCTTATTGATCCGTCGCGGCCCGCTTCACGGACGCTGCTGGGTAGATTCCGCCCTATCGTTCAGAAGAGTGGTATATCTGACGAGGGCTTGAGCCCGTTCGGGAGCGATCTGCGATCCCGATAGCACCGAACACTACTTATTTACGTCAAACACAATATGTCTGGATATCATGCGCCTCCCGAACGGATCTGGCACCGACCACGCAACGCTCGCGCTTTTGGAGCTGGTCGCGGTTCCCGTCGCGGTGCTGGCGACGGTGCTCACTCTGGTGCTCGCCGATGTCGGCTTCGCCGCCTTCCGGACGGCGGTCACGGCTGCGGGTGGCGGTGACGCGGTCGCGGAACTCGGGACGGCCGTCCTCGCGTTCGGAACGCTACTGGTACTCGTGGTCGGTGCCGGGTCCCTCGTCGCCGGCTATCGTCGCTACGTCGACGATCGCTTCGACGTGGTCAGTCCGCTGCCCCTGTTGCTCGTTCCCGCCGTCGGTATCGTCTGTCCGATCGGGTACGCCGTCTGGGACACCGGCGCGCTACGGCTGTCGTCGCCGCTCTTTCTTCTCGTTGCGGTCGCCGCACACGCGTTCGCGTACCGAACGATCGCGCTCGTCTCGCTTCGCGAGGATCGCGGCCGAACGAGTCTAGTGGTCGGCTCCCTCACGGGGCTCCCCGCCGTCGTCGCGCTCGTCGCGCTCGCCAACGCAACGCTCGGCCCCGATCGGCCGATCGGCCGGACGCTCGAGACGGTCGTTGCCGGACCGGAGTCCCAGATCGTCCGAACCGCCGTGATTGCCGTTCCGCTGCTCGTCACGGCGCTCTACGGCGTTGAAGCCCTTCTCGGGACGCAGTCGCGGTGGGAGCGGCCCAACTGGTCGCTTCCGCGACCCCGGCTGTCGCGGCTCGCTCACCGGCTTCGGAACCGAACGGAGTCGTCCGGCCGACGGCCCGCCGGCGCGGCGAGCGGCCGCGCGTCGTCGGAGTCCGGCCGCTCATCTCGCGGCACGGCCCGGCAGACACCTCGCAACCCGTCGAACGCGGTCGTCCCGTCCAGCCCGGGATCGGGGGCTACGCGTCGCAGTCGCTCGAGTGACGACCGCGACGGCGACGCGGGAGCCTCCGCTGACGACAGCACCGCGGCGTCGTCGGCTACCGACGATCGAAGCGCGGACGATTCGGACGCGACGGCGCGAGACGACGGATCTCCGAGCGAGGGGAACGACGACGCCGCGGGGACCGCTGGGGCCGCCGAGACCGCCGGTGCCGTCGCTGACTCGAGCACCGACGACACCGGGACCGGCTCCGATACGCAGATCTTCACCGCCGACTTCGATCAGTACGGCGCCGACGAAACGCCCGTCGATCGGTGTCCCGACTGCGAGAAAGAGATCCCCTCCGACGGGGTCTACAACTTCTGTCCGTTCTGCGGCGGCGAGCTCTGAGCGATCGCGACACCCGGCCGGCGACCACGCGTCCTCCCTCCACCGCTATCTTGTTGTACGCCGACCTGCATTCTCGAGATCGAATCCGATGACGCAGCCAATCGAAGGCGAGACGAGAACGTTCGAGCGAACGTTCACGGTCGAAGACGTACGGCGGTTCGCGGAACTCTCCGGCGACGACCAAGCCCGGCACACCGAGCCGGACGAGGACGGCCGAGTGATGGTACAAGGGTTGCTGACCGCGACGCTGCCGACGAAGCTGGGAAGCGATAACGAAGTGCTGGCCAGTACGATGGAGTTCAACTTCCATCGGCCGGTCTACACCGGCGAACCGATCACGTGCCGATCGACGTTCGACACGGTCGTCGAGCGTGACGACCGCTACGAGTTCACGTCGGACGTCGTCTGCGAGAACGGGGACGGAGAGACCGTGTTGACCTCGTCGACCGACGGGATCATCTGGAAAGACGAGTAGCGCGCTCGCCACTGGTACCGGAGCGCTCGAGCGCTTCCGACCGATCAATCGTCGTTTTCGGCGCGCTCGCGAAGCCGGCGCTTCTGCCGGCGCTCGGTCACGTAATCAACGCCGTCGGCCATCTCCTCCCTGACGCTCGCCTCGAAGGCGTCGACTTCCTCCAAGAACTCGTTCGAGAACTCCTCGACGAGTTCGAACGTCCACTGGTCGCTGATCGCGCGGCGGGGTGCGGGCGATCCGGCGGGCGGTCAGACGACGAGTCGCTCCCCCAGTTCGGGCGCGGCGGCGTCGTATCCGTCCTCTTGTAATTCCGCCGCGAACGCCGGGCAGCGATCGCCGTGATTGACGAGTATCCGCTCGTCGTCGTAGGCCGCGAGGAACGAACGCAGCCCGTCTCGATCCGCGTGTGCGGAAAAGTCGTACTGCTCGACCTGTGCGCTGACGGGCAGCATCCGGCCGTCGATCTCGGCGCTGCCGGTCTCGAGCAGGTCCCGTCCGGGCGTGCCCTCGACCTGGTAGCCGGTCATGGCGATCTTGTTCGTCGGATGCGAGCGGATCGCGGGCACGTACGTCATCGCGGGGCCGCCGTGGAGCATTCCGCTTGTGGTGACGATCACGGTGTTTTGCTCGGCGATGCGCTTGCGCTGGCCGTCACGGCCGTCGACGAAACGGGCGTTGCCCTTCGCTCGGCGCAGCAAGTCGGGGTCGCGCAGGTAGTCGCGGTTTCCCTCCCGCAAGAAGAGCTCCGTGACGCGTTTGCCCATCCCGTCGACGTAGCACTCGAGGTCGTGCTCCTCACAGATGCACAGCACTTCCTGCGTGCGGCCGATCCCGAAGGCGGGGACGACAACGGTGCCGCCCTCCCAGATCGTGGTCCGGAGACTCTCGGCGAACTCGCGTTCGATTTCCTCGCGCGGCGGGCGCGTCACATCCGAGTACGTGCTCTCGCAGATGACGGCGTCGGCCTCGGGCCGCGCCGTCGTACCGGCGAGCAGCCGCTGTTCTTCGGTGTGAAAGTCCCCAGTGTAGAGTAGTCGGGTGTCGCCGTCGTCCACGAGAACGTGGGCGCTGCCGGGGACGTGGCCGGCGTCGAAGAAGGTAACCTCGTAGCCGGCGGCCTCGAAGGGCTCGCGGTAGCCGTGGGTCGTCGAGACTTCCGCGACGCGAGCGAGTTCCGCCTCGGTGAACGGGCAGTCGTAGCTCCCGCCGTGGAGTTTCAGCGTGTCGCGGGCAAGCACCATCGTGAGGTCGTAGGTCGGTCGCGTCCAGTGGATCGACGGCCGCGCGTCGCCCGACAGCAGCGACGGGATCGAGCCGACGTGATCGAGGTGGCCGTGACTGACGACGACGGCCTCGGGGTCGACATTGCCGACGGGAAACGCGGGCGGGTTTCCGGAATCCATGCCGAAATCGAGCAAGAGCTCGTCGTCGATACAGATCGCGCTCCGACCGATCTCGCCCGCTCCGCCCAGAAACTCGACCTCCATTGCGATCCGCTTGGAACTCGGGCGGTTTGCCTCCGTTGATTTCCGGCGACCCCGCTCGCGAGGTCGGTGCGCGGCGCTACCGGCTCCGGTGGCGACGGTGTTCGGTGCCGCGTTCCCGGCCGAACGGCCGGCTCGCTCGATCTCGGCCGGTCCGCTCGTCGGGGCCGAGGACGCGCTCGAGTTCCCGTTCGAACTCCACATCGTCGAGTTCACCGGCGACGTATTGCGAGCGGAGTCGCGCTTCGGCATCCCCGCGTGGCTCCGACTGCGGTCGGTCGTTCGTCTCGCTACCGGCGCTCGAGCCGCGACGGAGCAGCGAGACGGCTCCGACGAGCGCCAGCGTGAATACGCCCAGAACGGTGAGCGTCACGACGAGCGAGAGGACGGCGGCGATCACGGACAGCGCGATGCTGACGATCGTCGCGACAACGCTCAACACGACGAGTGTCAGGAGGAGCGCGCCGACCGCTCGCAACAGGACGAAACTGAGGCGTCCCATAGGCGTCGTTCGTCGGACGGATACAAAAGCGTAGCGTGGGTCGAAAGCGGGCTTTCAGGCGCTCGTGACCGTCTTCTCTGGTGACCGCTCGTGACGCGACGGCCGCTCAGGTGCTGTTCGAACTGAGGTCTTCGGTCCCGGTCGTTCGGGCGGCCGTCCGCTCGGTCAGCCCGATGAGGTAGACGTCGAGCAGGCAGACGAGCAGGATCGCGAGGGGCACGGCTACGTCGGTGTAGCTCACCGACTCGACCTGCAGTGCCGACACGACGAACGGTTCGCCCGGTGCGAACGCACCCGCCAGCGATCGCGCGCTTAGAAACGCGATCGCGAGGCCGTAACAGCCGAACCAGATCCCGCCGCGTTTCCACCGCCCGAGGTAACAGTGGCCGAGGCCAGCGACGAGTACCGACAGCAGGTAGGCCGGCCAGACCGGTCGCGACAGCTGTCTCATCGCCACCACCTTCGTCGCGGACCCTATTCGGTGTTGCCCTCCGAATCGATCGGTCATTTCCGATACGCCCTGATTCCAAACCGGCCGTAGCCGCCGTATGCGACCTCGAGCGAGCCGATCCACCAGTTCCACCGCTCCGGCGGGTTCCCCTCGGGGGCGTCCGACAGCTCGCCGATGACGAGGTCGTTCGTCAGCGTCGTCCCCGCGTCGTCCTCGTACTGGCCGGAATCCGCCAGATCGACGGCTTGACGCACGACGACGCGGGACTGACCCGTCGTCCCGCCGAACTCGTCTCGCAGGCGTATCTCGAGTCGCCCGGGATCGATGAACACGTGCGGACGTACGGGAGCGACGTACTTGACTGTTCGAGCGAGTTGGATGTGACGCGTCGCCGCTTTCATCGGCCGGGCGGACGGCTCGAGCACCGCGAGAGCTGTCCAACCCGGGGGAGGGCAGGCCGTTCACCGATACTCTCCGCGAGTGAGCGCCGGAGGCGCGAACGAGCGGGCCGACGACCGACCCGAAACGGAGTGGCGGGGAGGGAGGAGTGCTTTTGATCGACCTTTTACCGAGGGACATCGCGCTGTACGGCAGCTACGCTGCCGTCAGCGCCATAGGCCGCAGTGTAAAAGATCGATCGATGATCTTTTGAGCGACCGCCGTCTTCCGTCGGGCATGGCAAGTTTCACTGTCGTTGTCGGCGACCCGGATTCGGGGTCGTCCTACCAGCTCGAAGCAGAGGAGCAGGACGCGAACCGATTCATCGGCAAGTCGATCGGCGAGGAAGTCGACGGCGGTTCGGTCGGACTCGACGGCTACACGCTCGAGATCACCGGCGGCTCCGACGACGCCGGGCGCCCGCTCAACGGCGAGGTCGCCGGCTCGAACCTGAAGGAAGTGCTGATGAAAGAGCGCCAGACCGGGTACAAGCCCTCGCGTGACGGCGAGCGCCGCCGGATCACGGTGCGAGGCCGCGAGGTCTCCGACGCGGTCGCACAGATCAACGCCTCGATCGTCGACCGCGGCAGCGCGGATGTCGACGAGCTGCTCGGCGAGGGCGGCGACGGCGACGAGGAGTAAGCGACGCCGACTCACCCATTCGTTTTCCCATGGCTGACAGAATTGCGAGCGACCATCCCTCGGTGCAGACGGTTCGGTCGACGTGTACGGAGACGGCGACCGGCGTCAAACTCGAGGTACCGGCCGAGGACCGCGACGCGTTCACGACCGACGAGGTCGTCCGGGTCGTCCTCGAGGGCGAGGAACTGTTCGCGCGGGTCGAGCGGGCGCTGACGGGCGACGAGCTCGCGGTGCCGGGCGTCTACGAGACGCCAGACCAGGCGCGTGACCCCAGCGGCGCGACGGATCGACTCCGCGAGTGGACCGACGAGGCCGACGTGCCCGCGGGCGGCTCGGTCCTGATCGACGTCGTCGAACCCGAGTTCCTCTACGGACTTCGCGCGCCCGGCGAGACGGCCTTCTACGACGCCCGTGAGCCGCCCAGCGATAGCCTGAGCGAGATCGCGAAGGACCTCGAGGACTGAGCCGGTCTACCGTGGTCGGTCGTCGACGATCGAGCGTCGGATTCGCCGTAAACAGCGCTTGCTGCGTGGGCTGAATCTACGGTGAACCCGGCATCGCGGTCGCTCTCGGATCGAAAATAAAGTCGAAATGAGTGCGGCCTCAGAGCCGCGGGAGGAAGGCGTACAGCAGCAGGCCGAAGGCGAGGTGCTGGACCATCGTTCGCTCGACGGTCGCACGGACGTACTCCTCGTCGGCGATCGAGTACTCCTTGGTTCTGACTTTGGCGTGCATCGAGAGCACGTCCTCTTCCTCCAAGTTGTGGAGGCTCGGGTAGACGGTCCCCGGGCTCAACTGGGCACCGAAGAGGTGGGTCAGGTCCGAGAGCAGTTCCTTCCCGTGGGTTTCTTCGTGAAGCGCGATGAGCATCAGGAGGATCTCGTCTAAGTTCTCCTTGATGATGGCCTCGTCGAACTGGACCTCCTCGGTCGGGAGCGCACTGTTTACCTGCTCCATCAGTTCGTCGAGTTCACGCTCGACGTCTCTGGTCGTGTCCTCGGCCGTTCCGAGCGAGATGTCGTACGATTCCGACTGAGCGTCCGCAGTCGCCGCCCTCGACAGTTCGTCGAGTACGGATTCGGTATCGGGTGTGTCCTCACGCATTGACGATCACCTAGGGGGTTCGTGACGCGGTCGATCCGCGACTGGCGACCACGCACTGCCGCCGGCCGATCGAAGCTGATCCACGCACGAGTACTCAGTGTCTGACGCTGTCACATATTAAGAGACAGGGATATGAACAGTACTGGGGGGTTGTAAATTAAGCATACGTGAATGACATAATAACTGTCTCGTTGCGGACTCGTCCACTATGTGCCTACTCGACTCTCATAAATGGGTGGAAAGAATATAATATCTAAACTAAGTGTTTAAATGGTCTATTTTCTCCCCGGACACGAAATTACTGATAAGCGTTGTGGCCTCCTGCCGGATGAATGATCAGTGTGTCGACGGTCCGTCGCGGATGATACTCACCATCTCGTTCGGCTCGTCAGCGTCGTCTTCGTCGTCGTCGATCCGTCGTTCGACTCGTCGTTCGGCCATCCGTGCGATCATGACGTGTTCTTCGAGGTCGTCGCCGCGAATCTCCGCGATGTACTCGAGACTCTGGGCGTGTGCGCCAAAGAGCGTCCCGCTGAGCGACTCGAGGGGGTACTCGAGGGTCGTCGGTTCGTCGTAGCGCTTGTTGTGGATTTCGCCCAGCGAGAGGCCGCGCAGGTACGAGGTCATCTGCTCGCGGACGAGCGGGCTGATCCAGCCCAGGTCCTCGTAGTAGCGCAGGCAGTTCAGCGCGCCGGTCGTGCCGAAGGTCTCGCCGAGAAAGCGCGCCCATTGGATGGTGGCGTCGGTTCGCCCGGCCGATCGTTCGAGCGTCTCGAGGTAGGGTTGTGTGTCTGACATGGGTGGCCGGCGTCGCCGGTCTATTGGTGTTTCAGCCACCGAACACTCAAGAAGATTCACGTCATTACGAGCCGTGAGTCGCGGTCGCCACCGGACCGATCCGTCGGCAGCGACGAACTGGTGGGAGCCCCTTCTCAGACGCTGATGACCGCGTTGACCACGTACTGCGTGACGACCGCGATCACGGCCCCGAGCCAGGTCATGAACACGAAATGGACCAGCCCGCTGATGATGTGGCCGCGGTCGGTGATCCGGATCATGACCGCCGAGAGCGCGGCGTTGATGAGGATCGTCAACAAGAGCAGGTACTCGATGGTCCGAATATCGTACTGTTCGGTGCTGAGGAGGTTGCCGGCGACGTTGCTCTGCTCTTGGAGATTCATTTCGCTCGTGATATTCATCATGATCTCGACGACCTCGAGGCCGACGAAAAACGAGAAGACGGCCGCCGCGGTGATGCCGTAGAGGACGCCGATCAGCGTCATCGTCGCTTGCTCCCGTTTTTCGCGAACTTTCAGCACCTCGTTTTGGTTCTCGCTGATGACCTGCCCGAGCACTTGCGGGTCGCCGCCCATCTGTCGGCCGACGACGTACATGTCGCCGAACTTCTGGATGAGATAGGAGCCGGTTTCGGCGGCGAACAGTCGCCAGGAGCGGACATCGTCGATCCGCATGTTGAGCCGCTTGTAGAGTGCGTCGACGTTGTCGGTCAATGCCCCGAAGTCCTTGCGCCGAAGACTTTCGAGGACGCTCCCGGTCGAGGTCTGCTTGACGCTCTCGACGGCACCGAGCGCGCGGATGAAGCTCGGGAACTCCCCGTCGCGGACCTTCACCTTCTGTTCTTCCTGGCGCATCCGCCAGCCCGGCAGGAGCAGCGGCGTCACGGGGAGCGCGGCCATGATCGGCAGTGGGACGCGGCTCGCGATCCCTGGGACGATTCCGAGGACCGCGAGCACCATGACGACCGCGAGGAGGAGGCTACAGCCGGCGCCGATCGCGAGCGCCCGCGGAATCCGCGTCAAGGGGCCGGTCCCTTCGGTCTCCTCGATGTACCAGATGGGATCGTACGGCGAGACGACGTGGATCGCGTAGACGAACCCCGCCTGAACGATCGAGAACATGACGATCGTCCCGGCGATCAGCAGCGTCGGGCTGATTCCGATCAGGATCGGGAGCACGATGGCGAACACGAGGACGAACGCCACCGACAGCATCATCGACATGTACAGCTCCTTCATCACGTCGAGTTTCGCCAGGTCCGCCTCGTATCGGGTGACGAACTGCTGGATGATCGTCCCCTGTTCGTCCATCAGGAACTCGCTGATCTGCTGGCCGCCGCCGACCGTGTACGCCAGTCGCTCCAGGAAGTCCGTCAGGAGCGGACTCGTCGTCTGCTTCGCCCGCAGTCGACAGGCGTCGTCTAAGCTCTGGTTCCAGGTGTCGACCATCGCGACGAGGTGGCCCATCTCCTCGGCTAAGGCGTCGTACTCGTCTTCCTCCGCCAGCGTGCGGAAGATCTCGACGCGGTTGATGTTCGTCATCGAGAGGACGGTGATATGAGTCAAGAAGAGGTGAAAGCGCTGGCGGACCTGCTTGCGTTTGCGGTCTTGGGCCAGTTTCGGGTAGATGACCGCGACCACCATCGCCAGCACGCCCAACAGCACGACCGGAAGCGCGAGCATCAAGGAGAGCCCGAGGACGAGCGCCGCCACGCCAGTCCCGAGGAAGAAGACGAACGAGGGGAAGACGATCAACAGGAGGTACCGCGACGCGGACATCTCCATGTTCGCGTACGCCCGGTTGAGCGACTCGAGAGCCGTTCGAGCGCTCATATCGGGCGCGGACTGGGTGTCGGTCGACATGGTCTGTGCTCAGGCGAACTGATCGATGCCGCTGATCCGGATGGGCAGCCCCTCGAGGCCGTCGCGCTGGAAGTCGGCGATCGCCTTGTTGACCTCGTGGTAGCCCAGCACGTCGGCGTCGATGAGCTGGCGGATGATCTCCGCGCGGCGATCGAGTTCGTCGTAGATCAGCCGGGTGTCCTGGTAGCCCAGCAGCGTCGCGATCTGTTCTTCCAGGACGTAGGAGTTGTTCCGACCGGTGAAGGAAACCTCGTCGTCGCGGGGGTCCCACTTGAACGCCTGTCGGGTGACGACGCCGCCCTCGTAGTCGGAGTAGCCCTCGATCTCCTGGACCGAGGTGACCCGCCGGAGGACGTCGTCGCCCTGCTTGACGCGGTTCTGGAACAGCGCCACGTCGCAGTTGTCCATGAACGTCTCGGGGACGTTGATCGGGGCCCCGGTAAAGCGCTGGATCATCGAGACGATGTCGCTGGCGTGGAACGTCAGCATGACGGGGTGACCGGTCTGGGCCGCCTGGAAGGCCATCTGGCCCTCCTCCCCGCGGACCTCGCCCACGATGATGTAGTCGGGTCGCGAACGCAGCGCGGCCGCGACCAGATCGAACATGTCCACGTCAGCCGATTCGTCGCCCGACCCTTCCCGAGTGAGTAGCTGCTGCCAGGTATCGTGAGGCGGGATGACCTCTGCGGTGTCCTCTGCGGTGTAGATCTTCGCGTCCCGCGGGATGAACGAGAGCGCGGCGTTCAGCGTCGTCGTCTTCCCCGACGCCGTCTCCCCGACGACGAAGACGGTCTGTTCGTTCTCGAGGCAGAGCCAGAGATAGGCCGCCAGTTCCGGGCTGATCGTTCCCCACTTCGTGATCTGGAAGACCGACAGCGGAATCTCCTCGCCCTGGCGAATGGTCAGCGAGGGCCCCTGCACGGAGACGTCGTCGGAGTAGATGATGTTGATACGCGAGCCGTCGGGCAGCGTCGCGTCGATCACCGGGTCGGAGTCGCTGACCGGGTGGTTCATCCGCTCGCCCATGTTCCGCAGCCACTGTTCGAACTCCTCGGGAGTCCCGAAGTCGACCGTCGCCGAGATCATGCCGTAGGTGCCGTGATCGAGGTAACACTGCTTCGGGCCGATGACGTGGATGTCCTCGTTGGCCGGGTCGACCATCACCGGCTCAAGCGGCCCGAGGCCGACGATGTCGCGTTGAAGCTGGTAGCGCAGCCGGTCGAACTGGTTCTTCGAAAGGGAGACCTTGCTCCCGCCGATGGACTTGAGCCGGCCGATCGACTGGCCGGTGATCCCCGACGTGATCTCGACGACTTCGTCCAGTAGCTCGTCCAAGTGCTCTTCGAACTCCTCGTTGTCACCCGGGGCCGGCCGCGTGACGCTCTTGTCCAGAATGCGCTGTCGAATTCGGTCGTACAGCGCCTTGTCCTCGTCCTCGAGCGTCGGCTCGACGCAGTAGTAGGTGGTGTCGATCCCCAGATCGCCGTGGACGTGACAGAAGATCGGCGCCTCGGCCTCGTAGATGACGTTCGGCCTGTCTGACTCCCACTCGCCCGACGGCTCGTCGATGAGCTTCGGGTACTCGCCGTACTCCTCGTAGAACCAGTCGAGGTGCTCTCGGAGATGGGGGTACTCTGCGGCCAGTGCATCCAGTTCGTTCTCGAGTCGTGCGGTGCCGAAGTCGGACATTTATGCCACCGTCCTGCTGACGATCGAGACCCCGCGGCCCTGTTGAACGCTGAAGCCGATGGAGTCGTCGACCGGATTCTTCATGTTCTGGAACCGCCGGACCAGGATCTTCCGCCTGATCTCCTGACCGACGGTGTTCGTCTCGATCTCGAAGTAGACGTCCGCAACGTTCCGTAGCGGGCGCAACGCGTCCTCCCTGACGCTGGTCGGGTCGACCGTCAGGACGACGGCCTTGTCCCGCATGGTCATCTGGCGCAGGAACGTGACGAGCCGCTGAATGACGTGATCCTCGTCGCCCTCCTCGATCACCGCCTCGTAGTTCGGGTCGTTGCGCAGCAGCGCCGAGAGCGTGTCGACGAAGACCACGTCCGCCTTCCAGAGCGTCTCCGCGCTCGCGAGTCGCGCCAGCAGCTGGCGTTCCCGCCCGTCGTTGTGCGTGTCGACGTTCGCGTGGAGGAACAACAGCTGTTCGCCCAGCAGGAGGTCGACCACGTCGTAGGACAGCGAGTTCATCTGCTGGACGAACTCCCAGGACTCGAGCTCCGTCGAGACGTAGGTGACGAAGGCGTCCTCGGTCGCCATCCCGTAGGAGAGCCGCTGGGAGAGCGCGCTCTTGCCCGCGCCGTCCTGTCCCTCGATGAGGACGATGCTCCCTTCGGGGATGCCGCCCCCGATGGCGTTGTTCACGCGATCCCGCCCGCTCAGTCCGATGGAGTAGTAGTCGGTCATGGTGCGTAGAATTCGAACACCTCCTCCGCGCCGTTGATGGTCACGACGACCCGGTGTTCGCCCGGCGTCGCGAGCGACCGGTCGATCTCGAGTTCGGCGACCGTCCCGTCCCGCCAGGGGCCGCCGCCGTCTCGAACCGTCACGGTGAACCCGTCGCTCGAGACGTACGAGCCGTTGACCAGCACGTCGATTGCCGTCCCGTCCGTTGGCAGCGTCTCCTGGCCGGTATTTTTCACGAGGATCGTGACGTTTTCCGACCCGCTGGCATTGTACACCGCCTCGCTGCCCGGATCGCTGATGATCTCGATGTCGGTGTCGATTTTCTCGGTGACTTCGGCGCTGTGGGTGTCGACCGAGTTGCTGAGTTCGTTGACGTTGGTCACCAGCGTTCCGGCGACGCCGGCGGCGACGAGCATCGCGGCGATAAAGAGGATCAGCGTCGAGACGGAGTCACCTGCCATCGATCACACCCCCGTCACCGTGTCGGCGATCCCGTGTTCGGTCACGATCTTTACCCTGTCAGGCCGTGACGTCGAGACCGTCACCGTCAGGGTCTCGCCGGGCTGCCACAGTTCGCGGTCGGCGGTCCCGTCGACGCTCGTCGCGTACGACCCCTGGTAGACGCCGTCGACCAGTAGATCCGTCTCGGAGACCGAGAGCACCGTCGAGCCGGTGTTGTTCACGTCCATTGTGAAATCGTCGTTCCCGCTTTCGTTGTAGCTCCACGACGCGACCTCGATCGCGGTGTTTCGCATCGCCAGCGCCCGATCGTCGCGCTCTGCTATCGCCGTCCGTCGCTCCTCTTGGGCCGTCTGGAGGACGGGGACGGCGATCCCCGCGGCGACGAGGACGCCGACGAAGATGATCGCCGTCGCCCCGCTGGTACTGAATCCCACGTTCGATCACCCTCCGTTGCCGCCGACTCGGGTCACGGCTACGCCCCCGACTCGACGTCCGGTTCGACTTCCCGTTTCGTCTCGTGGATCTCCTGGAGCTTCATGATGTACGTGTAGCTGTCGGCGTGATCCTCCGCGGTCAGTTCGTCCGGCGTCGTTCCCGGATCGACGTGGATGTCGAGATCCGGGCCACTGAGCACTGCCTCGAGCTGTTCTTTGACCCCGTCGTCGATCCAGCCGATCTCGGCGTAGTACGAGATCGCCCGCAGCGTCGCCGCCGGTCCAGCCGTCCGCACCAGTTCGGTCAGCCACTCGAAGACGATGATGTCCGTCGCGTACGTGTCCGCGAGCGTCTCGAGGGTCACGTCCGAGCCGTCGTCTGCGTCACTCGCATCGCCCCCGTCGTCCGTGTCGGGGCCGTCGACGTTCTCGGTCGCCTGCACTTCCACGCGGGTATCGTCGTCTCCGTCGTCAGTCCTGCCGATGTCGTCCTCGTCGAACGTGATCCGCTCGCCGCCACCGCTTCCGTCGGCCTGTGCGGCCGCCGCGTCTTCGATGACGCCCTTCAGATCGTCGAACGACACCGTCTCCTCGCTGCTCGATCGCTTCGAGTCCTCGAGGCCGAGTTCCGCCTGCGTGCCGCCGTCGGCCGCCGGTTCGTCCTCGCCGAAGACGCCGAACCCCTTCCGTTCCTCACCGTCGCCGGTGAACGGGTTCACGTCGTCGGTCAACATATCGTAGACGCCGAGCAGCTGGCGGACCGTGTCGTTCATCTCTTCGACTTGGTCCGCGACCTGCTGTTGGGAGTCGCGTACCGTGCCAAGCGTCGACTCCTTCTCCTCGAGTTCCTCCTCGAGTTCCTCGAGTCGGTAGTAGAGGTCGTCGAGGTCGTCCTCGTCGGTGGCTCCCGATCCGCGGCCGAAGAAGCCGCCACCGCCTCCGCTGCCGCCCCCGGTATCGTCCTCGACGGCTCCCGCGTCGGCCGTCGTTTCGGCCGTCGTCGATCCAGTGTCATCGCGTGCCTGCGCGTCGGCCGTCGCAGCGTCGCCTGCGGGTTCGTCGGGTTGCTGTTGTCGGCGCTGCTCGCGCTCGCGGCCCCGGCGGCCGCCGCTGGCACTGAGGAAGTCTTCGATGAGGTCGCGCAGGGAGTCGAGTCCGAAATCCATCTTACCTCCGCGGACGCGTCAGTCGGCTCGTCGCCGATCGCCGAGTGCAGCGGTGGTGGCGGTCCCCATCGG
Source organism: Natrinema marinum (assembly GCF_024296685.1). Lineage (NCBI taxonomy): Archaea > Methanobacteriati > Methanobacteriota > Halobacteria > Halobacteriales > Natrialbaceae > Natrinema > Natrinema marinum. Next base: position 2,496,214 of record NZ_CP100763.1, on the reverse strand, counting down.
ACGATGCGGTCATGCTACTCCCCTGTAGCGAGAGCGGTCCTAAAGGTGTACGCTCGAGTTCGTCCGCCGAATCGGTCCGTGTTTCGAGTCGTGAGTCGAGGCTCGATACGCCGACTGAAGTGATACTGAGCTTGATACTCCGACTATCCCTTGTGGCGGCTGGGGTACATCCCCAGAATCTGTGATGCCACACACCTCGTCACGCGCCGGCCTTCGACGGGACGCCACCGGTGTCCCGTCGCCACGCCCACGGTGGGAGCGACGGGTTCGGCCCGTCGAGCCGGCGGGGAGCGTCCGCGCGGACGGCTCGTGTCGCGACGCAGCTGGCACGATGCGGGCGAGGACGGCATACAGGGTGTACACACAATGTTCGAAGCAATAACAGACTACGATACCGACGACCGCGGGCAGGTCGGGATCGGGACGCTCATCGTGTTCATCGCGATGGTCCTGGTCGCGGCGATTGCGGCAGGCGTACTGATCAACACGGCTGGTGTCTTGCAGAGCCAGGCGTCCGACACCGGTTCCGAGACGCAGGAAGCCGTCGCGAATCAGGTCGAAGTCGTCCACGCGAGTGGTACCGTTTCCGGTGATTACGTCGACAAGGTCAATATGACGATCATGAAATCGGCGGGTTCCGAAGCGATCGACCTGTCGGCTATGACCGTCCAGTACACGAGCGACAAAGACGACGTGACACTTACGTACAACAGCACTGCGACGCCGGCGTCGCTCTCGAGCGGAACGACGTTCGCGACCGAGAACATCACCGGTGCCGGTGACAGTAGCGAACTGCTCAACACCGACGACCGCGTCAAACTCGCTATCGACGTCGCGACGATCAACGGCGGAAACGGGCTCGAAGGTGGCGGTAGTGCGTCCGTCTCGCTGGTCGACCAGTCCGGTGCGCAGTTCACCTACGGCATCAGCGTCCCGTCTACATTCGGTGACAAGCAGGTCGTGGAGGTCTAACACTGATGTTCGAAAAACTTCAAGTCTCCGATGACGACCGCGGGCAGGTCGGAATCGGGACGCTCATCGTGTTCATCGCGATGGTCCTGGTCGCGGCGATTGCGGCAGGCGTGCTGATCAACACGGCTGGTGTCTTGCAGAGCCAGGCGTCCGACACCGGCTCCGAGACGCAGGAAGCCGTCGCGAACCAGGTCGAAGTCGTCCACGCGAGTGGGAACGTCAGCGGTGACTACGTCGACAAGGTCAACATGACGATCATGAAGTCGGCCGGGTCAAACGCGATCGACCTGTCCTCGCTGACGGTACAGTATACCAGCGACGACGCTGACGTGACACTAGTTTACGACAACGGTGGCGACAGCGTCGCCGGAGCGAGCGCGACGGAGTTCGCAACCGAGAACATCACCGGAGCCGGAAGCAGCACCGAACTGCTGAACACTGACGACCGCGTCAAACTCGGTATCAACGTCTCCGCGATCGAGACGAACGGACTCGAGGGCGGAGAGGGTGCGACCGTCAAGCTCATCGACCAGTCCGGTGCGCAGTTCAGCTACGGCGTGACCGTGCCGTCGACCTTCGGTGACAAAGAGGTCGTCTCGGTCTAACGCCACCTCCACCTATAACCAACCACTGCTATGACCTCCGATTCCATTGAGCACGACGACGGCGTTCTCGTCCCCGACGACTTGCGGTTAGAAGACGACCGCGTCGACGAACTGGGCGAGAATCGCTTTCTCGTTCGCTCGGAGGAATCCGGACCGAATCGCACGGCGAACTCGGCGGCCCTCGAGGCCGCGGCCACCCCTCCAGCGGGCGATCGGCCCGCCGGAGACGGCCGCGGCGAGGGTGACGATCACGCACGCACACACCGCGCCGATCACGCACTCGCCGACGCGTCCGAACCGCATGGGGTCGATATCACACTGAAGACCGACGGGGAACTCGCACACCACCGCGCGACGTCGAACGACGTCCGCGAAGTGTTCGTGGACCTCCTGACCTGGTACGCCGGCCAGCTCGACGACGACATGTCGCCGAGCGAAGCGCTGCAGGTCATGCTGGCCGCGTCCGATCTCGAGGTCTGACTCGTCGGCCGCTTCACGAACGACAGGGAGTACCACGGCGTTCATTTTTCGACACTCGATTGCCAGCGATAGCCACGGTCGACCGCGGACTCGCGGACAAGCGCGGACGCGAATACAGTCCTTTTTCCACCTCGAGCGCCAATCCGCCGGTATGAGCAACCCACGCGAAGAGTTTCTGGCGGGCGAGCGCCCCGAGGATGTCGCGCTGTTTCTGGCCGATTCGTACGTCTCCGACGACCGACTCGAGCAGTTCGGCGACCGAGTCGACGACGGGATACTGATCGTCGTCGACGGCGAGAGCGGTCGAAGCGCCTTTCAGGCCGCGACCGGCACCGGCGCGATGGAGTTCGCCAAGTCGGCGATGAGCACGGAGGGCGACATCGACGACGCCCTGACTACCGGGCAGTGTCCGGAGGCCGACGGCGAGGGTCACGCGGTGCAGTTCATCTTCGCGTTCGCCGAGGAACAGAACGAAGAGGTCGGCGGCATCTACGCCGAGGGGGATGTCGTCCACGCCTACGCGCAGTGTACCTGCGGGACGGCGTACTCGGACCGGTGGAACGCAGGCGACGCGCCCGAGGCGTAATTCCGCCGCTTTTGGGTCGTCGGTTGCGCGTCGTTTTCGGTCGTCTTCGCACCGCGACCGGCACCTGTCGGCCATCGACCTTTGACGCTCGAGGACGTAGCGGGATCGATGAGCTCGACCGAAACCCCGTACGAGACCGGCAGCGGGGTCGGTCTCTCGAGTCGGGACGCACGCGTGATCGGCGGCGCGAGCGCGCTGATGGCGATCAACGTGGCGGTGATGTACGTCCTCGTCGCGACGCCGCTCGCGACGATCAACGACTACCTGTTCTCGGTGCCGATCATCGGTGCGGTCGTCTACGGCGCGGCGATCATGGCCGGCCAACTCGTCGCCGAACGAGGCGTCCGGGGCGGCGATACGGGGATCGCGTTCGTCGGGATGGTTCTCTTGCAACTGGCGTTCGGTATCTTCGGGGCCGGCGTGTTGCGCTTCGCCCCTCGAGCGGCCCAGTTGACGATCCTCCTCGTGACGGCGGTCGTCGTGGCCGTGCTGACCGCCGCTATCGCGGCCTACGTCTACGCGCGGTCGAAGACGTTCGAGCACTGGGGGTCGTACGCTAACTACGCGTTCATCGGCGGCCTCGTCGCGATTCTCGTCGGGACGTTCGTCCCGCCGGTGTTGCTCCTCGGCTTCGTGCTGATCTTTCTTGGATTCCTGTTGCGGCTGGGCTGGGAAATCTGGAAGGTGCGCGATCAGCGGACCGCGTCGGTCGCCTTGCAGACGATCGGCGTCTACATCGCCGTCGCCGGCGTCTTCGTTCACGTCTTACAGCTCGTGTTGCGCTACTTCGCGTCGCGACAGTGATTGTCGTCCGCTCGATCGGATGTGATACACGGAGGCAATGCTGGAATCAGAGCATGCGTTAGCTGGTCCCCGTGGATCGAACGGGATACTCGCGAACGATCGTGTACAGAATATAGCGTGCTCTTGCTATCGCGGCAACACGGGATTTCCACGCCCTCCCCAACCGATTCGCTCACTCACTCCGTTCGCGCGCTCATCCCTCGAACGGAGTCGTTCCGCGGTTCGTCGTGCGCTCACGGCGTCGCCGTTCGCGTTTCGAGGTGCTCGCACGGCTCGCGCCTCGCTCGCCTCACCGCGGCCTAGCGCGCGCCACCGCCGCCGGGTACCCGTCTTTAGTTGTCGCCCGCGTCGCTCTCGGCGTCCTCGTCGGCTTCTTCGACGACATCACGGAACGCATCGAGGATGACCCGCTTCGTCACGGCGCCGCGGGTCGTCCAGTGGTTCGCGTAGTCGAGCATGTCGTCGTAGATGTCGGGTTTGCAGCCGGCGGCCTTCGGGTGGCCGCCGCCGTTTACTTTCCCCGCGACCTCGTGGCAGCGGTCGAACTCGTCGGTGCCGCGGATGGAGGCCGAGCCGGCGGGTTTGACGATTACCGAGGCATCGGCACCCTGCTCGCGCATGGCCTCTGCGACCTCGTTTTGCGAACAGCGGCCGTAGGTGATGCCCACCGTGTAGCCGCCGATCTCGCGGAGTTCGGCCCGGCCGACGGCCTGTTCGATGAGCGCCTCTTTCTCGACGCGGCGCTCGGCGATGTACTCGGTGACCCAGTCGGGCAGGTCGACGCCGTACTCGCGGACAACCTCGACGTACTCGGCCGGGTCGGTCCAGTAGGCGTAGTCCGCCAGATCGTCGCTACGCGGGTCCTCGCGCAGCCAGAGATCGTGGTCTCGAGTCACAGCGGCCAGTTCCTCGTACAGCGGGTCGAAGTCGTACTCGAGCGAGCGATAGACCACGTCGGCGGAACACTCCTCGTCGGAGTCGCCGACGACGAGGTCGACGCCGGCCTCGCGGACGGCCGCCGCCACGTCGTCGCCCCACTGGTGGTGGTCGTACCACGCGATCCGGTCGGCGGTCTCGAGCGCCGCGGCGAGTTCGTCTGCGACGTACTCGTATCGGTCGGGCGCGAGGTCGCAGACGAAGAGATCGATCCCCTCGTCGCCGTACTCGGCGACGCGCGCCAGCGCGTCTTCCACGTCGTGGGGGCTGGCAGGGACGAGCGCGACGGTGTGCGGCGTCGGTTCGGGCTCCTCGAGCGGAGCGTCGGCCTCGCCAGCCGGGAGGACGTTCTCCGCATCCGCGTCGTCCGTCGCGTCGGCGACCGGCTCCGATTGGGCGTCGGCGTCGCTCTCTTCGGCCTCGTCGGGCTCCGGAATGTTCTGCACGTCACCGTAGGCCTCCCGGATGAGGGCCACACAGGCCAGCCCGTCAGCGTCCGGGTCCGCGATGACGGCGGCCTCGGCCCCCTCGAGCGCGGCTTCGGTCTGCTGGTCCTCCAGGTCTTCCTCGAGCGTGTCGGGCAGGAAGAAGCCGGTTCCCGGCAGCACGGATTTGCGGGCGAGAGGGAGATCGCCGCTCTCGATGAGTTCGTCGTACATGCTCCCTGCTGCGTGACCGGCGGGGAAGTAATCGCCGGTATCGCGAGCCCGAACGGCGGCGCGGATGCGTCGGGGCGAGCGCTCCCGAGCCGTCGATCGCAGTCAGGCGTCCGCGGCCGTCTCGGTCCCGTCGTCGCCCGTTGGATCGAGTTGCCGAACCGTCAGCACGGGGACCGGCGAGGTGCGGACGATCCGCTCGGCGACGCTGCCGAGCAGGAGGCGGTTCTCGCCATGGCGGCCGCGGGTGCCGGTCGCGATCGCGTCGGCGTCGACATCGCGGGCATACTCGCAGGTCTCGACGGCCGGGTGCCCCTTGCGGACCGCCGTCGTCACGTCCCGCTGTGCGCGATTCTCGACGGTGGCGAGCGCGGCGTCGGCGGTCGTCTCGAGGGCGGTCTCGAGTTCGTCCCGGAGCTGCTGGGGCGAGGCGTCGACCTCGCTGGCGTCGATCACCGAGAGCGCGTGGACTTCGGCGTCGAATCGGCCGGCGAGGTCGAGGGCGACGTCGACGGCCCGTTTCACGCTGTCTGAGCCGTCGGTTGCGATCACGACCGTATCGAACATACTCGGACGTTCATCCGTGATTGCTTAAATATCACCGTTCAGCCCGTGGGTGGGCTGGCGACCTCGCTTCTCTTGGGCGTGGGGTGGCTTTTTTGTGACGGGCCGCCCACTGCCGCGTATGGACGCCAGCGAGCCGTTTACCGTCGACACCGTTCTCGCGCCGGTCGACGGAAGCGACGAGTCAGCCACCGCCGTCGAGTACGCCGTCGCCGTCGCCGACCGCTACGACGCCGCCGTCCACGCGCTGTTCATCCTCGGACGCGGCGTCGTCTACGGACTGGACGCCGGCACCGTGGACGAAGCCGACGTCGCGGAGAACACGCAGGGCTTTTTCGCCGACATCGGCGAGGTCGCCACCGAGGCCGACGTGCCGCTGGCCACCTCCGTCGACGACGGCTTCTCGCGGACGCGGAAGACGCGCCACCCCGGGAACGTCGTCCTCGACACCGCCGACGCCGTCGAAGCCGACTTCATCGTCCTCCCGCGAGAGCCCGTCACCGGCACCGAGGCGGAGGTCTTGGAGCAGGCCGCCGAGTACGTCCTCTCCTACGCGAGCCAGCCCGTGCTGTCGGTGTGATCGTCACCAGAGAACGCGCTACCGGTCGAACCGGCGGTCACCGGTCGCCGTCGGCCTCGAGCAGGATCGCCATCTCCTGTTCGAAGCTCTCGGTCCCGGTCGACTCGAAGCCGACCCGCTTGTAGAGGGCGATCGCCGGGTTGTTCCACCGCTCGACGGTCAGCCAGACGTGGGTGATGCCGACCTCGCTCGCGTGGCCCAGCAAGTTCTCGAGCAACACCGTGCCGATCCCGGCCCGCTGGTAGGCCTGCAGGACGAAGATGGCGAGTTCCCACTCGATGTCTCCGTTGTGTTCGATCGCGGACGGATCGTCGGTGTCGGGGACCAACATCGCGTGCGCGACGACGTTGCCGTCGTGGCGAGCGACGACGTTGACGCTGTGGTCGCCGATGGCCTCGAGCCAGTTGCGGATGCGGGCTTCGCCGGTCGGGGGAATCCCCTGTGCCCGGTCGGTCGGGTCGAACTCGGTGTACATCGTGACGATGTCCTCGAGCGTCTCATCGGTGAACCCTGCCGGTGACTGGATCTCGATCGATCGCCCCTCGCGGTCCTCGACCGTCGTCGTCGGCGAGGGGAAGGGGCCGGACGGTTCGTCGGGATACTGGCGCGAACCCGCCATCGTTATCGCACCAGTTTGACCGTCGTCGGGGCGTTCAACAGGACGAACTCGGTGATCGGCCCGAGCTGGATCTTCCCCATCGGGCTCAGGGTGCCGCCGCCGATGACGAGCTGGTCGTACTCGCCCTGTTCGGCGTAGTTGACCAGCGCGCTTCCCGGATCGCCCTCGAGCGTTTCGACGGTGACGTCGTCGAGGCCGGCGTCCTCGAGTTCGTCGACCGCCTCCCGGTACATCTCGTCTTGCGAGCGTTTCGACTCGGGCTTGTCGACGACGACGATGGTGAGGTCGTCACCGACCTCACTCGTCCGCTCGATGGTCCGTCGCAGCGTCTTCACCGACTCGTCGCTGCCGCCGAGACCCAGCAACACGTTCATACGGGTGAGTGTGAGCCGATGGACGAAAACGGTTGTGCCATTCGGGTGGGGCGCGGTCCCAGCGGTCGCCGTGGCACAACGACTCAGCGTCTGTGGAACGCTATCGCATACGCTGCGCATGACGACGCTGTTAAGAACGTGTGGCGAATAGGTTCACGGAATGAGTGACGCGGCGCTCGATGTCGTGGAGTTTCTGCTCACGACGAGCGTGTATTCGGATGACCGGACGCTAGACGAGAACGATCTTCCGCCGTCGTTCCGCCGGGTCTTCTGGACCGGCGGCGTCGACGACGAGAGCGGGGGCGCCAATGGGGGGACCGGCGGAAGCAACCGGAAGCCGGCCGGTATCAGTCGCCCGCTGTCTGTCACGACGAGCACCGCACGCGAGGCGACCGGCGTCGACCGGCCGTGGGAGGCCGTCTCCGACCTGATGTTCACCGAGCGCGACGAGTTCTCCGGGACGATCACCCTCGCCCAGCAAGGGATGGCCGAGGAGTGGTACGCCGAACGCGTCGACGACGAGCGCCTGCTCGCGAACCCGACGCTGGCGAAACACTTCGAGCGCCACGACGACTACGAGTTCGCCGCCACCCACGAGGAGGCCCGCGATCAAAATCGGCCGATTCAGGCCGACCGCGTCTGGATCGACGGCCTGCTCAGCGAGTACTTCGACGAGGAGGAAGACGAGGAGATGCTCGACCTCGTCGAGGTCCGTGCGCCCGAAGAGGTCGAGACGACGCTCGACGATCTGGTCCTCACCCGGGACCAGGAGAACGAACTCGACAAGATCTCGAAGGCGATCGAACACCGGGAGTATCTCTCCGATATCGGCCTGCGCGAGATCGGCAAGCTGCTGTTCGTCGGGCCGCCGGGGACCGGAAAGACCTCGACTGCACAGGCGCTGGCCCAGGACATGGACCTGCCGTTCGTCGAGGTCAAGCTCTCGATGATCACCTCGCAGTACCTCGGCGAGACGGCCAAAAACGTCGACAAAACCTTCGAGGTCGCCAAGCGACTCTCGCCGTGTATCCTCTTTATCGACGAGTTCGATTTCGTCGCCAAAACCCGGCGCAGCGACGAACACGCCGCCCTCAAGCGCGCGGTCAACACCCTGCTCAAGAGCATCGACAACGTCTCGCTCATCGAGGACGACGTCTTGCTCATCGGCGCGACGAACCACCCCGACCAACTCGACGACGCCGCCTGGCGACGCTTCGACGAGATCATCAACTTCCCCAAACCCGACTACGACATGCGGGCGGACATCCTCACGGTCATCACCCAGCAGATGCAGATCGAGGAGTTCGACCCCCACCTCATCGCCGACGTGACCGAGGGACTGACCGGCAGCGACCTCCGAATGGTGCTTCGCGAAGCCGTCCTCGAGGCGCTGACCGAGGATCGCACCGAACTCACCCAGGAAGACCTGCTCAACGCCGTCGAGGAGTTCGAGGAGCGCGACACCCTGAAGAACATGGACATGATGGGCGGCGACCACGACGCGCTCGTCGCCGGCGGCGACCTCGGTGACGCCGCCAGCGACGGTGGTGAGCCGAGCAACGCGAGGCGATCCTCGTCGGACGAGTCCGACGCCGGTGAGCCGAGCGACCGCTCGCACGATCACGATCACGACCACGACCACGATCACTGATTCTGCCGCCGCCGCTCGAGGCGTCGGTTTCGCTCCGACTACCAGCGGCCCCGCGACGGAGCGCGTTCGACCGTGTCTGACGAACAGCATACCCTTTATGCGACGGCCGTCTATCACGACGCATGAGCGATGGAGCGCCAGCGGGCGACGCCGCGGACGCGTTCGCCAAGCGGGCACGGGCGGCCCACGGCGAGTCGATTCGCCGTCTCGTCGCGTTCGGCGCGGCCGTCCGGGGCGACGACCGCGGCGTCCACACCGAAGTCGAGGTACTGCTGGTTCTCGAGTCAGACGAGTCGACGGTCGAACGCGACCTCGAGCGCCTCGCCGAGACCGTCGGGCTCGAACACAGCGTGGTCGTCTCCCTGCACGTGTTGCCGGCCGATCGGTTCGAGTCGAACGCGGAGCATCCGTTCGTTCGGACGGCCCTCGAGGAAGGGCGAGCGTATGTGTAGGACGATGGCGCTCGCGCCCGCAGGTGGGCGCCACGCAGCGCGGGCAGCTGACCGACGGGAGGAGACTCGACGATGCGGGTGACGCTGCTCGGTACCGGCGACACGACCGGAACGCCGACCGTCGGTTGTGACTGTGACACCTGCGCCGCGGCCCGAGAACGCGGCGTCGAGCGCACGCGCTTTTCGGTCCACGTCGAAAACGAGCGCACCGGCGAGTCGCTGCTAGTCGATTTCAGCCCCGATTTTCGCTACCAGTTCCTCCGCGACGAGGTCCCCCTACCCGACGCGGCGATCATCACGCACATCCACTTCGACCACCTCGACGGCCTCGGCAACGTCTTTCGTATCCTCGAGGACCTCGCGGTGTACGCGGCCGACGAGACCGACCCGGAGACCGACAAGAGCGTCGCCGAGACGGTCCGTGACGACTACCACTACCTCGATGCCGTCACCGTCAGACCGACGACGCCGCTCGAGTCGGTTCGGATCTGCGGGCTCGACGTGACGCTGGTACCGGTCGATCACCCGCCGCTGCTCTGTTACGGCCTCGCGATCGAGGACCCCGAGACCGGCGCGAAACTGTCGCTCTCGGGCGACACGAGCTACGGCGTGCCCGAAGTCTCCCGCGAGGTGCTCGCCGACCCCGACTTGCTGTTAGCCGACGGCATCGTCCCCGCGGACCTCTGCGAGTACCACCCCCTCGGCGGCCGCCACGAGGACGACGACGGCGTCCCCCGGACGTTCGGAACGAAACACATGACTCGAGAGGGGGCACTCGCGCTGGCCGACGACCTGAACGCCGATCGGACGCGCCTCGTACACGTCGCCCACTTCTACCCCGCCGACGAGGCGTTCGAGGAATCGCTTGCCGTCGATGGCGAGGAGTACGTGCTGTAAGCCCCTCGCCAGTGGGCCGAGCGATCGGACGGCCGTCAGCCAAACCGATCCAGACCGGACTGCCGTCGCCGTCTCCCGTCAGGGTCCCCCCGCCACGGCGTCCGCCGGTCGCGTTCGGCCTCGAGGTCGCTCTCGTCCGCCGGAGCCGCGGCGGACTCGTAGCCCGGACACGCGGCACCGCACTCCGTCGGGGCGTCGACGACGCGCCCTTTCCAGTCGCAGTGTGGTAGCGTCGCGCCGCTCGTGGCGTCCGCGACGCAGGACTCGCACTCGGCAAACCCGTACGTTCGCCAGCCCTTGCCGTAGGCCCGTTCGGCGAGCCGGCGGCGGGCGCGGGCCTTCTCGTCGGGTGAGACGACTTCGATCTCGGTTCGGCCGGGGTGGGCGGCGAGGGGCTCGATTCCCGGCTCGTCGACGGGCAGTGACGCCGGTTCGCGGATCACGTCGATCTCGAGGCCGGCGTCGGTGGTCGCGGATTCGCCGTCCGCCCCCTCCCCCTCGCGATGGATCCGCCAGACGCCGATCTCCTCGGGGATGCGGTTCAGGTGGGCGCGCGTGACGTAGCTCTCGGTCGCGAGGATCGCCTCGTCGACGACGGCGAGGCTCGCGTCCGTGCGTAACTGGGCTGCGAGGTCGCCCGGCCGGCCGAGGTCCGGCTTGTTTTCGATCCCGACGATGCGGCCGTACCAGTCAGGATAGCGCGCGACCTGCCGGACGTAGTCGCGGCCCGCGTCCGCGCTCGCGCCGTGGTCGCGCTCGAAGAAGCCGATCTCGAGCGCCCGCTCGACGGCGCTGCGGGCGCGCTCGGCGTGGCAGTCGAAGGTCTCCTTCCAGTAGCGCGCCCGGCCGGTGCCGACGGCGGATTCGATGGCCGCGTCGGGGATCGACTCGCTCGCGAGCGCGACGCGGTCGTCGAACTCCGGGCCGGGCTCGACGCAGACGACGTCGAGGATCCGACCGCCGGGATCGGCGACGCTCGCGCCGAGCTGGCGGGCGACGATCCCCGCCCGACGCGACTCGAGGGCGGCACAGAGCTCGAGTTCGAACGCGAATTCGGACACGGTCTGAGGCAGGGGCGGACGCGAGAAAAGCTGTCGGGTTCGCCGACGAAGCTCCGCGATTCCGCCGCTTTCGCGTCCGAATTCGCCCGGACGAGAGAATCGTGTGAATCGCTACCGTCGGGCGGGTTCGGCGCTCGAGCGGCGGGGATAGCTCGCAACCTTTATCAAGCGCACAGCGGAACCTCTACCTAAGATTACTCTCGTCTTATGGCAGGAAATCGACAACCGGAGGTGAACATCGGGCTCGTCGGTCACGTCGACCACGGCAAGACGACGCTGGTGCAAGCCCTCAGCGGCTCGTGGACGGATCAGCACTCAGAAGAGATGAAACGCGGCATCTCGATCAGGCTCGGCTACGCCGACGCGACGTTCCGCTACTGCGAGGGCCTCGAGGAGCCCGACTGTTACACCGTCGAGGAGGAGTGTGCGGACGGCTCGGAAAGCGAGCCGCTCCGGACCGTCTCGTTCGTCGACGCCCCGGGTCACGAGACCCTGATGGCGACGATGCTCTCCGGCGCGTCCCTGATGGACGGCGCGGTGCTCGTGGTCAGCGCCAACGAGCCCGTCCCCCAGCCCCAGACCGAGGAGCACCTGATGGCGCTCGACATCATCGGCATCGACAACATCGTCATCGCCCAGAACAAGGTCGACCTCGTCGACGCCGACACCGCCCGGAACAACTACGAGCAGATCAAGGAGTTCGTCTCCGGCACGGTCGCCGAGGACGCACCGATCGTCCCCGTCTCCGCGGGCCAGGAGGTCAACCTCGACCTGCTCATTCAGGCCATCGAGGAGGAGATTCCGACCCCCGAGCGGGACCCCGAGGCCGATCCTCGGATGCACGTCGCCCGCAGTTTCGACATCAACAAACCCGGTACGACCGCCGAAAACCTCGCTGGGGGCGTCTTAGGCGGCAGTCTCGTCCGGGGCGAACTCGCGGTCGGCGACGAGATCGAGATCCGGCCCGGCCGCGAGGTCGAGGAGGGCGGCCGGACCGAGTACGTCCCCATCGAGACGACGGTTCGATCGCTGCAGGCCGGCGGCGAGACCGTCGACACCGTCACGCCCGGCGGCTTGCTCGGCGTCGGTACCGGGCTCGACCCGTCGCTCACCAAAGGCGACGCGCTGGCGGGCCGGATGGCGGGTCCGCCCGGCACGCTCCCGCCGACGTGGAACGAGTTCACGATGGAAGTCGACTTACTCGAGCGGGTCGTCGGCGCGGAAAGCGGCGAGACGGTCGACGAGATCTCCACCGGCGAACCCCTGATGATGACCGTCGGCACCGCGACCACCGTCGGAGCCGTCACCAGCGCCCGAAGCGGCGAGTGCGAGGTCAACCTCAAACGACCGGTCGCCGCCGATCCGGGCACGAAGATCGCGATCAACCGTCGCATCGGCGCGCGCTGGCGACTGATCGGCCTGGGAACGCTCACGGAATAGCATGGCAGCGCGGACGCGAGTCGCCCTCGACACGAGCGCGCTCATGATGCCCGTCGAACTCGACGTGCGGCTGTTCGACGAACTCGAGCGCCTCTTAGACGACTACGAGCCGACGATTCCCCAGGCCGTCTTAGAGGAACTCAGACGGCTCTCCGAGAAGGGCGGCGAGGAGGGGACGGCCGCGAACGTCGGTCACGATCTGGCGACCGAGCGCTGTCTCGCCGTCGACACGGAGGCATCGTACGCCGACGACGCGCTGGTCGAACTCGCCCGCGAGGGCGCGGTCGACTACGTCGTCACGAACGACCGCCCGCTGCGCGACCGGGTACTCGAGGCGAGTATACCGGTAATTGCATTACGCGGGAGAAACAAGTTAGCGATCACTCAACCATAGATGTACAAACGGGTCAGATTGAAGGATACAGTGGAAGTACCGCCGGAAGAACTCGGCGACGTCTCGCCGGACCGAGTCAAGCGACTGCTCCAGGACAAACTCGAGGGGCGGATGGACGAGGAGGTCGGCAGCGTCGTCTCCGTCACCGAAGTCCACGACATCGGCGAGGGGACGGTGTTGCCCAACCGGCCGGGCGTCTACTACGAGGCCGAGTTCGACGCCGTCACCTTCGATCCGCAGATGCAGGAGGTCGTCGACGGCACCGTCGTCGAGGTCGTCGAGTTCGGGGCCTTCGTCGGCATCGGCCCCGTCGACGGACTGCTCCACGTCTCCCAGATCAGCGACGAGTATCTGGCGTTCGACGGCGAGAACCAGCGTCTCGCCTCGAACGAGTCCGCCCGTTCGCTCGGCGTCGACGACGCCGTTCGGGCTCGTATCGTCACCAAGAGCATCGACGAGCGCAATCCCCGCGACTCCAAGATCGGGCTCACCGCGAAACAGCCCGGCCTCGGCAAGCACGGCTGGCTCGAGGAAGAACGCGAGAAGCGCGAAGCGACCGCAGGTGAATAACCATGGCAGCAGACCGCCTCGTCTGTCGCGAGTGTCACCGGGTCAACGAACCCGACAACGAGACCTGTGAGGCCTGCAACTCCTCGTCGCTGACCGAGGACTGGGCGGGATACGTCATCATCGCCCACCCCGAAGAGAGTCAGATCGCGACGGAGATGCAGATCACCGAACCGGGCGCGTACGCCCTGAAGGTCCGCTGAGACCGTGACTCGCGACGACAACGACGACGACCGCGTCGACCCCGACGAGCAGCTACTGGTCCTTCCCGACGACCTCCGTCACGAACTCAAAGAGCCACTCGGCCCGATCGAAACCGACGCCGACCGGCTCCTCGAGGCCGTCGACGGCCCGCTGATCGCCGTCGGCGACGTCGTCACCTACCACCTGCTGCAGGCGGGGCGCCAGCCCGACGTGGCGCTGGTCGACGGTCGGACCAAGCGGACGGCAGTCGACGAGGAGATCCGCGAGACGGTCACCGACGGCGCGAGCATCGAGGTGAAGAACCCGCCCGCCGAACTCGGCGCGCCCGTCGTCCGGGCGCTCCGACGTGCGCTCGCGGCCGACGAGCCGACCACGATTCTCGTCGACGGCGAAGAGGACCTGGTCGCGCTGCCCGCCATCGTCGCCGCACCCGACGGCGCAAGCGTCGTCTACGGCCAACCCGACGAGGGGATGGTCCACGTCGAGATCACCGACGACCACCGCGCGGAGATGCGCGAGTTGCTCGAGCGCTTCGAGGGCGACACCGAGCGCTTTTGGACCCTGCTCGAGGGCTCGAGCGAGGACTGAGTATCGTTCGTTCTCGGACGGATCCCGCTTTCGGCTGTGCTTGTACGCGATACTTATTATCAGGTGCGTTCGCGAAGATGATATGGATCGCGCACTTCCGATCGCAGTCGGCGTCGGCGTGATCGCTTGCGGAGCCGTGTTCGGATTCGGTGAAGCCAGTGTCTACGCTGCAATCGGCGTGGGTGCGCTTTACACCGGCTGGGCGTATTTCGTCGTCCAGTACCCGGCGCTGCTCTCCCGCGAGGCGTTCGTATTCGACCGATCGACGGATAAACTCGGCTACGCGATCGGACTCTTCGGTGCGGGTATCTTCGGTGTCGTCGTCACGAACGGCCTCGATATCGAGTTCTTCGCCGGCTATCTCGGCGTGATCGGCGTTCTCCTTACCTCGAGCGCCGCCCACGAGTACGAGGCGGTCGACGGCGGACTATAACGGGCTGCCCGCCGCCTCGAGCGCATAGGTGGCCGTCTGCCGACCGGCCGCAGTCGCGGGCCCTCGGCGAGTTTCACGGTCGGAAACCGTGATTCCCTTTTTATGCTATTTCCGCCTCGAGATGGAAACGACATGGTACGAGACGTACTCGACGGGTGTATCGACGCGGTCACGAGCCACAATCGGCTCGTGATCGTCGTTTTGTTGCTCATGACCGCCGGGATGGTCGTCGGGATGGGGAATCTCGACACGTCCAGTCAGGCGGGCGGCGGCGACGTCGGCGAGACGACGGCCGCACAGAAGGCGACGTACATCGACGAACACTACGACGACGGGAGCAATCGGGGAGAGAACGTCTCGGTCGCGGCCGTCTACGTTCGAGACGAAGGCGACAACGCGCTCTCGAAGGCGACCTTGATCGAGTCCCTCGAGTACCAGCGGACGGTGCTGAAAAACGAGTCGGTGTCGGCGGCGCTCGCTGGCGAGCGGGGCGTCACCGGCGTCGCGAACGTGATCGCGACGCGAGCGGCGGGCGACCTGAACGCGACGCTCGAGGAACAGATCGCAGCCCTCGAGTCGACCGACGACGACGAGGTCGAAGCGCTCGTCGCGGAGACGCTGACCGCGGAGTCGGGCGCGCTCTCGCTGTTGCCCCGCAGCTACGAACCGGGAACCGCGACGGCTGAGAGTCGTCGGATGATCTTCCGTTTCGAAACGGATGGGGCGGCCGAGTCGGCTGGGACGCCAAGCGACGCACAGCGGGCACTCTACGAGGCGGCCGCCGACCACGACGAGCCATCCTTCTTCACTCTCGGCGAGCACGCGGTCGGCGACCTCAACCAGCAGATGTACTCGAACACGGTGACGCTCGTCCTGCCGGTCGCGCTGGCGCTCATCCTCGGCATTCTCGCATTCACCTACCGCGATCTCGTCGACGTCATCGTCGGGATGATCGGCGTCGTCGTCTCGATCGTCTGGATGTTCGGCATCTTGGGCTGGTTAGGCGTCTCGGCAGGAATCACGATGATCATCGGGCCGGTGATGATCGCCGGCATCAGCATCGACTTCGGGTTCCACGTCTTCATGCGCTATCGCGAACAGCGTGGAGACGGCGAGGGGATCCGCCCGCCGATGACGCGGTCGGTCCGGTCGGTCGCCGTCGCGCTCGCACTGGTCACGGTGACGACGGCGATCGGCTTCCTCTCGAACGTCGTCAACCCGGTGACCTCGATCCGGAACATGGCGATCGGGATCACGCTCGGCGTCATCTCGGCATTCGTCATCTTCGTCACGCTCGTCCCCGCGCTGAAGATCAGCATCGACGGCCTCTGCGAGCGCGTCGGCCTCGATCGGCACAAGGAACCGCTCGGTCACGGCCGCTACCTGCGGCGCGCGCTCGGCGGCAGCGTCGGCCTCGCCAAGCGGGCCGCGCCCGTCGTCATCGTCGTCGCGCTCGTCGCTGGAACAGCCGGGGCGGCAGCGTGGCCCGCACTGGAGCAAGAGAGCTTCCAACAGCGGACCGAACCCGTCGCCGACTGGAAGACGGACCTGCCCGGCCCCATGGCCTGGGAAGAGTCGGCGTTCATCGAGAACCGGCTGTACGTCACGGAGCAATACCAGTCGAGCGACGACGAGACGGGCCGCTCCCAAATACTGATCGAGGACGACGTGACGGCTCCCGGAACCCTCGAGCAGGTCAACAACGGGGTCGAACGGGCCCACGAGACGGGAGTGGCGTTTGACCAGCAGGGTGTCGAGTCGGTGGTGTCGCCACTGTCGGTCATGGAGGCCGCCGCCGCGGAAAACGAGTCGTTCGCCGCGACCTTCGAGGGGGCTGACGCGAACGGTGACGGGGTTCCGGACCGTGACCTCGAGTCGGTCTACGACCGCCTCTTCGCGGTCGCACCCGACGAGGCGGGGAAGGTGATCGAACGGACGGACGAGGGCGAGTACCGATCCCTCCGGCTGCTCGTCACCGTCGACCGAAGCGAGACGGCCGACGAGCGTGCCGACGGGATGCAGGAGGCAGCCGCCGCGATCGAGAACGGCGACGCGGACCTGACCGCGACCGCGGCCGGTCCCGCTGCTGTCATGCAGGCCGAACTGGCCGAAGTGACGGAGGGAATCCTCTACGTATTGGCCCTCGCGCTGGGTGTGATCGCCGTCAGCTTAATCGGCATCTATCGACTGACCGAGGGCAGCGCGAGCCTCGGGGCCGTGACCGTCGTTCCCATCGTCCTCGTCGCCGGGCTCGTCATCGGGAGCATGTTCCTGCTCGACGTGCCCTTGACCCTGCTCACCGCGCTCCTGATGAGTCTCGTCGTCGGACTCGGAATCGACTACAACATCCACGTCAGCGATCGCTTCGCGCAGGAACTCGAGCGCCGCGGGAGCGCCTACGAGGCGCTCGAAGCGGCCGTCATCGGGACCGGCGGCGCGTTGCTCGGCAGCACGCTCACCTCCGCAGCGGCGTTCCTGGCGCTGCTGTTGCACCCGCATCCGCAGATCGAGAGCCTCGGATTGCTAGTCGTGCTCGCGCTCGTCACCTCGTTCCTCGTAAGCGTACTCGTCCTCCCGAGCATGCTCGCGCTCTGGGCGCGGTACGCCGACGTCAGCCGCGTCGCGGACGGGGCGGAGCCGGCGGCGACGGCCGCGGGCGATGACTGACGGCCGACAGCCGCGTCGGTCCCGCCTACTCGACGACCGTGTGCTCGAGCGTGCCGATCCCCTCGACTGTGAGTGCGACGGTGTCGCCGTCCTCGAGCCATTGGCCGAGCTCGAGGCCGCAGCCCTCGCCGACGGTGCCGCTGCCGATGACATCGCCGGGGTGGAGCGTCTCGGACTGGGAGATGTGCTCGACGATCTCCGCGAAAGAGTGGTACATCTCGTCGACAGTGCCTTCGGACCAGACCTCGCCGTCGATTCGGGCGGTCATCGGGGCGGAGAGCACGTCGATGTCCTCGCGGGGGACGAAGTAGGGGCCGAGCCCGTTGGCGAAGTCCTTGCCCTTCGCGGGACCGAGCCGCCCCTCCATCTCCTTCCCTTGGATGTCGCGGGCACTGAAGTCGTTGAACACGGTGTAGCCGGCGATGTGCTCCTCGGCCTCCGCGGCCGGGATGTCGCGGCCGCGCTTGCCGATCACGGCCGCGATCTCGAGTTCGTAGTCCATAATCTGTGAGTAGTCGGGCCACTGGACCGTCTCGCCCGGTGCGACGACGCTGTCGGCGTTGCCCTTGTAGTAGACCGGCAGCTCGTACCAGACGTCCGCGATCTCGCCGTCCATGCTGTTCTGGACGTGCTCCTCGATGGCCATGCAGTCGCGCATCGAGTTCGGACGCGGCAGCGGCGCGAGCAGTCGGTACTCGTCGGGGTCGTACCGGAGTTTCGCGCCGCCAGGGCCGCGCTCTCTGTCGGTCTCGGCCGCGTACTCGACGGCTTCGCGCGCGTCGTCGATCGCCCGGTCCCCGCGCTCCAAGAAGGCGATCATCTCCGGCGGGACGTGCGCGCGGGCGAGGTCTGCGGGGGCGGGTTCGCCCTCGGCTGCGAGGGCCGCGCCGTAGGCGGCGGTGAGATCGACGAGGGTCGCCTCGCCAGCCGGCGCGTCGTCCGACGCGGTCGATTCGTCGACGGCACCGATTCGTTCGACGGGACCCACGGGGGTGTCGACTTCGAAGGTCGCGAGTTTCATGCGAGATCACCTCCCGTCTCGTCGTCGATAACGGCAACCGGTCGCACCCAGCCGCCGCTGGCGTTCTCTATTTTGATGGGGAAGGCGACGATCGGTACGTCGGTCTTCCGAGGCAAGGCGTCTAAGTTCGCCATCTTCTCGATCTGGCAGTACTCGACCTCGCGGCCGGCGAAGTGTGCCGGCCAGAGCTCGTCTTCGTCCCCCGACTCGACGTAGCGCTCGCCCATCGCGGTGAAGGGCTTGTCGAACCCGTAGGCGTCCGTCCCGATCACCTTCACCCCCTGCTCGACGAGATATTTCGTCCCCTCAGCTCCCATTCCGGGGAACTCGGTCAGGTACTCGGGCTGCCCCCACAGCTCGTCGGCTCCCGTCTGGATCAGGACGATCTCGCCCGGCGAGAGCTCGTGACCCAGGTCGTCGAGGGCCTCCTCGAGGTCGTCGACGCCGATCTCCGCGCCGGGCTCCATCCGCCGGAAGTCGAGGACGACCGCGCTCCCGCGACACCACTCGAGGGGGATCTCCTCGATCGTCTTCGCCGGTTCGCCGTCGACTTCGGGGCCGTAATGCCAGGGCGCGTCCATGTGGGTGCCGGCGTGGGGGATCACCTCGAGGTCCTCCCATGCCAGCCCCATGCCGTCCGGGAAATCCTCGGCGGCCACGTCGTAGCCTTGCGCCTGAAGAGTCTCGGCGAGTCGCTGTGCGCCCGCCTCGTGGTCGAAGGCGTCGATTTTCGGTGGTGTGGGTTCGCTCGCGACCCCGTCCTCGAGGCCGATGCTGAGGTCGATCAGCGTGGTATCGTCGGCTGTCAACAGATCGCGCATGATGGCCACGTTTCGGGGGAGCCATGTAAGCGTGACTGCACCGGCTGTTTGCGATTTCCCGACCGCTCGAGCGGTCGTCGGATTCCGTGTGATGATCGACGATCGCCAGCTATTAAATGTCAGATACATGACTAGAGCCCATGGACCAAGGGACCGACTCGTGGGTCGTCGTTCTGACGACGGCCATGGCGCTTACCGTCACTGGTATCTCGCTTCTCGATTCGGCGGTGTGGTGCGTCCAGTATGGAGTGTTGGGGCTGGCGGTTTGCCTGGCGGTCTTCGCGATGCTTCGAGTGGCCTCGCGGTCCGCGACCGACTGAGCCCGACGACACCGACGGTGGACCACACCATCCGGGCCGCGTCGTCTGTTTTCCCGAACGCGTCTCGAGAAGTTATTTACTCTCCAACGTGAACCCGACGACTATGTACGATTTCGTCGTCGTCGGCGTCGGGCCGCCGGGCGCGCGCTTCGCCCGACGGGCCGCCGAAGACGGCTACGACGTGCTCGCCCTCGAGAAGGGGACCATCGGGGAGCCACTGGCCTGTTCGGGCCACGTCAGCACCGACATCTGGGAGTTCACCGGCGAGGGCGCTCGCGACGAGCTGTTCCAGAACGAGATCTACGGGGCGCGATTCCACGTCGGCGGCCCGCGCAGCGACGCCTACCCGTTCTACAAGCGCGAGGTGGCCTCGAACGTCATCGACCGCGTCGGACTCGACCGCCACCTCGCGGAGCGGGCCCGCGAGGCGGGTGCAGACGTTCGCGAGGATCACACCGTCACCGAGGTCTCCGAGCACCGCGACCGCGTCGCAATCGTCGCGAACGGTCCCGACGGCACCCTCGAGGTCGAGGCGAAGATGCTCGCCGGCTGCGACGGCCCGCGCTCGAGAGTGCGCGACCAACTCGAGTTGCCCCAGCCCGAGGAGTTGCTTCACGGCGTTCTCGCCTTTTCCGAGGAGGACGACCACCAGGACTTCGTCGACGTTCACCTCACGCCGCCGACCTTTTTCGCGTGGCGCATCCCCCGCGGGGAGGCCGGCGTCGAGTACGGGCTGGCGGCCCCGCCGGGCGTGCAGGTGACCAAACACTTCGAGGAACTGATCGACGGCTACGAGATCGACGTCTCCCACCGCTGCTCGGGGGCGATCCCGATCGGCCCCCCGGACCGCGTCACGACGCGGCGGGCCTTCCTCATCGGCGACGCAGCCGCTCAGACCAAGCCTTTCACCGGCGGCGGCATCCTCTACGGCATGACCAGCGCCGACCACGCCGCCCGCGAGATCGACCCCGACCGGCCGACCTCGCTCGCGGCCTACGAGCGGGCCTGGCGCGCGGACCTGGAGCGCGAGCAGGAACTCGGCCGCTGGCTTCGGCGGGCGTACTCGCTGCCGGAGCCGGTCCAGCGGCTCGGTCTGAGCGCGCTGTCGGGCGAGATCGGCGTCCACATGGACCGGCCGACGTCGCTGCTCTCGATCGATCACCTCAGAGCGGTGCTCTCACGGTCGTGAATTCCGATCCTCCTGGATCGTCATGACGACCGTTCCCAGTCCGATGCTACCGATGACGAATCCGATGATGGGGCCGAGAACCGGAACCACACCGACCGCAATCGAAACGACGACCGCGCTCCCCAACGCGAGGGTCCACTCGTCGCCGACGAGCCGACCGACAGCGAGATAGCCGTACACGCTGGCCACCAGCGCCACGAGGGCGAAAATCAGGAGCATCGGAACCGCGAGCAACAGTCCGATCCCTGTGATCGCTAACAGAACCGAAGTCCCGATCACAGCCACCAAACTGGCGACGCCGTAGACCAATGCGAGCACGGGCGACTCGAGCGCGAAATCTGTTCGTCGCCGCGTGCTGTCGGGCACGACCGCGACCAGCAGACCACCGATGACGAGCGTGATCCCCCCGGCGATGATCGCCTGAACGTACCACGGCGCGGCGGCCGCGGTTTCGGTACCGGTTTCGAACCCGTTCGGCCTTCGCTGTGCGAGTGCCACCGCGGGAACGGTGAGCAGGGATATCGCGGTCGCGAGGGCGACCGTTCGGAGTCGACACAGGGAGGGCGGACACATACGGCCGATGTAGTGACAACTTGGTAATAGTAATTGCGAATCGTCACCAACTCCGATGGCCGGCCTCGAGTGCCGGAGCCGATAGACCGAAGGCACCGGTACCGAAAGAACGGTCGATGAAAGCGCGGCAGCTCGCCGTCGTCTCGATTCTCGTGAGCGCGCTCGAGCGCCTGGGGATCATCGACGCCGAGCGGTTCTGGCCGACGATGGAGCTCGCGTGGCCCCGGATCGTCACGGGCTTTGCGATCATGTCCAAGCAGACGGCCGACCTCGCGATGGTCGGGGTCGCCGTCGGCACCGCCGGCACCGCGGGACTGGCGTTCGCGCTCGGCTACTGGCAGCTGGTGACGATGCTGGGACTCGGCCTCGCGGGCGGCACCGTCACGCTCGTCTCGCAGAACTACGGCGGCGAGGCGGCCGATCGCGCGTCGCTGGCCGTCTCCCAGAGCGCCGTGCTCGCGGTCGCGCTGTCGATCCCGGTCGTGGCCGTATTTCTCGCCTTCGCCGGGCCCCTGATCGACCTGCTCGGCGCCGACCCGGCCCCGCGTCGCTACGGGACGACCTACCTCGTCTACGTCGCGCCGGCCGTGGTCTTCGAACTGCTCAATCTCGTCGCCAGTCGCACGTACACGGGCGTCGGCGACACGTTCACGGAGATGATGGCTCGCGCCGGCGGGGCGATACTCAACATCGTCCTCAGCGGCGCGTTCATCTTCGGACTCGGGATGGGCGTCGCCGGCGCGGCGATCGGGACGACGCTCGCGAGCGGGTTCGTGACGCTCGTCCTCGCGTGGGGGATGTTCGGCCGCTCGTACGGCCGGCTCGGGATGCAGCCGAGCCCCGTCCCGATCACGCGCTCGAGCCCGCCGTTCGACGCGGCGATGATCCGCCAGTTGATCGAGATCGCTACGCCGGAGATCGGCCGCCGGCTCGCCCAGGGGCTCGTCGTCTTCCCGCTGCTGTGGATCGCCGCCACGTTCGGGCCGGTCGTCGTCACGGCCCTCGAGGTGGGCCGGCGCGTGCGCGGGCTGATCAATAGCGTCAACTGGGGGCTGTCGCTGGCCTCGAGTTCGCTGGTCGGCCAGCACCTAGGCGCGGCCGAGGAGACCGAGGCGGACGCTTACGGAGCGGCGATCATCCGGCTCTCGACCGTCCTCTACGCGGGGGTAGCCGCGCTGGTGATGATATTCGCCGAGCCGATCGCGGGGCTGTTCGTCTCCGACCCCGATGCGCTCGCGCAGGCGGCCGTCTTCGTCGTCGTCGGCGCGGTCAGTTCCGTCACCTTTGGGATCGACGGGGCCGCGGCGGGGGCGCTGCTGGGGGCCGGCGACACCCGCTGGCCGTTCGTCGCCTCGCTGCTCGGCCGGTACGCGTTCGCGCTCCCGGCGGCCGCGCTGGGACTGGTCACGCCGCTCGGCGTCGGCGGCCTCTATCTGGCGCTCTTCCTCGAGACGGCCGTGCCGGGCGGGATCAACTACTGGCTGTTCCGGTCCGGCCGGTGGAAGGCCGTGAGCCGGCGGTATCGGCCGTCCTCGGAGCCCGGCTGAGGTGAATCAGGGGCGACACCGACAGCTAACTTGCCTGGCCACGATCGGCTACGTATGGCCGACCGAGACGGCGAGCCGACGGTTGCGGACGAGAGCGACGACGGAGAGAACGACATTGCGGCCGGCATCGCGATCGGAACCGGAATCGGCGTCTCGATCGGCGTCGCGACGGAGAATATCGCGCTCTGGCTCCCGCTGGGGATCGCGATGGGGGTCGCTCTCGGAGCCGGACTGGGGCAGCGATAGTGCGGTGGCCCGACACAGCGCTCGGGTCAGTTCGTTCGGCGAATCGGTGTCCGATCGGGGCAGTGCCGACGGATCGACGACGAAACAGCGGTCACGTGGCCGCTGTGCGGTCGTCCTCGAGCAGCGGGATTCCACTCGTTTCGAGTGTGACGAAAAGCCGGACGAGCGTGAGGCCGAGACCGATGACGGCGATGGCCACGAGTGCGACGGCCACGACGTCCTCGGCTGCACCCATCGACACCGCAGTCAGCGACGCCGTGAGGGCCACGAGCGTGATCGTCGTCATCAGTTGCATGGTCGCATAGCTCAGCGAGGACCACGTGGACCGTGAGACGTATCGTCCCTCAGTTCGGGCGTAAGCCATGGGGAATGATTGGATGTCCAACAGTATATATCTTTTCGGACCGGAACCGTCGAGCGATCTTCGAAACGTCTCGACACCGCTCACGGTGGCTACTCGTCGGCGCCGACTCGAGTCGTACCGTCGATCGGTGTCACCGAAGCCGACAGTCAGCCTCACCGTAACAGCGGTTTTTACGCCGTGGCGGTGTACAACGCCCGATGTCGACGATAGCCGACCTTCGGCTTCCCGCGGCGGAGACGGCGCTGGCGATCGCCTTCGAGCGCGCGCCGGCGGCCACGTTCGAACTCGAGTCCTCGGTATCGAAGACCCGGCCGTCGCTGTGGGTAGACGGTGTCGATCACGAGACCGCCGACGCCGCCTTCGCGGCGGATCCGTCGGTCGAGACCGCGGAACTCCTCGTCGAGACGGATTCGCGGCTGCTGTACGACGTGACGTTTTCGGAGGGGTCGGGCACGAACCGGCTCTGGGACGACCTGCTCGCCGACGGCGGCTCGTTGCTCGAGGCGCGGGCGACCGACGGCTGGTGGCAGGTGACGGTGCGCTACCGCGACCGGGACACGCTCTGTGACGCCTACGACCAGTTGGTCGAGCGCGGCGTCAACGCCGACCTCCGACGGGTGACCGACGTGACCGATGTCGGCGGCCACGAGACGCGGCTGACGCCCGAGCAACAGGAGGCCCTCGAGGCGGCCCTCGAGTATGGCTACTTCGAGATTCCACGCAGCATTTCGATGGAGGAGTTGGCCGGAGAACTGGGCATCTCCCATCAGGCGCTCTCCGAGCGGTTCCGCCGGGCCTACGAGACGCTGGTCGACGCTGAACTCCAGCCCGCGGGCGAGCAGTCGCGGCTCGACTGACCCCCTATCGACCGCCGGGACGGCGCGCTGAGATGCCAACGTGGCACAATCGTTATTTGGGTGGCTTGCGTTCGGCCCCACATGGCTGACCTGCTTTCCGACGACGAAATCGAGGCGGAACTCCCAGACGAGTGGACGCGCGACGGCGACGAGATCGTTCGCGTCTACGAGTTCGACGACTACCTCCGCGGCGTCAACTTCGCCCAGATGGTCGGCGAGATCGCCGAAGCGCAGTTCCACCACCCCGAGATCGTCATCCGCTACTCGGAAATCGAGGTTCGGCTGACCTCCCACGAGGAAGGCGGCATCACCGACGCCGACCTCGAGATGGCAGACCTGATCGAGTCCGAGCGCAACGCCTGATCCCCGACGGTCGCGATGGACGCCCGCTACGCCTTCCGCGTTCGGGTCCGACTCGAGCCTGCTCGAGAGGGTGTCTCCCTCGAACCGGGCAGCGCGGCGACGACGGTCACCCTGTTTCGCGAGGCTCCGGAGCCGGGCACCGAGAGCTGGTTGTTCTTCCGCAACACGTTGTGGCGCGGCGAGGTAGGAGACGAGGACTACGCCCGCCGCCTCGCTGCCGAGTGGCTCGGCGTCCCCGAGCGGACCGTCGAGGCCGTCGACTTCCGCGAACTCCAGACCGACGAGGCGTACTTCGACGCGTTGAAAGGCGAAATCGCCGCGGATCTCGCGGCGTTCAAAGCCGAGACCGTCTCTGAAGCCCTTTCGAAGTATCTGGGCTCGAGCGTTCGCGTGACCGATTCGGACGAGTGAGGCGTCGCTTCCGACGCCGTGACCGATCGCCGCCGACAGCGGCGGCCGGTGGGATCGCGCACACCATGTCACTTGTGCACATGGACCTCCGGGAATTTATGTACACGGTCGTGGCCCGGAGTAGCAATGAATACGAGTAACCAACACCAGCCGGTCCCGGACGAAATCGCCTCGCCGCAGGCGAAACTCGTCTATCTCTCCCTCCGCGTCGGCGGCCAAGCGCGAGCGACCGACCTTCAGCGGACGCTCGGGCTGTCCAAGCTCACGCTCTTTGCCGTCCTCGAGTCGCTCACCGCCAAGGACCTCGTTCGACGCACGGAGGGCGGCTATGTCTGCCGATGAGACTGCCGTGCCGGCCGTCGAGACGGCGCTCTGGGGCGACGTCCGGATCGAGTGTTACGTACGCTCCGGCATCCCCGGGGCGGTCTCTCGGCACGTCGGGACGCTCGTCGACCGCCTTCGGACGCTCGCCGACCGCGACACCGTCGCCGACGTTCGGGTCGATCAGTGGCCGTCGCGACACGCCTTCGCGGACGAGCCCTCGCGGACCCGTAACGACCTCGTCGTCGAGTTCGAACGCTGGGCCGACCGACGGGGGTACTCGCTCGAGCCGGCCTTCCGCCGACAGGAGGTACCTACGTCGCCGCTCGGTCTCGACGACGAGGCGCGCGAGCGGGTCCGGGTCCCGCTGCTGGCGTTGGCGCTCTATGGAGCCGACGACCGGCTCCGCGGCGTCGTCCCGTATACGGATCACCCGCAGCCGGACGAGGGCCGAACGTACACCGTCGAGCAGTGGCTGACCGCGGCCGAAACGCAGGCCGTCGAGCCCCCCCTCGAGACGTCGTCCGACGAGCCGACGACGTTCCTGCGCGGGCGACAGTAACGACGTGACGCGCTGACTCCGGCCGCGTCCGTTACTCGACGTCGTCGTGTGTGAGCAGCGGCCGCGACCGCTCGCCGTCGGGCGCGTCGTACGTGATCACCTCGAGCAGGTTTCCGTCCGGATCGAGGAAGTAGAACCCCTCGAACTCGTCCCAGTCGTACGGTCCCTGCTTCGGGAACTGCCCGTCTACCTCGTCTATCAGCGACTCGTAGCGCTCGCGGTCGGTGGCAAACGCCAGGTGTGCCTTGTCGAGCGGGTGGGCGAGCCCACGCTCGTCCCAGTTCTCGGCGCGACCAGTCTGGGCGAGCGTGACGACCGTCTCGCCGGCCCGGAACATCGCGTGTTCGCCCTGAAAGTCTTCGGGGGGTCTGACCAGTTCGAGTTCGAGCGTGTCGCGATAGAACTCGTAGCAGGGCTCGAGCGCGTCGACGTCGACGTTGATGTGATCGACGGCGTCCATACGCGAGGCTACCACGGGAACCCTCAAGAGGCTGTCCGAGGCGTGGCCGCCGACTCCGCGGCAGTGGCTCGAGGCGGCCGAAGACGGCGACCTCGCGAGCACGTCAGGCCCGGTCGGCCCGCGAGCGCGACGGCGTCTGTCGCCAGTCGGGCTCCTCGCGCGGTGGCGCGAGGACCCCGATGCCGACGGCGTCCTCGTCGGTCCGGTTCTCCGCGCCGTGGCGCTCGTTGCGCCGGAACAGGTACGAATCGCCGGCCTCGAGGGGGTACTCCTCGCCCTCGACGAGCGCGGTGAGTTCGCCCTCGAGGACGAACCCGATCTGCTCGTTCGCGTGTTTGTGGACCGGTAGCGTCGCCCCCGATTCGATCCGCCAGTAGACCATTCCCGCTCGTTGCCCCGTCGGCAGGTCCGCGAGGTACACTCCGTCCGCGACCTCGTCGAACGCCGCGCGGGTCGTCGATAGCTGCTGCATGGGAACAGTCAACACTCCCCACGTCGCCACTGATAAACGTATCATGGAAACGTTTTAAGCCCCTCTTCGGTGTCGATTGTCCCATGTTAGCACACCAATCGGTTCGGCTGTTCCACCTCCCCTTCTCGTTCATGCTACCCCAGACGGTGGCGAGCGAACGGGGGTACTTCCGCGAAGAGGGGCTCGCGGTCGATCTAATCGAGCGCGACCGACGCGATGTGGAGGTAAAGTATATCCCCGCCGAGGAGACGCTGACCGAGGACTACGACGTGGACCTCTATCCCATCTGCAAGTGGGAGAGCATCCGCCGGACGTGGGAGATGGACGACGGGCGCATCGTCGCGAACGGTACCTTCGCCGAACTCCCCTATACCGTCTTCACTCGGCCCGATTCCGACCTCGAGACGCCGGCCGACCTCGCCGACGTGCCGGTCGGCGTCAACCTGCGGACCGGTCAGGAGTACACTGCCAGAAAGGCCATTGAGGAGCACGTTCCCCCCGACGCGGTCGACCTCGTCGGCTGCGGGATGCCGACCGATCGGCTCCGGGCGCTCTCCGAGGGCCGGGTCGACGCCGTGACGCTCATCGACCCCCACAGCACGCTGGCCGATCACCTCGGCTTCCGGCGACTCCTCGAGTACGACAACCACATGGGGATCGTCGGGAGCGACGCGGTCGACCGCGACCTGCTCGAGGCGTTCCTGTGCGCTTACGAACGCGCGGTCGCCGACATCAACGCCGAGCCGGACGCGTTCCGGGACACCTACCTCGAGATGCTCGAAGCGGAGGAATCGATCGCGCCGGCCCTGTTCGACGAGGTCGACGTGGCTGCCGTCCGCGAGGATCTCACCGTGCCGCGCTACGAGGTGCCCGACCCCGTCGACCGCGACGAACTCGACGACCACCTCGCGTGGATGCAGGCCCGCGACCTGCTCGACGGGGACGCGACGATCGACGATATCGTCGCGCCACTCTGACCGATTCCCAACCAGCGACACCCATCACAATGACCGACATCGACATCGATTCCCAACAGGCCGCCATCGACGAGTGCCAGGGCGACCCCGGCGACCGACCGGTGTTGCGCGCGCGGTTCGAGCACAACGGCAGCCCCCGGTACCTGCTCTATACGATCACGCGCTTCGGTTACGACCACGACCACGGCTTCCACCTCGACTTGCGACTGGTCTCCGACGAACTCGAGTCCGGCCTCGAGACCGTCGAGGCGAAACTTCAGGAGGGCGACGCCGACCTGATCGACATCGACTACGTCTCGACGGCCCGCGAGCGCGCCGACGGCGCGCCGATCGTCGCCTTCCACCCCTACGGGCAGACGGTCGGCGGCCTCGTCGCGCCGGACGAGTCGCCGATCGAGGGTCTCGCGGACCTCTCCGGGCGCCGCATCGGCGTCGTCAGGCGACTCGACAAGAACTGGATCCTCGTCCGGGCGGCCTGTCGGGAGTTCCACGGCTTCGATCCCGACGAGACGGCGACGCCGGTCGAGGCCGGCTCGAAGGTCGAACTCACTCGACTGCTCCGCGACGGCGAGGTCGACGCTGTCCTCCAGTTCTGGCAGATCATTCCGGAGATCGTCGAGACCGGCCCCTACCGGGAGGTGCTCCCGATGTCGCGGCTGGTCGGTCGCCTGGCCGATACCGACGGCGACCGACCGATCCCCGTCTCGACGTTCCTGACGAGCGAGGCGTACCTGGCCGATCACCCCGACGCTGTTCGCGGGTTTCAGGGTGCCTACCGGGACGCCGTCGAGCGCTTACAGCGCGACGACGACCTCTGGAAGGAGATCGGCGCGCAGCTCATGTACGAAGACGATCCCGCCGTCATCCGGGCCGTCCGCGATCGGTGGCGCGCGATGGTCGTCCCCGACTGGGACGCCTCGACCGTCGCGGGGATGGAGCGGCTGTTCGACCGACTCAAGGCCGTCGCCGGTGCGGACGCGCTGGGCGTCGACGAACTGCCCGAGGGGTTGTTCCGGACGGATCTCGAGGTGGAAGCGTGACGCTCACGTTCCAACTCAACTGGGAACCAAACGGCTTCCAGTCGCCGTACTTCCTCGCGCGCGAGGAAGGGTTCTACGAGGACGAGGGCCTCGAGGTCCAGTTCGTCGAGGGCCACGGCTCGCCCTACGCGGCCGAACGTGCCGCCACCGGCGACGCGGATATCGCGCTGGCCGGCGCGAGCGCCGTCCTCGCGAAACAGAGCGAGGGGTTCGACCCACTGGCGGTCGCGGCGGTCACCCAGAAGACGCCGGCCGCCGTCTACACGCTGCGGGACGTCTTCGGCGGAAAACTGTCCGAACCCGAACAGCTGGCGGGCCGGACCGTCGCGCCTTCCGCGACGAAGACGCGCATTCTGACGGCCCAACTACTCGAGAACGCCGGGATCCGCGACGAAGTCGACCTGCTCCAGGTCGACCCCCACACCCACCACCGCGTCCAGCACAAAGTGATAGACGGCACGGTCGACGCTGCGGTCGGCGTCGTCACCAACGGGATCGAGATCGGCCGCGAGCACGACCGTACCCCCGACGAACTCCCGATCGGCGACTCCCTCGAGATCTACGGCATGACGCTCGTCACGAGCCCCGCGTTCGCGGACGAACAGCCGGAGACGGTCCGCTCGTTCCTCCGGGCGACCGCCCGCGGCTGGGCCGTCGCGACCCGCGACCCCGACCGCGCCGTCGACGTGCTCGTCGGCCGGAACGCCACGCTCGAGCGCAACCGGGAGATCGAGCGGCTCAAATTCGAGACCGCCGCCCACCGGCTCCAGTTCACCCCGTACGTCCGGGAGCACGGCTGGGGGGCACAGGACCCGGCCCGCTGGCGTCGCCTCGGCGAGACGCTCTCGGAGACGGCGCTGCTCGAGGGTGAGATCGACCCGGACACGGTCTGGACCGGGGAGTTCCGCCCCGCCGACGAGCCGATCGTCGCCGAGTACGCGGAGCGGGTGCGGCCGACAGCCGATTGATCGCGCTCGGCCGGCAGTCCCGTCGACGGGTCGCTCGTCGGCCGACGGCCGGCTGTCGCCCAGCCGATAGGCATTTACTCGAGAACCACGTATTCCTGTCCCCGATGGCCTCCGAGCCCGACTACGACTTCTGGCTGCTCGACCTCGACGGCACGCTCGTCGACGTCGAGTGGTCCTACACGCGGTCGGTGTTCGACCGGGTCGGCGACCGGCTCGGCCGCGGGTTTACCGACCGAGAGGCTGAGATCCTCTGGCACGGCCTGACCGGCTCCCGGGACCGCCAACTCGAGGCGTGGGGCGTCGATCCCGGGGCGTTCTGGACGGCGTTCCACGAGGAAGAGGATCCGCTGGTTCGCGCCGAACAGACCTACCTCCACGACGACGCCGCGTTCGTCGCCGACCTCGAGGAACCGGTCGGGCTGGTCACCCACTGCCAGGAGTTCCTCGCCGAGCCGGTGCTGGATCACCTCGGAATCGGCGACTGGTTCGATGCGCAACTGTGCTGTACCGAGGAGACGGGTTGGAAACCCGATCCGAACCCCGTCGAGCGCGTCATGACCGATCTCGGCGTCGGCCACAACGGTCATCGCGGCGTGCTCGCGGGCGACGGTGCCTGCGACGTTGGGGCGGCGTGGAACGCCGGCCTCGACGCGATCCACGTCGAACGCCTCGGCCACGAGCGCCGCGGTCAGTGTGTCCTCGGCGACTATCGCGTCGAGTCGTTCGACGAACTGTACTGACCGCTTGGCTCACCTCTGGCGCCGGTGATCGACTTCGAAGCCGCCGGCGCACCGCACCATTTCCTGTTTGTCTGTACCGCACCCGTCGCCGAGTGAACGCGCCTCTGTGAGCGCGTGATCTCGGTTCCGAACGTCGTCGGCGCGCACGAACTCCTGACCGGGTCACAGAGTGTCCATGTCGAAGTCGTCGGTATGGATGCCGACGATATCGAAACCGCTGCCGAGAAACTGGATTCCATCTGACTCGAGGTTGACACGTCGGAGTTACTTCGATCAGAGCACAGCCGCCCGTTCGATCACGTCGGTTCGGATCACGACGACGGCTCGCGTGTGGAGTGAGCGTTTTGCTCAGCTGCCGCCCTCGGGATCCACCCCTGCGGTATCTCGTTTCACGTTGCTCGGCCAGAATACAGATTTTCTGCCGTCGAGTCGAAACGCAAAATACCACTTCATTTATCTGCTTAGGTAGTCTTGTACGGCTAATGGATTTCCGCACATCGAACGCGACGTCGAAGCGGGGGCCGGTGTCGATCCGCGTCGTGGAAGCCGTCGCGGCTCGAGAGGGGATCGATCCGTTCGAGGTGTCGCCACCGCTACACGACTCGATCGATCCGGCGGCACTGGACGCGCTGTTCGAGCCGACGATGACCGGCGACCGGGCGACCGGCACGGTTACGTTTCGGTTTCACGACTATCGGGTCCGCGTCGGCAGCGACGGCAGCGTCGGCCTCGGGGACGACCCCGACACCGAAAAGGATTCAGGAGTGGGGCCGGAGACGGACGCACGATGAAGTACTGCCTCGACTGCGACTGGAGCGCGGATTCGACGGACCTGCCCTCTCAGCGCGCCCGCTCCCGTGCGGCGATCGAACACCACGTCGAGACGGGACATACGATCGACTCGCGCGAGTCGGCGGTGCGTCCGACGACGCCCGACATCCCTGGCGAACTCTTCGTTCGCGACCTCGTCCCCTCGAGCGACTGACCGGGAACTCCGCCGGAGCAGCCGTAGTGACGGTCTAGATAGTCGACGCTCTCGTCGCTCTCGTAGCGCGAGTCCTCCGGTCAGTATCGACGAGGAACGGGATCGCGTCCTCGCCACCGATGTCGATCATCGCCCGCTTGGTCAACTCGTTTCGTCCCTCGCCGTCGCTCCCGGGCCGTCGCGGATTGTGGATCACGTCCGAGACGCCGAGCGCCGTCAGTTTCTCGCGAACCTGCTCGCTGTGTGGACAGCCCTCGGCCTGATACAACTCGAGCAGTCGGATCCCCCCGGCCACGCCGTTTCGTGTAACCGTTGGCCGGGCAGCCACCGGTGGCTGCGACTGGTAACCGTTTCGCCGTATTCACGCCATCTTACCATTATTTCGACAGGAAAGCTTATGCCGGGATGCTCGGCTTATCGAAGCATGGCACGCGATACGCCGGTACAGAACGATACTGATGCAGCTGCGAACGACAGTCAACTACCGAATCTCGTCACGATCGTCGGCCGAGGCGTCCCGTCGAACTTCGAGATCGCCGTCGATGGCGACCTCGAGATGCTCGTCGATGACCCGATGGCCGAGGGGACCGTGATCGCTGGCGGCGTCGCCGAAGGAGCGATCGACGTGGGCGTCCAGCGCTTCCGCTTTTCCGGCCAGATGGCCAACGTCCGACTCGTCGACTGGAACGGCAACGAAGCGCCCGACTCTGCGAGCGTCCCGACGGTCCACGTCGAGTACGGCGCGCCGGGTCGGTAACCCGTCTTTCGACCGATACTGGGTAGGGTTTTCCAGTCCCGATACGCGTCAGCGGCGGCGCTCTATGTCCTGTGAACGGTGGCTACCCGTACGCACCACACGGAGTACGCGAAAACAGACGCGAGCACCGGCGCTCAGTCGTCGTCGGTCGCGCCGATCCCTCGTTCGCCGTTCGAGACGGCGGCCATCGACGGCGGCGCGAACGGGCCGTCGTCCGCGCCGAACTCTGGATCGAACAACTGGAGCGCGGTGTGGATGGTGCTCCAGTCGTCCTCGGCCGCCGCCTCCCGCAGGCTCTTGGTCGGCGGCGCGAGCAACTGGTTGACCAGCGAGTCGGCCATCGCTTCGACGACCTCGCGTTGTTCGTCGGAGACGTCGTCGCCGTCGAGTCGCGACAGCGCCGTCTCGACCTCCCGTTCTTTGATCCGCTCGGCGGACTCGTACATCGCGGCGATGGCCTCGTCGGCGCGAGCGCGCTTGTACTGTTCCGCGAGCAGGTCGAACTCGCGGTCGATCATCGTCTCGACCTCGCGGGCGGCATCGGCGCGCTGTTCGCGCGTCTCGGCGGTGATCGACTCGAGGTCGTCCAGATCGAAGACCCGGACTGCGGGCAACGCGCCGGTCGACGGTGCGACGTCGCGGGGCTGGCCGAGGTCGACGATCACCTGATCGGCTCCGTCGCCACACTCGAGATGGCGCGGTTCGATGACCGGCTCCTCGCTGTCGGTCGCCGCGATGACCACGTCGGCGCGGGTCGCGACGGTCTCGAGGGCCTCGAGCGGCGCGGCTCGAGCGTCGGCCTCGCCGTCGACGTCGTCGACGAGGTGGTCGGCGTGGGCGACGGTTCGGTTGGCGACGACGAGTTCGTCGACGCCGGCGGCCGCGAGGCTGCGGGCGGCGAGTTGGCCCATCTCACCGGCGCCCACGACCAGCGCGGTCGCTCCCTCGAGGTCGATCTCCTGAGCGGCGCGGCGCGTCGCGGCCGAGCCCAGCGAGACGACGCCCTCGTTGATCGTCGTCTCGGTGCGGGCGCGTTCGCCGACGTGGATCGCCTTCGTCACCGCGGCCTCGAGCATCGAGCCGATGCCGCCGGCGTCGCGGGCATCCTCGTAGGCGGTCCTGACCTGTCCGATGATCTGGTCTTCGCCGAGGATCACCGACTCGAGGCCGGCGGCGACTCGCAACAGGTGGCGCAGACTCTCGTCGTGGTCGGTCGTGACGACGGCCTCGTCGTCGACCCCGGCGAAGAATTCCTCGAGCGCGGCCCGGCCGACGGCGTGGCCCGGGCCGACGACGTAGGCTTCGACTCGGTTGCACGTCGAGAGGACGTACGCCTCCTCGATGTCGGGCACGGTCAGAAGCTCCGTCACGGCGGCGCCCTGACTCTCGGGGCTAGCGGCGGCGAGTTGGTCGACGCACCCGCTGTCGTGGGTCACTCGCGCAGCCGTGACGACGCCGGTCGAAATCACGGCCGATCACCCCCTGTAGACGGTTGTTCGCCCAGCACGTCCTCAATCACTTGCCGACAGTTGGAAGTACCCGTACGTAAAGCTGTCCAAAGATCCGGAGAATTGACGATGTCGGTGACGACCTGTCGGCGGCGGTCGGCCGGCACCTCGCGCGCTTTCAATTCCTCGCGCAATCCGGCACAGACTCGGGCCATCTCGCCGGCCCCCTCGAGGTGCTCCTCGAGTTCTTGTCGCAGGTACTTGCTCAGCGCGGGTGCCTTACCGCCGGTCGCGATCGAGACGACGACGGGCTCCTCGCGGACGGTTGCGGGCACGACGACGCTGCCGCGCTCGCGCTCGCCCGACTGGTCCGCCTGGTTGACGAGCACTCCCCGCTCGCGGGCCACCTCGGCCACGGCCTCGTTTACCGCCGCGTCGTCGGTCGCGGCGACGACCAGTGCGGGTGTGGCGCGCTCGAGCCAGCCCGCGATATCGTCGGGGGCGGGCACGGCCCGAATCAATTCGGCACCGCCGAAATCCCGATCGGCGAACGCGGGACTGACGACGAGTACCTGTGCCTCACGGGCGAACCGTCGGGCCTTTCGGGCACCGACGGGGCCGCCGCCGAAGACGAGCACCGTCTCGTTCGTGAAATCGTGCAAGAGTGGAATCATAGGGGAAGATAGCGTCCGTTCGTCCGGCGCTATCGCTCTCTGGTATTGGCATCGGCACGCTCTGCCATCCGTATGCCGGTTTTCTTCAATATTTGTGTCGAGTGCAAGCTGTCCCAGTCATCGGGTGTTACGTCCCAGTACTCCTCCATCCGTTCCCGAACCTGTTCGATCCGCTGTTGACTCTCCGCCTCGCTGCGCCCGTGGGTCATCGCGAAGAAGTTGTACGGCCAGACCCCCTCGTGACGCGGACGCTGATAGCAGTGGGTGACGAAGGGCAGCGCGGCGACCTCGGGGCCGACCTCGGGGACGACCTCGTCGGGAACGTTCCAGACCGTCATCCCGTTTTCCGTGTACCCCAGCGCGTAGTGGTTCGGCACGACGCCGATCCGCCGGATCTTGCCTTCCCGTTCGAACCGTTTGACGGTCTCGAGCACCCATTCTACGTCCCGTCCGATCGCGGCGGCCACGTCCGCGTAGGGTGTCTCGGTGAGCGGAACGCCGCCCTGAATCTCGAGGATCAGGTCGCGTTCGGCCGGCGAGAGGGTCGACTCGTCGGTCGGCGTCACGTCGGGGCCGAGGTGGGTGAGATCGATTCCCGCCGCCGAAACGTCGCCGTCGCCGTCGAGCGGGCCGTCGACGTAGAACTTGGCCTCGACGCGGAACTCCCGCCGTTTCGGGAGGTTGTACGTCTCCTGCCCCGTCTCCGCTTCGATTTCGGCCAACACCTCCTCGACGCGGGCCTCGTCGGCCACACTTACGACGAACCAGACGTTCAGGTGCGGGTGTTCGCGCTCGTAGTTGTGGGCCACCTCGCGGTGGCCGTTGACTGCCTCGACGACCTCGTCGAACCGTTCTTCGGGGGCATGCATGGCGACCAGCGTCGCCGTGCCCCCGATCTCCTGGGCGTTGACGAGCGGCCCGAACCGCGAGAGGACGCCCCGTTCGTCGAGGTCTCGGATCGTCTCGAGCAACGCCGCTGCGTCGATGTCGACCCCGCGGTCTCGCATGGCCGCGGCAGCGGGCTCGAACGGCCGTTGCGCGACGGGAAAGCCGCCCTGAAAAGCGTTGACGACCGCCCGCTCGCGTTCCGTGAGGTCGACATCCGTGGTCATAGCTGTCCGTCGGGACTGCGATCGTATAAGCGAACCGGGACGGTTCTCGGGCGGCCGACTCAGCCTTCGACGCCGGTCACGTCGTAGCCGAGATCGCGGACGTCCTCGAGGATCGCCTCGTGGTCGGCCGTCGCCCGGTAGTAGATGACGATGTCGAAGCTTCCCTCCCGGAGGAGTTGCTGACACTCCCAGACGAACTCCTCGTCCTCGAGGGTCAGGCCCTGGTGCTGGTTCGAGGAGAAGTCGGTGTCGTCGTTGCCCGAGTAGACGTAGCAGTCCTTCGGGTCGTGGCCCGAGTGCTCGGCGATGATATCGCCCACGTCGATCGTGGCCTGCATCATCTTGACGTCTTCTTGCCCGTCGTAGTCGGTGTGGACGATCGCCCCATTGAGTTCGATCTCGCCCGGCTCGAGCAGTGCCTTGGTCCGCTGATAGAGGTCGTCGTCGATCGCGTCTGCCATTGAGCGGGCGTTCACGGCCCGAACTGATAGCCGTCACGATTCCGACGGACCGGAGAACGGGTCGTATGGCGGGGTTTCGTTCGGCTTCGACGATCGAACGTCCCGTGACACGGGTTACTCCACTGACAAGTAGTCACACACAAGACACATAGTCGTCGGTGACTTTTCCTCGGGTAATGAAGCGGTGGCTCCGTCAGCGCGTCGACGCGGCCTACGAGCGGCTGCTCTCCCGAGAGATATCCGGTGCACCGACTCACATCGCCGTGATCCAAGACGGGAACCGGCGCTACGCCCGCGGCCGGGGTGACGACGCCCACGAGGGCCACCGTGCCGGTGCCGAGACGACCGAGCGCGTGCTCGAGTGGTGTCAGGACATCGGCGTCGAGGAACTGACGCTGTACACGTTCTCGACGGAGAACTTCGAGCGCCCCGACGAGCAAAACGAGGCGCTGTTCGATCTGCTCTGCGAGAAACTCTACGAGTTCGCGGACGCCGACCGCGTCCACGAGAACGAGGTCAGCATTCGCGCCATCGGCGAGACGGACTTGCTCCCCGAGCGGGTCCGAGACGCCATCGAGTACGCCGAACAGCGCACGCGCAAGTACGACCGGTTCGTGCTCAACATCGCGCTCGCGTACGGCGGGCGCTCGCGGCTGCTCGAGGCCGCCCGCGGGGTCGCTGAGGATGCCGAGAGCGGCGAACTCGAGCCGTCGGAGATCGACGTCGGAGACATCGAGGACCGACTGTACGACCGGCCGGTCAGAGACGTCGACCTCATCATTCGACCCGCCGGCGAAGAGCGGACGTCGAACTTCCTCCCGTGGCACGCGAACGGCAACGAGGCCGCCGTCTTCTTCTGTACGCCCTACTGGCCGGAGTTCTCGAAGACCGACTTCCTCCGCGGAATCCGGACCTACGAACACCGTGAGGCGTCCTGGCGACGGACCCGCGCTCGACGCGCGCTGGCCCTGCTGGGCGCCGTCAGCGAGCCGGAACTCGCCGAGGCCCGCTCGATCGTCGACCGCTTTCGCGACTCGCTGCCCTCGGGCGAGCAACCCGACGCCAGCGAACTCGAGGCCGGCGACTCGAGCGGCCGAATCGCGGACTGACTCGCGCCACGGCTCGCTCGCTGACCGATTCGTTTCACCGCAAGACCTTTACCCATCATTCGAACAACAGTAACTGCGATGTCACCCCCCGATACCGCGCCCGTCGTCGACGTCGAGCGGTTCGTTCGACTCACGGATGTCCCGCTCGACGAGGCGTACGCGCTCCTCGCGAACCCGCGGACGCGCCTCTCGCTCCACGTCCTCTCGACGTGTGAACCGCCGCTCTCGCTCGACAGGTTGATCCGGATCGTGGGCCACCGGGACGACGCCGACCAGCACGCCGTCCGCGTCTCGGTCGTCCACACCGTCTTGCCGAAACTCGAGGCTCACGACGTACTCGAGTACGACCGCGACGCCGGGGTCGTTCGGCTCGAGCGGCCGGTCGTCGACGGCGACGATTCGATCCCGGCGCTCGACCCCGTCGCACGAGCGGACGCGAACGAGTAGCCGACGCGCTGGGAACCTATCGGCCGAACCGTCGCGACCGGTTGCAGTACTCCCGAACCGCCCGCAGGAAGTCCCGCTTGCGGAAATCTCGCCAGTTGATATCGGTGAAGTACAGTTCCGAATAGACCGACTGCCAGATCATGAAATCCGAGAGGCGCTCCGCACCGGTCTTGATGACCAGGTCCGGCTCTGACGGGAAGACCAGATGGCCCTCGACGTGTTCGTCGTCGATCTCCTCGGGCGCGAGCTCGCCCGCGTCGACGCGTTCGGCGAGCGTCTGGACCGCGCTGGTGAACTCGTGTTTCCCGCCGAGACCGATGCCGATCTGGATCGGCGCGTCGGCGCGCGTCTTGTCCTCCGGCCCGCGAACGGCGACCTCGCGTGGTGCCTCGATCGTCTCGAGTTCGCGCCGGAGCGCCGGCACCGCCGCCGCATCGAGGACGCTCACGTAGACGGTCACCTGTGAGGCGTACTCGACGGCCCACTCGAAAAAATCGGTGAGCGTCTCGTAGGCGCCTCGCTCTAACAGGTCGCGTTCGGTGATCACGAGCGCGACGTGGTCGGGCGGGTCGGCCTCGTGGCGCCGGATCCGCAGGGCGAGATACCGTTCGTACAGTCCCACGTGGCTGACTTTCACCGCTGGTATGATACCGGTTACGGGTCGCGACGGCCCGATGGGGACGCCGAGGCCTTCCCTGACCGGGCCGCTGAGGCCGGTGAACGCCGACTCGAGCCGCGTTCACGAACCTTGAAGTAACCGCCACAGAAAGGGACCGATATCGTGACGACACCCGTTCGGCGAGCCGGCGTGTTTGCGGCTCTCTGTACGCTCTCGCTCGCCGTTCCGCTCTTCGGTCCGCGGGTGGGTGCGGCCGTCGCGGGCGTCGTCTTGCTCGGCGCGTACGTCATCACCGACGGGCCGCTGTTCGACCTGCTCGCCTATCCGGGCGATTACGAGGATTCGAGGCTCTACGGCCTCATCACCTTCGTGCTCTCCGGCGTCGCGCTCGGTCTCATGGCGACCGCGGCGTCGATGCCCGTCGCCGTTTTCGTCGGCACGATCCTGCTCGTCGGCTTCGGTAATCTCGGCGAGCAGCTCGTCAAACTGCGGACCGATCGGACCGTCGTCTGCGTGGTCGGATTCGCTCTCAGCGCGACCGCGGCCGCCATCGTCGGCCAACTCGTTACGCACTCGCTGGTCGGCGACGCCGTCGGGTCGGCGCTCCCGATCGTCGTCTTCCTGGCCGCCAGCGGCGCGTTCCTCGCCGCATTGCTGCGCGATGTCCTCTTGCGCTCCGACGACCCGATCGTCGTCCTTTCGGTCGGGCTCTTGCTCTGGTTGCTCGCGGAACTCGAGCCGACCATCGGGACGACCGAGGTCGCCATCGCGCTCGCGATTACCGTCGCGCTCGGCTTCGCCTCCTACGCCCTCGAGACGGCCTCGGTCGCCGGGATGCTGACCGGCGTCTTGCTCGCGCTGTTGACGATCGTGCTCGGCGGCTACGGCTGGTTCGCCGTCCTCATCTCCTTTTTCGCCATCGGCGGACTCTCGACGAAGTTCCGCTACGATCGCAAGGCGGAACTCGGCGTCGCCGAGGACAACAACGGCGCTCGTGGCAGCGGCAACGTCCTCGGCAACGCCGCCGTCGCGCTCGTCGCGGTGCTGGGCTATGCGGCCAGCGACGCCGGCTTCCTCCCGCGGGACCCCGAGCTGTTCCTCTTTGCCTTCGCGGGCTCGATCGCTACCGCGATGAGCGACACCCTCTCGAGCGAGATCGGCAGCGTTTTCGAGACGCCACGACTGATCACCACCCTCGAGCCGGTCGATCCCGGCACCGACGGCGGCGTCACCTGGCAGGGCGAACTCGCCGGCATCGCCGGCGCGACGATCGTCGCCGCCATCGCTTACGGGCTCTTTCCCGAGGTCAGGACCGGCGGCGCGGCGATCATCGTCGCCGCCGGAGTCGTCGGGATGACCGTCGACAGCCTCCTCGGGGCGACCCTCGAGGGCACCGTGCTCGGCAATCAGGGCGTGAACTTCCTCGCGACGCTGTCCGGGGCGATCGCTAGCGCGTTGCTCGTTCTCTCGTTTGCCATGTTCGGCTAACGGCAGCGCGACGCGGTCCCGATCGTACCGGCGGTCGGCGACGCCGTGTCGTCCGACGCGGCTGGCGTCTGCGCCCGTCGCGCGTCGGCCTCAATCGTCGGCGGAGGAGAAGGCGTTCGTCGAGGCTGTACTCGAGGATCGATCGGATCGGTCGTCGACGTCGATCGGCTCGAACCGTCGGTCGGCGTCCGTCACGTTCGTCGCGGTCGTGGCCGTCGCCCAGAACGTCAGCAGTACCCAGACGCCGAGCAGCCCGAGCGCGGCCGATGGCGGGGGAGTCATTACCGGTCGCTCAGGCCTGTCGGTATATCAACCGCCCGTTCCGGTCCCGCCCACTGGGAATCGGTCCTTCTCAGGGTTCTTTCGGTGGCTGCTCGGCGATGTCGTCGACTGCATGGATCCGGACGCCGGTCGGTCGCTTGGTGAACTGGCCGAGCGAGCGCGCGACGATCCGCTCGACGCCACGGTCGGCCGCCAGATCGAGCAGTTGCTGGCCCAGAATGTCGTCGAGCACGACCGTCGTCGGCACCGGATCGACCGACTCGAGGGCATCGTACGCGTCGGACGCGTCGGTGTCGGTGATTCGCTCGCCGTCGGCGTCGAGGAACCGAACGCGGTCGGTATCCGCGCGGATGACCGCCGTCGCGTGGCCGTAGACTGTTTCGGGTTCGTGGTCCGCGTCGTCGGCTGCCTGCGATCGCCGCTCGCTGCGATCGGTCGCTTCATCCTCGCGTTCGCCCACAGGCTGTGCTGATTGTGCCGAATTCGGCGACGAACCGGCGTTCGCTCGATCGGTCTTTGCTCTCGACGGCGGTCCGTCGCCGGCCGCCGTCGATGCGGTCGCGTCGCTCGAGTCGGTCGCTGCGGACGACGCTTTGGAATCGCACTCGGCATCGGCCCCTGCCTCGTCGACGACCGTCGGCGACGCGGTCCCGGCGTCGGACGGCGGCGGCGCCGGCGTCGTGCTCCCGTCGGTCGCGGCGACCGCTTCTCGAGGTTCGTTCAGTTCCGAGACGGTCTCGTAGGGGACCTTGTTCCGGAGGGCGGCGAACAGTTCGTGGTGGTCCAGTTCCTCGACGGAACTGTCGGCGGGCGCGAAGGCGACGTAGTCGATGTCGCCGACCTGGGCGAGCTCCTCGAGAATGAGATCGCCGCCGCGGTCGCCGTCGAGGAAGGCGGTGACGGTGCGGTGGCGCGTGAGTTCGGCGACCGCGTCGGGGACGCTCGTTCCTTCGACCGCGATGGCGTTTTTGATGCCGTACTTGAGCATGGCGAGCACGTCGGCCCGACCTTCGACGACGATGATGGCGTCGCTGTCGGTCACGCGGGGGCCGGCGGGCAGCCCTTCGTACTCGGTAATGTCCTCGACGCGGACGTGCTCGCGTACCTCCGCCAAGATCTCGTCGGAGGACATGATCGTGTCGTCGAAGCCCGTCCGGAGCAGTTCCTTCGCGCGGTCGACGACCTCCTTTCGCTTCGCCGCCCGCACGTCCTCGATTTCGCGGATCTCGAGGTCGGCCCGGCAGGGACCGACACGGGAGATCGTCTCGAGGGCGGCCGCGAGGGTGGCGGTCTCGACCTTGTCGAGGCTGGTGGCGATCGTTACCTGACCGTGGGAGTTGCCCCCGGTGCTCGCGATTTCGACGTCGATGCGGCCGACTTTACCGGACTGACGGAGGTCGCGCAGGTCTAACTCGTCGCCGAGTAGACCTTCGGTTTGCCCGAAGATCGCGCCGACGACGTCGCTGCGCTCGACGACCCCGTCAGCCGTAACGTCCGCGTGAATGAGGTATTTCGAGGTGTCTTCCATTGGAGATCTGTCCCCGCGAGGGGCGCGGTGACGCGGGCATCGCGTCCAGAGACCTGTTTATATACGATTTCGTCCGTGGGGGGGAAATAGCTGTTGACCTCGATGGAGGCTCGAGAACGCGTTCGAGCCCGGCTCGCGCTCGCCACACCGGTCGCGGGACGCTGGCTCAGTGGGCCGGTCGAGTCCGGTACCAGTAGACCGTCACCGCGAGCAGGACGACGAGTCCGCCGAGGAAAAAGAGCAGTCCGGGCGGGACGGTCGCGAACACCGCTTCCGCGGCCTCGAGTCCGCCGTCAGTGGCGTTCTGGGCCGTTTCGTTGCCGGCGTCGAGGGCCGAATCCGTCTGTTCCGCGCCGCCGCTTCCGGTCGTCGTCTCGTTCGAGCCGTTTGTGCTCTCGATTCCGAAGCCGCCGCCGTCGCTCGAGCCGTCGCCCGCGTTCCCGTTGCCCGCTCCGTCCGACTCCGACCGCGAGCCGCTGTTGGCGGTTCCCGCCGGGGTCGGCGCGAGCCACCGCGTGAGACCATACTGCACCAGCAGACTACCGCCAGCGAGCGCGCCGACGCCGCCGATGAACCGCGAGAGAGCCTCTTTCAGTTGCGTCGCACGCGACTCGTTGCTGGTTACGATCAGCGGGCCGTCGGTCGTCGCGTAGACGCTCATCTCGTTGCCCCGCGAGGAGTACCAGGTGTCGACGACCTCGACGAGGCCGGCGTCCTCGAGTTTCTCTAAGTGGTAGCGGACGTTCTGGATCGAGGAGTCGATCGCGTCGGCGATGTCGCTCGGCGTCGCGGGTTCGTCGTCGAGATGGGCGTAGATCCGGCGGGCCGTCGTCGAGGAGAGGGCGGCGAAGACCGCGTCGGCGTCCTCGCCCTCGAGGTCGACGACGCGGGGTTGGCCCTCTTCGGCGGCCGTCTCGGAGCGAAAGGGAAACAGACGGGCCATGTGGGGTTCGATTCCTATTCTCTGTCAGACACCTATACCCTTTTTCCTCGGTGAAAGAGCGATTTCAGCTACCGGAAATCGCGTGACGTGGCCCCGTCGCAGAACTGATGAATTATTCTCTTCGATATCGTCCTTCGAACAGTAAGAATTACCCACGTCGGGCCCAACGCTCGGGTATGCCTCGCAACGAAACCGGGATCTGGCTCGCGATAGCGATCGTTCTCGCCGCGCTCGCGGTGCCGTGGTTCCTCTGGGGGTCGTCGGCCGTCGTCGCCGGCCTGCCGGTGTGGCTCTGGTGGCACGTCGGCTGGATGGGGCTCGCGTCGGTCGTCTTCTGGGTGTTCGCCCAGCGCGCCTGGGGAGTCGGTATCGAACCGGCCGTGGGGGACTCGAGCGCAGCACCCGAGCCGTCGGCCGACCGCGCTCGCGGGCCGCGCTCCGGAGGTGACTCGCCGTGAACGCGGTCGCGATTCAGCTGTCGATCATCGTCGGCTATCTCCTGATCGCGCTCGCGGTCGGGCTGGTCGCCTACCGGCTGACCGACCGCACCGCCGAGGATTTCTACCTCGCGAGTCGCACT
Organism: Natrinema marinum; assembly: GCF_024296685.1. Taxonomy (NCBI): domain Archaea; kingdom Methanobacteriati; phylum Methanobacteriota; class Halobacteria; order Halobacteriales; family Natrialbaceae; genus Natrinema; species Natrinema marinum. The sequence goes on along the minus strand of NZ_CP100763.1, from coordinate 2,452,999 downwards.
CTCGGGACGGTCGTCTTGCTGTTCACGACCTTCGCGACGCTCCTGTCGGCGTTTACCTTCTTCGCGGGACCGAACATCGCCTACGCGCAGGGCCCCGAGTGGATTCTCGTCATGGGGCTGATGGACGGGGTCATCTTCGCCATCCTCTGGTACGTCATCGGCTACAAGCAGTGGCTGCTGGGCCAGCGATACGGCTACGTCACGCTCGGCGAAATGCTCGGCGACCGCTTCGGCTCGCGGTACCTGCGTGGGCTCGTCGCCGGCGTCAGTCTGGTGTGGCTCTTCCCCTACGTCATGCTCCAGCAGGTCGGGGCCGGCACCGCCCTCGAGGCGCTGACCAACGGCGCGATCTCCTACGCCGCGGGAGCCGGGCTGATCACCGTGTTCATGATCCTCTACGTCGTTGCCGCCGGAATGCGCGGGGTCGCCTGGACCGACACGCTGCAGGGCGCGTTCATGCTGGTCACGACCTGGGTCGCGCTGCTGTGGGTCCTCGCGGCCGTGGGCGGCCCCGGCGCGGCGACCGAGGCGCTCGCCGCCAACCCCGACACCGCCGGCTACCTCTCGCTCGGCGGCGGCGTCTACACGGTCCCGTGGATCCTGTCGACGGCGATCACGATCGGCTTCGGCGTCGCGATGTTCCCGCAGGTTAACCAACGATTCTTCGCGGCGGGCTCTCGGACCGTCATCAAACGCTCGCTCGCCCTCTGGCCGATCCTCTGTGTCCTCCTGTTCGTCCCGGCGTTCATGCTCGGCGCGTGGGCCGCCGGCCTCGGCGTCGCGATGCCCGAGAGCGGAAACATCCTCCCGGCCGTCCTCGCCGAGTACACGCCGGTCTGGTTCGCCGCGCTCGTCATCGCGGGCGCGATGGCCGCGATGATGTCCTCCTCGGACTCGATGCTGCTCTCCGGGTCGTCGTATATGACGCGCGATCTCTACCGCCCGTTCGTCGAACGGGACCTCTCCGATCGCCGTGAAGATCTGCTGGCCCGCGGCGGTGTTGCGGCCTTCGCCACCGCGGCGTTCGTCGCCAGCCTGTTTCAGCCCGCGACGCTGTTCGAGATCGGTGACGCTGCCTTTAGCGGATTCGCCCAGCTCGCCCTCCCAGTCCTGCTCGCGCTCTACTGGCGGGGGACCACTCGAGCCGGGATCACCGCGGGCGTCCTCGTGAGTCAGGGCTTCTATCTCGTGACCCTGTTCGTAACGTGGCTCGTAACCCTCATCGAACTGTTCAGCGTCGTTCCCGTTGTCGGTGGATTCACGACGCCGCTCACGGCCCTCGTGACGACGGTGTTTCAGGGATCGTATTTCGGCTGGACGGCCGGCCTCGTCGGCATGGGACTTGGTCTGCTCGTCACCGTCGTCGTCTCGCAGGTCACGTCGCCGGCGGCCGCCGAGCGCCGCGCGATCTACTTCGAGGAGTCGGGCGCGGACTGAGCACCAGCAGCTACCAACGATCGGTGCTACGATCTCTGCGCTCGGGGCGGACCGCAAACCGAAGCGCCGGAAGGTCACGCTGCGTTGCGCTTTTCGACCAGTCCGAGGCCGTACATCGTAAGCACGATGCTGTCGTCCTGGTTCGTCGTAGTGATCTTTACCCTCGTGTGTCCGAACGTCGGATTGTCCCCCGCCTCCTTTTCGACCAGCTCGACGTGAACCGACAGAGTATCCCCCGCGTATACGGGCTGGTGCCAGCGAACTTCGTCCATCCCATTCCCGCCGAGCGTGGCGTTCCTGTTCATGTAGCCCGTGACCAGCAACCGGGCCGTGAGCGCGCACGTCAGCCAACCGCTCGCGATGAGGTCGCCGTACATCGATTCCGCCGCGGCCCCCTCGTCGACGTGGAACGGTTGCGGGTCGTATCGCTCGGCGAACTCGAGCATCTCCGCTTTCTCGACGTCGATACTCCCGCAGTCGAACTCCTCACCGACATCCAGCTCCTCGAAATATCGGCTGTCTTGGTCTGACATACCATCCTCTTCTGGCACAGCTAGTGGCAAAAAGTTCCTGTGGATACGTAGTCCGCAAACCGTCTTCGACCGCCGTCTCTTTCAGTGAATCGCCACCCTCAACGACCCCGGTCGCGTACCCGGCGACGATGGCCATCGACCTCCCGCCGGCGATCACCGACGACTGGCGTCGCGTCACGCGCCGGACCGACGACCGTTCCCTCTCGCTGGCGACGATCACCGCCGAGACGAGCGTCTTCGAACACCGGCCGACCGCCGACGCCGCGGAGCGACTCCGCGCAGACGGCGACGTGCCGGTCCGATCGCTGTTCACCGTCGACGTGCGCATTGCCCCCTCGCTCGAGGCGATCGGCCTCGATCCGACCGAGGCGCTCGAGGTCGCCGCCCCGAAGGCCCGCGAGGGTGTCGTCGAGACCCTTGCGGACGACGGGATCGGGGTCCGCGGAGAGCGCGCTAGCGAGTACATCGACCGACCGGACGGGGCCGTCGGCCACCTCTCCGTGCTCGAGGTCGGGTATCCGATCGATTCGGCGAACGCGCCCGACGACACCGATGTCGCCAGCGGTGAGACCGCGTCGGCGACGATCGACGCCGAAGCCCACGTGGCCGTCTGGCCCGCCGGTGAGGCGTACGTCGTGGCCGGGGGTCTCCTCCCGCTCGAGGCCCCCGACGGAGCGGACCTGCTCGCGGCCGCCCTCGATGTCGATCCGGCCCGGGATCGCGAACGGATCGTCGACCTGTTTCGGGGGCTCTCGCTCGAGTCGGGCGGCGATCGTCGATAGCCGGTTCGTTGATCGCCTGGATCGGCAGCAAAGAAGATGAGTTATCTGTCTGGAGTCGAGCGGTTCAGATGACACCCTTTCAGAACCACCATGTCTGGCAAGTATGACCTCGTTATCGTCGGTGGCGGAATCAGTGGTGCGTCTCTCCTGTACACCACTGCGAAGTTTACCGACATCGAATCCATCGCACTGATCGAGAAGGAAGCCGAGATCGCGGCGATCAACTCCCATCACACGAACAACTCTCAGACCCTCCACTTCGGGGACATCGAGACCAACTACACCCTCGAGAAAGCCGAGGAGGTCAAAGAGGGTGCGGAGCTCCTCGCCGGCTACCTCGAGAACCACGACCCCGATCGGGAGATGCACGCAAAGCGCAGCAAGATGGTCCTCGGTGTCGGCGACGAGGAAGTCGACAAGCTGGAGCAGCGCTACGACGACGAAGGCTTCGGCGACCTCTTCCCGAAGCTGGAGCCGATCGGCCGCGAGGAGATCGCCGAGATCGAGCCGAAGGTCGTCGAGGGCCGCGATCCCTCGAAGGATATGCTCGCCTTGCAGACCTCCGACGGCTACGTCGTCGACTACGGCGAGACGACGAAATCGTTTGTTGATGAGGCACGCGAGGAAGCCCACGTCGACGTTTTCACCGGGACGAAGGTAAAAGATATCACGCCGACGCTCGAGGGTTACACGATCGAAACGAGTGCCGGCCGGTTCGACTGCGACGCGACCGTCGTCGCCGCCGGCTCGCACAGCCTCCAGATCGCGAAGGAACTCGGCTACGGCCAGGACAAGGTCTTGCTCCCCGTCGCCGGGAGCTTCTTCCTCGCCGACGACCTCCTGAACGGGAAGGTCTACACGCTCCAGATGAAGAAGCTGCCCTTCGCGGCCGTCCACGGCGACGCGGACGTCCACGACGACAGCATCACGCGCTTTGGCCCGACCGCGAAGCTCGTCCCGGCCCTCGAGCGCGGCCGCATCTCGACCGTCACCGACTTCCTCGACGTCTTCGGGCTGAACGCGGCGGCGTTCCTGAGCTACGCCAACATCCTCTCGGACCGCATTCTGCTGCCCTACGTCCTCCGGAACCTCGTCTACGACCTCCCCGAGGTCGGCCCGAAGCAGTTCCTCCCGCACGTCCAGAAGGTCGTCCCGAGCGTCGAACTCGACGACATCGAGCGCGCGAAGGGCTACGGCGGCGTCCGACCCCAGATCGTCGACACGAAGAACAAGTCCCTTGACATGGGCGAGGCCAAGATCGTCGGTGACGACATCATCTTCAACATCACGCCGTCGCCGGGCGCCTCGACCTGTCTCAAGAACGCGATGCGTGACACCCACACGCTGCTCGAGTTCCTCGGCGACGAGTACGAGTTCGACGAGTCGGCGTTCCGCGAGGAGACGATCGGGAACTTCCCGCGCGCGAACTGACGGAGAGCTGTTCTCCGTTGCACGCGCTTTTCGACGAGATCGAAACTATTACCGAGTCGACGATTGACGAGCCGATATGGCACACTACAGCGGCCGCGATTACCCCGAATTGGCGAAGGCGGGATTCTTCCTCGGGCTCGCGCTGTTCGTCGTCGGCACCGGCGGCGAACTCGTCGGCCACGCGATGTTCGGCTCGCTCCCGCAGTGGGAGAACACGCTGCTTTTCGCGCTGACGATCGTCGGATTTGCCGTCGGCTTTACCTCCCCGTTCCTGTTCGGCATCGTCATGCCGCTCGTCGAGTGAGCGGGCCGTCGACTCGGTGGTTTTGTAACGGCTCCGACTAACTGTCGACCATGCAAACTCACATCGTCCCGGTCGGCTTCGACTACGACCGGCTGATCGCGCCGCTGGTGCGCGATCAAATCGACGTCGACAGCGTCATCTTACTCGAGGGGGCCGTCGGCAGCGAGGCCAACGTCGAGTACTCTCGGCACATCTCGCGGAAGCTCGAGACGGACTTCAAGAATCTGCTCGGAGCCGAAACCGAGCGGTTCGTCCTTGAGGATGTCTACGACTACGACGAGGCCTTCGAGCAGGCCTACGATCTCATCACCGTCGAACTCGACCGGGGCAACGAGGTCTGGGTCAACGTCGCCGCGATGCCCCGGACCGTGAGCTTCGCCTTTGCGACCGCCGCCCACTCGCTGATGGTCGAACGCCAGGAGGACCGCGAGGGGATCCACACCTACTACACCGCCCCCGAGAAGTACTTAGAGACCGAACTCGCCGAAGAACTGCGCGAGCAGATCGCGCTGCTCGAGGACCTCCAGAGCGCGGACGACGGACTCGAGAACGACCGGGTGACGGACCGCCTCGAGAGCGCGCGCAACCTGTTAGACGAGTTCGACGAGCGCGGGACGACGATCGGCGCGAAGGAGATCGACGGGAAACACATCGTCGAGTTGCCGGTCGCCTCCTTCTCGAACGTCAAACCGTTCGAGGAACTCATTCTGTACAAACTCGGCGAGGACGGTGAGTTCGACTCCGTCTCGGAACTGGCCGAATCGCTGGCCCGCGAACTCAACGAGGAGTACACCGACAGCTTCCGGTCGAAGGTCATCTACAACGTCGATCGGCTTGGACCGGGTGGGAAGGGCTACATCGAACGCGAAGAACACGGGAAATCCTATCGGACGCGGCTGTCGCGGATCGGCGAACTATGGGTACGAGCCCACTCCGACGATACCGAGAACTGAGTCGGGTGCACGAACGGCAATTCGAGCGACAGCGCTTGCCCACGTGTGTGCTGTCCGGGACGGACTCGTCTGAGCGACGATAGCAGCGGCTCGCGAGTAGTAGAACGACGGTGTAGGTCAGTCAGCGGTGACCACACGTGGAAACCACGTGAGTTGAAAGGTGCTGCCTGACCGTGCCGTCTACGTTCCGCTCTCTCCGCCCGACATAAAACCCCACCGGTCGCAGTGCTCCACGCGCCGCGTCGCTTCGATGGCCATCGCGCTGCGGGCGACGGGCCTCGGCAGTCCGTCACGCGCAGCGTGTCGTCGACCCACCGGTGCGACGACGAAACTGCTATCAGGGTTGCCGGGCCAAGTGACGAGTATGCCGGTCTCCGGGACGGTCGCGTTCGTCCGCCGTGGGGAGCCCCGTGGCACCGTTTTCGTAGGGGCCCTGTAGCCCTGTTTCCCAACCCCGATTCGACGGATGTATTGTCGCCGACCAGCATTCACAGCACAACGACCGCTCTATGGACGATAGTCAACGATACGGACGGACGATGTACCGACGACGCCCGCGACGGGCGGTGAGAGCATGAGTATGGACTCGCCAGAGCGAGACGACGAACCCAGCCTCGAGGGTGGCTACGACCCCGAGGCCGTCGAATCGCGCTGGCAACAGCGCTGGATCGACGAGGACATCTACGCCTACGAGGGTGATGAAAAGCGAGATCCCAACACCGTCTACGCGATCGATACGCCGCCGCCGACGGTCTCGGGGAGCCTGCACATGGGTCACCTCTACGGCTCGACGCTGCAGGACTTCGCTGCACGATTCCAGCGGATGGCCGACGGCGCCGTGCTCTTTCCGTTCGGCTACGACGACAACGGAATCGCAAGCGAGCGACTGACGGAGAAGGAACTGGATATCCGCCATCAGGACTACGAGCGCCGAGAATTTCAGGAACGCTGTCGAGAGGTCTGTGCGGACTACGAGGCCGACTTCACCCGCAAGATGCAGGCGCTTGGCACTTCGATCGACTGGAACAACACCTACAAGACGATCGAACCTCGGGTTCAGCGGATCTCGCAACTGTCCTTCCTCGATCTCCACGAGAAGGGCCGGGAGTACCGAAAGAAGGCGCCCGCGATCTGGTGCCCGGAGTGTGAAACGGCGATCTCGCAGGTCGAAACCGAGGACGACGAACGCGGCTCGCACTTCAACGACATCGCGTTCGAGCTCGTGGGCTCGGACGCACCGCGCGAGGAGTTCGTCATCTCGACGACCCGTCCCGAACTGATTCCGGCCTGCGTCTCCGTCTTCGTCCACCCCGACGACGAGGACAATCGGGATCTCGTCGGTGAGACCGCCCGAATTCCGCTGTTCGGCCACGAGGTGCCGATCATCGAGGACGAGCGCGTCGACATGGAGAAAGGCAGCGGGATCGTCATGTGCTGTACTTTCGGCGACCAGAAGGACATCGAGTGGTACCAGGCCCACGACCTGCCGCTGCGGGTTGCCATCGACGAGTCCGCGACGATGACCGACCTCGCCGGCGACTACGAGGGTATGTCCACCGAGGAGGCCCGCGAGGCCATCGTCGAGGACTTAGACGACGGAGGCTACCTGCGCGACCGCTGGGAAATTTCGCATACGGTGCAGGTCCACGAGCGCTGTGACACCCCCGTCGAGTTCCGCGTCTCCAAGCAGTGGTACGTCGAGATCTTAGACCACAAAGAGGAGTACCTCGAGGCCGGCCGGGAGATGGACTGGTACCCCGAGAAGATGTTTACCAGGTACCGCCACTGGATCGAAGGGCTAGAGTGGGACTGGCTGATCTCCCGCCAGCGCGACTCGGGCATTCCGTTCCCGGTCTGGTACTGTGCGGACTGCGATCAGGAAGTCATGGCCGAGCGCGAGGACCTGCCGGTCGATCCCCTGAGCGACGAGCCGCCGGTCGAGAGCTGTCCCGAGTGCGGCGGCGACGAGTTCGAGGCCGAGGAGGACGTCTTCGACACCTGGGCCACGTCCTCGCTGACCCCGCTGATCAACGCCGGCTGGGACTGGGACGCAGAGAGCGAGGAGTTCACGATGGACAACCCCGAGCTCTACCCGTTCGATCTGCGCCCGCAGGGTCACGACATCATCTCCTTCTGGCTGTTCCACACCGTCGTCAAGTGCTACGAGCACACCGGCGAGGTGCCCTTCGACGCGACGATGATCAACGGCCACGTCTTGGACGAGAATCGCGAGAAGATGTCCAAGTCGCGGGGCAACGTCGTCGAACCCGACGAGGTGCTCGCGGAGTACCCCGTCGACGCGGTCCGCTTCTGGGCGGCCAGCGCCGCCGTCGGCGACGACTTCCCCTATCAGGAGAAGGACCTGACGGCAGGCGAAAAGCTCCTGCGCAAGCTCTGGAACGCCTCGAAGCTGGTCGACACGCTCGCGCCCGCTGACCCCGACGAGCCCGACGAACTCGAGGCGATCGACCGCTGGCTGCTCGCGGAACTCGACGACGCCGTCGCCGATCTGACCGACCACTTCGAGGCCTACGAGTTCGCGAAGGCCCGCGACCGCCTGCGGACGTTCTTCTGGAACACCTTCTGTGACGACTACCTCGAGATCGCCAAGACCCGCGAGGACGAGCCCTCGACCCAGTACGCCTTGCGGACCGCGCATCGAACCTTCCTCGAGCTGTGGGCGCCGTTCCTGCCCCACGTCACCGAGGAGATCTGGCAAGCGGTGTACGCGGATAGCGAGGCGCTACGCGCCTCGGAAGGGTCGAGCGGTGAGCAGGGCGAGCCGCGAGCCGCCGGTGGACTCGACAGCATTCACACGCGCGACTGGCCCGCCCCGCAGGGGTACGAGGCCGACCTCGAGGCCGGCGAGGCCGCCATGGAGGTCATCTCCGCGCTGCGACGCTACAAGAGCGAGCATCAGCTCCCGCTGAACGCCGATCTCGAGTCGGTGGCCGTCTACGGACCGGTCGACGGCTTCGAGGACGCGATCCAGCACGTGATGCACGTCCAGGAGCTGACAGTGCTCGAGGAACAGCCGGAGATCTCGACCGAGGTGGCGTCGATCGACCTCGACTACTCGACGCTCGGCCCAAAATTCGGCTCGAAAGTCGGCGAGATCGACAGCGGGATCGAAAGCGGCGAGTACGAGATCGATGACGACGCGGGCGTGCTCCGTGTCGCCGGCGAGGAACTCGAGGACGACCTCTTCGAGGTCGAGTTCGAGCGGACCTACTCGGGCGAGGGCGAGATGATCGAGACCGAGTCGGCGGTCGTCATCCTCGAGTAGCGACCCGAGCGGTTCACCGCGTGGCCGGCCGATCGGAGTCCCGCGCCGAATCGGGTGGCCTCGAGCCGGGATTCGCTGATTGATCATCTACGCGGATAGTCTTGGTGCAATATTTGTCCTATTTTTGGACGTTCGGTCGCGGTAGCACGGTATTACGTCCGGTGTCTTTCAGGTAACAGAATGTTTATGCTGGCTTCCTCCAATCAGTAACCGTGCTCTGCTGAAGTAGGTTCGAGCCGATGCGTTGCTCGCCGTCGTGTAAGCCGAGTACAGAGCACCAATGAAGACAGACACCTCAGACGTCCACACCCCTGAAACCGATGCCACGCTCTCGACAGACACGGTATTCGAGCTTTTGCTCGATGAACAGCGCCGGTACGCACTGTATTACCTGTCACGGAGAGTGGGAGCCGTGAGCATCGAGGAACTCGTCGAGCAGATCGCCGACCACGAGGGCGTTCCGACTCGCGATCGCGTCGAGCAGATCTCCGTCGAGTTCTACCACAACCACCTTCGAAAGCTCGTCGACTCGAAGGTGCTGCGGTACGACGCGGAGACGGGAACGGTCGAGCGTTTGGCCGCGGCTCGCTCGCTCGATCCCTACCTCGAGCTGGCGTACGTCGCCGACCTGTCGCCGACCGCGTAGCCGCTCGGGTCGGCCGTTACGGCTGACTCTCAACCGTCTCAGACTTTTTGACGCGAATCGACAGTGCGAGAAACAGTGCCAGCAGGACGAACGTCACTTCCCCAGCGGCGATCACGCCCAGCGCGTCGCCGCCGAGGAACATCGAGGCGTCCCGCTCGACGGGGATGATCGTGTGGTGTGGCTCGCCGGCGATCGGCACGAAGTAGTCGACGATCAGGTTGCTCCAGTACCAGACGGCGGCGACCGCTACCGCCCAGACGGGAAAGTCCGAGATCCGATGCAGGACGAACGCCTGAACGACCATCGCGAGGTGACTCCAGAAGAGGAAGTGGTACATCCAGACGGGGAGGTACGCGTAGGAATCCGCGAAGGCGAGCAGCGTGTACGGCGTCCACAGCCCCAACACGATGTTACCGAAAAACGCCAACGCGGTCAGCCACGGCTGCTCGCGGCCCAGCTTCCAGGCGGCGATCGCCAGCGCGACGAACAGCGTCGCGAGCGGGCTGTCGGGCACCCAGGGCCACATCGCGACCGGTGTCAGGGCGAACTGACTCGAGTAATACCAGAAGCCAAAGGCCGTTCCGGCGAGATTGATCGCCACGACGAGCCACGCGAAGCGGAGCCCGAGATCCTCGAGCGTGCGCGGCACGGGCGCGAGATACGCCGGCAGCGACTCGCCGTCTGCGCGTTCGCGGTCCGCCAGCCGAGTCGACGCGGTCATCGTCCGGCGCGACGGCCGGAACCCGCAAAACAGTAGCGGTCTCGAGGGCGTGCCCTCGAACCCGTACTACTACCACGGCACCCGTCGTACCGTCGGCTATGACTACTGTCGAACGGGCGCGACGGCGGCTCTCGACCGGTCACGAGGTAGACCTGCCGCTCGAGCTCTCTTTTGCGATGGGCGGCGTCACGGTTCCCGCTCGTCGCGGCCGGCTCGAGGGGGTCCTGCCGGACGGCCTCTCCGCGCTCGCCATCGCGCCCGGCGTCGGCTGCGTCGCGCTCGTCGGGATCCAGTATCACCGCGTCGGCGGTTCGGATCGGGCCGGGATCGCCGATGAACGGCGCGGGAACGAGACCGGGCTCGAGCCCTACGACGAGTTCGCCGTCATCGTGCCGGCGGTCCAGGGGAGCCGTACCGACCTGCCTATCGCACAGCTCGCGGCCGGCGAGGTCGGCGGCTACGTCCACTGGCTGCCGGTCACGACCGACCCGTCGGTCGCGCTCGGGCGCGAGCTCTGGGGGTATCCCAAGGAACGAGCCGATATCACGGTGACCGATGGGCCGAACGGACTCCGCGCCGTCGTCGCCGGCGGTCGCTACGGCGACGGCGAGGCGGTCCGTCTCGAGGTCGCCCGCCCCCGCTTTGCTCCCCGTCGGCGCGACTGGACGATGGCGAGCTACACGACGATCGACGGCGACCTCCTGCGGACGCCGGCGCGGATCGAGGGCGAGGTGGCGCTCGGACTCGGCGTCGGTGGCACGCGCCTCGAGATCGCGCCGCCCCTGCGACGGGAACTCGGACTCTGGCAGCGGCCGTTGACCCGGTTGTACGGCTCCCGCGTCCGGGCGCGTCTCTTCGAAGGCGAGCTACTACACGGGTGATCGCGGGCCGGGGGCGACTGCACCGGTCCCGTCGACTCGAGCGGCCAGCGCCGACCGATGTGGGCCGTCGCGGCCGACCCGTCCCCAAAGAACACGCGTAAGTGCGGGCGCTCCTAACCGCCGAGTATGACGGAAGACACCGATCTCGAGGAACTGCGACGCGGGACCGACCTCGTCAAGCGCGGGTTCGCCCGGATGCAGAAAGGCGGCGTCATCATGGATGTCGTCGACCCCGAACAGGCCCGCATCGCCGAGGACGCCGGCGCGGTCGCGGTGATGGCGCTGGAAGCCGTCCCCGCGGACATTCGCAAGCGCGGCGGCGTCGCCCGGATGGCCGACCCCGCCGACGTCGCGGAGATCGTCGACTCGGTCTCGATCCCCGTCATGGGCAAATCCCGGATCGGTCACACGAAGGAAGCCCAGATCCTCGAGGCCGTCGGGGTCGACATGATCGACGAGTCCGAGGTGCTGACGCCCGCCGACGACGCCTACCACATCGACAAGCGCGACTTCACCGCGCCGTTCGTCTGCGGCGCGCGCGACCTCGGCGAGGCCCTGCGCCGGATCGACGAAGGCGCGGCGATGATCCGGACCAAAGGCGAGGCCGGCACGGGCGACGTGAATCAGGCCGTCCACCACCAGCGCACCATCAAAGGCGAGATCCGAAAACTCGAGGGGATGAGCCACGAGGAACGCGAGGCCTACGCCCGCGAGATCGAAGCGCCCGCGGACCTCGTCCACGAGACCGCCGAGATGGGCCGCCTTCCGGTGGTGAACTTTGCGGCGGGCGGGATCGCGACTCCCGCCGACGCCGCGCTCATGATGCACCACGAGTGCGACGGCATCTTCGTCGGCAGCGGCATCTTCGGCGCGGAGAATCCGCCCGAGATGGCCGAGGCGATCGTCGAGGCGACCAACAACTGGGACGACCCCGAGACGCTCGCGGAGATCTCGAAGAACCTCGGCAAGAGCATGAAAGGCGACGCCAACGTCGACCTCCCCGAGGAGGAGAAGCTGCAGGGCCGAGGCGTTTAGATCGCTCCCGTCGCGACTGGAACCCCACTTCTTCGACGTTGAGTACGTGCGTTTCCGACTATTCCGTGCGTTTCCGACTCGAGTGAAGGGATCGAACCCACAGCCGACGTGACGTGGTGCTCGGCGCTCGATCGGAGCGGGTCTCGTTGTACTCGAGTGGGTCCCAAGAGCCGGGTTTCGTCGGCAACCGTGGTCGTGTCTTGAACGGTGTGGGCTGATGGGGAGTGTGAGAAACTGTGTCCTGCTCCCGTGGCAACGGGGGGATTTCCACGTCCTCCCCAGCCGATTTCTACTCACGGGGCTTCGCCCCGTTCGTATGGTTCGCGGGACCGACGGTCCCGCGCTAACGTTCGCTCGCTTTGCTCGCTCGCTCATCCCTCGCACAGTATCGTCGGCCGGCCTCACTTGGCTCACGGTTTCCCGCGGTCACCGCTCGCGTTCCGAGGCACACTGTGTTCGGCCTCGCGATGCTCGGTCGACCGACAGCGCGCGCCACCGCTGGGGCTGATCGGGTTGGAATGGAACGTAGCTCCCTGTTACTGAACGGTCGGGGTGGATTCCCGAGGGCCGTGTTCGAGCGGTCGACTACCGTGAAACCGCAACGCCGAGCAGAAAGACGAGATACGCCACCAGCGACCCGAGCGCGAACGAGAGCACGCGGGCGGGAGCGACGCGAGCCCCGATGGCGATGCCTGCGAGCGCGACGGCGAGCGTCACGGCTTGCACCGACGGTCGTTCCCAGCGGCGGCGGACAGCCTCGCGATGGCGAGCCGTGACGAGTTCGAACGCGAGCGTCCCGACCGCGCCGCCGGCGAGAAAAGGCACCGACAGGGACGCGTCGACGACCGCGTACGCAACGGTGACGACGACGAGTACGACGACCGTCAACAGCGCGTCGGTCCGCGTGGCCATCCGCTACGAGTCGTCGCGGTAGAGCCGAGCGCCCTCACCGACCGCGGTCTGGTAGGCCCGGCTCTCGATGCCGGCGGCGTCGAAGGCGTCGACCATCGCCGCGGCGATCGCCCGGCGATCTCGGCGGTGGCAGACCGCCAGCATTCCGGGGCCGGCGCCGCTTACCGTTACACCTGTCGCGCCCGCCTCGAGGGCGGCCTCGCGAACGCGGTCGTAGCCGTCGATGAGCTTGGTCCGTTCGGGCGTGACGATGCCGTCGTTCATCCCCCTACCGACGAGAACGGGGTCGTTTCGGGTCATCCCGACGGTGAGCGTGGCGGCGTTCCCGACGGTGTCGACGACGTCGTCCATCGCGGCCGAATCGGGGACGACGCCGCGCGCGTCGCGCGTGGAGACGGACATTTCGGGAAGGCAGGCAACGACGGGGATCGAGGCGTCGACCTGCGTGACGCCGTCGTCGGTGACGACGGTGAACCCGCCCAGAAGCGAGGGGGCGACGTTGTCAGCGTGGGCCTCGCCGGAGACGAGCGCCTCGCCTTCGGCGGCGATCGGGACGAGCTCTCTCCGGCTGTGGCCGCGGTCGTAGAGGGCGTTCAGCGCGACGGCCGCCGCGGCCGCGCTGGCAGCCGACGAGCCGAGCCCCGAGGAGGGGCGAACCCCCTTGTCGATCCGGATGTGGGCTGGCGCGTCCAGCGCGTCGGCGACCGCCCCAACGGTGTTCTTCGCTGGGTCTTCCGGGATGTACTCGCTGCCGGCACCGGTGACCGTGATCGTCGTCTCCGGGGCACGTTCGACGCGAACGACGTCGGCGGGCGTCCCGAGAGCGACGCCGAAGACGTCGAAGCCACTCCCGAGGTTCGCACTCGTCGCGGGTGCCCGCACGGTGAGCATGCCGATTCCTTCCGAGACTGCAGGCAAAAAGGTAGCGAACGACGATGGCGACCCGTCGCGCCGTCAGCGACTCGAGCCCCCGTGGCGGCGACGCGCCGCCGTGAGCGAGGGCGTTATTCGTCTTCGGTCGTCCCGAAGGTGAACACGTCCTCGCTTTCGGCCGCAGCGGTGCTGTCGTCTTCGTCGCCGTCGTCTTCGTCGCCCTCGTCGGTCGGGGCTTCGTCCGCCGTCTGCTCGTCGGAGTCGCTCTCGTCGGCCGCGTCCGTCCCGTCCTGTGCGTCGATGTCGGCCGCGTTACCGAAGCCGCCGTCGTCCGACTCGAGCGGCTGTGCGGCCGCGTCGTCGGTGGTGGCTGCGCCGTCGTCGCCCGCTGGCGCGTCCGCGGGTTCGTCGTCGACCTCGTCAGCTTCGGTCGCCTCGGCGTCCTCTACGAGCGAGCCGACCGCGTCGTCGGTGGACGCCGTCTCGGCGTCGGTCGCCGGCGCGTCCGGCTCCTCGGCGAGCGAGTCGGTCGCTGTGGTGTCCGCCGGGTCGTCCTCGAGTCCGAGGATCTCGTCGGCACCGAGCTCGGTAGCTCCATCGTCGCCGGCCGGTGCGTCCGTCGCCTCACGGGCCGCCGCGTCGTCGTCGGGACCGGCTCCGAGCGACTCGTCGCTCGAGTCGGCCTCGACGGCGTCGGTCGTCGGCTGGTCAGTGCCGAGTGGGTCGCCGGTCGGCGTGTCCTGCTCGATGTCGAGTCCGGCGTCGTCACCGTCGTCGAACGCGGTCGGTGCGCTCGTCTCGGTATCGTCGGCGTCGAACGTGATTCCGCGGCTCTGGTCGGGTGCGTCGTCGCCGGCGTCCGGATCGACCTCGAACTGCGCCTCGGCGGCCAGCTCCTCGTCGGCGTCGAACGTCGACGTGAGGTCTACGTCCTCGCGGTCGACCTCGGTGTCGAACCGGTCGAGCGCCTCGGATAGCTGGGCGGCCTGCTGGGAGAGGCTCGAGGCGGACTTGGTCACTTCGGTCAGTGCGGTGGTCTGCTCTTCGGCCGCGGCGGCGACGTTTTCGGCCTCGGAGGTCGTCTCCTCGGAGATCGTCGCCGCGTCGTCGACCATCGCCACGACCTCCTGGGTCGAGGCGGCCTGCTCTTCGGTCGCCGCGGAGATCTCCTGGACGCCCACGTTGGTCTCTTGGGCGAGTTCGGCGATCTCTTCGAGCGCCTCGACCGCCTCTTCGACCTGCTCGCTGGCGTTTTCGATGTCCGCGCTGGTGCCTTCGACCTCGGCGGCGGACTCCTCGGTCCGATCCCGGATCGCCTCGAGCCGGTCTTCGGCCTCGTCGGCCGCCTGCGCGACGTCCTCGGAGAGGGCCTTGACCTCCTTTGCGACGACGGAGAACCCTTCGTCGTCTTTCCCACCTGCGGAGCGAGAGGCCTCGATGTTGGCGTTCAGCGCCAGCATGTTGGTCTGGCGGGCGATCTCGGAAATCGTGTTGATCAGTTCGTCGATCTGTTGGACCTCCTCTTCGAGTCGGCGGATCTCGCTGACGGCGCTGCCCGCCTCGGTCTCGATCTGGTCCATCGCGGCGATCGCTTCCTGTGCGGCTTCCTGTCCGTCCTGGCCGGTGTTGACGGTCCGCTCGGCGATGTCGGCCACTTCGTTCGAGGAGGCGGCGATCTCTTCGGTCGTCGTCGACAGCGCGCTCATCTCCTGGTTGACCGACTGGAGCGATTCGTTCTGCCGGTCGGCACCGTCGGAAATCTCCTGGATCGAGCCGGTGACCTGCTGGGAGGCGGATCGGACCTCCTCGCTCGAGGCGGTCACCTGTTCGGAGGCGGTCGCGACGTCGGTCGCGAACCGGTTGAGCTCGGCGATGGTTTGCTCGATCTCGTCGAGCATCTCGTTGAAGTCCTCGGCGATCTCGGCCATCGCCTCGTTGTCGCCGTCGGCGGCCATCCGGGCGGTCAGATCGCCGTCGGCGGCCGCTTCCATCACGTCGCTGTAGTCGGCGGCCTTCTGCTCGAGGTGGTCGTTGATCTCTTGGACGCGCTCGCGTTCGCGTTCGGCCTCCTCGCGGGCGGCTTCGGCTTCTTCGATCTGTTCGCGCAGCGCGTCACGCATCGAGTCGAAGCCGTTGTAGAGCCGGCCGATGTTGTCGATCCGCTTGGTCTCGAGGTCGACGTCGAGGTTGCCCTCCTCCATCTCGGCGGCCTTGCCGGTGAGGCGGTCGATCGAGACGGCGGTGTTCCGGCCGAGGACGGCTCCGACCGCGCCGATCATGAGAACGCCGAGGATCGTCGCGTAGATCCCCCACTGGTTGATCGTGTTGACGAACCCGAGCGCCTGGCCCTTGGGCTCGTGGCTCACGACGACCCAGTCGGTCCCGAACACGCGCGCGGAACTCGTGACGTATTCGTTGCTATCGAAGCCGTACGCCCCGCCGAAGCTCAGTTCCGAGCCGGAGATGCGCGTCGTGGTCGCCCCGTCGGTTCGGGCAGCCTCGAGGAGGCTGGTATCACCGCTGTACGTGGTGCCGAGCGTCGCGTGGTCGTGGCCGCTGCCCTCTCCGCGGCTGTGGCCGTCGCCGTGGTGGCCTTCGGAGCCGTAGCCGGCGTTGTCGAGCATGATCTCGTTGTCGCCGTCGACGATCATCGTCGTGACGCCGTCCTTGTCCTGGAGCTGGTTAGCGTACGCCTCGAGATCGGCGGTGTAGACGACCGCCCGGTCCTCGTTTGCGGCGGAGAGTTGGACGTAGGTGATGACGGTGGTGTTCTGTCCGAACTCACCTTGGGCGACGTAGGCGTCGGAAACCCACGGAACGGTGGTGGTCGCCTGCGAGTAGGCTTCGCTCGGGACGTTGTTCAGTTCGCTGGCCGGCACACCGCGGTAGGCACCGTTGGTGCTGGCTGTCACCGTCTCGTTGCCGATATCGACGTAGGAGATATCGAACGTGTCCGTATCGAGGTGTTCCTGCCAATCGAGGAACCGCTGTTGGATTGCCGCCGGATCGTCGCTGGCGACGACGTCCGATCTGACGATCGTCCCGATCGTGTGTTCGTTCTGCTCGTTCCACATCTGCAGACTCTGTGCTTCCTGACTGGCCGAAGATGCGTGATCGGTCTGAACGCGATCTTCGACTTGGTTCGTGATTCCTGCAGTTGCCCCGTATCCGATCAGGCCAACCGACAGCCCGAGAATTAGCAACGCGATCCCGAACTTGACCGCGTACCTGCGTCGGATAGCTGTCGGTACCAATCGTCTAGCGATATCCATCGATAGCACACGCGTGATGTTGTCACTACATAAATGATGTTCCGAAGTTATCGGTGCTGATAATCGGGGAAGGGAAGAGCGTGGTGTCCAAACAACCACGCTCTTCCCCCGTCCGTCCACGTTACGATAGGATTACATATAATTTAACGTAGGAGTGTAATTTCTCCGCCAAAAGGTGAAGAATCAGATATTAGTAGCCCTGCACTCACACATTCGTAACTATCTGTTGATATTCTTCGCAAACGTTAAGAAAGATAGGTCGAAACGACTGGCCAATATGACCGACTCTCAGGACCATCGCGAGACCACAGGCAACACCGTCGGCTTGAGCCGACGACGCGGCTTCGATCGCCGGCACGTTCTCAAAACGACCGCGGGTAGCGCTGCCGGACTCTCGCTTGCAGGGTGTCTCGAGACGGCGGGATCGATCGTCGGAAGCGACGACGTCGAACCGGTGACGGTCGGCGTTCTCGCACCGAACCCGGACAGCGACTCCATCGGGCGCTCGATCGTCCAGGGTTCACGGATCGCCGTCGACGAACTGGGTAAAATCAACGGCCGCGACGTCGAGATGGTCGTCGGCGACACGAACTCGAGCCCGCAAGAGGCTCGCCGTCAGTACCAGCGGCTCGTCCTCGAGGAGGGCGCCGACGTCACGGTCGGTATCTCTACGAGCGAGGCGCTCGTCCCGCTGATGGACGATATCGCCGAGCAGGAGACGCTCCACCTCACGGCCGGGTCAGCGACGACGACGGCCAGTCAGATGGTAAACGAGGAGTACGAGAAGTACAAGTACCACTTCCGCGTCGGCCCGGTCAACGGTTCGAACCTCGCGCAGGCCCAGATCGAGTTCCTGACCGAGAAGGGGGGCGATATCGGCTGGGACTCCATCGCCGTGCTCGCCGAAGACTACGACTGGACCGAGGGGCTGTGGGCGTTCTATCAGAGCCGCTTCAGCGATCTCGATATCGACGTGACGATGTGGGAACGGTATCCGCCGGCGACCGACGATTTCTCCTCGATCTACGACGACGTCGAGGCGTCGGGTGCTGATGCGGCATTCATCTCGACGGCTCACACCGGTACCAAAGCCATACTCGACTGGGGACCGACGGAGCGGGAGTTCGCCTTCGGCGGCATTCACGTCCCGATGCAGCTCCCATCGTACTACCGACTGACCGACGGCGCGTGCCGATTCGCCGTGGGCTACGCCAGTGCCACGTCGACGAGCGAACTCACTCCCAAGACGCAACCGTTCGTCGATACGTATCAACAGACCTACGGCGGGCAGAGCCCCGTTTACACCGGCTTTATCGCGTACGACGCGATCAAACTGTTCGCGGACGCCGCCGGGCGGGCCGGGACGGTCGACTCCGAGACGCTGGTCGGCACACTCGAGGATATCAGTTTCACCGGAACGACGGGTACGATAGCGTTCCACGAGCCGGACCATCAGTTCGCTCACGACGTCATCTACGGGGAGGAGAACGTCCACCCGGTGTACTTCCAGTGGCGAGAAACCGACGACGGCGAGGGCGTTCAGGAGGTCATTTGGCCCGATCAGCACGCGTCCGCCGAGTATGTCGATCCGGACTGGTTCTAGGAATCGGTCGTCCCCGGAGCACTTACGGGGGATCGTCGGTTCCGCGATGGCGCCCGCCGAGAACTGTATTGCTTTTCGTCACGTGCGGTCACTCGAGCCGCGATGTGTTCGTTTCCGATCGTTTTCAAACCGGTCTGCGGACGTTTCTAGCGTGTCAATCGCAACCAGCACTCCTTTGATAAGCTGCCACAATTGTTAAGAGACCGAAGACAAAATGACTGGTCGACATGGATGAATGTGGTGGGGCTGAGCACGACCCAAGCCTCGCGACCGACCAACGGACTCGACGAAGCGGTCTCCAGCGGCGACGCGTCCTCGCGACGGCCGGCAGCGCGGTCAGCCTCTCGACCGCTGGGTGTCTAGGAACCCTCGGGTCGATCACCGGGGGATCCGGAAGCGAGAACCCGATCACCATGGGCATTCTCGCGCCGAATCCGGACAGTAATTATATCGGTCGGGGGATGGTGCGCGGTGCGCAGGTTGCAGTCGACGAGATCAACGAGAAGGGAGGGATTCTCGGCAGACACGTCGAACTCGCCGTCGGCGACACGAACTCGAGTCCGCTCGAGGCGCGTCGCCAGTACCAGCGACTCGTCCTCGAGGAGGATGCGGATGTCACCGTTGGCGTCTTCGACAGCCCCTCGCTCGAGACGATCATCGAGGATATCGCCGAACAGCAGACGGTCCACCTGACGAGTGGGGCCTCGACCCCGGCGGTCAGCCAGAAGGTCAGTGAAAACTACGATCGATACAAGTACCACTTCCGCGTCGGCCCGACCAACTCGTACGACCTTGGTACAGACTTGGTCAACTTTCTGGACGACAACGGTTCCAACATCGGCTGGAACTCCGTCGCCGTGCTGGTCGAAGATTACCCGTGGTCGCAGGAACCCTGGCAAATCCTGCAGGACGAACTCGACGGCGTCGGCGTCGAGGTGACGATGGAGCGGCGGTACCCGCCGGCATCCGACGACTTCTCGTCGCTCTACGACGAGGCCGAAGCGTCGAACGCGGACGCGGCGTTCATTCTGACTGCACACACAGGGACGAGCGCCCTGCTCGACTGGGCGTATCCGAACCGTCCCGAAGTGCCACCCCAGCCGCGACCGTTCGCGTTCGGTGGCATCCACGTGCCGATGCAGTTGCCGGCCTACTACGAGATGACCGGCGGCCTGTGTCGCTACGGCGTCGCACAGATCAGTGCGACCGCAAACAGCGATGCCGGCCCCCTGACACAGCAGTTCGTGGGCCGGTATCGGGACACGTACGGCGGGACCCCCGTCTACACCGGGTACACGACGTACGAAGCGGTCATGCTCTACAGACACGTCATCGAACAGACCAAGACGCAAGATACCGAGACGGTGATCGGGGCGCTCGAAAACGTCAACTTCGACGGCGCCACTGGGCAGATCAGCTTCTACGACAAGGACCACCAGTACGCCCACGACCTCGAGCCAAGCGACGACGGTGCCATCTATATGCAGTGGCAGGAAAACGACGAGGGCGAAGGGGTTCAGGAGGTTATCTGGCCCAAGAATCACCAGACGGCCGAGTACCAGACGCCGTACTGGCTCTGAGGAGCCGCTGGCTGATCGTTTCTTCTGCAGTAGGTGGCCGACGGCCGTCTGCCGTCAGTCGTCCGCGTTCGCCTCGAGCGTGCCGTCGGCCGTCGCGAACCGACCGTCGCCGACCAGCAGCGCGCCCGCCAGAAGCCCGCCGCCGACCGCGAAGCCGGCGATCACCGCGAAAAACACCGTTTGCGAGAGTTCGCCGAGGACGAAGCCGCCGACGGCGATGCTCGCCGAGCCAAAGCCGAACTCGGCGAGATACGTGTAGCCGTAGGAGAGCCCGCGGGCGTCCGGCGGCGTGTAGATCGCGACGGCGTTCTGGTAGAACGGCTGGATGGCAAAGAGGAAGAAACCGAGCAGGCCACAGAGCGCGACGATCGTACCGAGTCCCGCTTCGGCCGTCGTGACCGGAACGAACGCGAGCGCGAGCACCACGAGAACGGCGAAGATCGCCGCGAGTCCGCGGGCCGGCGAGACGCGGTTGGTCAACTTCCCGCCGGCGTACTGGCCCGCCATGCCGACGACCAGCAGGCCGACGTAGACGTAGTCGGCCGGCTGAATGCCCTCGAGGCCGGCCGGCAGGGCCAGCGCCTCGATCGCCGGCAGCCCGTGGAGGATCTCGGGGAGGTACGTGAGGGTACCGCGGTAGTAGAGCCCTTCGAACGCAACGAGGACGAAGACCACGGCGAACGCGCTGGCGAACAGCGTTCGCGAGTTCCCGAGGAGGTCCGCCGGCGACAGCGCCTCGTCCGGGCCAGCGTCGGCGTCGTCGGCGACCGCGGCGGTCGGGTCGAACTCCGCCCCGAGGCCGTAGAGGACCGCGATGACGCCTGGAACGGCGAGGATTGCCGCGACGACGGACCACTCGAGGAAGATCAGCAGCGTGGCGGTGACGAACGGGCCGAGCGCGATACCGGCGTTGCCGGCGATACCGTGCCAGGCGAAGACGGTGCCTCGGTCCTCGACGCCGGTGCTGATCAGCGAGAGGCCGGCGGGGTGATAGACGCTGGCGGCGACGCCCCAGAGGACCAGGCCGACCGCGATGGCGTAGATCGAGGTCGCGATGGCAAGGACGAGAAAGGCGAGGCTCATGCCGCCGAGACAGACCAACACGAGTGGCCGGGCCCCGTAGCGGTCGGCGAGGATTCCCCCAGGGAGCGCCCCGAGGCCGAACGGCGCGTAGCCAAGCGCGACGACGATGCCGAAGAGCGCGACACCGACGGAAAACTCGTCGAGCCAGACCACCAGGAAGATCGGGATCGAGGTTTCGAACCAGTGGACGAGCGCGTGGCCCGCCATGGTGAAGTTGGCGATCGACCGATCGTTCGCGTTCAGCGCCATGTAATTCGTTGCACCAATTCGGGCGCTCCGGGGACTTAGCAGTGTGGGAACCGGTGGCGTTCGTTCGTCTACGGTCCCTCTCAGACGACGAACTCCCGCGCTACGTCCCCCGGCAGGATCACGTCGATCTCGCCGGCGGCCTCGTACTCGCGGATCGCTTCGACGGTCGCCTCGAAGTCCTCGAGAGACTCGCCCTCGAGTCGGTGGAAGAACAGCGAGGTGATCCCGGGGATCGACGCCGCGCGTTCGATCGCTGCCCGCGCTCGCTTGGCGCTCGGATTACCGATCCGCGGAGCGAGTCGCGAGTTCGCCACGTAGCCCTGTGCCGGCGGGCCGCCGCCCCAGGCGAGGTCGTGGTGGGCCGCCACGACCTCGAGCGTCGTCGGTTCGTAGGCCCCGAACGGGTAGGCGAAGTAGTCCGCACCGTCGTCGAAGCCGCGCTCGCGCAGCCACTCCTTTCCGCCGCGGATCTCGGCGGCCTGCTCCGCCCGACTGAGCGACGGGAGGTCCGGATGACTGACGGTGTGATTGGCGATACACCACCCCGCGTCGTGGAGTTCGCGGACCTGCTCGGTCGAGAGTCGGGGATCGCCGCCGACGACCCCGTCGTCGACGTAACCGGTCGTGACGAACGAGACGGCGGGGTAGCCGTACTCCTCGAGGATCGGCAGCGCCTCGGTGTAGTCGGTGACGTGGGAGTCGTCGAACTGGATCATCACCTTCCCGCGGTCCGGTCGCGGGACGACGTGGAGGTCGTCGAACCAGACCGTCCCCGCCGTTCCCTCGCCCGTCCAGACGAGCAGGTGGACCGCTTCGACCGCGCTCGGGTCGAACCCGTCCGAGCGCTCCTCGACGCCGAAGTTGTACCGCATCAGGGGGAGGCCGCCCTTGACTCCCCGCCGAAAGTCGGCCCAGTTGCCCTCGACGTCGACCAGCCGGAGCCAGGGGACGACGAGATCGGCCGACGCGACGGCGACGCCGGGCGCGGCGGTCGACCAGTCGAACGGTGACGCGAACTCCCGCGTGAGCCTGCTGCTCGATTCGCTCGCCGGAATCTCGAGCCGCCCGCTCTGCGAGCCGACGACGGCTCGGTCGGGAGCCGGCGAGAGGGTCCCACCGACGGCCTCCCAAGCGGCCAGTTCCTCGAAGTCATCGACGGTTTCGGCCGACTTCGGTCGGTCGGTCACACCGTCGTCCACACTATCGGTCCGCGGGTCGCTGTTCGTCGATTCCGTCGCCGGTTCGTCGTTCGGAGCGCTCGTCTCGGTCCCGGCACAGCCCGCCAGCGCCAACGTCGCGGCCGCTGCGAGATACGTCCGTCGTTGCATTGCCGACGAGACACGTCACGTTTCCGTATTGTTACGACCGAGTTACTATCTTCGAGACGTGACTTTGGGCGACTGCACACGACGGTAGCCGGTCCATACCTCGAGAATTCCGCTCTGACGCCGGTGCTGGCCGTCCTCGAGTCAGCGGTCCTCGCTTCCGACGGCCTGTGATGCGTCGACGTCAGCGGGTGCTTCCTGTCCGCCCACGACAAGGTCGCCCTCGTCAGTCTCGACGTAAACGTCGTCGGCGAAGCCGCCCTCGGCGTGGGGGTGTTCGGGGTCCTCGAGCTTTTCGGGCGTCGAGGGAGCCTCGGTCAGTCCCTCCGGTGGCGCGAACTGTCCCAGCGGCTCGTCGATCGTCACGTCCCAGCGCTCGAAGAACTCGCGATAGCGGTCGTAGTGGTCCTCGAGTTCGTCGGTGGGGAACTCCATCATCTCGGTCCAGCCGTGGTTGTAGAAGTCGAAGTTGGCCTGGATGTGCGTGATCTCGCGGGCCTCGGCCTCGGAGTAGCCCTCCTGGAGCGCCCGCAGGTAGCTGTCCATCGTCGCGTCGAAGAGCCCGTCGAGGTGGGGTTTCCGTTCTTCGGCGTGGGCCGGATCGGCCTTGCCGGCGAAGACTTTGGTGTGGAGCCTGACCAGCCCCGCGGTGGCCGCCGAGCGGATCCCCGGCGTCTCGAGAGCCTTGCGATAGGCGAAGTGTTTCGCGTTCTGGCGGAGTTTCATGCCACCGTCTTGGGAACAGTCCCTAAAGAACGGTTCGGACAACAATGTTAAATCGTTCGCCCGTCGACTTTCGGCTGGTTCGGCGCGAGCGAGCGACCGCCACGCGGCGAATCGCGTCGGAGATGGCAGCAAACCTTGCTCTCTCGAGCCCGGTACCGAACTGGATAGCACCGAAGACAGTTCAGTAAACATATTCGGCTCACAGTTTACGATCGTTGTGTCGTGGCTCCCCGTCCGGCAAAATAGACGAGATAGCAACCCACTTTAACCCGCATTACGAACGTTCGAGATATGACTCAGTACGTCATCATCGGTGACGGGATCTCGGGCAGTTCGGCCGCCGAGACCCTCCGGGAGGAAGACCCGGACGCGAAGATTACCGTCATCACCGATGAGGGGGAGCCTCTGTATAACCGGATTCTGATCAAGGAGCACGCGAAAGGCAAGCTCCCCGAGGCTCCGATCTCGATTCACGACGAGGAGTGGTACGACGACCGCGATATCGACCTCTCATTGGACACGCACGTGACGAGCGTCGACACCGACGAGAAGGTCATCCACACGCACGCCAGCGGCGACGTCTCCTACGACAAGCTGCTGGTCGCCACCGGCGGAACGCCGACGCAGCTGCCCGTCGACAACAGCGACGCCGACGGCATCCACCACTTCTGGACGTTTCAGGACGCCCGCGGCATCCGCGAGCACGCCGAACGAGCCGATCGAGGCGTCATCGTCGGTGCCGGCCTCCTCGGCATCGACTTCGCGGCCGTCTGTGGCGCACAGGGCATCGAGGCCGACTACCTGATGCGCGGCGACCGCTGGTGGCGCTACGCGCTCTCGAGCGACGGCGCGGAGATCATGCACGAGGGCATGCGCGGGGTCGGCGTCGAGCCCGTCTTCGACAGCGGCGTCGATCACTTCGAGACCGACGACGACGGCTACGTCACCGCCGCCGTCGACCCCAACGGCGAGCGCTACGACTGCGATTTCGCCGGCGTCGCGATCGGCCTGACGTTCAACACCGAGTACCTCCGCGGGGCCGGCCTCGAGGAGGACAACGGTATCGTCGTCGACGAGTACATGCAGACGAACGTCGACGACATCTATGCCGCGGGCGACATCACGCGATTCTACGACGTACTGCTCGGCGAAGAGGCCCAGAACGGTTCGTGGGGCTCGGCGAAAGAACAGGGTCGGGTCGCCGCGATCAACATGGCCGCCGACGACGAGGCCGAAGAGTTCGAGTGGGTCTCCTCGTACTCCATCACGCACTTCGACTTCCCGTTCCTCTCTTTCGGCCACCCGACGCTGGGCGACGAGCACGCCGAACGCAAGTACAGCGACACCGAGTGGCGACGCATCGCGTTCAAGGACGGCAAGATCGTCGGCGGCGTCCTCATCGGCGACCTCTCTCCCCAGAGCAAGTACAAGCAGTTGATGCGCGAACAGCGCCCGGTCGCCGATCAGGCCGAGGTCCTCCTCGAGAAACAGGTCGACCTCGACAACCTCGCGCCACAACAGGAGCAGTAACCGCCGAAACCGCGTTTCGACGGCAGCGGACTCGTTTTCCTCGCGACGGTCGTACTTGATTCGCTTTCGCTACGCTCGACAGCCCCCGCGTCCGGCCTACTATCGGAGACAGTTCAGCGGGCGCGACAGAACGGTTAAGTCGATGAACGACATTCGGTACCAATGAGCATGCCTGCCAGTGAACTCCGTCGTCGATCGCTGACCCTCGAACGCGTTGACTCCCTCGGTGCGGCCGCGACCGTTCGTCACGTCGATCAGCTCGATTCGGAGACGCTGACGGCGTTTTACGAGGCCGTCGGCGACGACCGGGCGATTCCGGCGGCCGAGACCGGCCTCGAGGCCGGCGAGGTCATCGTCTTTACCGACTACTACCGTGTCGAGCGCGCCTGAGCCGGCGATTCATCTGGGCCGACGCGCCGTCCGTATCGAAGTCGTTTTCCCACGTGCGCGCTTTTCCTGACGCATGAACGGCGACAGCGACATGACCCTGGCATTCGAACTCGAGGCGCTGAAGGAACTCGCCTCGCCCGAGCGCGTCTTCGAGGACGCCAGGGGGTGGACCGAGTACATCGGCGTCGTCTCCGAGAAACCGACTTACGTCGTGACGAACTTCACGCGGAAGAACCGCATCCGGCAGGACTTCTTCTCCGGGCCCCGCGGGAAAGCGGAGAGCTTAGAGGGCGTCAAGGATCAGTTCGATACCGACCGCTACGTCTACATCGGTGCCAGCGAGGAGGACGAGCAGTTGGCCGACGAGGTCGACTGGGAGTATCTCGCCGTCGAGGACGCCGCCGACGCGGCCGACTGGATCCTGGCGACTCACGCCGAAGACGAGGAAGAGGACACAGAGCAGGTCCGAGACGATTGGCCCTGAACGCGGTGTCTCGAGACGATCCTGATTCACTCACCCGACGACGAATGGCCGCGCTCTCGGCAGTAAAATCATCTATTCATCGAATCGGAACATTCGTAACAGAAACTATTGCACAGTGATGTATGGACAGAACGGAGTGGTTTCTCGCGCTCATCACGTATCTGTTGGCCGCAATCGCCCTCGAGACCGTCTCAGACGCGACGAACGAACTCTCTCGAGAAGTGGGCGGAACCGTCTCTCTACTGATACTCACCCTCTTGCCGCTCTATCTTCTCGCCCACGTCGTGATAAAACATCACGAAGAGCCGGACTGGTCGAACTGGTAAGCAGTTCTTTCGTGTTCTGCAGTCGGATTTCGACAGCAGCTAAATCGGGGGTATCTCGGTCCGAAAGCTGCAGTACTGTCCACTGTGGCTCTTCAGACCGCTCTTCGAACAGAGGCTGTCATCCCAACTACTGCTATACCGATCGCGATCGGAACACCGAACGATGAGTCAGTCACACGACGACCCGATCGACGGGGAGATCGTCGACACGATCGGCGCCCTCGGCAACCGAACGCGCCTCGAAATACTCCTGGCGCTCGCCGAGGCCGAGCGAAAGCGGCGCGAACAGCCGCTTTCGCTGCCGTTCACGGCGCTGTACGACGCGGTCGATGTCGACAGCACGTCACAGTTCTCCTACCACCTCGACCGACTCGTCGGGCGGTTCGTCGCCGAGACGCCCGACGGCTACCGGCTGACCTACGGCGGCACCAAGATCGTTCGGACGATCCGCTCCGGACTGTACGAAAGCACCCACGGCTTCGACGACGTGGCGGTCGGCGGTGCCTGCGTCTTCTGCGAGGGGCGGTCGCTCGTCGCGACGGTCGAGGACGAGCGGTTCGTGGTTCGGTGTGATTCCTGCGAGTCGACGCTGGTGACCGATCTCCTGCCCCGAAGCCAGACGCGAAACCGGTCGCCGGCGGCGGTCGTCGACAGCGTCGGCTATCGGATCTGGAGCACGTACGCGCTGGTTCGGGGCGCCGTCTGCCCGGAGTGTTACGGCCCGATCGACACCGACGCCACCGAGCACGATCGCGACGGCCGGACGTTCTACACTCTCGAGCACACGTGTCGCGAGTGTCGGTTCACGGTCAGCATGCCGATCGAAGTCTCGGCGGCGTTTCACCCCGTCGCGCTCGCCTTCTGCTGGGAGCACGGGATCTCGCTGCCCGACACGCCGATCTGGGAGTTCTTCGAGTACCTCGTGACGGACGCGGTCACGACCGATGTCGCCAGCGTCGAACCGCTCGAGGCGACGGTCGCGATCACTCTCGACGGCGAGACGCTTCGACTCGAGATCGACGACTCGTTTGCAGTCGTCCCGGCGACTGTCGAAACCGGAGCGAGCGACGACGGCTGACGGTTCGCTCCTCGGCTCGCCTTACCGTTGACCGACCGTCTCAAACATATTTGAGTAGCATCGCTGTCGTTATGTTGGGATAACGACAATACTTATCGTGGTCGCCGCGCATGACCCTCCATGCGACACGTCTCACCGACACTACGGGTCACGACGGCGCACCGGGGGGTTGACTATGGCGGCGATTGAACTCGAGGGGCTGACCAAGCGCTTCGGCGACGTGGTCGCCGTCGACGGGCTCGACCTCACGATCGAGGAAGGCGAGATATTCGGCTTTCTGGGCCCCAACGGCGCGGGCAAGTCGACGACGATCGACATCCTGCTGGACTTCATTCGACCGACCGGCGGGACCGCGACCGTGTTGGGTCACGACGCCCAGTCGGAAGGGCTGGCCGTCCGCGACCGGACCGGCGTGTTGCCCGACGCCTACCACGTCTACGACCGGCTCACCGGCCGCCAGCACGTCGAGTTTGCCATCGAGATGAAAGGTGCCGACGACGACCCCGAGGCATTGCTCGAGCGCGTTCGGATCGCCGACGCCGCCGATCGGAAGGCCGGCGGCTACTCGAAGGGGATGCGCCAGCGGCTGGCGCTGGCGATGGCGCTGGTGGGCAATCCCGATCTATTGATCTTGGACGAGCCCTCGACCGGCCTCGATCCGAACGGCGCTCGAGAGATGCGCGAGATCATCCGCGAGGAGAACGACCGCGGGACGACCGTCTTCTTCTCGAGTCACGTCATGGAACAGGTCGAAGCGGTCTGTGACCGCGTGGCGATCATCGATCGCGGCCGACTCGTCGCCGTCGACACGATCGACGGGCTCCGGGACGCGACCGAGACCGGCGAAACGCTGTACGTCTACGTCTCGGAACTCGACGAGAGTGTCCTCGAGCGAGTCCGACGGCTCGAGGGCGTCGGTAGCGCGTCGATCGAGGACGACCGGCTGCGGGTGAGCGTCGACGGCGTCTCGAAGTTCGCCGCGCTGGACGCCATCGACGGAGTGGCTCCGGTACAGGACTTCTCGGTCGTCGAGTCCTCGCTCGAGGACCTGTTCGTCCGCTACACGAACGAGGGTCGGGAGGTCGAAGCATGACCTGGGCCACCGTCGCGAAGAAGGACTTCCGAGACGCCGTCCAGTCGCGGGCGCTGTGGTCGCTCGTCGTCGTCTTCGTGCTCCTCTCGATCGTTTCCACGTACGCCTACGTCGAGGTGCCCGAGATGTTCGGATCGCCCGCCGGCGCGACCTTCGGCGGGCTGATCTTCTTCACGATCGGGCTCGTCGGGCTGTTCGTACCGCTCGCGGCGATCGTCGTCTGCTACAAGTCCCTCGCCGGCGAGCGCGAACTCGGGAGCATCAAGCTGTTGCTCTCCCTGCCGACCACGCGCGGGCAGGTTTTCGCCGGGAAAGTCGTCGGCCGGGCCGGCGTTCTCGTTCTCGGCCTCGGCGTCGGGCTCCTCGTCGGTCTCGGGGTGGGTGCCGCGTTGCTCGGCGAGGTCGACGCCCTCGCGGCTCTGACGTTCGTTCTGGTCACGCTGGCCTTCGCGGCCGTTTACGCGACGATCGTCGTCAGCCTCTCGGCGACGACGGGGTCGACATCGCGCGCGACGACGCTGGCGCTCGGCTTCTTCGTCGTCTTCGAACTGCTCTGGGACGCGATTCCGATGGGGATCGTCTACGTCGTCAACGGGTTCGCGCTGCCGTCGACGATGCCCGACTGGCTGTTCCCACTGCTACAGCTCGCGCCCTCCGCGGCGTACTTCTCGGCGGTCGTCGCGCTGTTGCCCGATATCGCCGCGACGGCCGGTGCCGACCCCGCCCAGTCGGGAGCCGGCGTGCAGGTGTCCGCCGAGGCGGCCGAACCGTTCTACACGAGCCCCGAGATCGGCCTCGTGGTGCTCGGCCTCTGGCTCGTCGTTCCGCTGGCTATCGGCTACACCCGATTCGACGACTCTGATCTCTGATCGCGCTCGCGTTTCGGTCGACTCGCGGCGAGCGTCTCGTCCGTGGCGGTCAGATCTCGTCGTCGGGCTCGTGTTCCTCGGCCATCCGCGCCGCTTCGTCGGCGTACCGCTGGACGTCGGCCTCGTCGGCCGCCTCGAGATCGCTGGGGGAGACGTCCTTGGCGGCGGTCACCGTCGCCCCCTCGAGGGCCTGCGGCGCGAGTTCTCGCCGGTAGACGCCCTCCCCGTCGGGCGTCGCGTACTGGAGGATCACGAGGTCGCGGTTGGTGTAGCCGCGCTCGACGAGCCAGACGCGAACGGAATCCGTCGTCGATGTCATGGTCGAACGCATCACCAGCGCGCGGTTAGTCTTTGGTCTCAAGCGCGGCGTGTGAGACCGCTCGCCGCTGTGTGGACGGCTGGAGTCGTCGGCCTTATGGCCGTCCCAACCCAATCTCGAGCAATGACAGACTCCCGCGTTCCGGGTGCAGATAGCGGCGATCGGCTCGAGCTTCCCTGCGGAGAGGCCGTCGATCCCCACGAGATCGATCTGGGAATGCGCGAGTACCGCTGTCCCTGCGGCGAGCCCCACGCCGTCGTGACCGACGTGCACCCACCTTCGCGCTTCTTTCCGGAGTCGCTCGTGGCGGTACTCGAGGAGACGATCGACACGGACGACGAGTTCGACTCGTTCGGCACGCCCCATCTGCTGGGGATCGTCATGGAGGAGTTCCCCGAGCGAGTGGTCGTCCACGACGCGAGCGACGACGGCGCCGTCGGGTACACGCTACTGTGGATGACGGACTTCGACGCCCGGCGGCTCCACGAGATCGTCGTCGAACTCGTCGTCGAACTCATGGAACACGCGGTCAGCCACGCCGAGGACGACGCCGCGGTCACCGAGTTCGAGTCCCAGATGCTCGAGTTCGACGTCGGGGAGTTCGTCGACCAGTACCGGCGACAACGCGAGTTCGAGAGCGAGTACGATCAACCCCTCTAGCCGTACCGAGGGTTGACCTGTGCGGCGGATGCGGTCGAACGGTTCTCGAGCTAGCGCCGGCCGAGGGATGGTATCCTTCTACTCCACGAACAGGGGGATTTCCACGTCCTCCCCAGCCGATTCGCTCGCTCGCGAGGCCACACTCCGTTCGGCCTCGCTCCGCTCACTCATCCCTCGCACGGAGTTATCGGCCGTCCTCTCTCTCTCTCTCGCTCACGGTTCCCTTCGGTCACCGTTCGCGTTCCGAGGTGCTCACTGGGTTCGCATCTCGCGTCGCTCGGCCGGCCGACGGCGCGCGCCATCGCATCCGGCTCCATCACGCTGCTGTATAGCGGATTCCTCGAGTCGGATTCGTCACCCCGCCGTCGAAACCGCTAGTCGAAGCCCGCCGTGCTCGCTCTCCTCGACCGCAATCGACCAGCCGTGGGCCTCGACGACCTCGGTGACGATCGCGAGGCCGAAGCCGGTGCCGTCCGCCGCGGTGGTGTACCCCGACTCGAGGATGTCGTCGCGCTCGGCCGGTGGGGCGCCGGGGCCGTCGTCGGCGACTGCGAATCCGTCGTCGGTGGCCTCGATCGTGACCGTCACGTCGGGGCCGGCGTGCTCGCGGGCGTTGCGGAAGACGTTCTCGAAGAGGACGAGGAGGCGATCGTCGTCGGCCTCGAGCGTCGGTAACGATTCGTCGCGGACGAGGTCGAGGTCCGGGTCGACGGTTCGGTGGGCCCGATCGACGACCGCGTCGAGGGCGACCGGTTCCGTCTCGGTCAGTCGCTGGCCGCTGCGGGCGAGCGCGAGGACGCTCTCGATGAGGTCGTTCATGCGCTCGAGCGCCCAGGCTATCTCCTCGCGGTAGCGTTCGCCCTCCTCGGCGACGTGGGGTGCTATGTTCTCGAGGTGGCCCGCGGCGAGGGTCAGCGGGTTCCGAAGGTCGTGGGAGACGGTGCTGGCGAAGGCGTCGAGGCGGTCGTTCTGGCGCTCGAGTTCGGCCGTCCGCGCGGCGAGTTCGTCCTCGCGGCGGGCGCGCTCGAGGGCGGCCTCGACGTTGGCGACGAGGATCTTCGCGAGCGCGAGGGCCTCCTCGTCGAAGTCGTTGGGCTCGGTCGAACTGACGATGAACAGCCCCTCGTCGCCGATCGGGATGTGCGCCTCGCTTCGGATCGGCGTCTCGGGGTTTTTCACGTTCGGATCGTGGCGCACGTCACCGTGGGCGATGGCCTCGCCGGCCTCGTAGGCGTCCCAGGCGAGCCCGCCATCGCGCTCGATCGCGGGCACGTCACCGAGTAGCTCCCTCGTTCGCTCGGTGACGGCGACGGGAACGAGCGCGTCGTCGGCCTCGTCGTAGAGGTGGACGGCGTTGGTTTGCAACTCGAGGGCGTCGCAAGCGACGTCGCCTGCGACGTGGGCGACCTCCTCTGCACTCGCCGCCGTCATCAGTCGGCGAGTCCCGTCGTGGAGCCGCCGAATTCGCCGTTCGCGCTCCTTCCGGTCGGCGATGTCCCTGATGACGCCGACGCTGCCGGTCAGTTCTCCGTCGTCGTCGACCAGTGGTGCGACGTTGTCCTCTGCCATGTACGGCTCGCCGTCGACGGGTTCGAAGCGCATCTCGAAGGTCCCCCAGCGCCGGTCGTCGTCCTCGAGGATCTCGAGCAGCGTCTCCGTCCCCCGTTCGATATCCTCGTTTGACATGTAGTCCGACGGATACGTCCCGACGAGGTTCGCACGCGATTCGCTGAGCCTGTCGGCCATCGCGTCGTTGACCATCTCGATCCGGCCGTCCACATCGAGGACGTACATCGAATCGCCGACCGTCTCGACGAGGGTGCGATAGCGCTCGAGTTCGCGCTCTCGGCGCTTCTGCTCGCTGACATCGGTGTAGATCGCGTACTCGTACTGGTCGCCGTCGATCTCGGTCGCAAACCCCACGAGACGGAATTCGCCCCGACCGTCGGTCGTCACTCGCTCCACGTCGGCCGTGATGACCTCCTCGAGCCCGGCGTCGTCAGCGATGGCCACGGGTTCGCCGTCCGCCGGAACGAGCACGTCGTCGATCGCGCTGCCGGTGATGTCCGTCTTCGCGTAGCCGAAGGTCGCCTCGAACGCCGGGTTGACGTCGACGATCTGTTTTGCGTCGGCGTACCGCGTCACGATGATCGGGTCGGGACTGTGCTCGAACACCGCGGCGAACCGGTCGCGGTCGAGATCGACCGCGCGTCCCTCGTCGTCGTCCGTCGCGTCGGTGACCGTCTCGAGTTGGGCGAGCAACCGTTCGACCGAGTCTTCGCTGTCGTTCGGGACGTACCCCGACAGCCCGGCCGTGATCGCATCGCTGGCGAGCGTCTCGTCGCCGTCGCCGGTGAAGAGGACGAACGGGGCGTCCGCGAGCCCGTCATTGCGGAGGCGTTCGTACAGCGACAGCGCGTCAGTTTCCTCGAGTCGGTACTCGGTGACGACGCACGGACACCCGTCGGCGTCGGCGAGCGCGTCTCGGAGCTCGACTGCCGTCGCGACGGGTTCGACCGCGAGATCGGCGGCCGCCTCGAGTTCGTCGGCGATCCGCCGGCGGGCCGTGGGGTCCGGGTCGGCGTAGACGACGGTCTGTGAGGGGTGAAAATCGAGGGTGCCGAACGCAGCCATCTGATCGACTCGAAGGGAGGGTCCGGTGTGCTATAAGAGATATGGCCGCCCGAAGCGGCTGTGACTGTTCGAAACCGCACACGCGGGTCGTAGCTGACGACCGATCGGGCGGGTGAGGTTCACACTCACCCCGGAGAGACCGGCCGCGCTGGCGGGAAACCAGCATCCCCCGAATCTCGGCCCCTGGGTTCGAATTTCGAAAACGCGTTTCGAGATTCGTACTGTATCGTGGGGCTTATTACGATGTGCGAACTCCGATTCGACAAGACAGATGAGTACGGACACCGCCGCAGACGGCGAGACAGGGGACGGACGCACGATCCTCTTGATCGGGAGCGGCCCGATCCAGATCGGACAGGCCGCCGAATTCGACTATTCGGGCGCGCAGGCCTGTCGGGCGCTTCAGGAGGAAGGTGCCCGCGTCGTCCTCGTGAACTCGAACCCCGCGACGATCATGACCGATCCGGAGATGGCAGACCGGGTCTACATCGAGCCGATCACGACCGACGCCATCGCCGAGATCATCCGCAAGGAGAACCCCGACGGCGTCATCGCCGGCCTTGGCGGCCAGACCGGGCTGAACGTCACCGCCGAACTGGCCGAGGAAGGCGTCTTGGAGGAGTACGACGTCGAGATTATGGGGACGCCGCTGGACACGATCTACGCGACGGAGGACCGCGATCTCTTCCGCCAGCGCATGGAGAAGATCGGGCAACCGGTTCCCGCCTCGACCACGATCTCGCTCGAGGAGGACGAAGCGGTCTCGGAGCTGACCGAGGAGGACCTGAAAGAGCGCGTGCAGGCCGCCGTCGACGAGGTCGGCGGGCTCCCGGTCATCGCCCGGACGACCTACACGCTGGGTGGCTCCGGCTCGGGGGTCGTCCACGAGTTCGACGAACTCCTCCGTCGCGTCCGCAAGGGGCTGCGCCTCTCCCGGAACAGCGAAGTCCTCATCACCGAATCGATCGCTGGCTGGGTCGAGTACGAGTACGAGGTGATGCGCGACGCCGACGACTCGTGTATCATCATCTGTAACATGGAAAACATCGACCCGATGGGGATCCACACGGGCGAGTCGACCGTCGTCACGCCCTCCCAGATCGTCCCCGACGAGGGCCACCAGGAGATGCGCACCGCGGCGCTCGACGTCATCCGCGAACTCGGCATTCAGGGCGGCTGTAACATCCAGTTCGCGTGGCACGACGACGGTACCCCCGGCGGCGAGTACCGCGTCGTCGAGGTCAACCCCCGTGTCTCGCGCTCTTCTGCACTCGCGTCGAAGGCGACCGGCTACCCGATCGCCCGCGTCACCGCGAAGGTCGCGCTCGGCAAGCGCCTCCACGAGATCGAAAACGAGATCACCGGCCAGACCACCGCCGCCTTCGAGCCCGCGATCGACTACGTGGTCACGAAGGTTCCGCGCTGGCCCAAAGACAAGTTCGACGACGTCGACTTCGAGCTGACGACGGCGATGAAGTCGACCGGCGAGGCGATGGCCATCGGCCGCACCTTCGAGGAGAGCCTGCTGAAGGCGCTTCGCTCTTCCGAGTACGAGCCCGATGTCGACTGGGCCGAGGTAAGCGACGCCGAACTCGAGGAAGCGTACCTAGAGCGTCCGTCGCCGGACCGCCCCTACGCGATGTTCGAGGCCTTCGACCGCGGCTACACCGTCGACGAGATCGTGGCGCTGACGGGCATCTTCGAGTGGTACACCGAGCGCTACGAGAACATCGCCGACTCGACGCTCGCGGCCCAGGAAGGCGACTTCACGGAGGCCGCGATCGCCGGCCACACGAACGCGACGATCGCCGCGGCCGCCGGCGCGGACGTCGACACGGTCGAGACCGAGGTGCCGGGTCGCACCTACAAGCAGGTCGACACCTGCGCGGGCGAGTTCAAAGCCGAGACGCCCTATTACTACTCCTCGCGTAAAAACGAGTTCGAGAAAGGACCGCTCATCGGCGACGCCGCCTCGGGCGAGCTCGAGGTCGACCGCGACATCGAGAGCGTGATCGTCGTCGGCGGCGGTCCGATCCGCATCGGCCAGGGCGTCGAGTTCGACTACTGTTCGGTTCACGCGGTCCGCGCCCTGCGCGACCTCGGGATCGACGCCTACGTCGTCAACAACAACCCCGAGACGGTCTCGACGGACTACGACACCTCCGACGGGCTGTTCTTCGAGCCGATCACCGCCGAGGAGGTCGCCGACGTGGCCGAGGCCACCGGCGCCGACGGCGTGATGGTCCAGTTCGGCGGGCAGACGTCGGTCAACATCGGCGAACCGCTCGAGGACGAACTACAGCGCCGCGGGCTGGACTGCGAGATCATGGGGACGAGCGTCGAGGCGATGGACTTAGCGGAGGACCGCGACCGCTTCAACGCCCTGATGGACGAACTGGACATCGCTCAGCCGCAGGGTGGCACCGCCTTCTCGAAGGAGGAGGCCCTCGAGCTGGCCCACGACATCGGCTATCCCGTCCTCGTCCGCCCGAGCTACGTGCTGGGCGGCCGCGCGATGGACGTCGTCTACGACGACGAGGAACTCGAGACCTACATCGAGGAAGCGGTCCGCGTCAGTCCCGAGAAGCCGATCCTCGTCGACGACTTCCTCGCGGACGCGATCGAACTCGACGTGGACGCGGTCTCCGACGGCCGCAACGCGATTATCGGCGGCATCATGGAACACGTCGAGACCGCCGGCGTCCACTCCGGCGACTCCGCCTGCATGATCCCGCCGCGCTCGTTAGACGCGGAGACGCTACAGCGCGTCCGTGAGGTCACCGAGGACATCGCCGAGGCGCTCAAAACGAAGGGGCTGTTGAACGTCCAGTTGGCCGTTCGTGACGGCGAAGTGTACGTCCTCGAGGCCAACCCCCGCTCCTCGCGCACCGTCCCGTTCGTCTCGAAGGCGACGGGCGTTCCGATCGCCAAACTCGCCGCGCAGGTCATGGCCGGCGAAACCCTGGAAAGTCTCGACGCTCAGGAGCAGATCCCGGACCACACCTCGATCAAAGAGGTCGTCCTGCCCTTCGACCGCCTGCCGGGCTCGGACCCGCGTCTCGGTCCGGAGATGAAGTCCACGGGCGAGGTCATGGGGACGGCAAGCGAGTTCGGCACGGCCTACTGGAAGGCCCAGCAGGCCGCCGGCAACGCCGTCAGCGAGGGCACCGCCGTCGTCGACTTAGACGTCGACGGCTTCGAGGAGCACTTCGACGTGGCCGAGTTCGACGACGTGCCACAGGCCGTCCGCGAGGGCAAGGTCGACTTCGTCGTCAGTCGCGACCGCGACTCGCTGGAGATGGCCGTCGAGGAGGAGATCCCCTACCTGTCGACGGTCGCCAGCGCCGAGGCCTACGTCGAAGCGCTCGACAGCTTCGACGGCGACCTCGAGGTCGCCGCCGTCACCGACCGCCCGCAGCAGGCGGCTAAGTGGGGCCGGTCGGAGTAACGCGGTCGCGCCGATCGCGTCGGTTCGTCTCTTTTTCCGCACCCGGTCGGGCGCAGCTCTCGGATATGGCTCTATGCGGCGATACGCCACATCGATCGAAGCATGAGGGCCACGAGTATTCCGATCGCCGTCACTCGCAACGCGCCCGCAACGCGTCGTCTGTCCTTTGGTACGAACTCCGCGATTCCGGAAAGCGCGGCTGCGGCTCCGATAACGAGCGTGCTGGCGAGACCGCTGTTGTACAGGACCTCGAAGTACGCGTAGATTCCGAAGAACGCGACCGCGGAGAGGAGGGAGACTCGGGCTGTCTCCCACCCGCTTGGCTCCGAAAAGAGTTCCATCGGACGAATTTCCATCGGTATCGCCAACGATAGGCTCGTACAAAAGACGTTGGCTTTGAGACAGGTGTTCTGCGCGCTTCAGTCAGACTACGACGCGGTACCCCACCCGCCCCTGCCATCCCGGTGCTCAGCGGCCGAGCCGAATGTCGACGGTCGTGCCGTCGGTCTCCGTTTCGACGACCTGCACCGTCGGCAGGAGCGCGCGGAGTCTCGTCGGGACGAGGCCACCGATCCCCGCCCCGATCGCGGCGAGGCGCTTTCGACACAGTGCGTAGCTGCCGGCGAACGCGAGCAAGCCGACTAGCACGCGGTCGGCGGCCGGCGACGTTAGCGCCGACGAAATCGTGACGACTCCCAGCGTCAGACAGACGAGGAAGTCTTCCGGCGCGCCCGAGTAGCGGACGTACCGTCGCGGTCGGTGCCAACGTCCGAGAACGTGGTTGTAGACGCCGTTGTCGGTCACGGGGTTCCAGGGCTCGCGTTCGGCGCTCCCGCCGAGCACGTCGGAGACGGCGTGCAAGGCCGCGGCTCCCGCGACGACGATCGGGAGCACGAGCGCCGTCCACTCCGTCAGCGCGAACGCACCGAGCAGACCGAGCGCGGCGACCGAGAAGCCGACCGGGTAGTGCAGCGTCTTCCGATGGCTCGCCAGCAGATCCGCGTCCGGCGCGAGGCCACCGACGAAGGCGGCCGCCAGCAGAAGCGGGCCGCCGACGTGGTCGCCGAGGACCGGCAGCGCTACGACGGCGAGGGCGAGCGCTGCGAATCCGTGGGTAAGCGCCATCATAGCGGTATTGTTCACTACGTAGTCCTCGATCCCGATAAAGAGTGAGGCTTCGACGACAGGTCTCCCGTCTTCGTAGCGACGGACGAACGCCGCGTCGAATAACAGCGCGCGCCGCCGACCGCGTCCGCGGCGACGCTCAGAGCAGCGAGGGCGTCTTCAGTCTCGCGTTGCCCGCCAGTTTCGTCAGATACTGCCAGGTCGTCGTCCGCCGGCCGACGGCGGCGGTCCGGCCCGTCCGCATCGACTCGAGGACGGCGTCGGCCGTCGGGGCCGCGTCCGCAGGGAGCCGAACCTCGGTGGCGGCGCGGCCGACGTTGCCGGGCCGGTGGGCGTCGCTACCGCCGAGTTTCGGATAGTCGCCGCGCGTCGCGAACCGCTCGGCCTGTCGGTTGCGGACGTTCGTGATCGTATGCGCGTTGTAGACTTCGATCCCGTCGACCGCCTCGATCGCGTCGGCTCGAGCGCCGTGTCGGGATCGCTGGAAGGGGTGGGGAACGACCGCGACGCCGCCGGCAGCTCGCACGTCTCGCGCGGTGTCAGCCAGCGGCCGACCGGGCTCGGGGGCGGACTCGACGCCCATCGCGAGAAGGTGGCCGTCGGCGGTCGAGACTTCACAGCCGACGATCACGACGAGGTCGCCGTCGGTCGCGCGCTTTGCGGCCTGCAGCGCGCCGTCGACGGTGTCGTGGTCGGTGACGACGATCCCGTCGAGGCCGACGTTTCGCGCCCGTCCAACCAGCTTCGCGGGAGGCGTCACGCCGTCGTAGGACGCGCTGGTGTGGACGTGGGGGTCGATACGGAGCGTCCGCGGCCGGCCGCCGCTCCCGGCGCGGCCGGTCATAGGTAGCCGAACTCGAGGGCGAGTGCGAGTCCGACGGCGGCCACCGCGGCGAGGCCGGCCAGCACGTGGCTGGTGTCGGTCTTGTAGGCTTTGTAGTCCGAGACCATCAGCGGGCAGGCGATACAGATGGCGAGTCCGGCCAGCCAGCCGTTCCAGAGCCCGACGAAGGCGGCGAGGAAGTAGTTCGTGACGACGACGAGGTTCGTGTGGACGACGGTCGTACCGTGGTAGAAGCTGGCCCCGTCGTCGGAGCCAAAGCCCTCGCTGTTGTGCCGGACCAGTCGGAGCCCGCCGAACGCGAGGACGAGGAACCCGACGACGAGGCTGGCGAACACGCCCGGCGCGAGGACGAAGTGATACAGGAGCACCGCCGGCACCAGATATGCGAAGATGTCGATGAACGAGTCGATCTGCCGTCCGAACGGCGAGGAGGTGCCCGTCCGGCGGGCGTACCAGCCGTCGGCCTTGTCGAGACCGAACGCGCCGAACATCGCCAACAGCGCCCAGTTCGGCTCTCCACCGACGAACAGGAGCGCGCTGGCCCAACCGACGAACAGCGCGCCGAGGCTAATGTAGTCCGCGCCGGTGAGTTGTTCGAACACGTTCGTCCGATCGGCCGTCTTCGCGACCCGCCGATCGATAGTATCGAACCGGTTCCTGGCCCCTCGGATCGCCTCTCGCAGTTCTCCCGTCATTCACTCGAGTGGAGCATCGACAGGGGTCGTCATAAGTCTGCTCCGAGAACTATTTACTTAGTAGCATTCTATATATCTATTGACGACTCCGATCTCCTCGATAGCGATAACCGGTCGTCGTGACTCACGACGACCGGCGCTCGAGTGCCGGGTGCCGTTCGATCGGTCCGTCACACCGCTCGCGTCGATCGATGTGAGAACGGGCCGGCTCTGACGTAGCGCCGCCGCCGCCAGGGGTCGAAGCCGTGGCGCTCGAACAGACGTCGAGAGGGACTGTTGTCGAGTGCGACAAGCGCTGTGGCCCGCCGCGCTCCCTGCTCACGGGCCCGTCGACAGGCCTCGGCGACGACTGCCGTCGCGAGCCCCTGGTTCCGGTGGTCGGGATCGACGAAGACGCGCCTGATGTAGGCCCCGTCGAACGAAATCGTCCGCTCCAGCGGATGGATCTCGTGGGCCGTATCGACCGAACAGAAGCAGTAGCCCCGAGGCTGGCCGTCCTCGAGCGCGGCGATCACTCGCTCGTCGGGGCGGAGTTCGTCGACGGGTGCGTCGAGCGGCGCGACTCGTGCCGGCTCGCAGACCTCGACCGAGTACGACCCGTCGTCGGTGTCGAAGGCGGCACCCTCGAGCGTCGCGACGTACTCGATCATCACCGTCGCGGTGAGTCCCACTCGCGCGAGCGCGTCGTAGGCGGTGCGACCGTACCGGTTTCGGGTCAGCCGCCAGAGCTGTGGCATCGATCGTCTTTCACCGCCCCTGGAATAAATAGTTGGTGTAGAATCCGAGCCTACGGCCGAGTTTGGTACTCGATCTGCGCGCTTCTCGTTATAGCTATATAGAATACTGCGGCATCTTATAGGGGCTCGAGCGCTACCCCGGACTGCGACCCATGTCCGAACAGACCAGACGCGACGTCCTTCGGCTCGCGACCGCATCGACCGCTGCCGGCGTGCTCGCGATCGGCTCGGCGGTCTCCGCACAGACGAACGATGGGGGATGGAAACAGGCCGAATCCCCGACCGGGAAGGCGCTCAACGACGCCGTCGACACCGCCGCGGGGCCGTTCGCGGCCGGTGCGGACGGGAACGTCGTCGCGCGGCGAGACGACGGCTGGCAGAAAGTCGTCTCCTACGGTCCGCAGGCGCGGAGCCGCCGGTTGACCGGAATCGACGCCACCGACGACGGGAGGGCGGTCTGGTTCGTCGGCGGCAGCGGTGTCATCGGCGAGTACAACGTCGAGACGCAGACGCTGACGAACTACTCCGCGCCGCGCGGGAAAACGAGCACCTGGGAGGACTGCGCCGTCAGGGGAACCGCTGGTGAGAACGAGCGCCTCTACTTCGTCAACGGTTCCGGCGAGTTGCTCGTCGGCGTTCGACAGGACAGCGGCGCGATGAAGTACAAGGAAGTGATCAAGCCGGGCGGCGGCTCGACGATTCCCGGCATCGACTTTCACTCCCGCAAAGCCGGCCACGCCTGTTCGACGAGCCAGTTCGTCGCTGAGACGATCGACAGCGGGAGCACGTGGGAGCAGATCGGTATCGACTTCGCGGGCGGTGCCTTCTTCGACATCGCCAGCCGCGGACCGAAGGACGTCAACGTCGCCGCCGGCTCCGGGGTCATCTACCGGTACGACGGCTTCCGGTGGACGCCCCACGTCGTCGACGATAGGCGACGGGCCGTCCGCGCCGTCGACCGCGACGGAGCCGACGGACTCGCGGCCGGCGACGGCGGCACGCTGTTCGAACGCCAGTCCGCGGGCCAGTGGCGACAGTACCAGCCCGTCGTCAAATCGAAGCTTCGCGGCGTGTCGACGGGCACGGCGTACGATGTCGCGGTCGGCGACGGCGGGACGATCGTCGAACGGCCGGCCGACGGGGCCGACACCGGGACCGGCGACAGGAACACGACCGAGACCGTCGACGGAACTAGTACGAATTCGACGGCGAACACGACCAACACGACTGCGTCCCTTTCGATGGATGCGCCCACCGCCGACCCGCTCTCGGTCGACAACTACGTTCAGGGGACGTGGATCGACGGCCGAGAGCGCTAACGTCTCAGTCCTCGAGGGGCGACCGGCCCGCCCTCACTCGAGGGCGTACCAGTCGAACCGCTCGACCGCGTAGCGGTAGGAAACCGCCGGCGCGAGCAATCCGCCGATCAGGACGACCCAGGAACCGATCGTGATCGCGCGAGCGGAGACCGTCACCGCGGGCAGCGGCGTCCAACTCGAGAGCGACGAGATGACACTCGCGATCAGTTCGGGGGCCTCGAGGTAGAGGACGACCGCGGCGACGGCGGGGAGCACGATCGCGAGCGTGTAGACGGCGAACGACGTCTTGCTCGGCATCACCGCCTCGCGGTTGTTCGTGACGTTGACGCTGCCAAAGCGGGGAAACGCCGTGCCGATGCCGGTCGCCAGCGCTGGCGTGATAACGGCGCCGACGGTGGTAGCCGCGACCAGCGCAGCGGTTCGCTCGAGCGAGAGCGGGCTCACGAGACCGAACGCCAGCGAGACGACGAGCGCGAGCGGGACGCCGACCAGCGCGCCGGCGAGGATGCGACCGCGGATCGCCTGCCGGCCGGTGAGCGTCGAGGTCAGCACGGCCGGGAGGGCCGGCCCGAGATCGCCCAGCGGGTTGAGCGTGAACAACACGCCGGCCGCCCAGACGATGTACAGGGAGAACAGCACGGCCATGAACGTCGGCACCGTCCAGCTCTCGATGATCTGCTGGACGAACCCGATCACGCCGAACAGCGGATAGGCGGCGTAGGCGAGCCGGATCGGCGCGCGCTTCGTTCGGCGGATCGCGGTCATCGTCACCGTTCGAACGGGCAGCGAGACCCTCCCGGAAAGCAGTCCGGCGAGCCGATCCGACGATGTTTCCGCTTCGATGACCTCGTCGTCGGTGCGTGCCGGGTCCGAAAACCAGTGGCGGCGCGCGGAGGGGACCGCGGCCGCGACGGCGAGACTCGCCACGAGCGCCGAGCCGAGGACCGCGCCGACGAGGCCGGTCACCGACGGCTCGAGGCCGGGGAGTCCGAAGAGCAGCACGTGGCCGGGCCAGCCCAGCGGGCTCGACTGCAACGCGGAGAACAACGGCCCCACGATCGTCTCGAACCCGCCGGTCGCGAACACGCCGATGTAGGCGATCCAGAACAGAACGAACACCAGCGTTCGGTACTGGGCGATCGGCTCGTAGACGGTGAGCAGATGGCGGATCCAGACGCCGAGGACGAAGCCGACGGGAACGGCCGACACGAGCATGACCGCGATCAACGCCGGCGCGGCGATCGCCGGGAGGACCGTTCCCGCACCGTACGCGAACCCGGACGCGATGATGATCGACACCGGGAGCAGCCAGATCACGAAGAGTGCGATCTCCATCGTGATAACACCGACGACAGTGTTCCGGACCGTCGTCGATAGCAGGAGGAACGCGGGTTCGTCGATGTTGGCGGCCGACGTGACCGTCCGCATCACTACCATGAGGAGCAGAAAGAGCCAGACGACGGCAACGCCACCGGTCACGTAGTCGGTCACCAGCTCGGCGTTGGCCGCGAGGAGTCCCCCGGCGGCCTCTGCCCCTAGCTCCGGGAGGATGAGAAACGAGATGCCCGTGATCGGCCCGAACACGAGCAGGCCGACCGCGACCATCGTGAGCAGTTTCTTCGGGTCGCCGGCGACCGACCGGACCGTTCGGCGGAGCTCCGTCCTGGCGACCGAGGCGAACGCGTATCTCATCAACGATCTCCTCGAGCAGATCGTCGGCTTCCTCGCTGTGCGGGGTCCATAATCGGACTCGCGTCGTGTGGCCAGTAAACTGTTTGGTTTTCTGTCACCACTTCCGAGCGCGGACTCGTACCAGACATGACATACCTTTAACTTCACCGGGTCGAAGGGACTCCTATGAGCCCTGCCGACGGCCCCGCTATCGAGACCGACGGGCTGACGAAACGCTACGGCGAGACGACCGCCGTGTCGGACCTGACGATGGACGTCGAACGCGGGACGGTCTACGGCTTCCTCGGCCCCAACGGCGCGGGAAAGACGACCACGATGCAGATGCTGACCACGCTGACGCGGCCGACTTCGGGAAGGGCCCGCGTCGCGGGGCACTCGATCACCGACCGCGAGTCGGTAACGCCCCACATCGGTTACCTCCCCGAGGATCCGCCGGTCTACGACGAACTCACCGGCCGGGAACAACTCGAGTACGCCGCCGGCCTCCGAAACATCCCCGAGGACGAGGCGACCGAACGCATCGAGTCGCTGCTCGAGCGATTCGACCTGCGCTCCGACGCCAACAAGCGCATCGAGGACTACTCGAAGGGGATGCGCCAGAAGATCGGCGTCATTCAGGCGGTCCTGCACGAACCTGACGTGGCCTTCCTCGACGAACCCACGAGCGGGCTCGATCCCCGCGCCGCCCGGACGATGCGGAACACCATCGCCGAGTTGGCCGACCGGGAGATGACGATCTTCCTCTCGACGCACATCCTCCCGGTGGTGGACGAACTGGCCGACGAAATCGGCGTTCTCCACGACGGGAAACTCGTCGCCGAGGACGATCCCGCACGCCTCAAGTCTCGCGCCGAGACCGGCGAAGCCCGCAGCCTAGAGGAAGCCTTCCTCGACATCACCCGCGACCCCGACGAGGAAGGGCTCCGAGAACGGCCCGCGGAGTGAGCGTCGTTTTGGCGACGACTGCGAACGGAATACTCTAAAACGATCGAGCACGGTTGGGTTCGTATGGAGTATCACGAGGCGGCGGACTTTTTATTCGATCTCCGGCGGTTCCGCCCGAAGCCGGGCACCGAGTCGACGGCCCGGCTGCTGGCCCACCTCGAGAACCCACACGCCGGCGTCGATTTCGTTCAGATCGCCGGCTCCAACGGGAAGGGGAGCACGGCGCGCATGCTCGAGCGGACCCTGCGGGAAGCCGGCTACTCCGTCGGCCTCTACACCTCGCCCCACCTCGAAGATCTCCGCGAGCGGGTTCGGGTCGACGGGCGGAAGATCCCCCGCGGGGCCGTCCGCGAGTACGTCGATGCCGTTCGCGAGTATATCACGGAACGGGCAGCCGACGGCGAATCCCCGACCTTCTTCGAGACGATGACCGCGATGGCGCTGTGGCAGTTCGGCCGCGAGGATGTCGATATCGCCGTTCTCGAGGTCGGTATCGGCGGGAAGTACGACGCCACGAGCGTCGTCGAC
Source organism: Natrinema marinum (assembly GCF_024296685.1). NCBI lineage: Archaea > Methanobacteriati > Methanobacteriota > Halobacteria > Halobacteriales > Natrialbaceae > Natrinema > Natrinema marinum. Next base: position 2,408,651 of record NZ_CP100763.1, on the reverse strand, counting down.
CCCGTAGCGAGCGCGGTGACGAGCGTCACCCTGGAGCACACGGGCATCCTCGGCGACACCGTCGAAGAGATCGCCCGCGATAAGGCCCATGTCGCTCCCGATGGCGCACCGCTGGTGACCGGCGCGACCGGCGACGCGCTCGCGTCGGTCCGCGAGGTGGCCGGCGACGCGATAACGGTCGGGACGGCGACGGACACGGCCGAGGCGAGCGAGGCCGACGGAACCGACGACACACGGTCACGGCCGGACGTCCGCGTCGCCTACCGCGGGCGGACGAACCACACCGAGGCCGCGGTCGAGATCGCGGCCGACGACTGGTCCCTCGAGACGCGGATTCCGTTGCTCGGCGAGCATCAGGCCACGAACGCCGGTATCGCCGCAGCGCTCGCCCGGCAGGTCGGCGGCGTCTCCGATGCCGACCTCGAGCGCGGGCTGCGAAGCGCCCACTGGCCGGGCCGGTTCGAGGTGATGGACACCGAGCCGCTGGTCGTCTTGGACGGCGCGCACAACCCGGGGGCCTGCGAGGGACTCGCCGAGACGCTCGAGACGTACGAGTACGACGACCTCCACCTCGTCTTCGGCGCGATGCACGACAAGGCTCACCGCGCGATGGCCGCCGCGCTGCCGACGGCGGACACGGTCGTGACCACCGAACCGACGCTCGACCGCGCCGAGGACCGAGCCGTCCTCGCCGAGGCGTTCGCCGACGCCGGGGCCGGGACGGTCCAAACCGAGGCCGCAGTGCAGGACGCCCTCGCAACGGCCCTCGAGGCCGCCGGAGACGACGACTGCGTCCTCGTCACCGGCTCGCTGTTCGCGGTCGCGGAAGCCCGCTCACGGTGGACCCGCACCGACGTACCCAAGCGCGTCCGCGATCTGGCCGACGCCCGCGACGCGCTCGCGGAGGCGAACGTCACCCCCGGCGACGTCGAACGACTCGACGGCGACGCCGTCCACCGCGTCGTCCGGACGGCGCTCCGGGATCGACAGGCGACCGTCCTGAAGGAGGAACTGCTACGACTTGGCGGGGAGTGCGCCCTCTCCGGCCTCGAGCGCGACGACGAGGCCGTCGACGCCGTCCTGATGGGGACGCTCGCGCAGTTCGAGGCCCTCGTCGAGGCCCTCGAGACCCGTTCCCGACCACACGGGCTGACGGACGTGGCTCGCGAGTTGCGCGACACGCTCGAACTCGAGGCCGGCATCGGCGACGAGCCGGCGACCGACAGCGGAGCCTCAGCGGCGGGCGGCAGTGCCGCGGCTCGCTCGTCCAGCCCGTCGGCCGCGAACGGCTACCCGTGGACCGACGGGACGGCCGTGATGGGTATCCTGAACGTCACGCCCGACAGCTTCCACGACGGCGGTCAGTACGACGCCCTCGAGGACGCCGTCGCCCGCGCCGAGGAGATGGTCGCGGCCGGCGCGGACGTGATCGACGTCGGCGGGGAATCCACGCGGCCGGGTGCGGACCCCGTCTCGGTCGAGGAGGAACTCGAGCGGGTCGTCCCCGTGATCGAACGGCTCGCCGACCTGGACGCGCTGCTCTCGGTCGACACCCGCCGGGCCGCCGTCGCCGACGCGGCGCTCGCGGCCGGCGCGGACATCGTCAACGATGTCTCGGGGCTCGAGGACCCCGAAATGCGCTTCGTCGCCGCCGACCACGACGCGGGGCTGGTCGTGATGCACAGCATCGACGCGCCGGTCGTCCCCGACCGCGAGATCGAGTACGACGACGTCGTCGCGGACGTGATCGATCAACTCTCCGAACGAGTGTTGCTGGCCGAGAAGGCCGGCCTCGACCGCGAGCAGATCGTCGTCGACCCAGGCATCGGCTTCGGCAAATCGGCGAGCGAGAACTTCGAGATCCTCGATCGGATCGACGAGTTCCACGCGCTGGGCTGTCCCGTCCTCTTCGGGCACTCCCACAAGTCCATGTTCGCGAAGATCGGTCGCGAGGCCGGCGACCGACTCGAGGCGACCGTCGCGGCCACCGCGCTGGCGGCCGACCGCGGGGCCGACATCGTTCGTGTCCACGATGCGGCCGAGAACGTCGCCGCGGTCCGGACGGCGCTCGCGGCGCGCGACCCGGAGCGGTTCGACTGGAGCCGGTGATCGCCCGTCCTGGCGACCGCCACCGGTCGCGCAACTCCCACCGAGGGTCGCCCTCTTCTACTCAGCTGTCAGTTGACAAGCCGTCCTTGGGCGCGTGCGCGTCCGGCCCACAGCCCAGCGACCGGTGGGGACAGTGCCGACAGTGCTCGCCCGTCGTCGTCTCCGAAAACGACGGCTCGTCGACCGCCTCGAGCGTCTCGAGGACCGATTCCCACGACGGCAGGGCCGCGGGATCGAACAGGTCGACTCGATGGCCGTCGCCCCCATTGACAGCGCCAACGTAGACGTAGCCGGCGGCCGCGACCGGCTCGTCGAAGCGGTCCTCGCAGGCCCGCAGATACAGCGACAGTTGAACGGCGTCGTCGGGCTCGATCCGCTCGGCGGTGGCCTTGTAGTCGAGGACGGCGAGCCCACCGTCTGGAAGCCGCCGGATCGAATCGACGTAGCCGACCACGTCACCCGTCACGCCAGCGACATCATCGAGCGAGAACGGTAACTCTGCAGCCAGCGGCTCCCAGTCGGCGACCGGCGGGTCGAAGGCGGCTGCGGTCGCCTCGAAGTAGCGGTCGACGCAGGCGAGGACGGGATCACGGTGCTCGAGCAGATCGCGCGCGGTGAGCTGTCGGACGGCGGCCTCGCGCCACGCGTCTCGAGTGCGGTACTCGCGGTGGAAGGCCTCCTCAGCGACGTCGTGGAAGACGGTGCCGACGAGTCGGGACGACGAGTCGACGGGCTCGCCGTCGGCCGCCGTCGGATTGCTGCCTCTCTCGGCCGTCCCGCCGTTCGCCTCGGTCGGCGGCGTCGCGCCCCCGTTCGTCGCTGTCGCCTCGAGCGGATCGTCGAGCGCCCGGACGACGTGATCGAGGTAGTGTTTCCGCGGACAGGTCTCGTGAGTGTCCATCGCGGAGTAGCTGTGGCGCATCGCGACCGGAAGCTCGGCCGCGTCTGCGAGCGCATCGACCGGGAAACGAACGGTGTCGGTCGTCAGCGCGGACGGGTGGCGGCCGCCGGGAATTCGAAGCGTCGACTCGGTATCGGCCCCGCCGAGTTCGCCGCCGTAACTCGCCGCGTCGGCTGCCGGCAGCAGCGTCCCGTCGCGGAGCAACCGGCCCAGTCGATGCACGGTCTCGATCGCTTCGCGGGTCTCGAGCGGTTCGACCGTTCGGTCTTCGTAGCCGGCGTAATAGGTGATGGTCCCCGGGCGTTCGCCGGCCGAGGCGGCGAGTTCGTCGGTTCGGTCGACGACCGTCTCGGGGTAGGTTTCCCGCACTCGCTGGAAGCTCTCGGTCAGCGACGACCAGAGGTCCATCCGCCGGCCGGCGACCGACCACTCGATCTCGCTTGCCAGGCAGGCGTCGGCGGTCGACGCCGCGAGTTTGTCGTCGGCGTCGTACGCGTACTCCGAGCCGAAGAGGAACAGGTGGTTCTCGGCGCGCGTGAGCGCGACGTGGAGCACCCGCCACTCCTCGGCGACCGTCTCAGTCGCCAGATCGGCCAGCAGCGGCGACTCCACGTCCCCGTCGAGCGCCGCGGCGAGCAGCCGGTAGCGCGCCCGTTCGGCGTAGTCGCCGTCGACGCACCACTCCTCGTCCGAGAGGTACGGGACGAGGACGGTGTCGAACTCGAGGCCCTTCGCCTGGTGGACCGTCATCACGTCGACGCTGTCGTCGGAACGCGTGCCGCGGGTCCGGCCGCTGCCGCCGCTTTGCAGCGTCTGGGCGAGCGCGTCGACGAACTCGGACGAGAGCCCCTGCACGACGCCGTCGGTGTCGTAGGTTTCGACGAAGCGCTCGAGTCGGTCGAACGCGGCGCGCTCTTCGTCAGTACAGAACCACTCGATCCGCGTCAGCTCGCGGAACCGGCGGACGAACCCCGTGAGCGGGTAGATGTCGCGAAAGCGCTCGAGCGTCTCGAGGTGGCCCCGGACCTGCTCGAGCCGGTCGGGTCGCTCGAGCGTCGTCGGATCGACGGTCGCGACCGCGTCGCGCAGCGATCCGTCGCGTCGCTGGAGCGTCGCCAGATCTCCCTCGGTGAACCGGTAGCGGTAGAGCAGGACGCGACGGAGGTGGGCGTCCGCGTCCGGGTCGACGAGGACGCGCAGATACGACAGCACGGTCTCCATTCCGGGCGAGACCTCGCCGCGCGGCGAGCCCGAAATCTCGTGGGGAATCTGTCGCTCCCGGAGTTCGTCCGCGACCGCCTGCGCGTGGCGGTTGGTCCGGACGATGACCGCGATGTCGCCGAGCGACCGCTGTGGGACGTTCGCAGCCGCGCCGTTCAACAGCCGCGAGACCGTCGTCGCGACCTGCTCGGGCGTCGTCCGGGCCACCGCGTCGCTCTCGATCTTGACCACGCGGTCCGGCGGGTCGTCTCCGTCGTAGGTCCCGGCCGTCCGGCCGTCCTCCCGCAGCGTCTTCGAGGACTGGGGGCCGTAGTCACAGGCGTTGGTCAGGTCCAGAATCTCCTGTCGCGACCGGAAGTTCAACTCGAGTTCGATCGCCTCGTGATCGTCGTAGGCGTCGGCCAGCCGATCGAGTCCTTCGCGGTCGGTGCCGCGCCAGCCGTAGATCGCCTGGTCTTTGTCGCCGATCGCGAGCAGGTCGGGCCGATCGGGGCCGTCCGTGAGTTCGGTCAGGAGTTCGAACTGGGTCCCGTCGGTGTCCTGGAACTCGTCACAGTAGACCTGCGTCCACTGACCCGTGATCTCGTCCGCGATCGTCTCATCGGTCAACAGGCCGGTCGCCGTCCGCACCAGCTCGTCGAAGTCAAGCGCCCGCTCGCTCTCGAGGTGTGCGTGGTAGTCCGCGTAGACGTCGGCGTAGTGGCGAGCCAGCCGGAGGAACTCGATGTAACGCTTCAGCCGGCCGAACGGGGTCTGTTCGATACGGTCCGTCGCCCGGCCCCAGATCTCGTTGCCGAACAGCGCCCGTGGCAGGTGTTTCGTGGTCGGCTCGTCCAGCGAGAGCGTCTCGATCGCGTTCGTCACGCAGCCCTGAAGCGCCCGCAGATAACGGTCGACGTCCCGGACTACGTCGTCCTCGCGGAAGGCCGCCGGCGCCTCCGCGATCTTCTCCCGGCAGTACTCGAGGAGTTTGCCGTAGTCGATCAGCGATTCGCGGGCGGTCTCGAGGTGTTCGTCCCGGTTGAAGAACCGGAGCGCCTCGTTGTCGAACGAGAGCTCGTCGCCGGCGGTCCGCTCGAGCCAGAGGACGAACTCGCTACAGAGCTCGAGCGTGCGGACCGGCGGCAGCCCCGACTGGAGTTCGTCGGGCGTGATGTTCTCCTGGCTCATCGACTGGATGAACCGGTCGACCGAAGCGGTCAGATCGGTTGACGAGCCGTCGGTGCGGGCCGACGCGTCGGCGAAGTCGTAGTCCCGCTCGGCGAGCAAGCGGCCGACGATCCGCCGCCGGGTTCGCTCGGTGACGACATCGAACTCCGGGGAGTAGCCGAGGTAGTAGGCGTACTCGCGGACGAGCCGGTAGCAAAAGGAGTGGTAGGTATAGACATCGATCGCGGCCGCGTTGTCGGACTCGAGGCGCTCGGCGACCGCCGTGCGAATGCTCGCGGCGGCCTCGTTCGCGAAGGTCAACACGAGCACGTCGTCGGGGTCGACCGCGCCCCGCTCGATGGCACGCTCGAGGCGGACGAGCATGGTCGTCGTCTTCCCGGTGCCGGCACCCGCGTCGACCGAGGTACAGGCCGCCGCGCTGTCGATGACGGCGTGTTGGTTTCCTTTGGGGTCGACATCGGCCGCCGCTGCGAGACCGTCCCCGTTGCCTCGCTGGGGCTCCTCAGCCATCGAATCGCACCTCCCGGCCGATGTACTCCTGACAGCAAACCGTGTAGCCACAGTCCGGACAGGAGTTCGCCTCGATCTGCGCCCATCGAGCGGCGGGATCGAACGACCCCGCGACGAGGTCGGCGGCGACCGTCTCGAGTTGCCCGTCGACGGTCTCGTTCCGGTGATCGTGGGTCATCCCGAAGGTGTGGTGGTCGACGTAGACGTCGGTCAGGTCGACGACCTCGAGGCTCGTCTCGACCGCGTCCCGAACCCAGTTGACCGACAGCGTCGACCGATCGGCCAGCGGAATTTGGACGTACCGACAGGTCCGGTCGCCGAGCGCGAGTCGATCGCGCAGCCCGCGGAGCCCGTCGAGGGCGACCGCGGTCTCGAAGAGCGCGCCGATCGGAGCCGGCTCGAACGCGGCGGCATCCTCGGCGAAGTGATCGGTGAAGAGATCGGCCACGTCGCCCTCCCAGTCGGAGCGATACCGCAGCCGACCCAGCGGCGCGAGCGTCGGCACGAACCGGACGCCAACGATCGACGAGCCGTCGCCGTAAACGTAGTCGACCGTCGCGTCGATCGTCGCCGTGTCCGCCTCGAGCGCGGACGACGCGCTCGAGCGCTCGCCGTCTCCCGGTACCGTTTCGGGGAGTTCGATCGTACTCGAGAGCGGCAGCGCCGGCCCGATCAGTTCGCCACGGCCCGCCTCGGCGTCCAATCGTGCGATCCCCGCGGCGTGGTCGGTCCCGACGCGTTCGACGTAGGCGGCCAGCGTCGCCTCGAGCACCCGCCGTTCGTGGCGGCGCTGGGCGGCGGAGTGAAACCCCTCGTCGTGGTCGCGCCACAGCCTCGAGAGCCGGTCCTCGGCGACGGCCTCGAGTTTCTCGCGGTCGGTCTCGCCGCTCCGGAGCGCGTCGCAGATCGCGGTCCGCAGCAGGTCGACGCGGGCCTCGAGCGCGCCGTCGTCCTCGTCTCCCTCGAGGCCGTCGACGTGGGCGAACTCGTATCGGCGAGGGCAGTGCAGCGCGGTCTTGATGCCGTCGACGGAGAGTGACGGGGCGCTCGAGTCGGCGTCGCATCCGTCACTCATCGCGGACCACCTCCCCCGCGGCGAACTCGAACTGCGAGCGAACCGCTTCGACGAGGTCGTCGTCGATATCCCCGTCCTCGAGGACGACGGCGATCTCTTCGAACAGCGCCTCCGTCTCGCCCAGATCGGCGTCCCCGCCGGTGCTGGCCTCGCGGAGCACGCGCTCGAGTTCGCCGCGGGGCTGGTCGAGCAGCGCCTCGACGGCGTTGGTCTCGCCGTGGATCGCCGCCTCGGCGTGGGCGTCGACGGACTCGAGCGCGAGACCGGGGGTCGAGTCGATCAGGGTCAGGTAGCGCGACTCGTCGTGGGTTCGCCGCAGGCCGCTCGCACCGCGTTCGTACGAGCAACAGTAGAGGACGCGCTCGGCCGTGCGGGCACCGAGTGCGAGCCGTCGGCGGGACCGCTGGGCGTGGTAGGTTTCGAACGGGTCGCCGACGCCGCCTGCGTCGGCCGTCGCGAACGTGTCGGCGATCGCTTCGTGCGAGGGGTCGGTAACAGCGGGATAGGCCGACATCTCCCGGAGCCACGCCGTCGGGAACAACTGCGTCAGGAACTGCTCGCCCGGATAGGTCTCGTCGATCAGGTCGAGCAAGAAGACGGCCCTTCGCGAGTCGTACTTCAAGTCGTCGACCGCGCAGACGGTGACGCCGCCGGTCGGCGGCTGCGTCTCGACCGCGTGGACGTACGGCGCGTCGTACCGGATCGTCCGCCGGAGCATCCGGCGCAGTCCCTGCCAGTCCGGGCCCACGAGATCCGTCTCTTCGACGAAGGCGGCGATCTCGAGCACCCGACGGATCCCCGCGTACTGCTCGCGGGCGTCGACCCACGTCTCCTCGCGCGCGATCCGCCCTTTCAGGTTCGTCCGTCGGATCCAGCGCTCGAGCGACCGGCGCACGCTCGCCCCGTCGGTCTCCGCGAGCAGGTCGGTCGAGAAGTCGGCGACGCGCGCTCGGAGCCGATTCAGCGATACGTCGAGCGGCTGACTCGAGTCGCGCGTGCGATCGCCGTGGTCGACTCGCTCGAGGCTGTCGCCGTCGCGCGCTCGCTCGCACTGGCACGCGACGACCGCGTAGAGCTCGTTCACCGCGGGGTCTTCCGCCAGCGAGGGCGTGCCGATCGTTGCGGTCGGGATACCTGCGTCGCGGAGCCGCCGTCTGGTCTCGGGGACTCGTTCGATCCGCGGGACGGCGACGGCGAACGCGTCGGAGGACCAGCCGTGGCGGTCGCGAAGCGACTGAATTTCGGTCGCGACCGCTCGGACCTGTTCGCGGGCGGTGCCGGTGCGGATGCGGCGCGCGCGTCCGTGGGCCTCGCCGCCTGCGTCCGCGGTCCGTCCTGTCTCCTCCGGCGTGTCGCCCGTCGCGAGAAAGCGCGCGATCGCTCGGTGTGGCGGCGTCTCGCGGTCGGCGGATTCGGGCGGGGCCTCGAGCGACTCGACCGCGAGGCCCGCCTCGCGCGCTACGTCCGCGACACGGCCCGGTTCGACGCGCGTTCGCTCGACGCTGGCGTGACGCTCGCCGAGACAGACGAGGTCGGCGTCGCCGGAAAGTGCCGCGAGATAGCGTCGGTCGAGCCGGCGGTACTCCTCGAACTCGACGGCGAGGACGGCGTCGAAGGAGGCGGTGACGCGGGTCCGCAGCCCGTCCGCGTCGGTCTCGAGCAGGTCGACGGCCTTCGGGATCACGTCCGCCCGCTCGACGTAGCCCCGTTCGTCGAGTTCCGCATGAAACCGGTCGTTCATCGCGTAGAGGTACGCCAGACAGTCGTGGGGGTCCTCGAGGTCGTCGAGGCGCAGGCGCTGGCGGGTCGCCTCGAGCAGTAGTTGCCCCACGTCGCGGGCGAAGCTCTCGTGGGCGGCCGCGCGCTCGAGGTAGTCCGGTACCGCTCGACTGGCCCCGTCGATCACCAGCGAGATGAGCTCGATCCGCTCCTCGTACTCGAGGCGGTCGAGCGTCGGGTCGTGTTCCTCGACGGTCTTGGAGGCGTGTTCCGGGAGCGACTCGACGCGCGGCGAGCGGGGACCGCCGTCGGATCGTTCGAGCGCCGTCTCGGAAAGCGCCGCCATCAGCGACTCGAGGCCCGTCGGGTGGCGTTTCAGGACGAGGACGTTGCGCGGTCCGTGCTCGTTGGCGAGGTCGGCGTAGGCGTCGGTCACCGCCGCGAACAGGTCGCTGCTCGGGACTGGACCCGGGAGGAGTCTACAGGTTCCCTCGAGAGTCGGCGGCCGTGCGGACATCGGTTGATACGTCACCGAGTATTGCGGAGTTGGTATTTAAATGTGCGCACGACGTGTCCTTTCGTCCCCGAACGACGCTCGAACGACCGTCAGCACGGCACCGGGAACCGGACGTAACTCGCTCGCGGCGGACGGTACCGCCCGTACTGAGAGACGGAATGATCGAAAATAGATCACTACTCGGAATATTATACATACATGAACGGGGTGAGGTAGGGAACTCTCATCATCAGGCCGGGTTTCGAGGCGGAAGCCGCGCAAAATCGCTTGTTCTGTCTCTTCGAGATCGGGTTCCCGGTCGAAAGAACGTATATCGAACAGAAACCCCCAAAAACCGGTTGAACGTGGTTTGATTCGCCGTAATTGTGGTCTTCAACTCGAGTGGTCGTAGAAGTATATGGTGACATAGGGTTCCGGAATTATGTTTGAAATATCACCTACCCTTCTCTGCTGGCTGGGTCCGATAGCGCACCCGCTTCCGACCGTCTGTCGTCGACCGTGTCGGTCGACGGCGGTTACACCACCGTCACGGGCCGGTCGGTCTCGAGGATCACTTCCTGCGTGACGCTGCCGAACACCGCTTTCCCGACGGGCGAGCGCTTGCGGGTGGGGACGACGAGCACGTCCGCGTCCACCGAATCGGCGCAGTTGACGATCTCGTCGGCTGGATCGCCGTGGCGGCGGACGACCTCGACGTCGATCCCGGCGGCCTCGAGTTCGTCGCGGACGGTCGCGACCGCGTCCGGGATGCTGTCGGGGTCGTACAGTTCGTCGGAGGTGACGCGGCTGCCCTCGTCGACGGCCGTGAACTTCTCGAAGACGTTGACTACCGTCACGGCGAGTTCGTCGGGGTCGTCGACCGGTCCGTCGGCGGCGACGAAGTCCATCACGTAGTCGACGGCGTGCAGCGCCCGTTCTTCGTCCGTGTCGATGGGGATGACTATCCGGTACATACGTGATATACGTCCTGACGCCTACTTAGTAGTACGTGCCCGGTGAGAGACGGACGCGAGTGATTCGGATCGAAACGCCTTTTCAGGCGGTACGGAAACGCACACTCAGTGAACTGGTCGTATCGAAATACGGTTCTGGTGCTGTGTACGTTCGCGTTCTTCGCCACGGTCACCGCCCGGCTGGTCATCAGCCCGGTCGTCCCCGACATCGTCGCGGGCTTTTCGGTCTCCACCGGCGCGGTCGGGCTGGCGCTGTCGGGCATGTGGGCCGCCTACGCGCTCTCGCAGTTCCCCAGCGGGCTGCTCGGCGACCGCTTTGGCGAACGCGCGATCATCGTCACCGCGATCGGCGGCACCGCGGTCGCGAGCGCGTTACTGGCGCTGTCGCCGACGTACGTCACCTTCCTGCTGTTTACCGTCGTCCTCGGCGCTGCGGCGGGGCTCCACTACAGCGTCGCGACGACGCTGCTCACCCGCCTGTTCGATCGGACGGGCCGCGCGATCGGGATCCACGTCTCCGGCGCGCCGCTGGCCGGGCTCACCGCGCCGGTGCTCGCGGCGCTGGCTGCCGACCGGTACGGCTGGCGGGCGGCCGTCGCCGTCGGGTCGGCCGTCGCGATCCCGATCGTCGTCGTCCTCGCGCTTCGAATCCGCCCGACGGAGCCCCGGTATCCCGACCGACGGATTCGAGACCAGGTCGACGGCGAACTCCTCGCCGAGATGTTGACCCGGCCCACCGTCGCGTACACGACCGTCCTGTGTGCGATGGGCGCGTTCACCTGGCAGGCGACCGCCTCGTTTCTCCCCGCCTTTCTCGAGGTCGGCTACGGGCTCTCCGGGACGACGGCGGGCCTCCTGTTCTCGCTGTACTTCCTCGTCAACGGCGGCGTTCAGCCGGTGATCGGCGCGTTTTCCGATCGCTACTCGCGCGACGCCGCCGCCGCCGTCACCATGTCGTCGGGCGCGACCGGGTTCGCCGTGCTCGTCACTGGCGACGGGCTGGCGACGGCGGTCGTCGGGGTCGCCTTCGTGGGCGTCGCGATGACCTGGGGCGCGCCGCTCCAGTCACGGTTCATGGACGTCCTCTCGTCGGACGAACGCGGCCTCGGCTTCGGACTCGTTCGGACCGTCTACATGACCCTCGGCGCGACGGGCAGCGTCGCCGTCGGGGCCGCCGCGGACCTGGTCGGCTGGACGGCCGCCTTTGGCCTGCTCGCCGGCGTCATGGCGACCGCGCTGGCGGTACTCGCCGCGAACAACGTCCTCTCGCTCGGTTACTGACGAGAACCGCTCGTCCCGAGCACCGTCCTACTCGCTCATCCAGTCGCTCGCCTGGGGTTCGCGCGGATCCGTCGGCACCTCGAGCAACACCGGCTCGTCCGCGTCGATCGCGGACGCGAGCGTCGACTGGATCTCGTCGGGCGTCTCAGCGTGTTCGGCCCGCATGCCGAGACTCGTCGCGAGGCGCTCGAAGTCGATCGGCGCGTTCGCCCACTCGTACTCGCCCTCCGAAAGGTCGTAGTTCCGACCGGCGTCGTCGCTGATGATCGCGTAGTCCTCGTTCGTGAAGACGACAACTGTCAGCGGGAGGTCCTCGGAGACGGCGGTGTGGAGCTCGTGGACGCACATCATGAGCCCGCCGTCGCCGGTCAGGACGACTACGTCGTCGTCGGGATTCGCGAGTTGCGCGCCGATCCCCGACGGCAGGCCGGTCCCCATCGTCGCCCACGAGCCGGGATTGACGTACGACCGCGGCCCTGTGGCCTCGAAGACGTTCAGTCCCCAGACGCGGAAGCCGCCGGCGTCGACTGCGACGGTCGCCTCCTCGGGGATCGCGTCGCGCGCGGTCTCGAGCGCGCTGACCGACGTGATCGGCGGCGACGAGCCGCGTAGCTCTTCGAGTCGGTCGCCGGTGGCCTCCCGAACCGCGGCTGCCCGGTCGACGGCGTCGTCGGCTGCGACCTCACGGTCCGCGAGCGCGTCCTCGAGCGCCGCCAGCGCCGCGCCCGCGTCGGCGACGATCCCGACGGTCGGCTCGTAGCCCGTCCCGAGGTCGTCGGGCTCGAGCGTCACGTGAACGAGCGTCTCTGGCACCTCGACGTCCCACGCGCGGGTCGCGACCGCGTCGAAGTCCGTCCCGACGGCCAGCGCCGCGTCGGCGTCCGCGAGCAACTCGAGCAGCTCGGGCGACGCGCTTCCCGACAGGCTTCCGGCGACGTATCCATCGTCCCCGTCGGGCAGGATGCCTTTCCCCTTGTACGTGGTGACGACGGGCGCGCCGAGTCGGTCGGCTACCCGTCGGAGGTCGTCGCTCGCCTCCGCCCAGCGGACGCCGCCGCCGGCGACGATCACCGGTTCGTCGGCCGCGGCCAGCGAGTCGGCCGCCGCCTCGATATCGCGGTCGGCGACGCCGGTCACCGATTCCCGGCTGTACTCGGCCGGCGACGCGAGCGGGACGTCCATCGCGAGAAAGTTCTTCGGGATGCCGACCCGGACGGGCCCTTTCGGCGGCGTCTCCGCGACCGCGATCGCCTCCTCGAGGACGGCGATCGTGCTCTCGGGGTGGTCGACCAGCAGGTTCTCCTTGACGACGTTGTCGTAGGTGTCCGGCGGCGTCTCGTGGATGCCGTCACCGCCGCGGATCTCGGGCTCGGTCTCGACGGCGATGTGGACCATCGGCGTGCAGTCGTTGAGCGCGTTCTTCAGGCCGTTCATCGCGTTCATGTCGCCCGGTCCTGGGATGACGGCTGTGGCCGCCATGCGGCCGCTGGTTTCGGCGTACCCCCACGCCTGATGTGTGACGGCGGTCTCGTGGCGGGCCACGACGAACCGGATGTCGTCTCGCGTTCCGATCGTCTCGTTCAGCGGCAGCGTCTGCTTGCCGGGGATTCCGAACACCGTATCGATCCCGTTCGCTGTCAGTCGCTGGATGACTGCTCGGCTTACGTCCATACGCGACCCTCGTACAGCAGCTACTTATGATCTCCCTTCCCCTCAGGCCCGCGCTTTGGCTTCCCCGGCGGCGCGACCGTCTCACCGGTTCGGTCGCCTCGCCACGGCGTTTCGACTCGAGAAACGATGTCGGACCTTCGGCCGGGCGACATCCGTTTACACCGTCTCATCGTGACCGTTTCTACCAGTGGCAATTTTTGCGCACTCGGCCCCTACCGTCGTTTTTCGATCGTTCGCGGTTTCGCCGATCGAGCCGCCACTGACGAGGGCGATATCGACCGTCTGACCGCACATAGACTCATCTTTTCGCTGTTCGAAACGCGCCGCTCTCGGCCGTTATTCGATAGTTGCTGCGGTTCGGTTCCTCGCTCGCGATCCGCTCGATCCGACTAAAATTACAATCTTATGTCTGTAAACCCTTACTGACCTCATCAGATCCGCTAGTCCCCGTCTGGAACCGGGTTCTCGAGTGTGTCACGAACTCTCACCCGTTCAAACCGACAACTGGTGGGGCGTTGATTACAGTTGTTCGTTCGACTCGCCCCGCAGTATCAATCGAGTCGCGATCGACGTTGGATGCACACCCGGTGAACGAGAAGAATGCGTGGTACCCGTTGTCTAGGGCTATCTTCCGCCGTTCGGGCTCTGGTCCTCGATCTCGTTTCGGAATGTGAAACAAAATCGCATATTCAGTCACCTGACGAAATCCTCCTCGTGGGCACGATCGGTCGTCCGAGACGGACGCTGGCCCCGCGAGTGGCGCTTTCGCTCGCCGCGCTCGATGGATGGTCCCGTCCGCGAACTGAAACGGCAGCCAGAACAATCGCGTCGAACAGGTAAGTCGTCGCTCAAGTACCCTCTTCCCCTCTTCGCCGGTCAGATCACGTTCTCGGACTCGAGAGCCGCGATCTCCTCCGGTGAGTAGCCGAGATCGCCGAGGATCTCGACCGAGTGTTCGCCGAGGTCCGGCGGTGCGCGCTCGTGGGTCGTCTCGAGCGAGGAGAAGTTGACCGGGTTCGCGGGCGCTTTCACCGTCCCGTGCTCGGGGTGGTCCATTTCGGCGATCATGTCGTGGGCTTCGATGTGGGGGTCGTTCACCACGTCCTCGACGTCGTTGACGGGCGTACAGGGGACGTCGTACTCGTCGAGATGTTCGACCCACTCCTCGGTCGTCCGCTCGGCGAAGATGGCGTCGAGGCGGCTGTCGAGTTCGTCTCGGTGCTCGGTCCGATCGGTGAACGTGGCGAATCGCTCGTCGTCGATCCACTCCTCGCGGTCGAGGGCGCGACAGAGATCGGGCCAGATTCCCTCGCTGATCACGCCGACGACGACGTGCGAGTCGGCCGTCTCGATCGCCTGATACGGGGCGAGGTTGGGGTGTTTCGTCCCCATCCGACGGGGCACCTCGCCGGAGGCGAAGTAGTTGGTCACGTGATAGAGCAGCCACTGGAAGCTCGTATCGAACAGCGAGAGCTCGATGTGCTGTCCCTCGCCCGTCTGCTGGCGGTGGTACAGCGAGGTCAGGATGGCGTACGTCGCCGTCATCGCGCCGGAGACGTCACAGATGGAGATGCCGACGCGGGCCGGCTGCTCTTCGGCGCCGGTGATGCTCATCATTCCGGCTTCGCCCTGCAGGATGATGTCGAACGACTTCTCCCCGCTGTACGGGCTGTTGGAGCCGTAGCCGGAGACGTCGCAGTAGATCAGGTCGTCGTTCAGACTCGAGAGGGTCTCGTAGTCCGCGCCGAACGCCTCGGCGTTGCCGGGGCTGAAGTTCTGCATGAAGACGTCGGCGTCCTCGATCAGATCGTGGAGGACGGTCTGGCCCTCCTCGCTCGTCAGATCGAGCGTGAGACTTCGCTTGTTGCGATTCAGACTCACGAAGTACGCCGATAGCCCCTCGTATTCGGGGCTGTACGCACGGGTGAGATCGCCGTGTCCCGGCCGTTCGATCTTGATTACGTCCGCTCCGAGGTCGCCGAACGTCTGGGTTGCCATCGGACCGACGAGCGCCTGTGTCGCGTCAATAACGGTTACGTCCTCTAGGGGCCGCATGTCTCGCTGATGGATACACCTCGGTTTATACGTTCCGCTCGCTGCGGTCGAGAGTCGCCAACCGCAGCCGTCGGACCGCCGTCCTCGTCCGATGTCGATGGAATGTATACACATAATATATGTTTTATTACTTATTGTTCCCTTGGGCCGTTCCCAAAGGTTTAATTAGGAAGGATGCACCGGATAGGGTGTATGAATCCCACCAGTAGGCGGGAAGTCTTGACAGTAGCGAGTGGTGTAGGTGCTGCGGCGCTAGCCGGCTGCCTCGGCGGCAACAGCGGCGGCGGCGCGACGTCGATAAGTGTCGGCATTCCGAGCGCTAGTACGACGACTGGCGCGGCGAGTAACTCCTTCCAGCGAGTCGTCAAAGAGCAGTCCGGTGATACCGAGCCGGCCGGTGAGATCCGCTGGCAGAACCAGGAGACCGGTGGAGACCCACCCAGCCTCCGTCAGTTCGCCCAGGGGAACTTGCAGGCGCTGACCGGGGGGAACTTCATCGTCGCGTCGGCCCAGGAGGACATGGCACCCTTCGCGGAACGGCCCCTGGACACGCTCCCCAACCAGATGTTCTCGATCACGCCGCTGCACATGCACGTCCTCTCGGTGTCGGGATCGGGGATCCAGACGACCGACGACCTCGTCGGCAGCAACTTCTGGCCGCTACCGCCCGCGTGGGGACTGCGCCAGCAGGCCGAGACCGTCTTCTCGAACGCCGGGCTCTGGAGCGAACTCCAGGACGCCGACTCGATCGTCAACGCCGACACGGGCGACGTGGCCGGTCTCATCGAGGAAGGCAGCGTCGACGCTCTCGTCGCCTACGGTGCCGGGTTCCAGAATCTCGCCGGCTGGGCGACCGAAGTCGACGCCCGTGCCGACCTCCAACTCGTCGAGTTCTCCGACGGCTTCGTCGAGGCCGCGAACAACACCCGCGGGACGAGCCACAGTGAGATCGACACCTACGGCTGGGAACAGCAGAGCTTCGACGCCGACACGATGGACGTCTACGGCGCGGACTTCCAGTTCTGGCTCGGCAGCGACGTCTCCCGCGACGTCGGCTACGAACTCGCGCGGATCAGCAACGAAAACACCGAGTCGATTCAGGAAGGCCAGCCGGCGTATCTCGACCACAGCGACCCCGAGAACATGGCCAGCCTCTACCTCGAGGACATCCCGGTCCATCCGGGGCCGTACGACTACCTCGAGGAGCAGGGCGTCGACATGAGCGCGTACACCCGCGGCGGCGAATAGAACGCCCATGAGCGAGACCCAGAGCGAACCGCCCGTCTGGTCGCCGCTGGATCTCCGACGGGAGCACCTGCTGAACAATCTTGTCACGGTCGTGGCCCTGCTCTTCTGGGGCCGGGTCCTGCTGTACGGGCTCAATCAGGAGGTACCGCGGGCGAAGTACGGTGCCGTCTTCCTCGCGGGTGGCGTCCTGATCTACGTTCTCGACGAACTCCGCGACCTCGAGGGAACCGATCGCCTCGAGCGTCTCGGGCTGTGGGCGTGTGCGCTCGTCGGCGTCGCCGTGCCGGCCTACGTCTGGCTGCACTACGAGGTGCTCGAGACCCAGCGGATCGGCTACGCGTTGGGCTACGAGTACGCCATCGGCGGCCTGTTCGGGCTCGTCGTCCTCTATCTGACCTACCGGGCGTTCGGGGCGGCCTTCGCGGGCGTCGTGATCGCGTCCGTCCTCTACGCCTACTTCGGGAACCTCATCACCGGACTATTGAGCCACGGCGGGATCGCCGCCGAACAGATCATCAACGTCCTGACGATGGAGTTCGACGGCTTCTTCGGCTCGATCACGCAGGTCGTCGCCGTCAAGGTCGCGCTGTTCTTACTCTACGCGGGACTGATGCAGGGGTATGGCGCGTTCGACCTGATCATGCGGCTTTCCTTCCGAACGGCGAAGTACCTCCGGTCGGGAGTCGCCCAGTCGGCGGTGATCTCGAGTCTGATCGTGGGGTCGATCAACGGCGCCCAGACGGCGAACGCGGCGATGACGGGTTCGTTCACGATTCCGCTGATGAAGGAAAGCGGGATGAAGGCGGACTCGGCCGGCGGGATCGAGGCCGTCGCCTCCTCCGGTGGGCAGATCATGCCGCCGGTGATGGGCGCGGCCGCGTTCGTCATGGCCTCGCTCATTCCGGGGATCGGCTACGTCGACGTGCTCATCGCCGGGATCATCCCAGCGCTGGTGTTCTACATCTCCGTCGCGATCGGCGTCCACTACATGTCGATCAAACAGCTCCCCGAGGGTGGGATCGATCTGGATAGCCGGCTCGACGACCTCGAGGAGGGGTACCACCCCGTAATCGAGGCGATCCGCTTCGGCGTCCCCTTCGCCGTGTTGCTGTACACGCTGGGGATCGCTCAGTGGACGGTCATCTCCTCCGCGCTGTACACCTGTGGGGCGATGGTGGTGACCGGTGCCGGCCTGCCGATCATCCTGAGCATCGTCGGCGACGCGGACCCGATCGGAACGGTCCGTGACGCCGCGAACGACACCGTCTCCGGGTTCAAGTTCGGTGCCGTCGCCATCGCGCCGATCGCGATCATCATCGCGGCGGTCAACGGAATCGTCGATCTGCTGAACGCGACCGGCCTCCCCGGCAAGCTCTCGCTCGCCATCGTCGGCGTCGCCGGCGGCATCCTGCTGTTTACGGCCATCCTCTCGATGGTCGTCTGTCTCATCCTGGGACTGGGGATGCCGACCGTGGCGGCGTACACGATCGTCGCCTTGCTCATCGCGCCGACGCTGACCGGCGAGTTCGCCCTCGAGCCGGTCGCCGCGCACTTCTTCGTGTTCTACGCGGCGATCCTCTCGGGGATCACGCCGCCGATCGCTATCGCGGTCGTGGTGACGACCGGCATCGCCGAGTCGAACTTCTGGAAGACGGCGCTCGAGGCGCTGAAGCTCGGCCTGCCGCTGTTCGTGCTCCCGTTCACGTTCATCTACAACCCCGAGATCGTGACCGGCGGCTTGGGACTCGCGACCGCCGGCTCGGGACTGATCGTCCTGCTGGGCGCGGTCGCGATCACCCACGGACTCAACTGCGCGCCCGACCCCTTCGGGATCTCGTCGCCGCTGAGCTACGGCGTGCGCGCGGTCTACGTCGCCCTGGGCGTCGTCGCGATGGTGTGGCCGTCGCTGCTGCCACGCCTCGGCGTCGTCGCCGTTGCGCTCGTCCTCATCGCGCTCCAGACGCAGGTGACGCGCGATACCGGCGTCGGTGCCGTCCCTGGCGGCGACTGACCCGTTCGCGGCGCGTTTTTCGAACGACTCCGGATCGACCGGCGGTCGTTTCCTTCGGCGACCAGCCAGTGGCGACGCTCGAGGTGAGGCGTCTCCGTGCCGGACGAACGTGCCCTCGGTGATTCGACCGGCTCGCCGGCGCGGCCGTTCGATACCGCTGGTGCGGCGCTATCGCCCCCTTCGCGAGAAAAGACGGAAGTTACGTCGCGTCTCCGCTCGAGCCGGGCCGTTCAGTCGAGGTAGACGCCGTCGGGGTCGAGCTCCTCGCGGATCAATCGGAGCTCGTCGTCGGTCGGTGCTCGCGTCCGCTCGACATCGTCGGCGAACTGAATCTCCCAGCCGGTCGCCGCCCGCACGTCGGCTTCGGTGACGCCGGGGTGGAGTCGCTCGACGATCATCTCGCCGTCGTCGTCGAACCCCATGATCGCCTTGTCGGTGATGACGGCGTCCGGCCCGCCCCGAAGCCCCAGGTCGGCCCGATCGGTCTCGGCGTCGAGGTAGCCCGGGCTCGTGACGAAGTCGACCTCCTCGGGGAACCGCCGCTGCTCGAGCGGCGAGATGATGATCGTCCGATGGGCGTTGCTTGCGATCTCGCAGGCCCCGCCGCTGCCGGGCAGCCGGACCGCCGGATCGTCGTAGTCGCCGATCACGGTCGAGTTGATGTTGCCGTACTTGTCGACCTGCGCGCCGCCGAGGAAGCCCACGTCGATCCGCCCGCCCTGCAGGTAGTACGAGAAGCCGTTGAGCATCGATTCGACGCCGACCGCGCCCGAGGCGAGCACCGGGTCGCCGACCGACAGCGGGAGCGAACTCGGGTTCGAGCCGATCGTCCCGGACTCGTAGATCATCTCGAGGTTCGGCGCGTGGTTGCGCTTTGCGAGGTTGCAAGCCAGGTTCGGGACGCCGATCCCGACCAGCACCGAGTCGTCGTCCTCGAGCTGTTCCGCCGCCGCCGTCACCATGAGCTCCGTGTCAGTGTACTCCATCAGTAGTCACCCATATCGATCGCCGTCGCGTACCGCGAGTCGACTTCGAGGTCCAGCAGCCGCTTTGCACCGAGTTTCTCGAGGTACTCGCGTCGGTTTTCGACGCCGTAGACCCACTCGTCGAGCCACGCCTGTACGTCCTCGTGGCTCTTCGAGACCTCTTCCCACTCGAGGTAGGCCTCGTTGTCCCGGTCGTAGTACCCCTGCGCGTACGACGGGTGTGCGCCGTAGGGGACCTCGACGACGTGGTCGACGGCGTCGGCGGTGAACAACGTCCGGTTGGGATCGCTCCGAATCGTTTCCGTCGAACAGAGCTCCTCGACGCAGCAGACGACGGTGTCGGCCGCCAGCGCGGCTTCTTTCTGCTCTCCGGGAATTCCCCAGAGGTGGGCGTTACCGTCCTCGTCGCCTCGCTGTGCGGAGACGATCGCCACGTCGGGCTCGATCGGCGGGACGACCGGGATCTCGTCGTCGCCGTACGGGCTCGAGACCGTCCGGATCGCGTCGTTGTGGTCGACGAGGTCGGAGCCGGCGAACGTCCGAACCGGCATGAACGGCAAGTTCGCCGCGCCGGCGTGCAGCGCCGCGACCATCCCGTAGTGGGTGTACTCTTCGGTCTCGATCGGGTTCGGAACGCCCGCTTCGACCGCTCGCCGGAACGCCCGGAGGCTGCCGACGCCGGGGTTGCCGGCCCACGAGAACGTCACCTTCGAGACGCAGCCCGCGGCGATCAGCTGGTCGTACACCAGATCGGGGGTCGCGCGGACGAGCTCGAGATCGCTGTAGCCGGCGCGGATGATCTCGTGCCCGGCGGCGAAGGGGATCAGATGCGTGAACCCCGCGAGATACAGGCTATCACCGTCGTTAACGGCGTCGCTAATCGCGGACGCCATCGTCGTCACTTTTGACATCGGGTACAGCACCGACCACAGCGGGCACTCGTATAAGGCCATCTCTTTTCGGCCGCTCGGTCCGCTCTTCCGGCCGGATAGTCGGCATCGGTCGGCAACGCTGTCGAATAACGAAACGCGGTCGCCGATCCGTTTCCGTGCGTGACCCTTTTTGCGAACTAGCGCCTAGATGGGATGGTATGTCCCGAAACGATGCCGAAAACGGGGATCACGGACCGCGATCACCGACGATCAAGAGCGTCGAGACCTCGCTTGGAATCGTCGACGAACTACAGGCTCGAGACGGGGCCAGGGTATCGGAGTTGGCGGCGGCGACCGGGAAGTCGAAGGGAACCGTCCACAAACACCTGATTACGCTCCTCAAACACGACTACGTCGTCAAAGAGGGCGACGAGTACCGGGTCGGGCTCCGGTTCCTCGACGTCGGCGGCTACGCGCTCCATCAGATCGAGGGGTTACAGTACATCGAACCGAAGATCCGTGAACTGGCCGATCTCACCGGGGAGACGGTTCAGTTTTCCGTCGAACAGCGCGGTCGATGCGTCGTCCTCGAGCGAAAGGCGGGCCAGAAGGGCGTGTTCAGTCGCGCTCGAATCGGCAGGCGGTTCTACATGCATCAGGTCGCCGGCGGGAAGGTGATCCTGTCGAACCTGCCCGACGAGCGAGTCCGTGAGATCGTCGCCCGCCACGGGCTGCCGGCCGCGACCGACGAAACGATCACCAGCGAAGCGGACCTGTTCGCGGAACTCGAGACGGTCCGCGAGCGAGGGTACGCCTTCAACATCGACGAGAGCACGCAGGGCCTTCACGCCGTCGCGGCCCCGCTGATGGGTCCCGACGGCGACATCTTCGGCGCGTTCGCCGTCGCCGGCCCGAGCCACCGGATGCGCGGCGAACGGTTCACCGACGAGATCCCGGACATGATTCGAAGCGTGGTCAACGAACTCGAGTTGAACCTCGCGCACTCGTGAGCCACTCCCCCGACGCGGTGATTGACGTTCGGCCTCTCGACTTCGGGGCGAGTTCATAACATAGTATAATAATACTATGAAATTGTATGGTTCTGTCTGCCGAGTAACAGCGGAATGCCAATCGTGAAACCGCCCAAATTTCGCATATGGGCGCCATATGGCTATTTGTAGCGATCTTTCTCTTGCCTAGGTTCGAATTAATGGGGGATCGTCCCTCTGCCGATATCTGAGAGTGATTATCGGCTTACTCGGACATAAAATGCTTGGAGAGGCGATATTGATATCGTCGGCTTTCTCAAGAGCTGAATCCCATCGGTTGCTCTCTCCTAACAGATTTACTATTGTTTTCGACTCGTTTATGTAACTTGGTACTTACTCGCGGTCGTTCGACGAGTGACTCGGCGGCAGCGATCGTCGGATCGAGGGACGGTTCGCTCTCGATGGCATCCCCGGTTCGATCCGGGCGATTTCGAGCAGCCCCGATCGATCGGGCGGCGGCCGAGTGCCGCCGGCAGCGGTCCGAGCCAACAACCCTTATAGTGGTTACCGAGTACTGTCTCGTATGGAGGATATTTTCGTCGCTCGAGTCATGTCCACGTCGGTACACACGGTATCGACGGACACGCTCGTCGAGCAGGCCGCCCAACTCATGCTCGAGAACGGAATCGGCTCGGTCGTCGTCGTCGACGACGAGAACCGACTCGAGGGGATCCTGACGACGACGGATTTCGTCCGGATCGTCGCCGAACGCCAGCCGAAAGATCAGACACCGGTGTCGACGTACATGAGCACGGATGTCGTCACGGCGTCGGCACAGGACAGCATCCGCGACGCTGCAGACGTTATGGTCGAGCGCGATTTCCACCACATCCCCGTCATCGACGATGACGAGGGCGTCATCGGGATGGTGACGACCTCGGATCTGGCTGGCTACATCTCGCGCGTGCAGTCGCCGAGTCCCGAGTGACCGCGTACAGGCGCGGTCGAATACTGCGAGAAATCACCGCCTCCGATCGAGGCAGTCCGGTTTCGCTCGCGTTCGATACTCGTCGCGAAGCGCTGGTGGAGGACGTTCAGCAGTACGACCGCGATACAAAGGCGCTAGTTCGGACTCGAGTCGGGTTCGTCGCCCGCTCCCGGTTCGGGGCTCGGCCGCTCGTCCGATTCGGTCATCCACCGGACGATGTCGTCCAGCCGATCCCGGAGCGTCCGCGCCTCCGCCGGCGTCAGTGCCACATCGGCATGGCCCGTCGCGTGGTCGCCGGCCATCGCGTCGACGCTGACGATCACGCGGTGGCCCTCGGCCGACTCCGGGCGGACCGATAGTTCGGCTCTGTCTGGATAGTCCCGCGGCGGCCCCGTCTCGAGATCCGTTTCACCGCGCGTAACGCCGATCTGGACCCGTTCGGGACACTCGAGGTCGAACGAATCAGTCGGGTCCTCCGTGAGCGGCGGCCCTTCGGAGTGCGTGGGGTTCTCTGCCATATCGAACAGTTGGTCGGCCGCCCTCTTGGCTGTACTCCCGAGTCGGTTCCGACCGCCCAGTCTTCTCGAGTAGTCTGTCGATCGGTTAGTGAACTCGCCGCTATATTCTATACATGATCTTCTTGCCGGGATCGACGCCGACGAACTTCACCGAATACGATGTCACCGACGACATCGACGCCCACGGCGAGTACTTCCAACCCGTCGTCGGCTGCGTGCCGGCCGTCGTCAAGCCGTTCTGACGCCGTGCTGGGGGTCAGCCCCGTCGACGGGACCCAGTCTCAATCGTCGTCCATCGGCGCGCTCACGGACTCGACGCGCTCGCCGCGTGGCCCCTCGAGATCCACCTTCGGCAACAGATCACGCAGGTAGCGACCGGTGTGGGAGTCCTCGAGTCGGGCCACGTCCTCCGGCGTCCCGGTGGCGACGATCTGCCCGCCGTTCTCACCTCCTTCGGGGCCGAGGTCGATGACGTGGTCGGCGTTTTTCACGAGGTCGAGTTCGTGTTCGATGACGACGACGGTGTTGCCGTTGTCGGTTAGCCGGTGAAGCACGTCGATGAGCTTGCGCTCGTCGGCCGAGTGCAGTCCCGTCGTGGGTTCGTCGAGCAGGTACAGCGTCTCGCCGGAGTCCTTCTTGCCGAGTTCCTCCGCCAGCTTGATCCGCTGGGCCTCCCCGCCCGAGAGCGTCGTCGAGGGCTGGCCGAGCTTCATGTAGTCGAGCCCGACGTCTTTCAGCAGCTTCAGCCGGCGGCGGATCTGGCTCGAGGATTCGAAGAAGTCGTAGGCTTCCTCGACGCTCATCTCGAGGACGTCGGCGATGGTCTTGCCCTTGTAGGTCACGTCGAGCGTGGCGTCGTTGTAGCGGGCACCGTCGCACTCCTCACAGGGGACGTACACGTCCGAGAGGAAGTTCATCTCGATCTTCACCGTGCCCTGACCGCCACATTCCTCGCAGCGGCCGCCCTTGACGTTGAAGGAGAACCGCCCCTTCTCGTAGCCGCGCTGTTTCGAGAGCTTCGTCTGGGCGAACAGCTCCCGGACGTAATCGAAGACGTTGGTGTACGTCGCGGGGTTCGACCGGGGCGTGCGGCCGATCGGCGACTGGTCGATCAGCCGGACGGTCTCGATCTCCTCGAGGCCCTCGAGGGCATCGTGGTCGCCTGGAATCACGCTCGTGTTGTCGTTCATCTCGCGCGCGAGGCCCTTGTAGAGCACCTCGTGCATCAGCGTGGACTTCCCGGAGCCCGAGACGCCCGTGATGGCGGTAAAGCAACCCAGCGGGAGGTCCACGTCGAGGTCTTTCAGGTTGTGCTGGCGCGCCCCGCGGATCGTCAGCGCGCCGTCGGGGTCGCGCCGGTCATCAGGGACCGGGATCTGCTTGCGACCCGAGAGGTAGTCGCCGGTGATCGACTCCTCGGTCGCCTTGACCTCCTCGACGGGACCGTTGGCGACGACCTCGCCGCCGCGCTTGCCCGGACCCGGACCCATGTCGATAACGTTGTCCGCGCGGCGCATCGTCTCCTCGTCGTGTTCGACGACGAGTAAGGTGTTGCCCAGATCGCGCAGTTCACAGAGCGTGTCCAGCAGCCGGTCGTTGTCCCGCTGGTGGAGTCCGATCGAGGGCTCGTCGAGCACGTACAACACGCCGACGAGGCCGGAGCCGATCTGGGTCGCGAGCCGGATGCGCTGGCTTTCCCCGCCCGACAGCGTCGAGGCCTCGCGGTCCAGGGTGAGGTACTCGAGGCCGACCTCACACATGAAGCCGAGGCGGGCGCGGATCTCCTTTAAGATCTCCTCGGCGATCACCTTCTCGCGCTCGGTGAGGTCCGCCTCCATCGACTCGAAGTGTGCGAGGGCGTCGCCGATGCTCATTCCGTTGATCTCGGTGATGGCGGTCTCGTCGACCAGCACCGCCCGGCTCGCGGGTTTGAGCCGGGTGCCGTCACAGGCCGGACACTCGGTGACCGACATGTAGTCCTCGATGTGCTCGCGGGTCGAGTCGGAGTCGGTCTCGATGTACCGGCGTTCCAAGTTCGGGATGACGCCCTCGAAGCGCTTTTTCTTCCGGCGGGTGCCGTTCTTCGTGTTCCGCTTGAACAGCACCTGCTCGTTGGTGCCGTAGAGGAACGCCTGCTGAACGTCTTCGTCGAGGTCCTCGAACGGGGTCGACAGCGCGACGCCGAAGTGCTCGGCGACGGCGTCCAGCCGCGTCTGGTAGTACGAGCGGTTGTAGCTCCAGGGCTCGAAGACGTGTTTCAGCGGTTTGGACTCGTCTTGCAGGACCAGCTCTTCGTCGATCTCCTTGGTCTCGCCCAGCCCTTCGCACTCGGGACAGGCACCGTGGGGCGAATTAAAGGAGAACGAGCGGGTCTCGATCTCCGGCACGTCGATCCCGCAGTGCGTACAGGCGAGGTCTTTCGAGAACTCGACGACGAACCGGTCGTCGTCTTCGGTCTCCTCGCCCAGCGCGCCCGTCCGGCGGGCCTCCTCCCCGAGGTCCGCGGCGACTTCCTCGGAGGCGTCCGGCAGGATGACCTTGAGGACGCCGTCGGCTTCCTCGAGCGCCGTCTCGACGCTGTCGATGATTCGCGGCCGGTCCTCGACGCTGACCTTCACGCGGTCGACGATCACGTCGATCGTGTGATCGAAGTTCTCGTCCAGATCGGGGTCGTCCATCGTGAGGTCGTGTTCCTCGCCGTCGATCTCGACGCGGGCGTACCCCTCGGAGACGAGTTCCTCGAAGAGGTCCTCGAACGCACCCTTCTGGTCGCGGACCACGGGTGCCGCGAGTTTGGCTTTCGTCCCGTCGGGGAGCTCGAGGATGCGCTCGACCATGTTCTGGGCCGACTGCTCGCCGACCTCGCGGCCACAGTCGGGACAGTGTGGCGTGCCGACGCGGGCGTAGAGCAGCCGCAGGTAGTCGTGGAGTTCGGTGACGGTCCCGACGGTCGATCGGGGGTTGTTCGCGGCGTTCTTCTGGTCGATCGAGATCGCCGGGGACAGGCCCTCGACGGTCTCGACCTGAGGCTTGTCCATCTGGCCCAGAAAGTTCCGGGCGTACGCCGAGAGGCTCTCGATGTATCGGCGCTGGCCTTCGGCGTAGACCGTCTCGAACGCCAGCGAGGACTTGCCCGAGCCCGAAAGACCGGTGACGACGGTGAACGCCTCGCGGGGAATCGTGACGTCGAGGTCCTTGAGGTTGTGTTCCTCGGCACCTCGAACTTCGATGGTGTCCTTGCTCATCGTTCGGTCGCGACTACGGACTGTCTCGGTTGTCGACGCGATGCCAGATTCATTGTATCTGTATCAGTGGCCGGAAGGACTTAACGAGTCTGAAAGGCCAATGTCGTGGGCTATGCTAGCATTCGACGACATTGGGTGTGGGGCCGCCGGATCGGGCCGCTCGTCGCGTGACAATCGTAATGGGGCGATCGAGTACCCCGGCTGGCCGTCCTCAATCGCCCTGCCGGTTCGACGACGGTTCGCTGGAAAGGTCAGCCGATGCCGGTTCGCTGGGGAGTTCGGTCGATGTCGACTCTCGCTGGTCGATCCGCGACACGTTCGTCCAGTCCAGGTCCGTCCCGCCGACGACGTCGACGATGCTCTTGACCATGACGAGGTCGTTGACGTGCTTGTAGCCCAGGACGAACAGCGGCGCGTAGCCGAGATACCAGTAGCTCTCGCCCTCGATCCCGAGCGCGAGCGCCGTCAGGAGCACGACGAGGACCGTGTACGTCACGAGTATCGGAAGGATCGCCGTGTGGCCGCCAGTCACCACGATGTACGCGATGACGCCGAGCACGAGCCAGCTCGCGACGGGCGTAAAGAGCATCGTGATCACCGCAAGCGGGACGTGGATTCGATCGACGTACCGGTTCCCCGGCGGCGTGCTGCCGAACAGGTGCTTTCGCAGCGTCATCACGTTGCCGCGGTACCACCGGAGACGCTGCCGGTAGAGGTCGCGCCACGTGTCGGGCGCTTCGGTGTACACGACCGCCTCGCTGAAGCGGACCTCGTAGCCCCTCGCCAGCACTTTCATCGTCGTATCGAAGTCCTCGGTCAGGGTGTGGGGGTCGTACGCCTCGACCTCCTCGAGTGCGGCCCGGCGGTACGCGCCCAGACAGCCCGGCACGATGGGAACGGCGCCGAACTGGTCGTACACCCGCCGGAAGAGGTTGATGCTGAGGACGTACTCGATCGCCTGGCATCTGGTCACGAACGAGTCCCGATTGAACGCGCGGACGTTGCCCGCGACCGCACCGACCGCAGGGTCCGCGGCGAGCGGCGCGACGATCTCGCGGAGCGCGTTCGTCTCGACGATGCTGTCGGCGTCGACGGTCACGACGACCTCCCCCTCGGCGAAGAGGAGGCCGTAGTTGAGCGCGGAGTACTTCCCGCCGTTGTCCTTCGAGACGACGGTCACGTTTTCGGCCCCGTAGCGGCCGGCCTCCTCGTGAGTCCCGTCCGTGCTGCCGTCGTCGACGACGATGATCTCCTTTTCGGCCGGATAGTTCGCCTCGAGCAGGCTCGCCACCGTCCGGCCGACGTACCCCTCCTCGTTGTACGCCGGGACGAGGATCGTGATCGATGGGAACTCGGCAACGTCGTCGTACTCGCTGCCGGTCAGCGCGTGAGCGAGGGCCGCAAACGGGATCGCCCAGCAGCCGAAGACGACGACGAGCGCGCCGAGATGGACGAGCGCGACGGCGGTCGGCGCCACCCAGCCGAGCAGGACGACCGCGACGGTACAACAGCCGAGGGCCAGCCCGAGCGCCGTCGGCGAGAAGCGGTGACGATACGCGGGCCGGCGCTCCACGACGTACCACGACCAGGCGAGATACGCCGCGAACACGGCGACGTACAGCGCGATCGCGAAGACTGTCTCGGTCGATAGCAAGCGGACGAGCAGCCCGTACGGGACGGCGGTCGCGAGACAGAGCAAGAGCAGGCCGAAGGTCCGGGCGGTAACGCGCTCAGTCATGGTTCTCCGCGTGCGCGGATGGTAACCTGCGGGCCGCCCTCGCTCACGACATCGCGACTTCGGTCCGTCGAATCGGTTCCGCCGGGCGGATGCGCGTGCCCGCCGGCGCTCGTCCCGTTCTCCGTGACCGACGCCTCGTCCGAGATCGGTTCGCCGCTGTCGACCGACTCCTCGACTCGCCAGCCGGTTTCGGTCCGCTCGAGTCGCCCGCGTTCGTACTTGCGGGCGAACTCGCCGACCGTCATGAACGCCACGTCGCCTTTCGATTTCGCGTGGTCGATGAGTCCGCGGAGCCGACGCAGTTTCTCTTCGGACGTGAACGTCGGGTAGTGGAGCATCTGCACGTAGAGGTCGCCGTCCCGGTACGCGTCGTCGAACCGCCGCTCGAGGGTGCGCTGCGAGTAGAACTCGTTGGTCGTCCAGTTTCGGACGAACGAGTGGGTGTTCGGAAGGTGGAGGATCCCGTTCGCCGCGAACGGGCCGGTTTCGTTGAAATACGCGCGCGTGAACCATTCGCCGCCGGAGACGGCCGCGTATCCGTGCTCGGCGAGCGTGCTCGCAGTCGCCTCGTCGTAGGTGTTAAACGGCGGGACGAACGTCGTCGGCGGTTGCCCGACGCAGGACTCGAGTGCCGCCGTCCCCTCCTGAAGCAACTCCTGCTGGCGCTCTGGCGGCAGGCCGCCGAACTCGCTACCGCCGTGGAACCCGGTCCGTCGGTCGTGTGTGTACCCGTGAAGCGCGTACTCGAATGTCTCTGGATGTGCGTCCGCCTGCTCGCGGAGGTAGCTGCAAAGCTCGCGGCTCGAGCGGTCGTCCTCGAGCGGGGGAATCACGCCCTGGGTCACGGGAACGTTCTCCTCGATGAATACTCGATCGACGGCGTGCATCGCGTCGGCTCGATAGCCCGTCTGTACGTCGTCGTTTCGGAAGATGACGATCGATCTGTACGACTGCCAGGCCGTCTCTTCCGACCGTCCCCGCTCGCCGTCTTCTACCGCGTCGTCCGTTTCGGAACCGTCCGCGACCGGATTCGACGCGGGCACGGTCTCGGTCGCGACGGGTTCCGGTCGGAACGTCGCGGGCCCGATCGCCGCGATGGCCGCCGCGGAGACGAGCAAGACGGCGACGACCACGACCAGCATCCGCCGACCCCGGCCGGCCCCGTTTACGGGCGACGGCGTCGCTGCGATCCGTGACCGCGCGCGCTCGAGGACGACCGTGGCGTCTCGTTGCCACGCCGTCTCGCCGTCCGCCGTCTCCGCTCGGCTCGTGCCGAAGGTGTGCCCGCAGTCCCCACACGTCCACGGACGGTCGCCGTCGATGAACGCGACCTCGCGACACCGCTCGCCGCAGTCCGGGCAGACGATGCCGTCGGCCGTACAGAACACCGGTTCCGGTTTGATTGCCCCGCACGGCTCGTGTTCGATCACTCGCTGGCGTGTCACGGCAGCCGATCCACAGCGCGGACACGTCCGATCCCCTGCCTCGTCTTTCCCCACTGCCATGACGCCGTCGACGGGAGAGTGACCCCTTGTAATACCGCGGTTACCGCCTTTCAACGCTTGGTTCCACGACGTATAGCCACGATTTCATTATTGATCGGCTGCTCAACACGGACCCTACCGGATACTACTGGACATCGACCGTTTCGAAATCGAAAACCAGCGTAGGAACGTGATACTGCGTGCACACCGTCCCGATAGACGCCTCGAGACCCGCTCGCTGGGACGATCGCCGCGACCGGGTGGCCGGACGCGGATCAGTGAATTCCGACGGGTTCTACGCGGTAGGAACCCGCTACCCGTGTGTGCGCTCACGATATCGGTTTACATCGTTTCCGTTCGCTGTCACCCCTCGCTATTAATCCCTCTCGATTCGGTCGCGCACCGATTCGATCCCAAAGTACCTTCGCCCGGAAGCCCCAAGGGAGCCTCATGAGCGACGACGCCGCGGACGCACTCGCGGTCGACGAGTTCGTCGAGTACTGCCGCACGCAGGCCGGCCTGCTCTCGGGGCACGTCGAGACGATGGGCGAGGAGGCCGACGAACTCTTAGACGAGATCGACCGGGAGATGGCCGAGATCCGATCGCGTCTCGAGGTGCTCCCGGACGAGATCGAGGGCACCGAGTCGCCGTCGACCGCCGACGTGCCCGACGCGGGCGAGGTCGACGTCGCGGCGATCGAGGAGTTGCAGGCGGAACTCGAGGAGAAACAGCTACTCGTCGAGGCCAAACAGGCCCGGATGCAGGCGTTTCAGGACCTGGCCGCGGGTTACACCGATCTCGCCGACGAACTGACTGCGGAGGCCGACGACGGGCAAGAGGCCCTGACCCGGATCCTCGAGTTCGAGGCCGACGCCGACGCGCCGGCGTACTTCGACGAGCGCCAGACGATGGTCGAGGCCGCCGCCGCATCGCGCGACGCCGACGGCGAGTGAACGAACTCGACCGTACTGACCCCGTGTTGACACCTTTGTTTCTCCCGCTTCGACGTGATACTCAGCCGAATATTGATCTACACCTTCATCGTCATGTGTGGGCATGCCAATCGACTACAGCCAGCGCGAGAAATCCTACGAACTGTATCGGAAGGGGAAACGAGAGGGGACGTGGGATCCGGACGACTACGATCTCGAAGGGGATCGGGAAGACTGGCAGCAGTTCTCCGAGGACGAACAGCAGCGGTTCCTCGCGACGTGTTCGGGGTTCTACGACGGCGAGGAAGACGTGACGCGGACGCTCGCGCCGTACATGATGGCGCTCGACGCCTTGCCGAACGAGGAGATGCCGTTCGACACCGTTCAGGAGGAGATATATCTGGCCCAGCAGGTGTACGAGGAGGCCAAACACACCGACCTGTTCAGCCGCTACTTCGAGGAGGTCTTCGGGACCCAGGAGACAGCACCGTATCGCGAGGGCGGCTATCAAGAGCAGGGGTACAGCACGGACGACCTCTACGACACCGCCGACGACCTGCTGGCGGCCGTCGAGAGCGGCGACCGGACCGATCTCGTCTACGCGCTCGGCGAGGCCTATCTGAACTACATGGGCATCGTCGAGGCCCAGCTCGCCCGCGGCGGCTACCTCAGCTTCGACCAGATGATCGAACTGAAAGCCGAGCAGATGGGCCGCGACGTCGTCCTCGAGTCGTTCCAGGAGGCCATCGGCAAGGTCCGGCAAGACGAGACGCGCCACATCGAGAACGGCCGTTGGATCCTGCAACAGTTGGCCAAGGCCGAACCGGATATCGTCGCGGACGTTTACGAGCCCCGCATCGAAGAGTACGTCGAGAACCGGCTGCTCGCCGACCCCCTCTACGATGAGCAGCCCTTCGAGGGCTACGACCAGCGCAAGATCGGCAAACAGGTCGTCCAGTACCTCCAGGACACCGTCGACTACATCGGTGCCGACCGGTTCGAGCGCTACGGCGACGTTCGAGCCGCCATGGAGGAGCGCCAGACCGCCGACTGAAACGCGTCCGAGCGGTCGTCGTTCTCAGTCCTCCAGCGCCTCGAGCAGCGTGTTTACGTCCTCACGGGTATTGTACGCGTGAATCGACGCACGGATTGCGTCCGGTTTCGGGAGGGAACGGACGACGATTCCCCGCTCGGCGAGTCGCTCGACGGTCCCCTCGGGGTCGTCGTCGGCGATCGTCACCAGTCCCGACTCGTAGGATCTGGGGCTCAGCAGGTGCTCGTCCGACACACCGTTCTTGAGCCGATCGGTCAGCGTCTCGATCCGCCGCTGAACCGCGTCGATGCCGACCTCCTCGAGCACGCTGATCGCCTCGGTCAGCCCAGCGTAGGGCGCAGGGCTGGCGGTACC
This sequence comes from Natrinema marinum, assembly GCF_024296685.1. NCBI lineage: Archaea > Methanobacteriati > Methanobacteriota > Halobacteria > Halobacteriales > Natrialbaceae > Natrinema > Natrinema marinum. The sequence goes on along the minus strand of NZ_CP100763.1, from coordinate 2,377,049 downwards.
GACCTCGAACCGTCGCGCACCGGCCGCGTAGCGGTACTCGTCGGCGTTCTCGTCCACGACGCTCCGGTAGCCGATCGCGGCGGGCGAGCGGTCCCGCTCGACGCCGTCGCGCACGTACAGAAAGCCGGCACCGAACGGGCCGAGCAGCCACTTGTGACCCGCCGCGACGACGAAGTCGGCACCCCACTCCCGGATGTCGACGGGGACCTGCCCCGGCGACTGGACGGCGTCGACCAGCACCAACGTCCCGGCGTCGTGAGCGATGTCGACGAGGTGGGCGATGGGCAGCCGCGTCCCGTGGGTCCACGTCAGCGAACTCACACAACACAGCGTCGCGTCCGCGAGCGCCGATTTCGCGGCCTCGAGGTCGAGCCGACCCCCCTCGGTTTCGAGCACCCGCACCTCGATCCCGCGCTCGCGCTCGAGGCGCCGCCACGGCAGGATCCCGGCGGAGTGCTCGAGGTCGGTCCGAACGACGACGTCGTCTTCGCCCCAGTCGAACGCGCCCGCGACGCGGTTGATCCCGTCTGTCGTACTTTGGGTCAACGCGACCTCGTCCGGCGTCGCGCCGAGCAAGTCCGCGACCGCCGTGCGCGCCTCGTCGTAGGCGTCGAACGCCGCAGGATACATGCCCTCCGCCGCGGGGGCCTCGTACTCGTGGTACTCGAGCGCCGACTCGGCGGCCTCGACGACGCGGCGCGGACTCGGCCCGCCGGCCCCCCAGTTGCAGTAGACGGTCGACTCGAGGGCGGGCATCGTCTCGCGGAGCGCGGTCGGATTCATTGTCGGTCGTTCGGCCGCGACCGTGTTCGTTCTGACGGTCGCCTCACTCTGTCAGCGATCGCTCAATTCGACGATGACCTCGGCCGGCTCGTCGATTCAGCTCCGGTCTCGACCCTCGGAGAACGCCCCGAAGAGCGCTCGGTATCGGTGTGCCGGGTTCCCATCGAAATCGAGTATATAAACACCCACGATATAGCGGGAAACATCAACTCTGTTACCATACCTCGAGAATCGTCGATACTACTGAATGTATATCCCTCCTCTATCCGAGTGAGGAGAAGACCAATGACTTCGACCCAACTCAACCGACGGCACATGCTACAGGCGATCGGGGCGACCGGTGCCCTGGCCGTGGCCGGCTGTCTCAGCAGCGACGCGGAGGAGAACAGCTCGAACAGCAAGACGCCGGCGGAGGAGGAGGGACTGCCGGCGGCGAAATCGGTCGATGTCGACCAGATCGCACGGGACCCCACGGACATTCCCGACCCGGTCGACTGGAACGAACCCCGGACCCACGACGTGACGATCCAGACTCAGAAGGTCACCGCGGAGATCGAGCCGGGAGTCACGTTCGACTACATGACCTTCGAGGGGCAGGTCCCCGGCCCGATGCTCCGCGTGCGCCGGGGTGACACGGTCAACCTCACGTTCGACGTCCCCGAGGACATGAACGTGGCGATGCACAACATGGACTTCCACGCGGTCTACGGGCCCGGTGGGGGCGCGGACGCGACGACGATCGCGCCCGACGACGACCCGACCCAGATCCAGTTCCGCGCGGAGTACCCTGGCGTGTTCATCTACCACTGTGCGGTCCCGGCGATGGACATGCACATCAGTTCGGGGATGTTCGGCTCGATCCTCGTCGAACCCGAGGAGGGGCTGCCCGAGGTCGACAACGAGTTCTACCTCGGCCAACACGAGATCTACACCACCGGCGAGGTCGGCCAGCAGGGCCACCACGGCTTCGACCACGACGCGATGAAGCGCGAAGAGCCCACCTACGTCGTCTTCAACGGCCAGGCCTACGGCTTCACCGAAGACGCCGCCGGCCCGATGACAGCCAACACGGGCGAAACCGCCCGGGTCTACTTCGCCAACGGTGGCCCCAACCTGCTGAGCTCGTGGCACCCGATCGGCAACGTCTGGAGCAACCTCTACCGCAGCGGCGACCTGCTGAGCGAACCGGCGAACAACGTCGAAACCACGCCCGTCCCGCCGGGCACCACCACCGCCGGGGAAATGGAGTTCCCGGTGCCAGGACCCGTCAAAATCGTCGATCACGCGCTCTCGCGGGTCGTCCACCGCGGCGCACTCGGCATCATCGACGTCGACGGGCCCGAAAACCCCGACATCTACAACCCCGATCCGTGATCGGGACCGGCTCACCGCGAGCTGACCATCCTTTCTCCGTTCTCGCCCCTGACGGGAGCGGCGGCCGTCGCTGACGTGTTCTATCCGATCTGTGCCGGCTCGAGCCATCGTTCAGGTGTGGGTCGACCTGCGTCGGCGGGTCTCTCGAGATCGGAGTACGAGCGGTCGCGTCGGCTTCTCGACCGTCGGTAAGAGAGGTGTATTCTTATGCCAGTTCGGCCGCCAGATACACGCATGACGTTTCCCTCGAGTCCATCGATCGCGTTCGACGCCGGCGACCCGGCGACGACGGTCGCGATCGGCCGGCTGTTCGCGTACCTCGCGATCGGTATCGCTGCGGTGATTCTCCTGTACTACACGATCGTCTACGTCCGCGAGGTCCTCGCGGTCGACGCCACGACCGAGCAGTGGTATCTCACGATCGGGGTCGGCGCGGCGATCGTCTACGCGGTCGCCGGCGTCGGCTCGATCCTGCTCGAGCCCGACTGGATCGGCCGGTTCGTCGACGGCGCGGTCCTGTTTTTCATCCTCTTTCTCGCGCTGGCGATCCGCGCGATGTACCACGATCAGCCGACGGCGGGCGACCGCTCGCGGCTGCTGCCCGCGTGGGTCGATTACGTCGTCGTCGTCGGCTTCATCGCCGCGTGGTGGGGGGCCTTCCTCGTCGAGAGCTCCGCAACGGGGCTGGTCGTCGCGGTGGGCTGGATCGTCACCTCGGCGTGGGCGGTGTTCTACGGCGTCCGCGCGGTGCAGGTCCACGAGGGGACGACTTTCGCCGCGCTGACGCGGCACCTGCTGCCGGCGATCGTCTGCGTCGCCGCGGTCGTCTTCGTCGATCTGCTGACGAGCTACCTCGACGGCTACGGCGCGCTCGCCGACGCCGCCTGGCTCGTCGGGACGACGTTGGTCGCCGCCTTCCTGTTCAACACCGCCGTCGCGATCCGCCAGCAGGGCGGTGAACTCCAGCGGCTCTACGACTGGACGACCTGGCGCGAGCAGTCGTTCGACGACCGCTCCGTCGAGTGAGCCGCGCCGCTCGAGTCAGCGTTCGCCGCGCAGGATGGCCTCGTTGTCGACCCGCTCGAGCATGTCCACCGTCACGATGTAGTCCCCGTCGTCCTCGCCTTCCCAGCCGAACGAGGCCATCGCCTGCTCCGCCAGGCTCGGGTTGGGGTCGACGGCGGCCCGCCCGTTTTCGACTTTCGCGACGATACCCAGTTCCTTGCCGTCGACGTCGACGATGGTCTTTCCCACGTCGTCGTCGGCCAGCGGTGCTGTCATGTCGCCGGCTACGACGACCGCTCGAGTGAGTGGGCGGTCGACCCGTGCCGGCGGGCACTCGAGGTGGCTCAAGCGGTATCGGATCGAACTCGGCCCCGATCGAACCGGTTCCCGATCGGGTGCTTGCGAGTGCCGGCGCGTCGACTGTCCGTACGTCCCCCATTATATCACTGCGGACGGCGATAGTACGGCCGACGCGCGCCGACCGCGTTATTACGTATCATGACACACACGCTCGAGATCAGTGACAACCTGAAGGAGCGACTCGACAACCACCGCGAGGAGGGCCAGTCGCACGAGGAACTCATCGCGGAACTGGTCTCGATGTACGAGACCGAGGGGGCGTTCCTGCAGGAAGGCTACTCCGAGTGAGGCGGCCGACGGCGGCCGAGCGCCTCGACCGAACGGCAGCGAGAGTCCGCTGACTGTGGTAATGGATGACACTCAAGTAGTTCGTCCACGTACAGGTCAGTATGCACCTGCTAGTCGCCCTCGAGGACTCAGACCCGGGGTGGGCGGCCTTCGAGTTCGCGTGCCGAGAACACGCCGACGACGAGATTACCGTTCTCCACGCCGTCGATCCGACGAACAGCAGCTACGGTGAGATCGCACACCTCGGCGCGGAAGAACTGCTCGAGCGCCGGCGCGAGGAAGCCCGCGACCTGCTCGCGGCGGCCGAAGATCGCGCGGCGGAGTACGGCCGGTCGGTCGAAACGGCGGTCGCCGTCGGCCAGCCCGCCGACGAGATCGTCGACTACGCCGCGGCGAACGATCTCGACCTCATCGTCGTCGGCAGCCACGGCCGCACCGGCTTCTCGAGGGTTCTCCTGGGCAGCGTCGCCGAACGGGTCGCGCGACAGGCACCCGTCCCGGTGACGATCGTCCGGTAGCCGCGGTCGCCTCGCGTTCCGCCCGCGCTCGCAGCGGTTCACTCGACGCCGTACCACCGACAGAGCGAGCGCACCGATTGGGCGATCACCAGCCCGACGACCGTCCCGACCAGAAACGCGTTCGACGCGCCGACCGCGAGCAGTTCGGCGACGACGTACTGGACCGCGACGACGGCGACGGCGGCGACAAGCACGCTTACGGCGGTTAGCTCCGGATGATCCCGGAGATTGCTCGAGCGCTCGAGTTGGCCGACCGGCTCCTCTTGCATGAGCGGTCGTGTTCCGCGAGCACCTTATCGATCTTCTGCCTCGACGGATCGCCGCGGATCGGTTGGTAAATCACGCAGCGATCTTTTCCGCGTCCCTCGGCTACGGGCGTGCATGGCTCGACTCTCCACCATCGTCATCCTCGTCGGGATCGTGCGTTTCACGCCGCTCCCGCCGCCGCTGGGGATCGTCCTCGGCGGGCTCTTGATTCTCACCGGGGGCGCGCTCCGGTTTTTCACGGAGAAATAGCCCCCGCGCTCGAGCCGGTGGCGCGTCGCCTCTGGCTCACTCGGCGTCGCTCGTCGCAGACGGGACGGGCCGGAAGCACCCCTAGCGGCTCTTCGGTCGTCGTCGTCCACGACTGTCGCCGCTAGGACTCGTCGGCGATCACGTCCTCGAGCGCCTCTCGATCGAGTTTCCCCATGTCCGTCACCGGGAGTTCGTCGAGCACGACGACGTCGCGGGGCCGCTTGTACGCGGCGAGTTGGGTTTCGGCCCACTCGAGGAACTCGTCTTCGGCCAGCGAGCCGTTCGTGAGCGTCACGGCGGCGACGACTTCCGAACCTTTGGTCTCGTGGTCGCGACCGACGACGGCGGCGTTGGCGATCTCGCCGTGGGTCTTCAGGACCTCCTCGACCTCGGCGGGGGCGATCGAGTAGCCGCTGGACTTGATCATGTACTTGCGCCGGCCGAGGAAGTAGAGCGCGCCGTCCTCGGTCACGCGACCGATGTCGCCGGTGAGCACGTAGCCGTCGTGGAAGGCGGTCTCTGTCTCCTCCGGTTTGCCGAGGTAGCCCTCGAACAGCGACGGCGAGTCGACGGTGATCTCGCCGGTCTCGCCGCGGGGGACCTCCTCGTGGGTCTCCCAGTCGCGGATCACGATGTCGGTGTCGTAGGCCGGTTTGCCGACGAACCCCTCCTCGACCACGCCCAGCCCCTGCGTGAACGTGTCTCGCGTGTGGGTCTCGGTCAGGCCGTAGGACGCCTCGTACATCGTGGAGTCGGTCGCGTCCGCCCACCGCTCGCAGAGGCTCTCGGTCAGCGCCTGGCCGAAACTCGTCGTCGGCATCGACTCGAGCGAATCGATCTCGCGCTCGTCGGCCTCGAGCAGCGGCAGGAGTTCGCGGACCATCGGGGTGGTGATCCAGCCGTTGGTTGGCTCGTGGGCCGCGAGCGCGTCGACGTAGGCTTCCGGTTCGTAGCGGGTCAGGAGGACGGTGGTCCCGCCCTGGATCATCGGTGAGTCGGCGGCGTTGAGCTTCCCGGCGACGTGGAAGAGGGGCATCACCGCGAGGTGACGAGTGGTCTCGTCGCGACCGGTCAGCGCCGAGGAGGTGGCCGCGGCGAAGAGGACGTTCTCGTAGCTGTGCATGCAGCCTTTCGGGAGACCGGTCGTCCCCGAGGTGTACTGCAGCAGGCAGATATCGTCCATCGCAACTTCGACGGCCGGCGGCTCGGCCGGCGTCTCCGCGAGGATCGTCTCGAGGTAGCTCACGGCTTCGGACTCGGGCTGTCGGGCCGCCTCGACCGCATCGGCCATGTCGTCGTGGATCGCGGGCACCGGCTCGTCGGGAAGATACGTCTCGAAGCGGGCGTAGACGATCTCCTCGAGTGGCGTCTCGTCGCGAACGGCCTCGAGCAGCGGGGCGTGGGTATCGCCCGCGACGACGATCCGGGCATCGCCGTCGGAAAGCTGGTAGGAGAGGCGGTGTTCTTTCGACATCGGACTACAGGGGCTGACCCGCATTCCCAGTTTCTGGGCGGCGTAGTAGGCGATGACGTACTGCGGACAGTTCTGGAGCAAGAGAAGGATGGTATCTCCACGACCGTACCCCTGCTCGTCGAGATACGTCGCGAATCGGTCGATCGAATCACCGAGTTCCCCGTAGGTGATGTCGGTCCCGTAGTAGTTGATCGCCACGTTGTTCGGCCGCTCGTCGGCGTAGTGGGCGACGTACTCGTGCAGCGGCCGTTGCCCGAGCGGAAACGCGGGTTCGCTCGGGATGCCGTTGGGGAACTCGCCGGGAGATGTGGTAACCATGTACACTCCGTTATGACGGACGTGTAAATTCGTTCTGTTCGACCGACAGCACTGCCGCAACCGTTGCGTCGACCGGTTTGCGGCCGAGTCGCCCCTGCTGGTGCCGACGGAGAGACTCAAGGGACTCGATCCCGTCATATCGACCGAAACCGGACAAACTAATTACGGTCCACTACAGTCCCGATTACATGAACGACCGCTACGACGTAGTCATCGCCGGCGCCGGACCCGCCGGCGCACAGTGTGCCCGGGATCTCGCGGCGAGAGGGTACGACGTCGTCGTCCTCGAGACAGAAGCCGAGGACGAGTTCCCACGCCAGAGCAACAAGTCCACCGCGGGGACGTTCCCCTCGATGATGGCCTCCTTCGGCATCCCCGACGACGTCGTGATGCAGTTCACCGACAGCGTCGTCCTCGAGTCGCCGACGGAACACTACGTCCGCGAACAGCCCGGTGCGGTCCTCGAGTTCGCCGACTTCAAGCGCTTCCTCGTCGCGGACAGCCGCGACGAGGGCGCGGAGTATCGCTTCGACGCTCGGGTCACGGGGCCGATCATGGAAGGCGGCGAGATCGTCGGCGTCACCTACAACGGCGACGAGGAGGTCTACGGCGAGATCGTTATCGACGCGACGGGGCCGGCCGCCCCGCTCGCGAAGAAACTCGGCGTCGTCGACCTGAAACGCGAGAACCACGCGATCGGCATCGAGTACGAGTTCGAAGGGATCGACATCGATCGACCCGGCTTCGCCGATCTCCACGACGCCATGATGCTCCGACTGGACCACGAGATCGCCCCCGGCGGCTACTCCTGGATCTTCCACACCGGCGAGGACACCGCCAAGGTCGGCCTCTGTTACATCCAGAACGACCACCACAGCCGCTACGCCAAGGACGGCTACACCATCGATGGCTACCTCGAGCACTGGCTCGAGACCGATCCACGGTTCCGGGACGCCGAGAAAATCGCGGGCAAACAACACCGCGGATCCGCCCACATCCAGAAACCCGGCGACCTCCACACGGACCGGTTCATGGCCATCGGTGACACCGTCCCGACCGTCGACCCGCTCTGGGGCGAGGGGATCAACAAATGTATGCAGTCCGGCCGGGTGGCCGCCGTCGCCGCCGACGGCTGTCTCAAGCACGCCGACCTCGAGCCGACCGCCGAGAACCTCGCCGTCTACGACACCCTCTGGCATCGCGACGTCGCCCCCAACGTCGACAAGCGACTGTTGATGACCCACCTCCTCTATCTCGCGCCCAACGAGCGCTACGACGACCTCATGCGGGACCTGAAGCGCCTCGGCAACGATACGCTGGCCGACGCGAACAACGGGGACCCGCTCGCCATCGCCCGGCTACTCGACCTCGAGGACGCACCGCTGCTCCTCGAACTCGCGAAACAACAGGTGGTTCCCAGCGTCCGGTCGCTGCTGTCGTAGGCCTACCGCCGATCGACCCGTTCTCTTCCCCGCTTCTCAGGCGAGAAATCGCGCTTCGAACGACTGGACGCTCTCGTCGGTGCCCGCGAGGATCACCTCGTCGTCGCCCTCGAGGACGAACGCCGACGGATCGAACGCCGTGATCGTCTCGCCGTCCCTGACGGCCGCGACGACGGTACAGCCCGTTCGCGAGCGCACCGCGGCGTCGACGACCGTCCGGCCGGCCAGCCGGCCCGCGGGGAGCCTGACGACGTTGATCCCCCGGTCGACTGCCAGCACCTCCTCGTCCTCGAAGACGGTCGACGCCATCATTCGGCCGCTGACCGTCGCCAACGACTGGACGTAGTCCGCCCCCGCTCGGTACAGCTTCCGTACGTCCTCCGCGTCGTTCGCCCGAACGACCACGTCGGCCGACGGATTCAGATCCCGCGCGACGAGAGCCGCGAAGACGGCCGTCGTATCGTCGTCGAGGGTAACGATCACCGCAGCCGCGTCCTCGACGCCGGCTTCGCGGACCACCGCCGGATCTCGAGCGTCGCCGACGACGTCGACGCCCTCCTTCTCGGCGATATCGAGGACGGTTACCCGGGCGTTCGTCCCGGCTAACGCCTCGCCGGCCGCCACGCCCGACTCGCCGTAGCCGGCGATCACCACGTCTCGAGCAGCGAACGACCGGACCGTCGACGCCGCTTCCGCCTGGAATGCCTCGATCCGGTCGGGTTCGCCTGCGACGAGTAACCGCGTCCCAGCGCGGAGGTCTCGGTCCCGCGGGATCGGACTCTCGAACGTCCCGTCGAACCACGCGCCGATGCCGTCCACGCCGAACCGCTCTCGGAGTCCGACCTCGCCCGCGGTCCGCTCACAGAGGTCGCTCCCCTCCGTGATCGAGACCTCGACCAGCTCGAGGTCGCTCCCGATCTCGATCCCGTCGTCGACCGCGGTCGTCACTGCCGTCGGCACTCGACGCGCGAGGCTCTCGCCGAGCAACTGGCGCGGCGAGAGTACCTCGTCGGCCCCCGCGATCCGGTGGTACTCCCCGAGGCGCTGGTCCTCGACCAGCGTCACGATACGCACGTCCGGGTTCGCCTCCCTGGCCGAGAGGACGATGCTCGCGTTCGTATCGTCCGCGGAATCGGCTACGACCGCCGTCGCCCGTCCGATACCCGCCTTCTCGAGCACCGCCGTCGACTCCGGATCGCCGTGGACGACCCGGTAGTCGGTCTCGTGGAGCGTCGTCGCCGTCTCTTCGTCGGACGAGACGACGACGTACGGCTGCCCGCGAGACTCGAGTTCCTCGATGAACGCCTCGCCGCGGGGCGTGTACTCGCAGATGATGACGTGATCCTCGAGATCGGTCGCCGCCGTCGGCGGCGTCACCGCGAGCGTGTCCCGCAGCCAGGGGACCGCGAAGACATCCACCGCGGTGAGGATCAGGCCGATTCCCATGAGTTGCAATCCGATCGTCAACACGTACATCTGCGGCGTCGACCACGCCGCGTCCTCGCCGTAGCCGGTCGTCGTGAACGACTGAAAGACGATTCCGAGCGACCGGAACAGCGGCTGCGGATCGTTCTCCCACGCCGCCATCCCGTAGTTGTACAGCAACGTCGAGCCGACGGTCGTCACGGCCACGAGGACGAAGTAGTGGCGAGTGCGGCGGGATCTCCACAGTGACATACGATACATATCAGACGGGCGGCTGTTGACGGTATCGGTCGATTGCCCCGTCTTCGAGGTGCGGTCCCGCTCGAGGCCCGGAGCCGGCGCTTTCGCCGTCGATTTATACCCCTGGTTCGATACTCCGACAGATGGCGCTGTTCGAGAACCTCGTGTTGGTGTTCGTCGCCGGGCTGATTACGGCGCTGGCGACCGGGATCGGTGCGCTCCCGTTTTTCTTCTTCGAGGGGATCAGCGACCGCCGAAACGTAATTCTCTGGGGACTCGCGTCGGGAATCATGCTCTCGGCATCGACCTTCGGCCTCGTCGAGGAGGGGCTGGCCGAGGGAACCCCCCTCGAGATCGCGATCGGGCTGTTGGCCGGCGTCGGCCTCGTCGTCGTCGCCCACGACGTGCTGATGGACGCCGAGATCGATCCCCAGCAGTACGAGGAGGCCGACTTCAAGAAGCTCGTCCTCATCCTCGGGATCCTCACCGTCCACAGCTTCCCCGAGGGCGTCGCTATCGGCGTCTCCTTTGCTGATCTCGGGCTCGAAGGGGGCGCCGAGTTCCTCGGCTTTACCATCCCGCTGCTGGCGGTCTTCATGACGGTCGCGATCTCGATCCACAACATCCCCGAGGGGACCGCGATCTCGATCCCGCTGACCTCGATGGGCGTCGCGAAGTGGAAACTGGTCTGGTGGGCCGTCTTCTCGAGTCTTCCCCAGCCGATCGGAGCGGTCATCGCGTTCGGATTCGTCCGCTACGCGCGGGAATTCCTCCCTTACGGCTTCGGCTTCGCCGCCGGCGCGATGATCTATCTCGTCCTGACGGAGTTCGTCCCGGAGGCGCTCGACATCGGAGACGGGCTGCCTCGCGGCGGCAAGCCCGAACTCGCGGGCGGCATCCTCGTTGGCGTCCTCGTCATGGTGCCGCTGGCGTTCGTGTGAGCGGTTCCGTCCCGCGGCCGACGACCGCACCTGTCGTTCCGGCAGGAATTTCACGGTTCCCGCCGAACCGTCGATCTATGTTCGACACGATCCTCGTCCCGACCGACGGGAGCGACCACGCCGAGGCCGCCGCCGAGACTGCCATCGAACTCGCGACCGTTCACGACGCGGCAGTGCACGTCGCCTGCGTCGCCGACACCGGCCCGCTGGCCGACCTCCGTCTGCCGGGCGACGCGGCGAGCGCCGAAGACGCGATGCGCGGTCGCGCGCAGGAGTACGTCGATGCCATCGTCGACCGGGCGGAGGCCGCCGGCCTCGAGGTCGCCGGGACGGTGCTCGAGGGGCCGCCGGAGGAGGCGCTGCTCGAGTACGCCGGCGAGATCGACGCCGACCTCGTCGTCATGGGGACCCGCGGTCGCGGCGGCGTCCACCGGATGGCGCTGGGAAGCGTCACCGATCACGTCATTCGCTTCGGCGACATCCCGGTGTTCGTCGCGAACTCGGGACCGCAGTCGGAGTGAGCTTTCGCCGGGGTCGCCGTCGATCCGCCGGAGACCGCGCTCACCGGACCATCTCGTTGATCGCTTCGGTCCGGCGGCCGATCGACCAGCCCAGCAGTGCGAGGCCGGCGTAGATGCCCGCCGCGGGCAGGGCGTAGACTCCTACGATCCCCTCGAGCGGGACCCCGAGGGCGTCGAGCGCGAGTAGGAGCAGCAACGAGACGAGCAAGAGCGCGATACCGACATCCGCGAATCGCATGTTCGGAAACTCCTGACTCCGAGGGTCGGCTCCCGCTCGACCGAGCGCGTAGAACGCGATCGCGTACGTCACCCAGCCGGCCCCGAGCGTCAGCACGGTCAACAGCACGTCCTCGGGCAGGTAGCGCGGAACGAACACCAGATGCAAGATGGCCGTCACGAGCAACGCACACCCCAGCAAAACGAGCAACAGGGGCCGTCGATCACCGTTCATAGGACAAGCTGACTGTCTCCCCTCGTATTACTGTTGCGTCACCGACGGATCGGGTGCCTCCGGCCTCGCCTGTCGACCGCCCGCCGCCCGCTGTCGCCCGCTCGCTACTCGAGGACGCGCCCGTGCTCGTCGATCTCCCCGTTGACGATCCGCGTCGAGGAGATCCGCTCGCCGTCGTCGGCGTAGACGTAGGGCGCGACGATACCGGACAGCGGCTCGAACCCCTGCTCGTGGCGCTGCTCGTTGATTCCCTCGAGTTCGGGGGCCGTCTCCGGGGAGACCACCAGCGCGTCGATCGACGGCTCGTCGGTCGCGATCCCGTCTTCGGTCTCGAGCGTCCGGAGTTCGATATCGCGGTCCCACTCATCACTCTCGTTGAGCGCGTCCGTCACGATCCGCGCTCGCTCCTCGAGCGACGGGATGGGCCGGGGTTCGTGGCGCGTCTCGACCGCCAGTTCATCGCTGGTCAGGGCGACGACGACGCCGTCCGAACCGAACCGGAGCGCGTGCTCGAACAGGTTTCGGTGGCCGTCGTGGAGCGGCCCGAACGTGCCGGCGACTGCGACTCGCATACACGACTCGAGAACGAGAGCGTTCATAACTGTGGTGCGACAGCCTCGCCGGACGCTGGCGTCAGTCGGGTCGTCGTCGGCGCGGGACCCGCCCTCGCGTATCGGGGTTCAAGAATCGGCCGCGAGCACCTCGTCGACGGTGGCCACCGTCGCGAACTCGCCCGCGAGGTGGGCCAGCGCGGTTCGGTGGACCGTCGCCGCATCGAAGGTCTCGCCGTCGAAGGTCCGTTCGAAGGTGGCGGTGGCGTCGCTCACCACGATCGGCTCGAAGCCGAGGTTCTCCGCCATTCGCGCGCTCGTCGAGACGCAGTGGTCCGTCGTCAGACCGGCGACGACGACCGTCTCGAGACCGCGCTCGCGGAGCCAGCCCTCGAGGTCGGTCCCGATGAACGCGCTGTTGACCGACTTCTCCATCGTCGGCTCGTCGGCGAGCGGGGCCGTCTCCGGTTTGAACGCGAAGCCCGGTTCGTCGCCCCGGAGCGGCGAGTCCGGCTCCGTCGAATCGTGGCGAACGTGGACGATCGGCCGGCCCCGCTCGCGCCAGCGCTCGAGCAGTCGCGCCGCGTTCGCCTCGGCGTCGGGGTTGTTCCGCTCGCCCCACGAGGAATCGTCAAACCCCCGCTGGAAGTCGATCAGGACGAGCGCGGCGTCCTCGAGTCGCGACTGAGTCACTGCGCTATCGCCGTCGGCGACCGTCATGGGAGCCGCGCCGCGGGTTTCGGGTGCGTCCGGGTGACCGTGATCGGACACGTCGACGGCGCCTGGGACTCGTCTTCGGAGAACATGTACTGGGGCCACTCGCGGTCGCCCTCGACGCCCCAGTCGCCGAGGTCGGCGTGCGGGCAGACCCCGTCGTACTCCTCGAGCCGATCCTGAATCACTTCTCGAGCGCGCTGGCCGGCCGCAGTGTCGGCCGTCACGTCGAGACCCTCGAACAGCGCGCGCGGCTGGAACGTGATCTCGAGGCCGACGGGACAGTATCGGCTCTTGCGCGTCTCGTAGAACGGTGCTCGGCAGGTCGGAAACATCGGCTCGCCGCCCAGACAGAACTCCCAGCGGGGGTCGTCGGGATCGGTGGGAATCTCCTCGGGCCACGGCTCGGGGTCGTGGAGGTGTAACGTCTGCAGGACGTGCCAGAGCGCGTCGTGGTACTCCCGCTCCGAGAGGGGCTCCGCGGGCGGCTCGAAGAAGGTGACCAGCGAGGCTCGGCCGGAGTGATCCTCGTAGACCTCGAGATACTCGAGGATCCGATCCCGAAGCGTCAGGAGCGCGTCGGCATCGCTCATCGAGGGCACCGCGGTGTAGAGCGGTTCGCCCTGCTGGACGGACTCGACGCCGAAGAAACACGGGAACGGCGATCCGCTTCGCTCGCCGAGCAGTCCCTCCTGAAACGTCTCCCAGTGATCGGCGACCCACGCCGGTACGTCGCCGGCGCGGACCCGCTGATCGAGCGTCTCCTGGTCCATCAGCGACTGGATCCCCGGCTCGTTCATACGCGTCCCTTGGCGCTCGCGAAAATGTAGTTTGCGCTCCGCTCGAGCGGGGTGTCGAACGACGACCGTGCCCGCTCGGCGGCCCCCTCAGAGCGGTTCGATGCCGTCGCCCGGCGTCAGGGTCCCGTCCTCGAGGATCCGCGCCCGGAGCCCGCCGCGGTGGACGAGCGCCTCGCGGATCCCCCGCTCCTCGAGGTGGGACTCGAGGTACGAACACGGCTCGCAGAGTTCGATCCCCTCGCAGACGGCGTCGCCGACCCGGAACCGGCGGTCGACGAGGTGGTTCAGTGCGATCCCGTCGGTCGTCAGGTTCCGGCGGTGGGCGCCGGGCTCGAGGCTGATGTCGTAGTTCCGTTCGACCGCCTCGAGGGCTTCCTGCTCGATGAACGTGATATCGCTGCCGTCGCGGTCGGCGAACGTTCCTTCGGTGTCGAAGTAGCGGTCGCCCTCGAGGCCCCGACCCGCGACCGCGCTCGCTCGCTCGAGGCGTTCCATCGGCGCTCCCTGTTCGGACGCGACGTGAATCACGCGGACTCGGCCCGCCATACCGGGACAGACGGCGCGGCTCGGGTTAAGCTATTGTGTCGGTGAGCGATCGGTAGACGGACCGCCTGAACGCGGAGCGAGACGGGACCGCTTACACCGTCTCGGGGAGCCACCCACCGTCGACCTCGATGTTCTCTCCGCTGACGTACTCGGTGTCCGGGTCGAGGAAGAAGTACAGCGGCTGTGCCAGGTCCTCGAAACTCGCGGGCCGACCGCGGGGCAGGTCGTCGGGGAACTCGTCGGAGTTCTCCACGACGTACGGCGAGATCGCGTTGACCGTGATCCCGTTGTCTTGCGTGTCCGCCGCGAGCATGCGCGTGAACAGCAATACGCCCGCTTTCGCGACGAAGTAGGGGAAGTTCTTCGGACTAACGAGTCCCCGCTCGCTCGAGGCGTACCCGATGTTAACGATCCGTCCGTACCCGTTCTCGCGCATTCCCGGCAGGGCGCGCTTCGAGCAGAGGTAGGTGCCATTGAAGTTGGTCTCGAGGACGCGGTTCCAGGTCTCGAACTCGAGGTCGGCCCAGTGGGCCGGCGCGAAGTCGCCGACGTTGTTGACCAACACGTCGACGGGTCCGAGTTCGGACTCGACGGCCGCGAAGAGGCCGTCGACGCTGTCGGGATCGGTCACGTCCCCCTGCACCGTCATCGCGTCCGACGCACCGCGGTCGCGGGCGCTTTCGGCGACCTCGCGAGCGGCGTCGGCGCTCGTGTGGTAGTGTACGGCCGTCCGCGCACCGCAGTCGGCCGTCGAGAGCAGCAGTTCGCGGCCGACGCCTTTCGCGCTGCCCGTGACGAGCACCGTCTGCCCCGCGAGGTCTGGTCCGTCCATGCCTCCGCTGTCGACGACGGGATGGAAAAATCGCCCGGAACCCGCCCTCTGCGCTCACACGCGGTTCCGTGACCCGCGGATTTACGGTGGTGTGCGATCAACCCGTCATCCATGCTAGAGACAGTATTGCTTGCAGTCGGTCCGAGCGACGCCGAACGGAGCGGCCAGCTCGCCGAAACCGTCCTCGACATCGCGAAGCCGGCCGGTGCAACCGTCATCCTCGCACACGTTTTCACAGAACGAGAGTACGATCAGGTCCTCGACCGCCTCGAGTTCGACCGAACAGTCGACGAAATCGACCCCGATGCGGTCGCGGCGCGCCACTCGACGATCCACGACCTGAAAGATATCTTCGACGAGCACGACGTCGATTACGAGATCCGGGGTGCCGTCGGAGAGCACGGACCGTCGATCGTCGATCTGTCGACCGAGACCGGTGCCGATATGGTCGTCGTCGGCGGCCGGCGGCGGTCGCCGACCGGGAAAGCCGTCTTCGGCTCGACGGCTCAGGAGGTCCTGCTGTCGGCACCCTGTCCCGTCACCTTCGTTCGCAGCGACGACGAGTTCGAAGACTAAGTCGTCCCCCAGCGGGTGTCAGGCGTCGTCGCATCGACCGGGTCGCGCCTGCGCCGACCGCGCGATGGTTCTGGAATACTGCAACGACGAGAATACTTAAGCGGGTGGCCCGACCACTGTGCCGATATGGCAATCGATACGGTACTCCTCGCGGTCGGACCGATGGACTCAGTACGCGCACCGGAACTCGCCGAAACGGTGCTCGAGGTCGCCGAACCCCTCGGCGCGAAGGTCGTGATCGGCCACGCCTTCACCGAAGACGAGTACGAAGACGTTCACGACGACCTCGGCTTCGATGCTCGCGTCGAGGATGTCGACCCCGACGAGGTCGCGGCCAACCGAGCACCGGTTCCCGAACTCGCCGAGCGCTTCGAGGAAGCCGGCGTCGAGTACGAGATCAAGGGCGCACTCGGCGAGGTCAGTACCAAGGTCGTCGACATGGCGATCGACGTCGACGCCGACCGCATGGTCGTCGGCGGGCGCCGCCGCTCCCCGGCGGAGAAGGCTGTCCTCGGCTCCGTCTCCCAGGAAATCATCCTTCAGGCACCCTGTCCGGTCACCTACTTCCGGGACCTCGACGTAATGGAGTAGCGACGAGGCCGTCGGTCGCATCGATCCCGCTCTCGAGCCCTCCCGCCCTTTCGTTCGTCTCCGCTTTCGATCGGCCGCGTCACCGTGACCGGTCGCCCGCCCGTTTCTTCCACTCTCGTTCCTGTCTGCGCTCGCGGACGTGGCGCTCCCCGTCGGCGACCTCGCGGCGAACTCGTCGCTCGAGCGCCCGCGTCTTGGCAAGCAGCGTCTCTTGGAAGTTCTCGAGAACGTCGTACGACCAGCGGTCCTCGTCGACGACGCCGTGGGGGAGCAGCTCGCCCCGGATCGCGTCGGCGAGCTCGTCGTGGCCGGTCGCTCGGAGCAGTTCCTCGGCCCGGTAGAGGTGGTCCATCCCGTGGCCCGTCGCGTGGTGGAACTCGAGCAGGCTTCCCTGGGCGCGCTGGACCCACTCGAGGCCCAGTTCGACTTCGTGGAGCGCCTCGCACTCTCCGTCGGACACCGATACCGCCTCGGATCCCGCGTCCGGATCGGTCGATGAATCGTCGGTGGCCATATCTCAAACTATGGTATGGTGTGGCATACGTGTGTCGTCGGTTCGCCGGCACCCGCCCGCCGCCACAACGTATCGAAATCGCTACTCGTCGCCGAGTACAATCTGGGTAGTTAAGTACGGCCGCGGTCGTCCACTAGGACAGCATGGTCTACTATGCGGGCGTCGACCTCGGCGCGACCAACGTTCGGGCCGTCGTCGCCGAGGCCGACGGGACGACGATCGGCTCGAGTCGTCGATCCACGCCGCGCGGGCCGACGGGTATCGACGTGACGGAAGGGGTGCTCCGAACGCTGCGCGACGCCTGCGGTCAGGCCGGGGTCGACCCCGAGCGGATCGTGGCCGCCGGAATCGGCTCGATCGGTCCGTTCGATCTCGCCGAAGGGGCCGTGATCGATCCTGCCAACCTGCCCGATTCGATCGACAGGATTCCCCTGACCGGCCCCATCGCGAAGCTCATCGACAGCGACGAAGTCCACCTCCACAACGACACCACGGCGGGCGTCATCGGCGAGCGCTTCCACGCCGCGAGCAACCCCGACGACATGGTCTACATCACGATCTCTTCGGGGATCGGCGCCGGCGTCTGCTGCGACGGCGAGATCATGGGCGGCTGGGACGGCAACGCCGGCGAGGTCGGCCACTACGTCGTCGACCCGCAGGGGCGGCTGACCTGTGGCTGCGGCCACGACGGCCACTGGGAGGCCTACTGCTCCGGCAACGCCATTCCCGATTTCGCCCGACTGCTCGCCGAGGACGACCCGACGATCGCGACCGACCTCCCGCTCGAGGGGCCCGACTTCACCGCGAAGGACGTCTTCGACCTCGCGGGCGAGGACGAGTTGGCCGATTACGTCATCGACCAGCTCGCCCACTGGAACGCGATCGGCGTGACGAACGTGATCCACGCGTTCGCGCCGATCGTCGTCTCCTTCGGCGGCGCGGTCGCGTTGCACAACGAGGAACTGGTCGTCGATCCGGTCCGCGAGCGCGTCTCCGAGATGGTGATGACCAACGTCCCCGAGATCCACGTCACCGACCTCGGCGACGACGTCGTCCTCGAGGGGGCACTCGCCAGCGCTATGACCGGCGGAACCGGCGACCGGCGACGGCTGCGCAGGTAACTCGCGACGCTCGGCTGCCCCGCCGCTCGCGAGTCCGGTGATTCGAGTAATCACGTCTATGTGTCTGCGCTCGTTGCACCCACTATGAAGCGGAGAGCGTTCCTCCGGACGGGCGGCGCTGCCGGCTTCGCGGCCGTCTCCGGTCCGACTGTTGCCTCCCGATCGCGTGGCGCCGCTACCGGCCACCAGCGGGGGTACGAACCGCTCGGCCGACTTCCCATTACCGGCGCTGCGGAGGCCGTCGTCGGCGACGGCAGCGAGACCGCGTACGTCGCCGCCACGACGGGCTTCGCGACCGTCGACGTGAGCGATCCCGCCGAGCCGACGCTACTGGCCGAGAAACGCGACCTCGAGCTCGCCGGCGAGTCCCTGACGCAGATCCTCGACGTGGCCGTCGACGGCGACCGACTGGCCGTCGTCGGCCCGGCGAACCCGAATTTCGCGGTCAACGGCTTTCGGCTGTACGACGTGAGCGACCCCGCGAACCCCGTGCCGACCGGCGAGTTCGAAACGAGCTACCACATCCACAACTGCTATCTCGAGGGTGACCTGCTGTTCGTCGTCGCGAACGAACAGGGGGCGAACCCGCTCGTGATCTTCGACGTCGGCGGCGGCGAGATCACGCAACTGGGGTACTGGTCGCTGTTAGAGCGCGAACCCGGCTGGGGCGAGGTCGGGATGCTCGCGCGCTACCTCCACGACGTCTACGTGCAGGACGATATCGCCTACCTGGCCCACTGGAATCCCGGCACCTACCTGATCGATGTCAGCGACCCGACCGAGCCGACCTACGTCTCGCACGTTCGCGACACGACGCTCGAGGAACAGCGGTCGATCGCCGACTGGCGCGAGGCCGCCTACGGCCTGCCGGGCAACGACCACTACGCGGCGGTCGACGAGACGGGCGATCTCATGGCGGTCGGTCGGGAGGCCTGGACAACCGGCGGAGCCGCGCCCAACCGGCCGGGCGGGATCGACCTCTACGACGTGAGCGACCCCACTGAGCCGATCCACCGCGGGTCGATCCACGCTCCGCGGACGGTCGACGAGACGTATCAGAGCGGGCTGTGGACGACCGCGCACAACTTCGAACTCCACGGCGGCCGGCTCTACTCGGCGTGGTACCGCGCGGGCGTCCAAATCCACGACGTGTCCGATCCGGCGAACCCCGACCGACTCGCGTGGTGGCGCGACCCTGCCGAAACCGGGTTCTGGACGGCCCGCGTTGCAGCGCGTGGCGAGTATTTCGTCGCCCCTAGTACGGAAGCGATTCCGGGCACGGACCTCGAGGGCGCGCTCTACACCTTCCCGGCCGAGGCCGGCGAGCAGGCCGATCCGCCGTCGCTTCGCGACCCCGACTGGCTCGCGGCCGACGAGGGAACGAACGCGACGAACGGAACCGGCGGCGATTCCGGAGACGGAGCTGGGGACGGCAGCGACGGGGGCGGCGGCAGCGACGCGGGCGGCGATTCGATCCCTGGCTTCACCGCCAGTGCTGGGCTCGCGGGCGGCGCGCTCGCGCTCGAGTGGCTGCGCCGACGCGGCGGAAACGTTCAGGATTAATTCGACGGATTTCGGCCGTGCGACCCAAGGTATACCCCGCTCGAGCGTCTATGGGTACCAATGACTGACTCCGACGACGACCCGTCGCTGCGAGAGCGCGTCGAGGCGTGGTTGGCCCGCGAGATGCCCATCATCCAGATGCACGGGGGGACCAGCGCGGTGCGGTCGGCCGACCCCGAGACCGGCGAGGTCGTCATCGAACTCGGCGGCGGCTGCAAGGGCTGTTCGGTCAGCGACGTGACGACGGGCAACATCGAGGCCGAACTTCTCTCCTGGCCCGAGGTCGACGAGGTCACCGTGCGCGTGCCCGACGCGCGAGACAGTCTTGGCGGCCCCGACCAGCCCGAGTCGATCATGGGCGTCGACCGGACCGAGGGGGGCCGCGGCGACTGGGGATCGTCGAATCCGGGGAAAGACCACCTCTGAGCGCCGAACGACGTGATATCCTCGTCGGCGATAGAATCCGTGTCTACCGTTGCCAGGGACGGAGAGTTTTGGGAAGTCCTATATCCTTTTACGCGCCCATTACGCAACCGTACATCATGACGTGTAGCTGCCCGCAGACAGGAGGTGTCGGCGATGGGTGACACACCCGAGCCCGACGAGGACGACCCCGACGCCGAGACCGACGGCGGCGTCCGGGCCTACACCGTCCGGCTCGAGCTCGTCGACGAACCCGGCGAGTTGCTCCGCGCGCTCGCCCCGATCGCCGACAGCGGCGGCAATCTGCTGAGCATCCACCACGAACGCGGCAACATCACGCCTCGCGGGCACATCCCCGTCGAGGTCGACCTCGAGTGTCCCCCCGACCGATTCGACGACATCGTCCAGGCGCTGCGCGACGCCGGCGTCAACGTCATTCAGGCCGGCCAAGAGCACTACGGCGAGGAAGTAAACGTCGTGCTGGTCGGCCACCTCGTCGAGACGGACCTCTCGAACACCCTCTCGCGGATTGAAAACGAGGCCGACGCCGTCGTCCAGGACCTCTCGCTCGCCGCGCCCGAGGGCACCGAGGGCGTCGCGAGCGCCCGCGCCCGCCTCGCGATCGATTCCGGGCGATCCGAGGAGGCGCTCGCGGCCATCCGCTCGATCGGCTCCGACAAGGACCTGACCGTCGTCGAACCCCTGCTTGGAGGTGAAGCCTAATGGATCTCGCAATCCTCGGCGCGGGCGACGTCGGTCGCTCGGTCGCCGACCTCGCCGGCGAGTACGGCCACGAGGTCGTCGCGCTCGCCGACTCGAGCAGCGCCGTCGTCGACTCCGACGGCATCGCCGTCGCCGACGCCCTCGAGCGCAAGGCTGGCGACGAACCGCTCGGCGCCGCCGCTCCCGCGGATGTCTTCGAGACCGACTACGACGTGCTCGTGGAGGCCACGCCGACGACGCTCGGCGACGCCGAACCCGGCTTTTCACACGTCCAGCGCGCGCTCGAGGCCGACCGCCACGTCGTGCTGGCCAACAAAGGACCGGTCGCAGAGCGCTACGAGGAACTCCGCGCGCTCGAGGACGAGAGCGCGGGCTCGATCCGATTCGAGGCGACCGTCGGCGGTGCGATCCCGGTCCTCTCGACGATCGAAGACTCCACCCCGCAGGCCGTCACCGCGGTTCGGGGCGTCTTGAACGGCACCGCGAACTTCATCCTCACGCGGATGGCCGCCGAAGGGCTCGACTACGAGCACGTCCTCGCGGAGGCTCAGGATCTGGGCGTCGCCGAGGCCGACCCCACCTTCGACGTCGACGGCACCGACGCCGCCCTGAAGTTCGTCATCCTCGCGAACGTGCTCGCCGACGGCGGGTTCTCGCTTGCGGACGCCACGGTCGAGGGCATCCAGTCGGTCCCCGGCAGCGCGCTCGACCTCGCCGCCGAGGACGGCCGGACGATCCGACTCATCGGCGAGGCGACCCGCGACGGCGTCCGCGTCGGCCCGCGGCTCGTCCCCGAAAACGGCGCGCTCGCGGTGACCGGCACTCGAAATATCGTCCAGATCGAGACGCGTAACGCCGGCTCGCTGCACTCGAGCGGCCGCGGCGCCGGCGGCCCGGAGACGGCGACGGCGGTGTTGTCGGACGTGGGCCGACTGCCGCCGCTGTAGACACTTCGACCGACGGCGCGAACCGTCCTCCCGTTCGGTTTCGTCGACCACCGGTATGTATTTACTATCTCCTCTGTTTTGTTTTCCCGAACGGTATGGTGTCACCAGCGTCGTTTCTTCCAGCGGCGTACGTTTGCTGTGGCCTGTTGCCGCTCGCTCTCGTTGGGCCGATTAGATCGGCCGGATCGAAGCCGGGACGAACGGGGCTGCTGGTGTCGATCGTCGGGCTGTCGGTGTGGTCGATTTCGATCGGTCTGCTGTTCGTCGCTTCGGCGTCCCTGAGTTATCTCCTCCTCGCGACGCTGACCGGGTTGGGCAGCCAACTCACCGCGATCGGCTACTTCCTCATGGCCGCCGAGTACACCGGCGCCCTCGAGTCGACGCGGCGGCTCCTCGGCGCGCTCGCAGCGGTCGTGGTGTTCGTCCAACTCCTCTCGATCACGGACCCCGTTCACCACCTCGTGTGGGCCGGGTCGTCCAGCCCACCTCTCACCGAGTTCACGCTCGGTCCGGTAGCCATCGTCGTCGTCGTTCTCACGTTCGTGCTCGGGGTCGTCGCGTGGTGCTTGCTCGTCTTCGACGCCGCAACCGCGAGCGGCGTCCGTCGGAAACAGAGTCTCGCACTCATCGTCACCGGCGCGCCGACGATCGGCTTCTTTCTCGTCGATAGCTTCGTCTTGACCGACGCCGACTTCGTGCTCCTTCCGTTCGGATTCGTTGGCAGTTCGTTCGCGCTCGCGTGGGCGCTGTTTCGGGCGGACTTCCTCGAGGTGGTCCCGGTCGGCCGCAAGCGCATCGTCGAGGAGATGGACGATGCCGCGATCGTCCTCGACGGCCGCGACCGCGTCGTCGAGTGCAACCCGGCTGCCCGCCGGCTCGTCGGCGTCGGTCCCGACTACGCCGGCATGCCCGTCACGGAGTTCTTCGGGAGCGTCGCCGAGAGCGTCGATCGGCTCTACGACGAGCACGGCGTCGATACCGAGACCACCTTCTCGTGTGAGGGAGAGCGGCGTCACTTCCACCTGAATATCTCCCGGCTCGACGATTCGCGGGCGTCGCTTCCCGCCGGGCGGCTCATCGTCCTGCGCGATATCACGCCGCTCAAACGGCGGGAGCGCGAACTCGAGCGCCGAGAGTCGGAACTCGAGTTCCTCCGGCAGGTCCTTGCTCGCGTGCTCAGACACAACATTCGCAACGATCTGACCGCGGTTCGCGGCTACGCGGAACTGATCGCCACCGAGACCGATGGGCAACAGGCCGACCTGGCCGAAACGATCGTCGAGACGAGCGACGATCTGATCGAGACGAGCCGGAAGGCCCGCCTGATGGAACGGGCCATCGATCGGAACGCGACCGTCGAGACGATCGACCTCGTCGCCCTCCTCGAGAACCTCCTCGTGGCGTACCGATCACGCTACGACCGCGCGATGCTCTCGTTCGAGGCCCCCGATGAGTGTCTCGTCGAGACCGACCCGTGGCTCGAGAACGCCTGCGACATCCTCCTCGAGAACGCCCTCGAACACAACGACGGCCAGCAGCCGTCGGTCGACGTCCGCGTCGAACGAACGACCGACCACGCGACGGTGACGATCGACGACGACGGCCCCGGCATTCCGCGGGCGGAACTCGCGGTGTTAGAACAGGGCGAGGAGACGCCGCTGGAACACGGGAGCGGGATCGGCCTCTGGATCGTCTACTGGATCGTGGACGCGGCCGACGCGTCGGTCACGTTCGAGACCGATGAGGGCGGGACGCTGGTTTCGCTTCGGGTGCCGATGGCTTTCGATCGAGTCAAATGATCGCCCTGACATCGCTGCTTCCGATCGTATACGTCTGCTGTGGCCTGTTACCGCTCGTGCTCGTTCCCTACAGCCGGCGACACAGCGAGAAACCTGGGAGCACGGGGCTGCTCGTCGCCCTCGTCGGGCTCTCGATCTGGACGACGGCCTACGGGATCGCCATCGCGTCGACATCGTCTCTCACGATTCTCGCGTTGGGCTCGCTCGTCATTTTCGGCAGCCAGCTCGCCGCGATCGGCTACCTCTTTCTGGCGCTCGAGTACACCGACACGCACGAACTCACGCCACGGCTCGTCGGCGGGCTCGCCGCGGTCGTGATCGCCGTGCAGGTGCTGTCGCTCAGTAACCCCCTGCACCACCGCGTCTGGGGAGAGACGGCCAGACCGGTCGTCGATACGACGGCGACGGAACCGCTGGCGACCGCCATCATCGCCGTCACGATGGCGATCGTTGGTGTGGCGCTGCTGGTGCTCGTCACCCACGCCGTCACCACACCCGGCGTTCGACGGCGACAGAGTCTCGCCCTCATCGCAGCTGGGTTCCCGACTCTCGTCATCACGGTCGTCGATATCTACCTGATCGCGGAGTACGTCTACTCCATCCTTCCGTTCGGCGTCATCACCAGTGCGTTCGCGCTCGCGTGGGCGCTGTTTCGGGCGGATTTCCTCGACGTGGTTCCGGTCGGTCGCAAGCGCATCGTCGAGGAGATGGACGATGCCGCGGTCGTTCTCGACGCCGACGATCGCGTCGTCACGTGCAATCCAGCCGCCAGACGACTCGTCGGCGTCGGCCCCGACTACGTCGGGCTGCCCGCCGAGCGGTTTTTCGACACCATACCCGAGGCGATCGATCGGTTTCGGGAGTCGGGCGGCGTCGACACGGAGATAACCGTCGCTTCCGATGGGTGCCGCCGGTACTTCCACTTGCAGCGTTCACGTCTGGACGATTCGCGAACGCCGGTACTGTCGGGCCGACTGATCGTCCTGCGCGATATCACGCCGCTCAAACGGCGAAAGCGCGAACTCGAGCGCCGAGAGTCTGAACTCGAGTTCCTCCGGCAGGTGCTCGCTCGCGTGCTCAGACACAACATCCGCAACGATTTGACCGCGATTCGCGGATACGCGGAACTGATCGCCGCCGAGGCCGACGGGGAACGGGCCGATCTGGCCGAGACGATCGTCGAGACGAGCGACGATCTGATCGAAACGAGCCGGACGGCCCGCCGAACCGAGGACATCACCGACCGAGACGCCGTCAGCGAACCGTTCGATCTCGCCGCTCGCCTCGAAGCGCACGTCGCCGAGTTCCGATCACGCTACGACCGCGCGACGCTCTCGTTCGAGGCTCCCGACGAGTGTCTCGTCGAGACTGACCCGTGGCTCGAGAACGCCTGTGAGATCCTCCTCGAGAGCGTTCTCGAGCGTAGCGACGAGCAGTCGCCGTCGATCGCGGTGCGAATCGAGCGGACGACCGACCGCGCGACGGTGGTAATCGACGAGGACGCCGGCCTTCCGCAGGCCGAACTCGCGGTGTTAGAACGCGGCGAGGAGATGCCGCCGGAACTCGACAGCGGAATCGGCTTCTGGATCGTCTCCGGGATTATCGACCGGACCCCGGCTTCGATCACGGTCGAAACGAGTGGCGGCACAGCCCGCATCTCGATCGATGTCCCGACGTGAGCGACGGGAGTGTGCGCTGGCGACCGAACGTTCCGTGGCGTGTGAATACTAGCCAAACCGCAAGAGGGCGGCGGGCTCGGCTGAATACGCTTTC
This sequence comes from Natrinema marinum, assembly GCF_024296685.1. Taxonomy (NCBI): domain Archaea; kingdom Methanobacteriati; phylum Methanobacteriota; class Halobacteria; order Halobacteriales; family Natrialbaceae; genus Natrinema; species Natrinema marinum. The sequence continues at coordinate 2,351,920 of NZ_CP100763.1, read as the reverse complement.
GAAATGGTTTTAACCGCAACGAGCCAAAGAGACCGATATAAGCGCCTCTGCGCGTGAGCTACAACAATGAGCGACCAACACCAGAACCTGGCCATCATCGGTCACGTTGACCACGGGAAGAGTACGCTCGTGGGGCGACTCCTCTACGAGACGGGGAGCGTACCCGAGCACGTCATCGAACAGCACCGCGAGGAAGCCGAGGAGAAAGGCAAGGGCGGCTTCGAGTTCGCCTACGTCATGGACAACCTCGCCGAGGAGCGAGAGCGCGGTGTCACCATCGACATCGCCCACCAGGAGTTCTCCACGGACGCCTACGACTTCACCATCGTCGACTGTCCCGGCCACCGGGACTTCGTGAAGAACATGATCACGGGCGCATCCCAGGCGGACAACGCCGTTCTCGTCGTCGCCGCTGACGACGGCGTCGCGCCCCAGACCCAGGAGCACGTCTTCCTGGCTCGCACCCTCGGTATCGACGAACTCATCGTCGGCATCAACAAGATGGACATCGTCGACTACGAGGAGTCGACGTACAACGACGTCGTCGACGAAGTGACCCAGCTGCTCAAGCAGGTCCAGTTCAACACCGACGACGCCTCGTTCATCCCAATTTCGGCGTTCGAGGGCGACAACATCGCCGAGCGCTCGGACAACACGCCGTGGTACGACGGCGAGATCCTGCTCGAGGCCCTGAACGACCTGCCCGAGCCGGAGCCGCCGACGGACGCGCCGCTCCGACTCCCCATCCAGGACGTCTACACGATTTCGGGTATCGGTACCGTCCCTGTCGGACGAATCGAGACCGGTATCATGAACACCGGCGACGATGTCTCCTTCCAGCCCAGCGACGTGGGCGGCGAAGTCAAGACCATCGAGATGCACCACGAAGAGGTGCCCAAAGCCGAGCCCGGTGACAACGTCGGATTCAACGTCCGCGGCATCGGCAAGGACGACATCCGCCGCGGTGACGTCTGTGGCCCCGCCGACGACCCACCGAGCGTCGCCGAGACGTTCCAGGCACAGGTCGTCGTCATGCAGCACCCGTCCGTGATCACGGCCGGTTACACCCCGGTCTTCCACGCCCACACGGCCCAGGTCGCCTGTACGATCGAGTCCATCGACAAGAAGATGGACCCCTCGAGCGGCGAGGTCGCCGAGGAGAACCCCGACTTCATCCAGTCGGGTGACGCTGCTGTGGTCACCATCCGACCGCAAAAGCCCCTCAGCATCGAGCCGTCCAGCGAGATTCCCGAACTCGGGAGCTTCGCCATCCGCGACATGGGTCAGACCATCGCCGCCGGCAAGGTCCTCGAAGTCCACGAGAAATAAATGCAGCAGGCACGCGTTCGACTCGCGGGCACGAGTCCAGACGACCTAGACGACATCTGCGACGACGTCCGCGAGATCGCGAACAACACCGGCGTCAACCTGAGCGGTCCGATCCCGCTGCCGACGAAGACCCTCGAGGTGCCGACCCGGAAGTCGCCTGACGGCGAGGGCACCGCCACGTGGGAGCACTGGGAGATGCGCGTCCACAAGCGCCTGATCGACCTGGACGCCGACGAACGCGCACTCCGACAGCTCATGCGCATTCAGGTGCCGAACGACGTCTCGATCGAGATCGTCCTCGAAGACTGAGGATCGATCGATCGCGACTCGAGTGCGGGAGATCACCGTTTTTGCGGACACGGAACTCCGTTCGATAGCGACCGCGCTGGCGGTCCGGACACGCTGATCGGAGCCGTCTGCACCTCGCCGGCCTGCACCGAGACTTTTGTCTCTTGCCGTCCCAACGGGACCTATGCCGAGGCGCTCGCGGTCACGGTCTCAGTCGGAGCTGTACGTGCGGCCCGATTCCAGTACGGACGACGAGCCCGAGCCCGGGTCGATCGCACCGGTGCTCGAGTTGCTCGTCGTCTTCGTCCTCGTGGCGGTCGTCCAGTGGCTCACGGCGCTCGTCGGCGTCATGGGCGGGCTGTTCGTCCTCGCCCCGCCGCTTTCGACGAACCCGTGGACGATCGTCACGAGCGTCTACGCACACTCCGGATTGGGCCACCTCGTTTCGAACAGCGTCGCGCTGGTCGTCTTCGGCTGGCCGGTCGCGCGGGCGACGACGCGCGGGCGGTTTCACGCGTTTTTCGCGGCGACGGGCGCGATCGCCGGCGTCACACAGATCGTTCTGACTGGCCTCCTCGCGGCGATACCGTTCGTCCCCGTTGTGCCGACAGCGGGCGTTCTCGGTGCCAGCGGCGCCGTCTTCGCCCTGCTCGGCTATCTCGTCGCGTCGAACCGGCTCTCGTCCGGTCTCGCGTCGTTCGTCGATGTCCCGCGCTGGCTCTCGATCCTCGTGTTCGTCGGCCTCGCGGTCGCGCTTACCTTCGCGACCGCCTCGCCCGGCGTCGCGCTGATCGCCCACTTCACCGGCCTTCTCGTCGGCCTGCTCGCGGGCCGCACTCGCATCCTCGCCGTCGACCCGCCGACCGGCGATCGAACGGCCGCCTGACCGACTGCGAACTCCGAGGCCGTGTTCGGGTAGCCCGCTCGAGCGTCCTCCGTGGGTCGGTGTCCCGCTCCGCTCCCGAAACACAAGCCTCAAATAGAGACCGCGGGTAAGAACGTGCGAGGGCTCGTAGATCAGTGGTAGATCGCTTCCTTCGCAAGGAAGAGGCCTCGGGTTCAAATCCCGACGAGTCCACTTCTTCACATCGCTTCGCTCGTTCAGTCGCGGACTCGTCGAACATCGCAAACCCTTCGGGTTTGCTCAATCCCGACGAGCTCATTCAGATATTTTGACGTTTCGAATTATTCGTTTAGTCGTATCGTTAGTCTTCGCGTAGACAATTTGCTCGAGCGCTCCCGCCGGAATAAACAGGGAAAAATCCGAGTCATGCCCTCGAACTTGACCGGGTCGACGCCGTCTGCCGATTAGATCGAAGGAAATCGGGGTGTTCAGCGTGAGTACCTTTCGATCTCCCTCGGACGGTGGACCTCTCGACTTCCTGACTGAATGCGACGGTAAGACGGGGTCATGGACTCGAGCGGACCCACGAGAGGCACTGGTCAAGTCGTTCGGCCGGTTCGGCTACAAGGTGACACTCAGAGACGGCGAGGACGTCCACTACTGCGCGCTCGGTCTCGAGGACGACGAGTACATCGGTCGATGCGACTGCAAGGGCTGGCAGTACCACGACGTGCCGTGCGCTTATCTCTGTGCGCTCCGGAAGGCCGACTTCCTCGAGTTGATCAGCGTCGAGTCGACTGACGGCAGTCCTGACGACGGACACGAGATGTGCCACGCGACCGGCGAGACACACGAAGGCGAGCCACACGATGCCGCGATCGACCGGACACGACAACATAGCGAATTGATACAAGTTGGTCGTACGTCGGGCGGTGTTGTGCTTCCGAAGAGCGAGCTTCGGGCGCTTGGATTGGTCGACGACGAGGACATAGAGACGACAATCCTCGAGATTTTTCGCACTACTCTGCCGCCAGTTGTTCTTCACGCATATTCTGCATCCCGAGATAGAATTCACACCATCAGGTTTCTAAAACCATAATCTATACATGCGGGTGTGACAAACTGAGGTTTAGACAAGGCTAATCGAGATCTTTGGACACTATTATGTTACAAAAATCATGTGACGGACAAGCAGTGACGCGACGAGACGCGCTACGCGCAGGCGGTACGGCGGTACTGGTGGGACTGGCCGGGTGCACAGCACTGCCGAACGCACCGGAAGAGTCCGCGAGTGACTACGGAAGCGACGGACCAGTCGCCGTGGCCTCGTTCTTCAGCTTCTTCGACTTCGGCCGGCAGATCGCCGATGGGACTCCGCTGACGGTGGAGAACCTCGTCCCGACGGGGCTGCACGGCCACGGTTGGGAGCCAAACGCCAGTATCACCCAGCGCATCATCGAGGCGGACGCGTTCGTTCACGTCGGGGAGGACTTCCAGCCCTGGGCCGACCGTGCCATCGAGACGATCGAGGGCGACGACGTAGAGACGGCACTGATCAACGTCCGGGAGGACATCGACCTGGTGGACCTCGCCGCGACCCTCGATCGCGAGGAGGAGGGTGTCGGCGCTCAACGCGGGAAGGACCCGCACTTCTGGCTGGATCCCCGGCGTGCAAAGCAGTCCGTCGACAACATCGGCAAGGGGTTTGCCAAGGTCGTCCCGGAACACGCCGACACCTTCCGCGAGAACGCCGAGACGTACAAGTCCGAGGTACTCGACCGTATCGATTCGGATTACCAGACTATCTTCGACCGAACTGAGCGCGACATCGTTCAACTGGCCGCACACAACGCCTTCCAGTACATCGGTACACGATACGGCGTTCGCATGCGGCCGCTAGTAACGAACCTCGCGGCGAGCGGCGATGTCAAGCCCGCGGACATCCGCGAGGCGGAGAGAGTCATCCGCGAGAACGACATCCAGTACATCGCCAACGGCGTCTTTGAGTCCCAACGCCCGGCTCAGCAACTTGTCCGCGAGACAGCTGTGGAGGCGTACTTCCCGGTAACGCCGTATGCGGGCGTCCGTGAGGAGTGGGTCGAGGAGAACTGGGGCTATGAAGAGATCGCTTACAACATCAACATGCCCACGTTCGAGATCGTCCTCGGCAACAAGACACCCGAAGACGCAGCCCCGTCGGAGGACTGGCTGGAGCAGTGGCGGAACTTCGAACCATTATGAGCACGCAAGATGCCGATTCCGGGAGCGCAGCCGGCACAGACGAGCAGACAACCGCCGCGATGGATTCGGACGCCACAGCGAGCGAGACGGTCATCGACGTCTCGGACGTCACCTTCGGTTACACAGCGGCACCCGTGATCGAGGACGTTTCGCTGACGATCGACCCGGGTGAGTACGTCGCCATCGTGGGGCCGAACGGCTCCGGGAAGTCGACACTGATGCAGCTCATGTTGGGGCTGCTCGAACCCGACGCGGGACGGGCCCGCCTGTTCGGCGAGCGCGCCGACCGCTTCGACAACGGCGAACGGGTCGGCTACGTCGCCCAGCATGCCAGCGCCGCGAAGGAGATGCCGATCACCGTCCGCGAGGTGGTGAAGATGGGGCGGTTCCCCCACGTCGGATTCGGCCGCCTCTCCGAGGAGGACTGGGCCATCGTCGACGACGCGCTCGCGACCGTCGGGATGACGGCGTTCGCCGACCGGCGCGTCACGCAACTGTCGGGCGGCCAGCGCCAGCGCGCGTTCATCGCGCGGGCGCTGGCGGGCGAGGCCGACCTGCTCGTCCTGGACGAGCCGACCGTCGGCGTCGACGCCGAGTCGGTCGACGCCTTCTACGACCTGCTGGCGGAGTTGAACGCCGGAGGGATCACCGTCCTTCTCATCGAACACGACCTCGGGGCGGTCGTCGAGCACGCCGACCGCGTGGTCTGCCTGAACCGCGAGGTGTACTTCGACGGGCCGACCGACGAGTTCGTTGACAGCGACGCGCTGGCCCGGGCGTTCGGCGCCGGTGCGCGGTCCCTCGCGGGGGTGGACGGATGAGCGCGAGCGTGGTCGCCGCGCTCGCGGCGGGCGGGCTCGCCGGCGTGGATCCGTCGGTGGCCCTCCCGCTGCAGAGCGGACTGGGCGCCGTCGGCGAGTTCGTCTTCGGCGTCCTCCTGTGGGTCTTAGAGCAGTGGTACTGGCTGATGGACTGGGCGTACTACCTGACGGGCCTGGAGATGCTGAACCGGCGCTATCGGTTCATGCACCGGGCGATCCTCGTCGGGCTCTGCGTCGGCGTGATGGCGCCGCTCATCGGGACGTTCCTCGTCCACCGACAGCTCGCGCTCATCGGCGACGCGCTGGCCCACACTGCTTTCGCCGGCGTTGCCGTGGGCCTGTTCCTGAACGCCGTCATCGACCTCGGCGTCTCGCCGTACCTCACCGCCGTCGTCGTGGCGATGATCGCCGCGCTGTTCATCGAGCTCATTTCCGAGACCACGGACGCCTACAACGACGTCTCGATGGCCATCGTCCTGTCGACTGGGTTCGCGCTCGGAACGACACTCATCAGCCTCAACGCGGGTGGGCTCGCCGTCGGCGTCAACCAGTTTCTCTTTGGCAATCTCGCCACGGTGTCGCCCCAGAGCGCGGCTATCCTCTTGGTGCTGTTCGCCGTCATCGTCGGGACGGTGGCCGTGACGCGCAACCAGCTCCTGTACGTAACCTTCGATGAGACCGCGGCCGCCGTCTCCGGAATCTCGGTGAACTGGTACAACCGTGTGATGGTGATGCTGACGGCGATGGTCGTCGTCGGTGCGATGCAGATCATGGGCGTCATCCTCGTCGCGGCGATGCTCGTGGTCCCAGTAGCAGGCGCGACTCAGGTGTCCCGAAGTTTCTCCGAATCGCTCGTCGTCTCGGTCGTTCTCGCAGAAATTTCGGTGTTGCTAGGTATCGCCATCGCCTATTACGGTGGTGTCACGGCCGGTGGGGTCATCGTTCTCGTCGCCGTTGGAATCTACATTTGTGCCGTCGCGCTGGGCAAGATCCAGTCCGCCCGCGGTGAACAGGCTATGCCCGACATGGGTAGCATCGAGGCCGACAGCGCCGATGTCGGTACCGGGACGGGGGATAGGTGATGGTCGCAACCAGCGATAGCGACTCGCCAGACGACGGTCGCACCCGAAGCGACAAGGGAGGTCAGTCGAATGTCTCGAAAGGAATGCTGAGCGCGGTCATGGAGGACTACATCAAGACGATCCACGCCATTGAGAACACCAGCGACGGGCGGGTGTCGACCTCTGCTCTCGCCGACCATCTCGAGGTCACCGCACCGACCGTTTCCTCCATGCTGAAAAAGCTCGAAGAACGCGGCTTGGTCGACCGCGAGGAGTACAAGGGTGTGACGCTCACGGAGGAAGGCGAACTCGTTGCGCTCGAGATCCTCCGGCACCACCGTCTTCTCGAAGCGTTCTTGACCGAACTCCTCGACTACGACTGGGCCGACGTCCACGACGAGGCCGACAAACTTGAGCACCACGTCTCCAAGGAACTGACCGACCGCATCGCCGAGGCACTGGGCAACCCCCCGGTCGATCCGCACGGCGATCCGATCCCCGACGCCGACCTGTCCTTTCCCAAGGAGAGCGAAACCATCCGTCTCGCCGACGTCGACGAGGGCGAGCGCGTGACTGTCGGGCGGATTCGCCACCAAGGCGACGCGGAACTGCGGTACCTCGCCGATGCCGGCGTTCGCCCGGAGGTCCAACTCACGGTAGTCGACATCGCGCCGTTCGGGATGGTAACCGTCGAGACACCGACGGGCGAGCAGAGCCTTCCGGAAGAGATCGCCCAGCTTATCGAGGTCGCCCCGGCGACCGCCGCGAACGGTGTCGAGGTGTAGGGCTGGACATACCTCCGAGATGTGATCCTGATAGATTCAACTTCTGTACTGAGCAATCACTACTTTCGTGAATCGGTCACGACCTCGTGCCGCATTCGCGCACAGTATGCAGCAGCGCGTTCGCCAACTGCTCAATCTCTGTCAGTAACAGCACGACGGCACCGTCTAGGTAGCGCAGTTTGAGAAGCGAGCAGGTCGTAGAGGTAGTTTGGAACAATGCTCGCAGACCTGCTCAGCGAGAGCTACGCGGCGGTATTTGATGACTGTTTGGAGCGAGAGCGGACGGAGACGCCCGTCAGGGCGTTCGCCGTCCGGCTCTACGCGATCGGATGTTCGCTTCGGGAGACACGAGCAATTCGTCGCTCACTCGGCGCTGAACGCTTTCATCAAGCAATCTGGCACTGGGTACATCGGCTGGCTGACAGCGTGCCAAACCCGCCGACGTCCACGAGAGCTTCGCTCTCGTGCGGCCCATCAGAACACCTCATGTTCTGAGGACGGCTTCGCCGTCGCGGGTCGCGATTGACGAAACCGCTGTCAGGAGTAACGGCGATCGACCTTGGACGTACGCTGCAATAGACCTCGACACGAAACTCATTCTCGATGTCGCACCCTTTGGTCGGCGAGGCACCGATCCAGCTGCTGCGTTTCTGCATGGACTCGCCCAGAACCACGGTCTCTCCGGCGCTGAGTTTCTCGTCGATGGTGCTGGCTGTCTGACTGCCCTCTCTCGAGTAGGGTTGAGCGGTCACCTCGACTACGTTGATCGAAACCACCTCGAAAAGTGGTTTCATACCCTCAAAATGCGGATCAACCGCTTCCATAATTCCTGGGTTGGCAGTCGGGCCAGCACCAGAGAATGGCTTGAACAGTTCGCGCATTACTACAACCACCAGAGACCGCATCAGGCTCTCGATGGAAACGTACCAGTCGAGGAGGTGCAGAACTAGACAGTGCCGCTTGAACAATTTGTCCACTACCATAACACACAGCGACCGCACCAGTCACTCAACAAACAACCGCCGGTGGAGGTGCTAAACTGGACAGTGCCTCTCCACGCGGAAAGTATCTAGATCGAATGCTGCCGACGACCGCCTCGAGTCGGGAACTGATACCCAGGTCGACTTGCCGAGGAAACGAGGGGTGTATCGACCGAGAGGAACCGATGAGTGTCGGAAAATCGGTTCGGATTTCGTAATACACTGCAACACGGTGTATATTCGTTTAAAATTTACATTATACTTCTAAACAGCGTCTAGAGGCCTAGTAGATTGCCTTTTGACCGATCAACAGTTCTGAACATCATCTAGCCGATATCTTTTCTATGGTGGAGAAGAAAGGGAGAGATAGAAAGCGAACAGGTACTGATACGAGAACAACACACCGGCGATTGACCACCTCACGACGGTTGTGAGACACGATTCCCCATGAGTTACTCAGCACCCCCGATTCCCCACCGATCGACGAACCGATCTCCAGTCGATCGTCCGATCCCGACCGATCGCGACGGTCTCCGCGACGAAGTGGTCCGTGGCGTCGAGACCTGGATCGACAGATACGACACTGGGTCACAAGAGTACGTCCGGTACAGCCTCCGGCGATTCATCCGTCAGTATCTGCGAGAGACATCACACAGCCCGTTCGCGGACTCGATCTCGATTCCAAAACGGACGGCGAAGTGCGACCTCGTTATCGACGACTGCATCGGCGTCAAGATCATCCACAACTTAAACGCCGGCTCGAAGGAGTGGATCCACAAGCAGCTGCGGTCGATCTTCCAGAACTACGATCACCTCATCATCTACGGCCACCAGATCGCGCCAGAGCACCTCGACATCTGGTATCAGATCAAGCGATCGCTCGGCCGCCGCTCGAGCCGTCAGGGGTCGATCGCCGTCCTCCAGACGGTCCAGCGGATCGAGTACCGGATCCCCCTCACAAGCAAGCGGGTGCGGAAGGACGCCGTCCACAAGACGCTCGTCTACGTGCTCTTCGTCGCGTTCGTCCTCGCAGGTGGACAGTTCCTGTCGCTGGCCGACGGGTCGAACGTCATGGCACAGACGTACGTCGGCGCGCTGATCGTCTTCAACGCAATCGTCGTCCTCATGGGCGCGTTTCTCGTTCGGTCGCTGTAATCCGGTATCGGTGTGCCGGACGCCATCGATCGACTAACGACGGTGGCTTTCTCCTCGTCGGCGACCCGGTGTCCGCCTCTCGACGGCCCATCGACGGACGGCGGCCGCGCGAATCGGTTGGCGGTCGTTACCGTCTTCGATCCGGGTCATAATGGACGGACTACCAAATAGGGAGCCCGGCGTTGGGTCCGGCAATGGCACAAAAGACCGGCGGCAGTGCTCGCTCGAGCCTCCAGCGGATCGGCTCGCTGTTCGCGAACCAGTACGGGCGGTCCACGGCAACGGACGAGTCGACTCTCGAGGTACGGGTCGTCGACTCGGTCGATGCAGTCGGCCGATCCGAGTGGAACGGGATCGTCGAGCGCTCGAGTCGGGGAAGCGTCTTTCACCGCTACGAGTGGGTCGACGCGATCGAGACGGGACTTGACTATCCGGCCAGACATCAGGTAGTGACCAAGGACGGCAACACGATCGGCCTGCTACCGAACTTCGTCGTGGGAATCGAGAAGACGCCGTTCGACCGGCTGTCGTCGCTGTATCCCGGTTTCGGGGGGCCGCTGCTTCCGACTGATACGAAAGCCTCCCTCGAGCGCGTGATCGAAACCGCTCCGGAGCTCTGTCGCGGACGGACGATCGTACACCAGATCCGTGGACTCGATACGAGCTACCTCCGATACAACGACGAACTGCAGACCCACGGCTATCGCCCGCATCGCCGCGAGTGTCGGTTTCTGCTCGATCTGACCAAGGGCCACGACGAGATCCTCGCCGACATGAGCCGGAGCCGCCGGCGGGGGATCGAGCGCGGCCGCGACACCGAGTACGAGATCGTTGCGGAGGAAATCACGCGCGAGAACCTGCGTCGGTTCCATCGGACGTACGAACGCGTTATGAACCGCGTCGGCGGCGAGGTCTACCCGTTCTCCTTCTTCGAGTCGCTCCAGGCGATGGACGACCGACTCCTGTTGCTGACGATCCGCATCGATGGCGAGTACGCGGGCGGGATGCTCGAGTTGCTCGACGACGAGCGCGACGCGATTCACGGTTTCTTCGCCGCCGTTCCACAGGCGTATTTCGACGATCACGCGTCGGAACTCCTCTACGATCACGTCTTTCAGTGGGGGATCGAGCACGGGTACGAGACGTACGACTTCGGGAGCACGAACACGAACTTCGACGACGGCGTCTTCCGGTTCAAGGAGGGATTCGGCGGACGAGCCGTCCCGGTCCTCGTCTGGGAGCGCGGCTGTAGTCCGCTCTGGCGGCTGGTGAAAACGGGCCGGTCGCTCTACTGGCCCTACTACGCGTAGGGCTGGTTCCCCACGGCCTGAACCGATAACCGATTCCGTAATCGACGGCCGATGGGCCCATGAGTATGCGGTCGATACCCTTTCAGAGCATATTTTGAACTAACTTCTTGTTATTCAATTAACCACTTCATGGTCACAACTGTTTTTAATTAGAAGCGTATAATTAGGTTGTATGCGATACGTGACGTACGTTATCAAACCACCACGGGGATACTTCGACCAGGGGGCGGAGCGTCTCCGTGAACTGGGGGTTACGTTCGAGTCTATCCAGAACATCGACCAACTGAGCGATGGGACGATAATCTCTCACAAGGTAGTTCGCGGTGACAAGTCGACCGTTCGAAATGCGCTCGAGCAGAGCGGGTCGAATGTCGTCGACTACCAGCTCACCGACGCCGGCGAAACGATGATCCTTCAGCTACATTACCGGCCGAGTGACCTCACTCACGAGTTGTTGGCGATCCACCGGCGACACGCGGGAGTCCTGGATTATCCGCTCGAGTACACGGGGCCGGAAAACCGATCACTCCGGGTCACGGAGATCGGCCGCGAGGAATCGCTGCGCCACATCATCGAGGAGACCGAAGCGATCGCCGATGTCGAAATCGAGGCGCTTGGAAACTACGATCCGTCCGACAACCGCCCGTTCGCGGACTTGACGGACCGCCAGCGGGAGGTGCTCCGCGTCGCCGTCGAGGAAGGCTACTACGAGGAGCCACGACAGGTGACCTACGAAGATATCGCCGCCCGCCTCGACTGCTCTGCGGGGACCGTCGGACAGCACCTCCGCCGGATCGAAGCACGCCTCATGTCGACGCTCATTACCGGCGAGAGCGAGGAGCAGTCGGCCGAGGCCGAACGGACCCGGGGTGCGGCACCGACGAGTCCGCCACGATAGCGGCCGATTCCCGTCGCCGGTGAGCCAGGGTGCGCAGGGGGGACACCCGATCACCGGCAGCCGCAGCTCGTCATCGCTTGCCGTCGTCTACGCGTCTCGAGACCGGCTGGTACGACCGCCGACGCTCGACGAGATGGGACACTGCGACGTGTGACGGGCGGTGGGATCGACGTAGCTGGTATTCGGCTCGGGCGCGTAGCCTCCGTATGGCAACGGTATACGTCGCACTCGAGGACCGACTGCTCGTCTGCACCGGGGACGGCTCCGAACCCGGCGACTGGACGACGACTACCGGTCTCGAGGGCGTCGACCTCGAGTGCGTCGTGGCCCGTCCCGACGCGCCAGAACGCGTGTTCGTTGGCACCGTCGAGGATGGCTGCTTGCGAAGCACCGACGGCGGCGAGACGTTCCATCGCCTCGAGACCGAGTTTCGAGCAGGGGCCGGGACCGACTCGACGGCCACGAACGGAGCGCACGAGAGCGATGTGGGTCCCCGGAACGACCGCATAACGTCGCTGACTATCAGCCCGCACGATCCACGGGTCGTCTACGCCGGCACCGAACCGAGTCGGATCTACCGCTCGCGCGACGGCGGCGACTCCTGGATTCGTCTCGAGGGGCTGACCGACCTCCCGTCGGCCGACGAGTGGTCGTTCCCGCCGCGGCCACACACCCACCACGTCCGCTGGCTCGAGGTCGACCCGTTCGATCCCGACCGCCTCTCCGTCGGGATCGAGGCCGGTGCGTTCGTCTACACGCCCGACGGCGGCGAGACCTGGCGCGAGCGGCCCGACGGCTCCCGCCGAGATAATCACAGTCTCGCGACCCATCCCGATCGGGAGGGGCGGGTCTACGCCGCGGCCGGCGACGGCTACGCGGAGAGCGACGACGGCGGCCGGTCCTGGCGGCGACCACAGGACGGCCTCGCACACCGCTACTGCTGGTCGGTCGTCCCCGACCCCGGTGACCCGGATCGAGTCCTCGTCTCCAGTGCACGCGGCGCGTGGTCGGCCCACGCCGCGAGCCGGGCGGACTCGTACGTCTATCGCCGCGACGGCGGGAAAGAGTGGGAGCGCCTTGCGGGCTGCGGGCTGCCGACCGGTGAGGGCGTCGTTCGAGCGACGTTCGCGACCACCGGCCAACCGGGGGTCGTTTACGCGGTGACCAACCGCGGGCTCTTCGTCACGCGGGACTTCGGCGACTCGTGGGTGCAGCTCGGGATCGGTCGGGACGCGGAGCTCGAGGGGCAGACGCCGCGCGGGCTCGTGGCGCTTCCCTGAACGTTCGGAACGCGTGTGCTGCGGTCACGGAACCGCCTCACCGAGACGAACGAACCGAGTCGGTCAGACTTCGATCTCGCCTATCGAACTCGCTGGTACCTCGAGTGGGTCGTCTCCGAGTCGTCGCGAATCCCGTGCCGACAGCCGCTCCCGGACCGCTCGCCTCAAGCGCCGAACCGACGACCGCACACCGCTACACGGCAGCGGCGAGCGGGTGGGCGCTTCGAAATCCTTTTAGGCGCTACACGGGGATAGTAGGGTAACTGAGTGATATCATGGACGTCGACATCATCTCCGAAGAGGAGAACCCCATGTTGCATCGGACCGACGTGACCTTCGAACTGTCCCACGAGGACGCCACCCCCGAGCGACTGCAGGTCCGGGACAGCCTCGCCGCGAAACTGAACAAGGACGCCGACGAGGTCGTCATCCGCAAACTCGACACCAAGTTTGGAATGCGCAAGACCGTCGGCCAAGCGAAGGTCTACGACACCGCCGACTACGCCCGCGAGGTCGAGCAAGACCACATGCTCGAGCGCAACAAGATCGGTGCCGAGGAAGAGGCCGAGGCCGAACCCGAAGCGGAGGAAGCCTAAATGGCACACTACGATCTCTACGGCGACGACGGCAGCACCGAGGGCGAACTCTGCCCGCGCTGTGGCGACGTCTTCCTCGCCGACCACGGCGACCGCAAGCACTGCGGGAAGTGCAGCTACACCGAGTGGGAGTAAGGCGATACGCCGCCCTCCCGATCGTACCGAGATGCCTCGAACGCCGATAACCGTTTTCAGCCGTGACTGATACCCGAATCCTCGGCATCGAAGGCACCGCCTGGGCGGCCAGCGCGGCGGTTTTCGACGCCGCAACCGACGACGTGTTCATCGAGAGCGACGCCTACCAGCCCGAAAGCGGCGGCATCCACCCTCGTGAGGCGTCAGAACACATGCACGACGCGATCCCACAGGTCGTCGAGACTGCCTTGGAGCACGCCCGCGAGACCCACGACGGACGGGCGACGGAGCCGCCGGTTGACGCGGTCGCCTTCTCCCGTGGCCCCGGACTCGGGCCCTGCCTTCGCGTCGTCGGTACCGCCGCTCGAGCGCTGAGCCAGGCCCTCGAGGTGCCGCTGGTCGGCGTCAACCACATGGTCGCCCACCTCGAGATCGGCCGGCACACCTCTGGATTCGATTCCCCGGTCTGTCTCAACGCCAGCGGGGCCAACGCCCACCTGCTGGCCTACCGCGACGGCCGCTACCGCGTCCTCGGGGAGACGATGGACACCGGTGTCGGCAACGCCATCGACAAGTTCACCCGCCACGTCGGCTGGTCCCATCCCGGCGGACCGAAGGTCGAGGAAGCGGCGAAAGACGGCGAGTACGTCGACCTCCCCTACGTCGTCAAGGGGATGGATTTCTCCTTCTCTGGGATCATGAGCGCCGCCAAGCAGCGATACGATGACGACGTGCCGGTCGAGGACGTCTGTTTCTCCCTGCAGGAAACGATCTTCGGCATGCTGACCGAGGTGTCGGAACGTGCCCTCTCGCTGACGGGCAGCGACGAACTCGTGCTCGGCGGCGGTGTCGGCCAGAACGCCCGCCTGCGCGAGATGCTCGCGGAGATGTGTGCCCAGCGCGGAGCCGACTTTCACGCCCCCGACCCCCGATTCCTGCGGGACAACGCCGGGATGATCGCGGTGCTCGGCGCGAAGATGTACGATGCCGGCGACACGCTCGACCTCGAGGCGTCGCGCGTCGACCCCGACTTCCGACCGGATCAAGTGCCAGTGACGTGGCGCACGAGGTCCGGGCGAAGCGAGGGCCTCGGAACAGCGAACGGTGACGGACGGAACCGCGAGCACGCCGACGAGCCAGCGCTCGCTGCCGGCCGCGCCGTTGGCGGAGACGACGATCCACGGGTTCGCGGGGCCGAGGCGCTGGTCGACCTCGAGCCGGACGCGGGCCGGGTCGCGAAACGGCGCGAGGCAAAACGCTACCGCCATCCCGAACTCGACGAGCGGCTCCGTCGCGAGCGGACGACGCTCGAGGCCCGCCTCACCAGCCTGGCTCGCCGCGAGGGGGTCCCGACGCCGGTTCTCTCAGACATCGATCCGATGGAAGCGCGCCTCGAACTCGAGTACGTCGGCGAGCGCGACCTGCGAGACGGGCTGACCGCCGAGCGGGTCCGCGACGTGGGTCGGCACCTCGCGCGGCTTCACCGCGCGGGGTTCGTCCACGGGGATCCGACGACGCGAAACGTCAGGGTGGGGCGTGCGGGACGCGACGGCCCACCGGACGAGCGAGCGGCCGACGGCCGCGAGCGCGATGGGCGTCGAACCTACCTCATCGACTTCGGCCTCGGCTACCACACCGACCACGTCGAGGACTACGCGATGGACCTGCACGTCTTCGACCAGAGCCTCGTCGGGACCGCCGACGATCCCGAACCGCTCCGCGAGGCGGTCCGCGAGGGCTACCGCGAGGTCGGCGAGAAACGGGTCTTGGAGCGTCTACTCGAGGTCGAGGGGCGCGGCCGGTACCAGTCGGGCGAGTGAGCGCTGACCGCCGTCGGCTTCCTGCAGCCGTCGTCACAGCACACAATTACTTTATCAGGGGAGGACGTATCACCTGCCATGGCAGAGAAGCCGACCTCCGGTGAGATTCTCGGGGTACCGTACAACTTCGAACGACCGAGCATCGGTCGCATGCTCTCGGCGTACTGGCAGCCAGGCGAGGGAATGCTCGTCGAGAAACCCTTCGGCGTCGGCTACACCCTGAACCTCGCCAACTGGCGATCGTGGATCGTCGTCCTCGTTGCCGGCGGCCTCCTCTGGCAGCAAGAACAGGGCGCGTCCGGCGGCGACGAGGACCGAGCGGACGAACCCGTCGAGGTCATCGTCGACGATACGGACGACTGAACTGCGCTCCTTCGATTTCTCGTCATTCGGCGCTCGTCAGCGATCGACCTCGCCCATGATACAGTCGAGACTGCCGATCGCGGCGACGAGGTCCGGGATGTACTCCCCTTCCGCGATCTCGGGGAGCACGGAGAGGTTCGAGAAACACGGACTCCGGATCTTGAACCGGGCCGGCGTCTCGGAGCCGTCCGCGCGGATGTAGATCCCGAGTTCACCCTTCGCGCCCTCGACGGCGCGATACGTTTCAGTGTCGGACTCCGGCTTGAGCGTCCGCGGCACGTTGCTCTGTACCGTGCGTTCGTCTTCGGGCCACTCGGCGAGCAGATCGAGGCACTGTTCGACGAGCTTCGCGGACTCCTCGACCTCGCGCATCCGGACGAGCACGCGGCTGTAGTTGTCGCCGTCGGGCTCCGTGACGACGTCCCACTCGAGGTCGTCGTAATACCCGTACGGATCGTCTCGCCGGAGGTCGTAATCGATTCCAGAGGCACGGGCGACCGGGCCGGTGCAGCCGTACGCTTTGGCCGTCTCGGGCTCGAGGACGCCGGTGTCGATACAGCGGCGCTGGAAGATCTCGTTGGTGACCAGCAGGTCGTGGTACTCGTCGATCTTGGCCGGGAGGCCGTCTAAGAAGTCCCGCGTCTCCGCGATGAACTCCGCGCGGGGTTCGGGAAGGTCCCACGCGACGCCGCCCAGCCGGAAGTAGTTGTACATCATCCGCTGGCCGGTCAGATCCTCGAGCAGTTCGAGGACGAGTTCGCGGTCGCGGATTGCATACTGGAAGGTGGCGGTGAACTCGCCGAAGACATCCAGCGCGTAGGTGCCAAGCGAGATGAAGTGGGAGGCGAGCCGCGAGAGTTCCGCGCCCATCGTCCGGATGACCTGCGCGTACTCCGGAACCTCGAGGTCGGCCAGGTCTTCGGCAGCGCGGGCGTAGGCCCACTCGTTGCACAGCCCCGACATCCAGTCCCAGCGGTCGGGGTAGGGCATGATCTGGTGGCGGTAGGTTCCCTGCTGGCACAGCTGTTCTTCGCAGCGGTGGATGTAGCCGATGTCGGGGTCGACGTCGATGACCGTCTCGCCGTCCAACACCGCTTTCACGTGCATGACGCCGTGGGTCGACGGGTGGTGCGGGCCGATGTTGAGAAACATCGTGTCCGTGGCGGCGTCGTGCTCGTCGTCCGCGAGCGGGTTCGCGTGCTCCGAGAGGGTCACGATCTGCGATCCCTCCTGGTCGTAGGACCGCGAGAGTGGGTGACCCTGCCACGTTTCGGGCAACAGGATGCGCCGGAGGTCGGGATGGTCCTCGTACTCGAGGCCGACGAGGTCGTAGGCCTCGCGCTCGTGCCACTCCGCGGTCCGGAAGACCGGCTCGGCGGATTCGCTGACCGGCTCGTCGGTCGGCGTCGGCACGACGACGCTCGCCTCGCGGGTCGGGTCGTCGTAGGACTTCAGGTGATAGATCGTCTCGAATCGATCTGGGTACTCCTGGGCGGTGACGCAGGAACAGTGGTCGAAGCCGGCCTCGTCGCGAAGCGTCGCGAGCACCGCCTGTACATCGTCCGGCCGGATCACGACGCCCGGCGCGTTCAGATGGTCGTCGCGCGAGAGGACGGTCTCGCCGAGCAGCCCCTCGAGGTCGAGCTCCCGATTCGATCCTCCCGCGGCCGGTTCGGACTCGAGCGTCGAACGTGATGACATAACCGCCCGTTCGCACGGCGCGGCCGAGTCGATGCTGCGACAGTCGCTAGGCTATTTATATACGCGGGCCGGAACGACCGCCCGTGAAGACCGTTCGGCTCACGCTTCGGTACGATGCCGAGACCATCCATCCGATGCACCGGTTCGTCGCCGACAGCGATGCCTTCGACGCCTACCGGATGGTCCACGGGAACTTCACCGGCGACGGCGGCGACGACAACGCCTTTATTTTCCACGTCGTCGGCGACCCCACCGTCTACGAGACCGCCCTCGCGGAGACCGGGCGGGTGAGCGACTACGAGCTCACGCGGACCGGCGACCGGTCGTTCACCGTCTACGTGCGCGACGTGCCCGACGACGTCGATGACCGGCTGCTCGAGACCTTCACGCGCGGGAGCCTCGTGACCTTGCCGCCGCTCGAGTACCGCTCCGACTGGACGGTTCGCTTTTCCGTTGTCGGCGATCCGGCCGACCTACAGCGGGCGCTCGAGGAGATCCCCGAGGGGATCGAGACGAGCGTCGAGCGCGTCGGCGAGTACGACGGCGGTGACGCCGCAGTCGGGGCGCTGACCGCCCGCCAGCGCGAGGCCCTGCGGATCGCTCGCGAAGTGGGCTACTTCGACGTGCCGCGGTCGGCGAGCGTCGACGACGTCGCCGCGGAACTCGACTGCGCGCCGGGGACGGCCGCCGAACACCTGCGGAAAGCCGAGTCGACGGTGATGGACAGTCTCGAGCTGTGAGCGGACGCACCGATCGGGCTCGGTCGCAACCGACGACGCTTTGCCGTCGCCGGACCGTCGCCCGAACATGGCCATCCGATTCGTCACCGGCAACGAGGGGAAGGTCCGCGAGGCGCGTGACTACCTCGAGGGGATCGAGCCCGTCGAACAGTTCGAGTACGACTACACGGAGGTCCAGAGCGACTCGCTCGCCGAGATCGCGACCCACGGTGCCCGCGAAGCCTTCGAGGAACTGGGGAGCGACGAGCCGGTCCTGGTCGACGACGCGGGGCTGTTCATCGACGCGCTGGGCGGGTTTCCGGGGCCGTACTCGGCGTACGTCGAGGACACCGTCGGCGTCGAGCGCCTCTGGCGGCTCGCGAAGACCGAAGCGAACCGCCGCGCGCACTTCCGGACCGTGCTCGCGTACGCGGACGGCGAGAAGACCGAGACGTTCGAAGGCTCGGTCGCCGGCACGCTCGTCGCCCCTCGCGGCGAGGGCGGGTTCGGCTACGATCCCATCTTCGAGTACAACGGGGCGACGATGGCCGAGATGAGCACCGAAGAGAAGAACGCGATCTCCCACCGGGGCCGGGCGCTCGAGCGATTCGCGGCGTGGTACGCCGAGCGCGGCCAGTGATCGGCGGGCCGCTCGAGCACCTCAGTCACCCCAGCCGGAGGCGTGGCCGAGACAGTAGAGAAAGGCCACCCAGCCGATGAACAGCCCCGCGATGATCACCACGAAGTCGGCCAGTTTCGTTCCGACGACGAAGTCGTAGCCGATTCCGATCGTCAACAGGACCAGTGCGATGCCGATGAGCACGTGACAGCGCCGTTCGCTCTCCGGTGAATCCATGGTTCGACGGACGACGATTTCGAATAAATAATCCGCCCCCGCACAGCGATTCGCTCGACTCAGCCCGAGAGGTCTCGACGCTCGAAGTACTCGCTGCTGACGACGACGAGAACGACGACGGCGACGAGGAGCACGGAGAGGTCGGCCCACGCGACCTCTCCGTCGACGAGGATCGCGCCGGGGTCGAAGTACCGCGAAGCGGCGAGGTCGCCGAGCCACTCGTAATCGGTGTCGAACGTGAACGTGTCGAGGAGGAACAGCCCGAAGACCGCCCCGGCCCCGGCGGTCTGGGCCCGCCGGACGGAGTCGAACGCGACCGAGGCCAGCAGTCCGACGCCGGCACAGGCGAGCAGGTAGGCGATCGAGTACGCGTGAACCGCGAAGAGGTCGATCACGTCGATCGACTCGTCGACGAACACCACCCCGAGATAGACCCCGAGGAAGGTGATCGCGTTGACGAGGACGACACCCGGAACGAGCGACAGGTACTTTCCGACGACGAGTCGCGTCCGCGTCACCGGCAGCGAGAGCGTCAGCCCCACCGTCCCGCGTTCGACTTCCCCCGCGACCGTCGAGGCGGCCGCATAGGCGTAGTAGATCGCGAGCAGCAACACCCAGCCGAACTGGTAGAGTTGCGAGACGAGGTACCCCTCGATCGTCGTCAGCGTGGTCACGTTGCCGACGAACGCCCGCGTCGCCTCCGGCGGCAGCGACTCGAGGTAGGCGTCCAGGTCGGCACCCGTCTCCTGAATCGACGGAAAGAGGCCGACGGTGAGGCCGATCAGCGCGAGCAGCGCGCCCGAGAGCAACAGCGCGCCCCGTAGCCGACGGCCGGCCTCGAACGACGTGATCTCGAGCATGTCGCGCCCCTCGTTGTCGCCGACGAGGGCCTGCGACTTATAGGTCGATCCCGCTCGACCGGGACCGTTCGGGGTAACCACCAGTTGTCCCGGCAACGGCCCGGTAAGCCGGCGGTTTGCTCCCGCAACGGGTCCGACACTTTATGCCGTTCACCGCCGTTCCGGCGGTGACATGATGAGGCAGGCGGGCGGCTCGAGTCGGCCGCGTCGTGCCGTCTTCGTCGGCTGCTGCGTGCTCTTCGCGCTGGTGACGGTCAGCAGCGCCGCAGCGGGAGTCGTCATCCGCGAGCCGCCGCCTCCGGCGCTGCAGGACGACCGGTCCGAGAACGAGACCGGCGTCCGAAACGCAACCGCGGCCGAGACTGCGGGGCAACCCGTCCCGTCGAACGAGTCGCCGCTCGAGACCGAAGCCGGAACCCGAGCGCCGGTAAACGGCGAGCAACCGACCGCCACTAGCGCGGACGCAGCCACGACGGAGCCGATCGCGCGGGCGGCCGAGGCCAACGTCACCGTCGCCGTGGCGGACAACCAGTCCATCCGGGCGAGCGACGCCGCGACGGTCGTCCTCGAGGTGACCAACGACGGCGACCGACAGGCGACGGACGTCGTCGTGACGCTGCGCGCGCCGGCCGGTGCGCTGTCGCTCGGCTCGACCCCGTCCCAGGCGGTCCAGTCGGTCTACCTCGAGGACATCTGGCCCGGCAACACCGAGTCCATCGACGTCGACCTCGCCGCGGCTGAGGTCGAACCGGGACGGTACCCGCTGTATGCGAGCGTCCAGTACGCGGTCGAAGAGGACGCTGCCGACGAGATCGACGACCTGAACGAGACCGACGGCAACGACGGCGAGTTCGACGACGAAGAAAACGAGGACGATGACGAGTTCGACGACGAGGACGACGAAACCGTGGTGACCGGCGGTCCGGCCGTCCTCGGGATTCCGGTCACGGCCTCTCGTTCGCTCGATGTCGAGCCCGTGACCGGCGAGATTCCCGTCGACGGAACGGGGATCTACGCGGTGCGGATCACGAACGACGACGAGGACTCGGTCACGGGCGTCGTCGCCGCGCTGAACGTCAGCCCGCCGCTGTCGACCGAGTCGCCGACGGCGTACGTCGGAACGCTCGAGGCCGGCGAGTCCGAAACGGTCCGCTTCCCCCTCGAGTCGTCGACGGACGCGATCGAGACGACCGCCAGCGCCGCGGTCGCGCTCACCTACGACACCGGAACCGGCCGACGGACGGCCGCGGACCCGGAACCGGTGCCGGTCTCGATCGTCGAATCGGATGAGGAAGCCGACGTCGACTCCGTCGCTCCCTTCGCAGTCGTCGCGGTGGTCCTCGTCCTCGCAGCGGTCTGGTGGCTTCGCCGGCGCTGACGCGGATCAGTGGGAACCTGCGGTTCCCTGTCGGGAGCCGTCTCCGGCCGACGCGGACGCGCCGTCTTCGGCGTCGCTATCGCCGTAGAAGTGCATGAACACGTCCTCGATGGACGCCTCGCGGACCTCGAGATCGAGCACCGTGTACTCGTGCAGTCGGTCGATCAGTGCGTCGAACTCTTCCGCGAGGACGAGCCGATAGCGTCCGTCCTGGCGCTCGACGCGCGCCGTTCCTGGGAACTCGAGCGCCGACGGCGGCGGCTCCTCGGCCAGCCGCACGGTGACGATCGTCCCGCCCTCGGCGAGGATGTTCGCGACCGTGTCGAGTTCGATCAGCCGGCCGTTCCTGATGATCCCGACGCGGTCGCAGACGCGGCGCACCTCGCTCAGGACGTGCGAGGAGAAGACGCTCGTCCGCCCCCGCGCTCGGCGCTCCTCGAGCAGCTCGTAGAACTCGTTCTGGACGAGCGGGTCCAACCCCGAGGTCGGCTCGTCCATGATCGCCAGCTCGGGATCGTGCATGAACGTCGCGACGATGGCCAGTTTCTGTCTGTTCCCGCTCGAGTAGGTCTTGATCTTCCGCTCGAGGGGGGACGGAAACCGGTCGACGAGTTCCGCACGGCGCTCGTCGCCCCGCAGTCGGCCGAAGTAGTCGAGAACCTCCGCGCCGGTGACGCGGTCGTAGAAGGTGACGTCGCTGGGCAGGTAGCCGAGGTGGCGTTTCAACTCCCGCAGTTCCTCTCGGTTCGTGACATCGCGGCCCAGCAGGCTGGCTTCGCCGTCGGTCGGTTTCAGCAGTCCGAGCAGGACGCGGATCGCCGTCGACTTCCCCGCGCCGTTCGGCCCGAGGAAACCGAAGATCTCCCCGCGCTCGACGGCGAACGTGAGGTCCTCGACGCCCCGTACGTCCCCGTAGTACTTCGTCAGGCCGTCGACAGCGACGGGGTGGGCTTCGGCGTCGCTCACGGCCGAGACGACCACGGCTCGAGCCTTATAGCTGTCAGCGGTCGACCGCCGCGGAGCGGATGTTGGGTTGTGCTCCCCGTCGGGAGCCGACCGAGCGCCCGAAGCGTTCCGTTCCGGTGAACGTACCCCTCGTGGCTTTGCCGCTCGGCGTCGTCCGGGGCGTATGCGATCGATACGGCGACTGTTGATCGGTGCCGGCGGCCTGCTGGCGGCGTGGATCGGCTGGGGCGTCTACGTCAGCCGGACGACCGAACGCGTGCCGTCGGAGACGCTCGAGCGATTCGACGGCGTCGAAATACGGCGGTATCCGCAACTCGTCCTCGTCGAGACGACGGCCGGCGACGAGCGGACGGCGTTCCAGCGGCTCTTCCGGTACATCTCCGGCTCGAACGCGCGAAGCGAGGACATCGCGATGACCGCGCCGGTGGCGACCCGCGGTGAATCGATCTCGATGACGACACCGGTGCGGACGGACTCCGACGGGGGCGGCGTGACGATGGCGTTCTACCTCCCGGCATCGTACTCGCCCGCGACGGCCCCGACGCCGACCGATCCCGCAGTGCAACTCGTCGTCGAACCGCCGCGGACGGTCGCGGCGCGACGGTTCTCGTGGTACCCGACCGACGACCGCGTCGACCGGCAGCGCGAACGCCTGCTCGAGGCCCTCTCGCGGCGGGACATCGAGCCGAGCGACGCGCCGGTGTTGTTGCAGTACAACGATCCGTGGACGCCGCCGTTCCTGCGAACCAACGAGGTGGAAGTCGCCCTCGAGACGCCCGAAGACCGGCTCTGGGGCGACCGACGGCGGACCGCCGCCGAGTAGCCGACCGGCCGAACCGGTCTTCGGCATGTGCCGGTCGTCGACGCCTACGCGTCGGCTTTCGGGTTCTCCTCGCGGATGATCGTCACCGAGACGGGCGCTCGCTTGGCGATCCGCTCGGCGACGCTGCCGAGCAGGAACCGCGAGAGGCCGCGGCGGCCGTGGCTCCCGAGGACGATGTGACCGACGTCGTGTTCCTGGGCGTAGTCGACGACCGTCTCGGCCACCGTTCCGACCTCGGTCGCCGTTTCGATCTCCGCGCCGTACTCCCGGGCGATCGCTTCGGCGTCCTCGAGCAGCGCCTCGGCGGCTTCCTGGGACTGCTCGAAGGCGGCCTCCGAGTAGAAGATGCCGTCGATCCCGTCGACGGATGACCACTCTCGCGGGTCGTTGACGTGGAGAACGTGGAACTCCGCGTCGTCGTACGTCGAGAGCGCGTGGCGTAACGCGGCGGTTGCCTGTGGCGATTCGTCGAACGCGACGAGGATCGGTCGTGTCATGGTCGGTCCATCGCAGACCAGGGATAAATCGATACAGGTGTCTCCCGGCGATCGGTGACGGACGGCCCGGACCTCGGGGTCGCCGCGGGAATAAACCGAGAGCGCCGCGTACGTTGCTCTGTGCCGTCCGATTCCGCGTCCAGCGGTCGCTCCCCGCCGAGACGATCGTCGAATCGACTCGCACCGCCCCGATGCCGGTCGCGACCACGCGCTATCTGGCCAACGAGTACGGCGTTCCGACCGACGAAATGGTCGCCCGGCTCGCCGAACTGGCGGCCGACGGCGTCTGGAGACGCACGAAATCGAGGGTCGCGGTCGCCTCTGGTGGCTTTCGCTCGAGGCCGACCACGAGGACCGCGTCGCTTTGCCTGCGCCGTCGCTAGTCGTCGCTCTCGACGGCGTCGCTCGCGCCGTCCTCGGCGAGGTCCGACTCGGTGACGGTGACGGCCTCGCTGTCGACGCTGACGCCCTCCCAGTCCTGATCGGCGTGGTAGCCCTCGCGTTCTTTCGCGCTGGGGGCGACGCGGATGAACTCGGCCTTTTCTCGGGCGGCCGGAATCGTGTGGCCGCCGCAGTAGGAGAGTCCCGACTGGATGCCTGCGCGGAACTCCACGACGACGTCGGCGACCGGCCCCTTGTACGGCGTCAGCGCCTCGACGCCCTCGTCCGCCCGCACGTCGGCGTCCTTGTCGTCGCGCTTTTCGGCGGCCGTCGTGGTCGCCATCCCGCGCGAGCGCTTGTAGCGCGTCCCCTCTACCTCGACTACCGCGCCGGGGGCCTCCTCGGTGCCGGCGAAGAGGCTCCCGAGCATCACGGTGTCGGCCCCCGCCATCAACGCCTTTACCGCGTCGCCGGAGGTGCGGATCCCGCCGTCGGCACAGATCGTCACGTCGAGGTCCTCGGCGGCCGTCGCGCAGTCGTCGACCGCGGTCAGCTGCGGGACGCCGGCGCCGGCAACCTTCCGAGTCGTACAGTGCGAGCCCGGACCGATGCCGACCTTCACGCAGTCGGCTCCGGCGGCCGCGAGGTCCTCGACACCCGCGGGCGTGGCGACGTTGCCGGCGACGAGGTCCGTCTCCGGGAACTCCTCGCTCAGACGCTCGACGGCCTCGAGCGAGGTCTCGAGGTGGCCGTGCGCCACGTCGACGACGAGCGCGTCGACGCCGGCGGCCACCAGCGCGTCGCTGCGGGCGACGTAGTCCTCGTTGATCCCGACGGCGGCGGCGACCCGTTCGTCGGCGGCCTTCACCCGCTCGGTCTGTGCGGCCTGTTCCTCGGGCGTGAGAAACCGGTGGAGGACGCCGAGCCCGCCCGCGCGGGAGAGTTCGATCGCCAGTTCGGCCTCCGTGACGGTGTCCATCGCCGCGGAGACGAGCGGCGTCTCGAGGTCGATACTCGGTGTGAACGCCGTCGAGAGAGCCACGTCGCTGCGGCTGTCGACCGGCGACCGGTTCGGGACGAGGAGCACGTCACCGTAGCTCAGTCCGGTACGGAGTTCGTTCATTACCCCTCACTACTCGGGGCTCCCGTCTGATAAGGTTCTCGGCGGAATTGCAGGGGCTGCGAAGCGATCTGCTGCGATCGTACCGCCCGTCGCGGTTCGCGGCCCCGTTCACGTTCGGGGATCTTGATCCGGTCCCGGATACGTGCCGCCCTCGACGACCTCGTAGAGGCTTTCGGGATCGAACAGGCGGGCGAACGCGTCCGGCGGGCGAACGCTGACCGACACGCGGGGCTGGAGCGTGAGTCCCGCTTTCGCCGATCGCAGCCGCTCGTCGTAGGACAGCAGGTGCGCCGCCCCACCCTGATAGGCCGACGCCAGCGCCGGGTGGTCGCCCTCGGGCTGGTCGACCGCCACGCGGTCGGCTTCGAGGCGCTCGCGGTGATCGGCGGCCAGATCCGCGTCGGCGAGTGCCGTCACGAGTCGTTCGGTCTCTGCGAGCAGCGGGTCGCTGGCGACCAGTTCGACCCAGGAGTGTCGCCGGACGTGGTCCAGCGCCTCGCGGGCGTCGCCGCCGACGAGCAAGTCCGCCGCGAGCACGTCGGCGTCGGCGACGACGCGAGCCGGGTTCGGCCCCTCGTCCTCAGCCATCGTCTCCCTCCCGGATTTCCTCGAGCGCCGTCCGAATCGACTCGAGGTCGCCGTCGTGTCCTGCCGCGCGGTCGAACAGGTCGCCCCAGCTCGCGGTCATCGTCGGTCTTTCGCAGTCCGGAGAGAAAAGCACCGCGTCTCGGGGGGATCGGTCAGTTCAGGCGCTCATGCGGGTGCAGTCACCGGAACCGGCGCGACTCCGATGGTCTCCCGGGCGGGCGAGCCGCTGTCGCTCGAGTGGCGAGAGCCGTCAACCCCCGTCGGTGACGGGAGTTGATAGCTACGATTCCGGTGGCTGTGGCCGGAACCGTTCTCCTCGTTCGGATCAGTGTTTTGTCGCTGGCCGTGCAGACCAGCGGCGCCATCGACGATTGCATCGACACGGGATCGATACGTCGTGAAAACTCGGCCCGGAGATCTAACTGCGGAGTTCACTCGATCGGTTCGGAATACCACCCGTCGGTCCCTCCTCGCCGTATCGCCGTGTCGTTTCTTGGCGGAGCCGGTCTGCGACCCGTTCGGGTGTCTCGACGTACACGAGCGTTTGCCGGTAGAACCCGTAGGGAGACTGTTCGACACTCAAATCGGTTCGGTCTATCGTGACCGTCGCCGCATTCGTGCCGGCGGGTCCCGTCCAGAACCCCCGTTGAACGGAGACGTTTCGAATCGCGTCCAGCGGGGCGCGCCACTGAACGGCGTCGAGTCGAGTGTCGTATGCGACTAACTCGTCGTCGTACAGCCGGTATTCCATCGCCCCGAACGCCACCTCGAAGTGAGCGATACCCGCGAGCGCGAAGCCGATCACGACCGCGATGAGCACGGCGCCGGCCCCGACAGTCGCTGCCGCCAGTCCCACGAAGAACGACCCGAAGAACCACCCGGCAAGCACCATGAAAATGGCTGCGAGACGGGAATAGAGGTTGAGTACGTCCGACTCGAGTCGGGGTACGATTCCGTCGATTACTCCCGCGATCCGAACCGCGTGGCCGTCGGTCTGAAACCGTTCGATCGGTCGTCCCGTCGGCGCCGAACGTTCGAACGAGTCTGCCCCGCTCGGTGACGAGCTCCGACGTAGCACGTACGTGATCCGCCCGGCGATGAGTGCGACCGCCATCGCGGAGAACCCGACTGTGGGGTCGAAATCCGCATACGCGCCGTCGACGATGGAGACTGGAACCACCATCAGGATCGTTCCGAGCCATTGTAGGCCCGGGAGAACCCGCTTGGCCGGTGGGCGATCGGAGCGGACGAACCGCCGGAAAGACCGGCCGTGTTTCACGACGATTGCGAGACTCCCGACAGCCAGTATCCCGATCGTCGGCCACGATCGAATCGTGAACGGCGGCTCCAGAACCGTCGTCGTCAGGCCGACAGCGAGGGCGGTCAAAGACAGAGCGACGAGCCCCACTACGCCGGGCTTGAGGTTGTGAACCGCGATCGGTGGTAGCCAATCGACCGGCCGGACGGTTCCGAGCTTCGGGGTTACAAACCTGAACGGGTTCGGATCGCCGTTCCTGTGCATTGCTGGTGGTTCGGTCGGCGAATACTCCTCGCGCGGAGCCGCGACCACCGCCTGACAGAACCGCCGAATCGTCTCCCCGATCAGATCTCCCCAGTAGAGAATCAACACGACGTACAACGAAAACGGGTCGAACAGGGCCGCCACGAGTGCGACGAGATCGACGGCCGACCGCCCAACTCGGCGGAACATAGTAGCGATCGTATCGCACTACTCATAAGTGCTGTAAAAGAACCTGTCGTCGGTCGATGCCGCTCGATCGACAGGACAAGTCCGGAGACTGCATCTCCGTCGTACGGGCCGTTCCATCCGTCACTGTAACCACGGTGTCTGGTACTATTTGGCAATCACGTGATGGGGGATGGGACGAACGCGACGTATATCGCGGCCCCTCGCCATCGAGTAGGTCTCGCATTTCACACCCAGTTACTCCCGACGGGCGGCCAGCCGGAACGCCACGGCACCGATGACGAACGCGATACCGACGTTAACCGCCAGCCCGAGGAGTCCAACGGCGAGAACGGCCGCCAGTGCCCGCCATCCAGCGATCGGCTCGAACGCCGCCTTCGCCAACTCGAGCGCGACGACGACGAGCAAGACGCCGAGGACGGCCGTCGGGAACGCGGCGAGCAGCGCGCCGGTCGCGACGAGCGCGAGCGCGAGGTAGCCGATCCCGAGCAGGACGTTCGCGCCGCCGGTCCGCGCGCCGAAGGCGTACTTCCCGGCGAGCCCGCCGCTGCCGTGACACATCGGTACGCCGCCGAGTGGGACCGCCGCGAGGCAAGTGACGCCCATGCTCCGCGAGAGCGTGTCCGCCGAGATATCTCGCCCGTAGAGGTCGCCACAGAGCAGCGCGGTCGCGATGGCCGCGTTCCCGACCGTCATTCCCAGTTGGGCGACGGTCCCCTCGAGCGCGGCTCCGCTGAACGTCGGCGTGCCGGCGGGGAAGAGCGTCGGGTCGGGGACCGCCGGTGTCGGTACGCCGGCCGTCGCGACGGCCGCGGCCCCGCCGAGTCCGAGGACGACGAGGACGCTTGCCCCCCGGTAGCCCGCGAGCGCCAGCAGGCCGACGACTGCGAGGCCGGCCGCCGCGACGGGCGGGTTCCCGACCGAGAGCCCGACGGCCGCCTCGAGCAAGAGCAGCGCGACGGCGAGCTGAACGCCGCGGATGACCGGCTCGTCGACGACCCGCTGGAGCCGACCGACGAGGCCGATCTGGCCGACGACCAGCAACACGCCGCCGGCCAGCAGCCCGGCCGCGGCGAGTTCGGCGTACGAAAGCGCGCCGACGATGGCCAGCCCGATCAGCGCCTTCATCGGCTCGACGGAGAGGGGCAGGCCGTAGTAGAGCCCCCAGACGATCTGAAAGACGCCGAAGCCGACGAGGACGTGCGGGAGCGAGACCGTCGTCGTCGCGGCCAGCGCGACCAGCAGCGGCAGCACCGTAACTGAATCACCTAGCGCACCCGCGAGTTCGCTGGCGGAGAACTCGAGACTCGCGTCGGTCCGCGATCGGAACGAGTACGCCATCTACACCGCCTATGCGGGCCGTCTCCTTCACTCTTAGCAGTAACCAAACACGGGTTCGGCCGGCAGCCCGCGATGCCGATTTCGGTTACGTCGTCGAACCGGCGTCCACTGCGTTCGTCGCCTCGAGCGCATCCGCGAGGGTCGACTCGAGGTCCCGTCGCGCCGCGTCCTCGAGCGGTCGGAGCGGCCGTCGGAGCGAGCCGGCCGGGCGATCCCGCGCCGAGAGGGCGGCTTTGACGCCCGGCACGCCGTAGCGCGTCGTCACCGCGCGGTTGAGTTCGACGAGCGAGGCGTTGAGCGATCGCGCCTCCTCACTCCCGCCGTCCGCGTGATGGCGATAGATCTCGCTCGCCCGCTCGGGGACGACGTTCGCCATCGCGAGCACGCCGCCGTCGGCACCCGCCGCGAGCCCGGCCGCGTAGACGCTCCCGCTGCCGACCAGCACCGCGAACGACTCGTCGGCGGTCAGCTCGACGAGGCGCTGCAGCGACTCGAGGCTGCCGCTCGAGTCCTTGATTCCCGCGACGTTCTCGTGGCCCGCGAGCGAGGCGACGGTACGCGGCGAGAGCGCGTGACCGGTGAACTTCGGGACGCTGTAGAGGTAGATCGGGATCGGCGAGTCGTCGGCGAGATCGCGGTAGTAGGCTTCGAGACCCGCGTCGTCGGACCCGTAGTAGGACGGCGTCACCACGAGCGCCGCGTCGGCGCCGACCGCGGCGGCGCGTTCGGTCGTCTCGAGCGTGGGTCCGTATCCCTCGCGGCCGGTGCCGGCGAGCACCGGCAGGTCAGTCGCATCGGCGACGGTCTCGACGACCCGGACGCGCTCGTCCGTCGTCAACAGCGGTGCCTCACCCGAGGAGCCACAGGGGACCAGGAAATCGACGCCGCCGTCCTCGAACCAGCGGACGAGCGCCTCGAGCCGAGCGCGGTCGACACGCCCGGACGTATCGAACGGCGTGACGAGGGGAACGCCGGTACCGTGCATGGGCAAGCGAACGGTTGGCGGCGTGGTAAATACCCGCGGTTCCGGCAGCGCTCGCGCCGGCGCTATCGGCTCCCGCTACCGCCGTCGACCGTCCCCGGCGTCGGGTCGGCCGTCGAGACCGCTTCCGGATCCACGTCGTCCGCGGTTCGCGCTTCGGGGAGGTCGTAGCCGCTCTCGGTGTCGTAACGCTCGAGTTGGGCGTTCAGCTCGCCGGCCTGCTCGGTGAGGACGGTCGCGCTGCGAGCGACGTGAGAGAGGGCGTCGGCCTGAGCGGACGCCCGTCGAGCCGCTCTGGCGGAGGTTCGGGCCGTCTCGTCGCTCGTCTCGGCGGCGTTTTCGACCAGCACGACGACCTCTTCTGTCGCCGAGGCCTGCTGTTCGGTCGCCGCGGAAATCTCCTGGACGCCGTCGTTGGTCCGCTCGGCGAGGTCGGCGATCCGCTCGAGTGCGCCCGCGGCCGCCTCGACGTCGGCGACGCTGTCCTCGATGCGATCGCGGCTCGTCCGGACCTCGTCCGCCGCCGCGATCGCCCGGCGTTTGAGTCCCTCGAGGCGCTCTTCGACGGCCTGGACCGACTCGTAGACCTCCTCGGAGAGGTTCTGGATCTCGTCGGCGACCGCGCCGAACCCTTGCTCGCCGCCGCTGTCGGACCGCGTCGCCTCGATATTGGCGTTGAGCGCCAGCATGTTGGTCTGCTCGGCGATGTCGCTGATCGACTCGACGAGGTCGTCGATCCGCTCGGCTTCGGCCTCGAGTTCCTCGATCTCCTCGAGGGTGCGTTCGGTCTCCGCGTCGATCACGTCCATCCCCTCGATCGCGTCGTCCGCGGCGCGGCTCCCCTCCTGGCCGGCGCGGGCGGTCTTGTCCGCGGTGTCGGCGACCTCTGATGCCGTCGCGGCGATCTCCTCGATCGTCGTCGAGAACGACTCCATCTCGGCCGCGACGGTTCGCAGCTGCTCGTTTTGCTCCTCGTTGTCGCTGACGACCGCGGTCAGCGACTCGCTGGTCCGCTCGCCCTCCGCGCGGACCGTCTCCATGCTCGTGGTGAGTTCGCGGCTGTAGGTGACGACCTCGCCGGAGAACGACTTCAGCGTCCCGAACGTGTCCTCGATCTCGGCGAGCATCGCGTTCGAGTTGCCGGCCAAGTCGTCGATCGCACCGTGGTCGTCCGACCCCTCGAACCGCCGGGTGAGATCGCCCTCGGCGACCGCTCGCGTCGTCTCGGCGTGGGTTTCGACCGTCCGCTCGAGATCGTCGAGCGACCGATCGGTCCGCTCGCCCGCCGCGAGCCGTTGCTGCACCGAGGCAAGGGCCGCCTCGAGCCGGGCGAATTCGTCGTCCCGATCGGTCGCGAAGGACACGTCCGGGTCATCGTCGGCGAGCCGCGCCGTCCGATCGGTCACCTCGGCGATCCCGTCGCGCAGGTTGTCCCGTTCCCGCGGTGCGTCTCGTGCGTCGGAGACCGCCGCGACGACCCCCGCGCTCGTACCCGTTGCGACCGCGCCGGCGAGGCCGACGCCGATGACCGTCACCGAAACCTCGCCGAGCCCGATCGCGGCGGCGCTGACGGCGACCACGCCAAGACAGACGACCGCGATGGCGAAGCCAAACGGGCGCTGCGACTGGATCGACGCCGGTATCGGCGACTCGCCGTCGGCGGCCGTCGCGGCCTCAGTCATGCGTTCCTCCGGTTCCCGCGTCGGCCGACGAGTCGAACTCGAACCCGACGTCCGTCTCCGCGGCATCTTCGGTGCTCGAGTCCGCCGCGACGCCCGGACGTGCGGACACGGGCCGCCGGATATCGAACCGACAGGCATCGTCGCCCTCGTGCATACACGTCCGCTCCTCGGCCACCAATTCCTCGTCGAAGCGCTCGGCGACGCCCTGAATCGCGCCGCGGGCAACGTCACAGAGCTTTCGGTCGGAGTCGTAGGTGATCCGCACGCGGTTTTCGTCGATCCGTTCGGAGCGGATTCGGGGCGTCGTCACCGTCGTCATGTCTCGCGTCCGCAGCGACGTGTGGAACTGCTGGATGTTCGCGATCAACTCGAGTCCCTGCCACTCGTCGTCGATGTGAAGATCGTAGGTCTCGAGCAGCGCCGGAACGACCCACTCGCCGTACTGGGTCAGGATCGTCCGCGGAGACTGGTCGGTGAGTTCGCCGGCGGTCCGCGCGATTTCGTAGACATCGCCGTCCGGATAGACCGTGACCGGCACGTAGACTTTCTCCTCGATGTCGGCGTCTCGCTGGACCGCCAGCCAGGCGTCCTCGCCGTACGTGTCGACGACGAACGCCTGCAGCGTCTTCAGAATTATTCCGTGCATTCGACCCCCTTTCGCTCCGTTCCCTCGGCCGTCGTCGACTCGCGTGTATACGGACGCATGACAAGTACGTTCTCTTGTAATTCAACACGATTAGCTATTCACCCTGCATTGTTTGGTACGTCGGTGGTTCCACTGGCACGATAATTTATATTATACCACTCGGTGGCGAACCAGTGGCGCAGTCGCCCGTCCGAATCGGCGATCGGCTGTGCCGAGACCGCCTCGAACGACCGTGGAGCGGTTCTCGTCGACGGCGACCGATTCGACTATCCGCTCGTCGATCCATCGCGGGCCGCCTACGCGGCGCTGGCCGCGAGACGGACACGTAACGCGAACGCTTACTGCTCTGCCGCGTCGACCCAGGACGGCCGCTCGACCGTGACCTCGCCGAGTTCGGTGACGGCGACCGACTGCTCGCGCGTGATCGCCGTGCCCTCGGCGCTCCCCTCGAACGAGAGCGTGGCCTCGAAGACGACCCCGTCGTCGGTGGCCAGCACCGTCCCGCTCGAACTCGAGATCTCGACGCCCGGTTGCTGAATCCCGATCGACTCGAGGTCGAACTGTCGAAGCTCGCGGCCGTTTCGCGTGGTCGTCCCCGCGGAGACGTAGCTTCCGGCCTCGAGGACGCCGCCGAGGCTCCGTTTTCTGGTGAGGTGATCGGGCGTGTGTGTCCGCTCGAACGAGCCGTTTAGCTCCTGCGTCGATGTCGTCGTCTCCCCGTTCTCCGTCGTCTGGACGTAGTAGGCCCCGCCGTCGGCGAAGGTTCGACTCGTCTTCGATGCGGTCTCGAGAACGGAGAGCTGTCGCTCGGCCGTGGGGCTGCTGCGCGTGCGCTGTGAGCGTTCGTTCAGCTCCATGCCGGTCGTCGATAGCTCCTCGGTGAGTTCGTACCCCTGCTTCGTCAGCGTGCTCTGGGTCGTCGAGATGAGTGCTGACGGGTCCTCGATACCGTCGTCGCTGAGGCCAGCCCCGTTCCCGTTACTCGTCGGTCCGTCCGTTTCCCCGTCGGTTCCGGTCGCGTTGGCGTCGGTCTGCTCCTGGCATCCCGCCAGCGCGGTCGCGCCGACTGCGCCGAGAGTAACCAGATAGCGCCGCCTCGATCGCGAGCGTTCGTTCATGCCACTCCGTTCCTCCAAGAGATAATAATTATAGTTGTTATAAACATGAAACCATCGGCCGCCGCTGCCGGCGCACTACCGGTCGAAAACGGTCGACGGAGCGGCCGGTCTGGTCGTATGTTCTCGTGAGATGCGCAGTTACCCCGCCGACCAGTATCGCTTAGTACAACCGCGGAATACGATCGCCCATGAGAACGCCAGCACCCGAACAGCGGCCGGTCGGGCTGACGATCGCGGGCAGTGACTCCGGCGGCGGCGCGGGGATTCAGGCCGACCTCGCGACGATGGCCGCCCACGGCGTCTTCGGCACGTCGGCGATCACCGCCGTCACCGCCCAGAACACGCGCGGCGTCGAGTCCTCTCACGTCCTCCCGATCGAAGAGATCGAGGCGCAACTCGAGGCCGTCACCGACGACTTCGACGTGGGCGCGGCCAAGACGGGAATGCTCGCGACGACCGAGGTCATCGAGACCGTCGCCGAGTACGCTCGCGAGTTCGACTTCCCGCTGGTGGTCGACCCCGTCATGGTCGCGACCTCCGGCGACCGGCTGCTCGAGGCCGAGGCCGAACGAGCCTACGAGGACCTCCTGAGCCGGGCGACCGTCGTGACCCCCAACGCCGACGAGGCCGAGGTGTTGACCGACGTGGCCGTCACCGACGAGGAGACGGCCCGCGAGGCCGGCGAGGCGGTCCTCGAGACCGGCGTCGACGCGGTCCTCGTCAAGGGCGGCCACGTCCCCGGCGAGCGCGTTCGAGACGTGCTCGTCACCGAGGAGACGGTCCGAACCTTCGACCACCCCCGCGTCGACACGGACGCCACCCACGGCTCGGGCTGTGCGCTCGCTGCGGCGATCACGGCCCGGCTGGCGAACGGAGCGGCGCTCGAGCCGGCCGTGGCGGGCGCGACCGACTTCCTCGCGCGCGCGGTCCGATACCACTACGACGTTGGCGAGGGCCACGGCGCGGTCAACCACATGGCGCCGCTGCGAAACGAGGCCGCCCGCGAGGTGACCGCCGAGGACGTGCAGGCGGTCGTCGAGCAGGTCGTCGACGCCGACGTCTCGGCGCTGGTACCCGAAGTCGGCATGAACGTCGTCGGCGCGACGCCCTACGCCGAGTCCGTCGCCGAGACCGCCGCCGTCGAGGGCCGGATCACCCGCACCCTCTCGGGGGTCCACCCGAACCGCGGCGTTCGGTTCGGCGCCTCGAGCCACGTCGCTCGCTTCCTCCTGTCGGCGCGGGAGTTCGTCCCCGATCTGCGATTCGCCGTCAACTGTCGGTTCGACGCCGACGTGGAAGACGCGCTCGAGGCCCTCGAGTGGCCGGTCGCGGAGTACGATCGCGGCGAGCAGCCGACCGCGGTCGAGGAGACCGAGGGACGGACGATGGGCTGGGGCGCCAGGCAGGCGTTCGCGGATCGGGACGAACCCCCCGTCGCGGTCGTCGACCGCGGCGAGGTTGGCAAGGAGGCGCTCGTGAAACTGGTCGCGCCGGACGCCGAGACGCTCGCCGATCGGACGCTAGCACTCGACGAGGAGGTGGCCGAATGAGCGCGACCGACCTCTCGGTCGGCTATATCCTCCCGCAGTACGGCACCGACATCGGCACGATCCGGGCGACCGCACTCGAGGCCGAACGGCTGGGCTACGACGCGGTCTGGCTCGAGGACCACTTCCAGTCGTGGATCGGCGACCCGCGCCGGGCGACCCAGGAGTGCTGGACGACGCTGAGCGCGGTCGCCGAGGCGACCGACCGGATCCGACTGGGCACGCTCGTCACCAGCCAGTCCTACCGCCATCCGGCGCTGCTCGCGAAGATGGCGGCGACGGTCGATCACGTCAGCGACGGTCGGCTCGAGTTGGGACTGGGCGGAGGCTGGTACGAGGACGAGTATCAGCGCTTTGGCTACGAGTTCCGCGAGCCTCCCGCAAAGCGGCTCCGCCGACTGGCTGAGACCGTCGAGATCCTGCAGGGCCTGTGGACGAACGACACGTACAGCCACGAGGGCGAGCACCTCGCGGTCGACCTCGACGAAGCCTTTTGCGAACCGCAGCCGGTACAGAACCCCCACCCGCCGATCTGGATCGGCGGCGGGGGCGAGGCGTTCACCCTGCGCTACACCGCCGAGTTGGCCGACGGCTGGAACTACGGCACGCTCGAGCCCGACGGCTTCGCGGAGAAACTCGACGTGTTGCGGGACCACTGCGAGAGCGAAGCGCGGTACGACGAGATCCGCACGTCCGCCGAACTGTTCGTCTTCGTCGGCGAGACCACCGAGGCGGCCGAAGAGAAACGCGAAACGTTCCGGGACGACTTCCTGCCCGACGAGCCGAGCGAACCCCGCGAGTTCTTCCTCTCGGGCTACGTCGAGACCGCTCCCACCGGAACGCCGGCCGCGGTCCGCGACCGACTCGCCGACTACGCCGACGCCGGCATCGAGGAGGTCATGCTCGCGGTTCCCGACGCGGCCGACGAGGGTGACGAGAGCCTCGCATTACTGGCCGACGAATTGCTCGCGTAGCGTCTGGCGCTGCTGGCCGATCGCGACGTTGTTGCGGGCGAACGCCTCGCGTTCGGCGTCCCGTGCCGGTGGCCTCCCGCTTTTGTAGCTCGGTTCCCTGAATCAGTACTGTGACCGCGCGAGAGAACGGTGGGATCACGAGCGGTGAAGGAGCGATGTCGGACGGTGAGGAGACGGCTGTGGGCACCGGCGACGGCGTTACAGCCTCGGCTCTCGGTAGTACTGGGTCAGACACTCGTCCGAACAGCCTCGAGTCGTCGGCGATGGACGACCGTGACATCGCCGTTTCGGTGACCGGGCTGTCCAAGCGGTTCGGTGAGGGTGACGCGGCGGTCACCGCCGTGAACGACGTCAGCGTCGATATCGAAACCGGCTCGATCGTCGGGTTGCTGGGGCCAAACGGTGCCGGGAAGACGACGCTCATCAAATCGATCCTCGGCATGGTGATCCCGGACGCGGGAACCGTTCGGATTCGAGGCGTCGACCTCTACGAGCGGCCGCGAGAGGCCTACGGTTTCGTCGACGCGATGTTGGAAGGGGCGCGCAACGACTACTGGCGGCTGACGGTCCGCGAGAACCTCCGCTATTTCGCCACGATCGGCGGTGTCGATCCGAACTCGGTCCGCGAGCGCCACGATCGACTGCTGGCGAAACTCGATCTCGAGGCGAAAGCGGACGTTCCGGTCCGCGAACTCTCCCGCGGAATGAAACAGAAGGTGTCGCTGGCGAGCGCCCTCGCCGGCGGCGCGTCGGTCGTCTTTCTCGACGAACCCACGCTGGGGCTCGACGTCGAGAGTTCGCGAACGCTCCAGCGGGAACTGCGGCGTCTCGCCGAGGAGGAAGCCCTCACCGTCGTCCTCAGCAGCCACGATATGGACGTCGTCGAGACGGTCTGTGATCGCGTCCTCATCATGTCCGGCGGGGAGATCATCGCGGACGACACGGTCGAGGCGCTGCTGTCCGACACGGACCGACACCGCGTTCGGATCACGAGCAGCGATCTCGACGCCGCGGTCGTGTCGGCCCTGCGACGACGGTTCGACGCGATGAGCGTCGACTTGGACGATCCCAGCCCCCGGATCGAGGTCGTGACCGACAGCGACGGACTCTACGACCTGATGGATCTCCTCCGACGCAACGACGTGGCGCTCGAGCGCGTTCGAACGGTCGAGCCCGACCTCGAGGACGTCTTCGTCGATCTGACGGCGGCCGACCGAGGTGACCGATGACCGCGGCCGGGCCCGACGCGGGCGAGACGCCGCGGCCGGCCGGCTATCGGCACCTCGCGCGGGCCGTGCTCTACCGCGAGTACCTGATCTTCGTCCGCTATCCCGCCAACGCCGTCGGCGGGCTCGTCATCTCGGTGTTCTTCTTCGGGCTGCTGTTCTACGGCGGTCGGATGGTCGCCGGGCAGGCGCTCACCGACTCGATCGAGGGGATCATCGTCGGCTACTTCCTGTGGTCGCTGTCCGTGGGCGCGTACTCCTCGATCTCGAACGACATCGGGAGCGAAGTGCAGTGGGGGACCCTCGAGCGTCACGTGATGTCGCCGTTCGGCTTCGCCCCCGTCGCGCTGCTGAAAGGGCTCGCGAAGATCGTCCGGTCGTTCGTCATCGCGACGATACTGCTGGCGGTGATGATCGTCGTCACCGGGACGAGCCTCGAGTTGAACCTGGGAACGATCGTCGTCGTCGCGACGCTCAGCATCGTCTCGGTGCTCGGCCTCGGGCTCGCGGCCGGCGGCGTCACGGTCCTCTACAAACAGATCGGCAACTGGCTCAACCTGCTCCAGTTCGGGTTCATCGTCCTGATCTCCGCGCCCGCGTTCGACCTGGGCTGGCTGCGATGGCTCCCGCTCGCTCAGGGCAGCGCACTCCTCCAGCGGACGATGATCGACGACGTCCGGCTCTGGGAGTTCCCGCCGGCCGACCTCGCGGTTCTGCTCGGCGTCGCCATCGGCTACTTCGCGCTCGGGTACGCCGTCTTCCAGTGGGCGACCCGCCGGGCGAGACGGCTCGGCGTCCTCGGGGACTACTGACGACCTCGACTGACCACCGACGCCTGTCCCGCCACGCTCTCGGTCGCGGGGCGCCTCTGCTTTCTTATGCCCCACGACAGGATCCACGCGCGACAGCCGACCCACGACCTCGAGCGGTGGTCCGTCGGGACGATCGAAGCCATCGGCCGGCGGGACGGCCACGCCGTCTTCGAGGTGGCTCCCGAAGACGGCGCCCCAGTCGAACTCGTCGTGACGGTCGCGGTGCGGGACCTCGTCTTGCGCAGACTCGATCTCGAGGACGACGAGTCGCCGATCGGTGCCCGCGTCTGGTATCGGAGACACGGCGGGTGACGATCGCAGTGCCACTCGCCGCGAGGCTGTACTAGCGGCGACAGCAACGCCCGCGCCTCGAGCGGGTGAATCCGTGCTCGGACGAATTTCGGCCGCTCGAACCGTTTTAACTGGCGAATAAGTTTACTCGGCGGTCCCGTAGCAACAATCGGCGAGGGCGACTTGGTCGTTGCCAGAGGACCGTCCGACTCTCCGAGAGACCACCCTCCCTCGCCGCGATCGGAGGCCGTTTCACCGCCAGTTCGACCGACTGGCCGTTCCCGGCCCTCCCCCTCCCCTCTTCCGGACACACCACTGGGGGCCCGTTCGACATCACCTTCTGGCAGCGTTTTCGTCTCGATGGCCGCCGTCGGTCACGATGGATCCTCTCGAGCGCTCGCCGCCGATCACTTTCACCGCGGATCCCGCAGGGTTTTTGAGGTGGAAGGACACTCCCCGAGTATGACCGAGGCGACGGGGATCGTCGGTGAGTTCTTCTCCCTGAAAGAGGGGACCGACGCGGAACTACTGGCGATGCAGTGTGGCGACTTCTACGAGTTCTTCGGCGAGGACGCCGAACTCGTCAGCGAGGAACTCGACCTCAAGGTCTCACAGAAGTCCTCCCACGGCTCGTCGTACCCCATGGCCGGCGTCCCGATCGACGATCTGACGCCCTATCTCAAGGCGCTCGTCGAACGGGGCTACCGCGTCGCCGTCGCCGACCAGTACGAGACCGACTCAGGCCACGCCCGCGAGATCGTCCGCGTCGTGACCCCCGGCACCTTGCTCGAGACCAGCGACGCCGACGCCCAGTACCTCGCGGCGGTCGTCGACGGCTCGAGCGCCGGCGGCTCGTCGACCGACGCGGGGTACGGGCTGGCCTTCGCGGACGTGACGACCGGTCGCTTTCTGGTCGCGGCGGCCGACGACGCCGACGACGCGCTGACGGAACTCTACCGGTTCGACCCGGTCGAGATCCTGCCGGGACCGGACGTGCGGACAGACGACGACCTTCTCAACCGGGTGCGCGAACGCAGCGACGCCACGCTGACGCTCCACGAGACGGAGGCGTTCGCGCCCAAACGGGCCGACCACCGGGTGCGCGACCAGTTCGGAGCCGAGACCGTCGACCGGCTGTCGGTCGCCCAACCCGCGATCGCCGCCGCCGGCGCCGTCCTCTCGTACGTCGAGGAGACCGGCGCGGGCGTACTGGCCTCGATGACTCGCATTCAGGCCCACCACGGCGACGACCACGTCACGCTGGACGCGACCACCCAGCGCAACCTCGAGCTGACCGAGACCATGCAGGGCGAGCGCGACGGCTCGCTGTTCGCGACGATCGACCACACCGAGACCAGCGCCGGCGCCCGGCTCTTGAAGGAGTGGCTCCAGCGCCCCAGACGCTCGCTCGAGGTCCTCGAACGCCGCCAGGAGAGCGTTGCCGCGCTCTCGTCGGCGGCGCTGGCCCGCGACGAGATCCAGGAGACGCTCGGCGAGGCCTACGATCTGGCGCGGCTCGCGTCGAAGGCCACCCACGGCAGCGCGGACGCCCGCGACCTGGTCGCGGTGCACGAGACGCTGGCCGTGCTCCCGGCGCTGGCCGAGGCGATCGCGTCGAACCCCGACCTCGCGGACTCGCCGCTCGCCGAGATCGTCGACCGGCCCGATCGGGAGGCCGCCCGCGACCTGCGTGAGACGCTCGCTGAAGCGATCGCCGACGATCCGCCGTCGACGGTGACCCAGGGCGAACTCCTCCAGTACGGGTACGACGACGACCTCGACGAGGTGATCGAGCGCCACGAGGCGGTTCGAGAGTGGCTCGAGACGCTGGCCGACCGCGAGAAGGGCCAGTACGGCCTCTCCCACGTGACCGTCGACCGGAACAAGACCGACGGCTACTACATCCAGGTCGGCAAGTCGGCCGCCGACGGCGTCCCCGATCACTACGAGGAGATCAAGACGCTGAAGAACTCGAAGCGCTTTACCACCGACGAACTCGAGGAGAAAGAACGCGAGATCCTTCGCCTCGAGGAGCGACGCGGCGACCTCGAGTACGACCTCTTCAGCGACCTCCGGGAAGAGGTCGCCGCGCGGGCCGAACTGCTACAGGACGTGGGGCGGGCGCTGGCGTCGGTCGACGCGCTCGCCAGTCTCGCGACCCACGCGGCCGAGAACCGCTGGGTCCAACCCGAGTTGCATCGCGGCGACCGCCTCGAGATCGAACAGGGTCGCCATCCGGTCGTCGAGCAGACGACGGAGTTCGTCCCCAACGACGTGCGACTGGGGCCGGCGACCGAAGCCGCCGGTCAGGAACGCGCCAGTGGGCGCGCAGACGAGGATCGGGGCTTCCTCGTCGTCACCGGGCCCAACATGTCCGGGAAATCGACGTACATGCGACAGGTCGCCTGCATCGTCTTGCTGGCCCAGATCGGTAGTTTCGTCCCGGCAAAGGAGGCCGAGATCGGACTGGTCGACGGCATCTTCACCCGCGTCGGTGCGCTCGACGAACTCGCGCAGGGCCGGTCGACGTTCATGGTCGAGATGAGCGAGCTCTCGAACATCCTGCACGCCGCGACCGAGGAGTCGCTGGTCATCTTAGACGAGGTGGGCCGGGGCACCGCGACCTACGACGGCATCTCCATCGCGTGGGCCGCCACGGAGTACCTGCACAACGAGGTGAAAGCGAAGACGCTCTTCGCGACTCACTACCACGAACTCACCGGCCTCGCGGAAAAGCTCCCTCGCGTCGCCAACGTCCACGTCGCCGCGGACGAACGCGACGGCGACGTGACCTTCCTCCGAACGGTGCGGGACGGCCCCACCGACCGCTCCTACGGCATCCACGTCGCCGACCTAGCGGGGGTTCCCGACCCCGTCGTCGACCGCTCGAGGGACGTCCTCGAGCGGTTGCGCGAAGAGAAGGCCATCGAGGCCAAAGGCGGTGGCTCGAGCGAGCCAGTGCAGGCGGTCTTCGACCTCGGTAGCGGGACGATGCAGACGGGCGGCGAGGAGCAGGCCGCGTCGACCGACGGCGGGCCGACGGCGGCCGACGACGCCCCCGCGCTCGATCCCGAGACGGAGGCCGTCCTCGCGGACCTCGAGTCGATGGACGTGAACGCGACGCCGCCGATCGAACTCGTCTCGAAGGTTCAGGAACTACAGGAGCGACTCGAGGAGTGAGCACCTGCTGTAGCTATCGACTGTCGGTTCGGCCGAACGGACGCCAGTTAGCGCCCGAGTTCGATCGCCTCGAGGATGTCCGTGTACGTTCGGAGCGCTGCCAGCAGCAACGCACCGAGCAAGAACGGACCAAGGTACAGCAGTTGCGTGATGGGGTCGGGCGGGGACAGTATTCCCGAAAGCACCACTGCGAGTATCGCGAGAATTCCAAACGTCCGCAGAAACTGGTACCCTGTCGCTAGCTCCATGAATGATTCCACATCGAAAATAGTTATAACATTCACTATTGGTCTCTGGCGAACAGTGTCGATGCGACACTCGCGTTCGGCAGCAACGCCGCCGCTCTCGGTCCGATCGACGCGCCGTCAGCACATCTCGCCGAGGTCTCGCCACTCGCGGAGGTCGTGGAGGGTGACCTCGAGTTCGACGCCACAGCCCTCGCAGTGGAAGGCGACCGTCCGATAGCCGGGCTGGAACTCCTCGGCGTCGCCGTGTTCGTCGCATACGATTCGCATGCCACGTTCGTTCCCGTCGGGTACCTCGACAGTGTAGGTAGTCATCGTGATGAACACCAGTCTGCGCGTCCGTCGATGGCTCTCAAGACCGGGTTCGACTTAGCCCTTTCACCGAATCCCGCGCTCGGATCGACGCACGTGAACGCGGACTCGGTCGATTCCCGTTCGTCGCTGCTCGAGGTGCCCCAATATCGCGACCGACGACGACGACGTTGCTCAGAAACCCGGCGAGCAGATACCGCTTTGCGTTCCCCGTGTCACGCGTCCGGCAGTAGACGCTATCAAACGAACGCGGATCAAAAACCCCTCGAACGGGGAAATTCGGGACGATCGTCCCCGGCGGGTTCCGGGTCGATCGAACGGTTTCCGGGCTCATCGATCGCGCTCGAGTCGCGGGCTACGCCGGTAAATCGCTGGACGTTTTCGCCACTCACACGGGCGTGACCGAAAGACGGCGGTGCCGTCGTCCATCGATAGAACTTTGAGCCGATAGGGCACTCGGTAGCACGATGCACGAAGCTGACTTCGACGTTGCGGGGAAGACCGCAATCGTCACCGGAGCGAGCCAGGGAATCGGCCAGGCGATCGCGGAGACGCTCGCGGCCGGCGGCGCGAACGTGGCGATCTGCTCGCGGTCGATGGACCGCGTCGGCCCGGTCGCCGAGGGGATCAACGAGGCCGACGACGCGGCCGACGCGCTCGCGGTCGAGTGTAACGTCCGTGAGCGCGAGCAGGTCCAGAACTTAGTCGACGAGACGGTCGACGAGTTCGGCGATATCGACATCCTCGTCAACAACGCCGGTGGGGAGTTCGTCGCGCCCTTCGAGGACATCTCCGAGAACGGCTGGAAGACCATCGTCGACCTCAATCTCAATAGCACGGTCCACTGCACGCAACTGGCCGGCGAGGTCATGCGCGAGGGCGACGGCGGCGTCATCATCAACCTCTCCTCGGTCAACGGCCAGCACGCCGCGCCCGGCGAGAGCCACTACAGCGCGTCGAAGGCCGCGATCATCCGCCTGACTGAGACGCTGGCCGCCGAGTGGGCCGAATACGGCATCCGCATCAACTGTATCGCGCCCGGGCTGATTCAGACCCCCGGCGTCGCCGAGACGCTCGGCATCGACAGCGAGGACATGCCGCCCCGCGAGCAGGCCGACCGCCGCATCGGCTACGGGGAGGACATCGCCGACGTGGCGCAGTTCCTCTCGAGTCCCGCCGCCTCCTTCATGAACGGCGAGACCGTGACCGTGAAGGGCGTCCCGCGGGCCGGCAACTCGACGTCACAGGACCTCGGTCTCGAGGACTGAGCGCTCGAGACCGGCCTCGTTCTCGTTTTTCGCCGATCGGGACGCAAGACCTAACCAGCAGCCGTCTGTAGGGATATCCAGTCACACAGGCGCGTCGGAACTCGCCGTCGCCGACGCCACATCACCATGAGCGACGAGAGCACCCCATCCGAGACCGAGATCCACCGGCTCGACGACGACACCGTCGCCCGCATCGCCGCCGGCGAGGTCGTCGAGCGGCCCGCCAGCGCGGTGAAGGAACTGGTCGAGAACAGCGTAGACGCCGACGCTTCGAGCGTCGATGTCGCCGTCGAGGCGGGCGGCACCGACCTGATCCGGGTCGCCGACGACGGTCACGGGATGACCGAGGCCGATCTCCGCGCGGCCGTCCGCGAGCACACGACCAGCAAGATCGACGGCCTCGAGGACTTAGAATCGGGCGTCGCCACGCTGGGATTCCGGGGCGAGGCCCTGCACACGATCGGCTCGGTGTCGCGGCTGACCATCCGCTCGCGACCGCGCGAGGCCGACGGCGCGGGGACGGAACTCGTCTCCGAGGGCGGCGACGTGACGAGCGTCGAGCCGACCGGCTGTCCGACGGGGACGATCGTCGAGGTCGAGGATCTCTTCTACAACACGCCCGCGCGCCGGAAGTTCCTCAAGACGACGGCGACGGAGTTCGCCCACGTCAACCGCGTCGTCACGCGCTACGCGCTGGCCAACCCCGACGTGGCCGTCTCGCTGACCCACGACGGCCGCGAGGTATTCTCGACGACCGGGCAGGGCGACCTCCAGGCCGCCCTGCTGGCCGTCTACGGCCGCGAGGTCGCTTCGGCCATGATCCCGGTCGAGGCCGACGGCGACGACCTCCCACCGGGACCGCTCGACTCCGTCTCGGGGCTCGTTTCCCATCCGGAGACCAACCGCTCGAGCCGGGATTACCTCGCGACGTACGTCAACGGTCGCGCCGTCACCGCCGACGCCGTCCGCGAGGGGATCATGGGCGCCTACGGCACGCAACTCGGCGGCGACCGCTACCCCTTCGTCACGCTCTTCCTCGAGGTGCCCGGCGACGCCGTCGACGTGAACGTCCATCCCAGAAAGCGCGAGGTACGGTTCGACGACGACGACGCGGTCCGCCGCCAGGTCGATTCGGCCGTCGAGTCGGCGCTGCTCGAGCACGGCCTGCTCCGCTCGCGGGCACCGCGGGGGCGGTCGGCGCCGGGTGAAGCGCGGGTCGAGCCCGGTGACGGGCGAGATGCCAACGCCGAAACGCCCGACCACGAGCCGACGACGCTCGAGGGGAGCAGCGAAACCGCCGGGTCGTCGGCCGACGGCGATAGCGTCTCGGCGGCCGAGCCGAACGACGCGCCGCCGGATGGCGATTCCGAGACCGCACACGCCAGTGCGGGGGTCGGCTCGAGTCGGCCGGGCGACGAGACACGGCCGTCACCGAACGACGGGCCGACGGCGACGCCGCGAAGCGAACGGACGACGGAGACGGCGGCGTCGAACGCGGACGAGAGTACTGTGACGGGGTCGACGGAAACCCGCTCCCGCTCGAGCGGGCC
The DNA here is from genome assembly GCF_024296685.1 of Natrinema marinum. Classification (NCBI taxonomy): domain Archaea; kingdom Methanobacteriati; phylum Methanobacteriota; class Halobacteria; order Halobacteriales; family Natrialbaceae; genus Natrinema; species Natrinema marinum. The sequence goes on along the minus strand of NZ_CP100763.1, from coordinate 2,307,240 downwards.
GACCGCTGATCGCGACCGGGGTTCACCCTCGGCCCGCGGCTCGAGTTCCGACGCCGGCCCAGAGCGCGAGCGCAAATTCGACGCCGCGACCGAACAGCGGACGCTGACCGGCGAGGCAGCGACGGGCGGGGAGACCACGTTCGACTCGCTGCCATCGCTGCGGGTGCTGGGCCAGTTGCACGACACCTATCTCGTCTGCGAGACACCCGACGGACTCGTCTTGATCGACCAGCACGCCGCCGACGAACGCGTCAACTACGAGCGGCTGCAGCGAGCGTTCGCCGACGATCCGAGCGCGCAGGCACTCGCCGAACCGGTCGACCTCGAGTTGACGGCCGCGGAGGCCGAGGCATTCGAACACTACCGCGAGGCGCTCTCCCGACTGGGATTCTACGCCGATCGGACCGACGACCGGACGGTCGCGGTGACGACCGTCCCCGCGGTGTTCGCGGAGACGCTCGAGCCCGGTCGGCTGCGGGACGTGCTCGCCTCGTTCCTCGAGGGCGACCGCGAGGCGGGCGCGGAGACGGTCGACGCGCTGGCCGACGAGTTTCTCGGCGATCTGGCCTGTTATCCCTCGATCACCGGCAACACGTCGCTGACGGAGGGATCGGTCGTCGAATTGCTCGAGGCCTTAGACGACTGCGAGAACCCCTACGCCTGCCCGCACGGCCGGCCGGTGATCGTGCAGTTCGACGAGGCGGAGATCGAGGATCGATTCGAGCGGGATTATCCCGGCCACGGCGGGTAATCGGCTCGCGGCGGCCGCCGAGGAAACGCGTCGGCGCTGACCCGTTACTCGCCGCCCAGCCCCTCAGCGCTCGCGTCTCGAGCGTCTGCCTCCGAGTGGGTCGCGCGTTCGTGGCGGTAGAGCCAGAGCGCACAGCCGAAGGCGACCGCGCCGGCGGCCGTGGCGATACCGAACGCGATCCGGTAGCCGAACGGGGTGTAGACGCGGACGCCGCCGACGAGTTCGCCGGTCCAGTAGGCGTCGAGCGCCCAGCCCATCACCGTCGGCAGGATCGCGGCCCCGACGAACGCCCCGGCGTTGACCGTTCCGGTCGAGATCCCGCTCGCGCTGCTTGGGTGGCGGTCCTTGACGACGGCATAGCCGAGCAGGAACGCGCCCAGCAGGAAGCCGGCCAGGAAGAAGACGAGGCCGACGACGGGCAGCGGCGGCTTCCCCGTGACCGCGATCAGCCCGAGACAGGCGACGAAACAGCCGCCACCGGCGACTAGGAGTTCCATCCGGCGCTCGAGGCGGTCCGAGAGCCAGCCGATCGCCGGCGGCCCGATCATGATACCGATCCCGCCGAGCAGGGTGATCGTCGAGGCCGTCGTCACCGTCACGTCGTAGGTCTGGACGACGTACGGCACGCCCCAGAGCCCGAACAGGGTGAGGTTGACGCCGCTCGAGCAAAAGAGCATGAGCGCGACGAGCCAGACGAGTGGGTCCCGAAGCACGTCCGCCAGCGAGGAGCGAAGCTCTGCCCCGGTGAGCGTCTCCTGTTCGGGGACGCCCTCGATCGGCTCGAAGCCGGCCTTCGCGGGCGTGTCCCGCACGAGCGCGAACACGGCGACGGCGACGACGAACCCGACGGCGCCGAGCGAGCCGATCGCCGTCCGCCAGCCGACGGCCCCGACGACGATCGCGAGCGGGGTCGTCGCGAAGACGCCGCCGATCCCCGAGAGGGTGAACGTGAGGCCGCTCATCGTCGCGAACTCGTCGGCGCGGAACCAGGTGGCACAAAAGCGGAGGATACAGACGAAAATTACGCTACCGCCGAGGCCGACGAGCCCGCGGGCCAGCACCGCCGCAAGGTAGCTGTTCGCCGCCGCGAAGCCGATCGTGCCGACGCTCATCACCGCCGCGCCGACCGCCGCGGTGCGACGGGGGCCGACCCGGTCCGCCAGGATCCCGGTCGGAATCTGCATGGCGGCGTACACCCAGAAGAAGAAGGCGTGGAGCGTCCCCAGTTGTGCGCCCGTCGTGCCGAACGCGGCCATGAGGTCCTCCGCGAGGACCGCCGTCGAGAGCCGGTTCGCGTTGACCAGCAGAAAGGCGAGGCCCATCGTTGCCCAGAGAATCCACCGCCGTCGGAGCGGGTCGCGCCAGAGTCGCATCTGCAACACCTCCCCCGCGGAGCGGGGAAAAGCTTCAGCAACCGGAACCCGATCGCCGGTTGACGGCGGCCGACCTGCACGCATCCTCTGGGTTTCCGCGGTACGCTTTTCAGCCGGATCGTCGTACTCCCCGACCGACGATGCAACCGCAACGTCGGGGGCCGGCTGGGCTGGCCGGTATCAGCATCGGTGGCATGTTGACCGCACTCAGCGGCGTGCTAGTCGGGACGCCCTTCGTGGTACTCGGGGCCGAACTCGTCGCTGCCGTCGAGGCGGGCGCGCTCGCGCTCGCGTGGTGGCACACCGACACGTTCGCCCGCGGTGGCGGACAGACCCGGTGGATCACGCGGGAGTTCCTCCCGATTCTCGGGGCTGCCACGACGGTCGCCGGTGTTCTGACGCTGTTCGGCGCGCTCGCCGGGTGAGCGGCCGAGCACTCGAGACCGCGCCGGCGATCCCGACTGTCGCCACCGGTAGGTGACTCGAGCCCGAACGGACCTCCATGACCAGAACGCTCGACGGCTCGAGCGCCGGCGGCCAGTTCTTCCGCACCGCGCTCGCGCTGTCAGTCCTCCGGAACGAGCCGGTCCGGCTCGAGAACGTCCGCGGCGACCGGCCGACGCCCGGCCTGGCCCATCAACATCTGGCGGTCCTCGAGACGATGACCGAGATCTGCGACGCCGACGGTTCGGGGGCCGAACTCGGCGCGGAGACGATCGAATTCGAGCCGGGGCTCGAGGGCGGCGGCACCGGTTCAGGTGCAGCGAATGCGAGGCTCGAGGGCGGCGAGTACGCCGTCGACATCGGGACCGCCGGCAGCGCCATGTTACTGTTCGACGCCCTCCTGCCGCTGTCGGCGGTCCTCGAGTCGCCGCTGTCGGTGACGGCCACCGGCGGGACGGACGTGGCGTGGTCGCCGCCGCTGGACTATTTTCGACACGTGAAACTGCCGCTCTGTCGCCGCTACGGCCTCGCGGCCGCCTGCGAGGTCGACCGCCGCGGCTTCTACCCCGCCGGCGGGGGACGGGCGACGCTTCGACTCGAGCCCTCGAGCCTCGAGCCGATCGATATTCTCGAGCGCGGCCCGCTCGAGGGCGTCCGGCTCTACTCGACGGAATCGGAGTCGCTGGCGGACCGCGACGTGGCCCACCGGCAGGCAGAAGGCGCGCTCGAGCGGCTGGTTCTCGGAGCCGACGAGGTGCTCGAGCGCCGCGTGACGACCGCCGAGAGCCCGTCGCCGGGCTCCGCGCTGGTACTTCGCGTCGATCACGGGACCGCCGTTGCGGGATTTTCCGCCCTGGGCGAGCGCGGGAAGCCCGCCGAGCGCGTCGGCGAGGACGCCGCCGACGCGGCGAATCGCTTTCTCGAGGGCGTGGCGCCCGTCGACCGGCACATGGCGGATCAGTTGCTCGTCTTCCTTGCCGTTGCTGGTGGCCGAGTTCGGGTGCCGGCCGTGACCGACCACCTCGAGGCCGGATGCGAGTTGCTCGCGGAGTTCGGGGTGGATGTGGGACTCGAGCGGGAGGAGGCGGCGGTGATCTCGGTCGCGTCGCCGCTGGACGAGGGCCGTTAGGTCGTGGGTTCGGAGGTTACTTCCGGTCTCGGTTCAGCAGTCCCGCCAGCACGACCAGCAGGACAATCGTGAGGATACCGCCGCCCGTGACCGCGAGCGCGACCGTCGGGTTAGTGGAATCGACGCTCGAGTCTGCGAGCGGAAGCGTCCCCAGGTACGCCACGAGTCGGCTCCACACGGCGATGACGACGACGAACGCGATCGCGATCCCCGTGAAGAGCAGTTGGTAGTCGAACCACGTTTTTAATCCGTCTGCCGACACCATTCGGGAACCTGTTAGCGAAGCTATGGTATAGCCTTTGGGTCGGCTCGGAAACGGCGACCTCGATCGCCTCTTGTTCTTGATGAGAAAAGATCGGCGAGCGCCCCACTACCGTGGCGACGAGGGATTTCCACACCCTCCCCAACCGATTTCTACTCACGGGGCTTTGCCCCGTTCGTATGGTTCGCGGGACCTTCGGTCCCGCGCTAACGCTCGTTCCCGTCGGTCACTCACTCATCCACCGGAAGACGCGGTGCGTCTTCCGAGCCATTCGCTCATTTCACTCGCGAAGACCTCGCGCGAAGTCGAACAGACGGTTCGCCGTCGGCGAACCGTCGGCCAGCGCACGCCACCGCTGTCGGCTGGTAGGTAGAGTCGAAACGCGGTTCTCCGTCACTGCTCGAGCGTGATGCCGCGTTGACAGACCGCCATAACTTATAGCAACGCCGTTCGTTGAGTGGGGTATGACCGAGGGCCACATCGCAGTTCGCAGCCGCACGATCCGGGGGGTCGAGCCGTGAGCGACATCGTCACCTTCGGCGAGACGATGCTCCGGCTGTCGCCGCCGGGGAACGAACGCCTCGAGAACGCCGGCGAGTTCGAGGTCCGCGCCGCGGGCGCGGAGAGCAACGTCGCCATCGCGGCGAGCCGACTGGGCGCGTCGGCGACCTGGCTGTCGAAGGTCCCCGAGACGGCGCTTGGCCGGCGCGTCGTCGGCGAACTCCGGGGTCACGGCATCGAGACGGACGTGGTCTGGAGCCACCGCGGCCGTCAGGGAACGTACTACCTCGAGCACGCCGGCAAGCCCCGCGGGACGAACGTGATCTACGATCGGGAGAACACCGCGGTGTCGACGGCCGAGGCCCGCGAGTTCGACCTCGAGCGGATCCAGAACGCGCAGGTCTTCTTCACGACGGGTATCACGCCGGCGCTCTCCTCGACGCTTCGGGACACGACGCTGAACCTGCTCAAGGCGGCCCGGAAAGGCGGTACCTCGACGGCGTTCGACTTTAACTACCGGCGCAAGCTCTGGTCGCCCGATGAGGCTCGAGAGACGCTCACTCGGCTGTTTCCGGGTATCGACATCCTCGTGATCGCCGCCCGCGACGCGCGGACCGTCCTCGGCTTCGAGGGCGACCCGCGCCAGCTCGCGCACAAACTCGGCTCCCAGTACGACTTCACGACCGTCGTCGTCACCCGCGGCGCGGACGGCGCGGTCGGCTGGCACGACAGCGTTGTCCACGATCAGGAGGCCTACGAGACCGATACCGTCGATCCGATCGGCACCGGCGACGCGTTCACCGGCGCGTTCATCGCCCGCCGGCTCGACGGCGACGACGTGCCGGCCGCTCTCGAGTACGCTACGGCGACGGCGTCGCTCAAACGGACGATCCCCGGCGACGTCGCGCTCGTCACCGCCCAAGAGGTCGAGACCGTCGTCAAAGAGAGCGGCGAGGACATCTCGCGGTAGCGCGACGGGCGGGTCGGCCGGTACCGGTCGACCGCGGCCGAGTAGCGTCGGCCGTAGAGCGCGGGCGGCCGGCGGCCCCGCGACGTTTGGACGGATTTGTCAGAACGGGTTTTACGGTCACGACGAAAGTCACGGCTTGCAATGAATCGAGGCGCTGCGCTACTGGTTGCACTGCTCGTGGCCACGAGCACCGTGACGATGGCCGCGGCCGGTGCAGCTGCGACGACCGCGGAGGAATCGCGTACGACCATCGAGGCCGACGCCGAGGTCGATAGCGGGACCGGTCTCGAGACCACCGCTGACGCCAGCACCGAGACCGAGACGACGCTCGCGACGCAGTCCGACGCCGACGGCTCGGCCTACGCCGGCGCGAACGTCGCCTTCGACGTCGAGGGCGACGCGATCACCGATTACCGCGTCGGCGGCGAACGGACTTTCGCGTCCGTCGCCGTCCAGTCCCAGCGCGAGGCTGACTCGAGTTCCAGCGGCGGCCTCGACGGCAGCCTCGGGCTCGAGGCGGCGACGAACCTGAACGGCGCGGGACTGTCGGTGGCGAGCCAGACGCAGGCCAGCGCGCAGATTCGGGCCGAGAGCGGTGCGACGCTCTCGGCTCACGACACGCAACGCGGGACGCTGGTCGTCGAGAGCGGCGACGAGGCCCAGTACGTCGAAGCCGATCTCGCGGCCGAAGCGGAGGCCAGCGAGGAGGGCGAGCGCGTCCGAGTCGAGACCGGCGACCGGCAGGGCGTCTTCCTCGTGGTTGGCGACGGCGAGGTCGGCGTCGCCGACGGCAACGTGACGGCCGATCTCGGCGCGAACGCGACGCTGGCGTTCCGCTCCTACGCCGACGGCGAGCGAGACGAGCGGGCCCAATACGAGGAGTCGCTGATCGCCGAGGGGTCGGCGGCCGTCGACGTGACCGCCGAACAGCGCGACGGCGAACTCGTGACCGACGCCGTCACCTACGGGCAGGAGACCTCCGCGAACGTGAGCCAGTCCGCGAACAACCGGGTCAACGTGACCATCGATCGCGCCGTCCACGAGGGGACGGTCGTGATGACGACCGTCTCCGAGGAGGCCGTCGGCAACCTCGAGGACATCTCGGTGCGCATCGACGGCGAGGCCGCCGTGGAGGCGTCCTCGAAGAGCGAACTCGAGAGCGCGATCGGGGGCGATCAATCACGATACATGGTCGTTCAGGACGCTCAGGCGGAGGGGCAGGCGACCGTCTATATCGCGGTCAACCACTTCTCGACGCGGACCGCGACGATCGACGGCAACGGCAGTGGTTCGGACGACTCCGCTGACGGCTCGAGTGGCGGTTCCGGTGGCGACTCGAGCGGCGCCAGCGGCGACAGCACTCCCGGCTTCGGCGCCGGCGTCGCCGTGATCGCGATCTCGATGGCCGCACTGCGCACGCGACTCGAGCGCTAGCCGCGACCGACTCGCTACCCCCTCTGTTTCCGTCTTCGCCCTGTTTTCGACGCCGCTGACGCTCTCGCCGTGCCCGATCGCTCCACATCGCCCGTTCCGCTGCTTGACTGCGAGCACTGATCCGTCGATCGAAGCGAACCGTTCATAGTAACCGTCCAACGATATCGCCGCATGCGAGCGTACCTCTACCTGGCGATCGCGATAGCGGCGGAAGTGACCGGGACGACGGCGCTCAAATTCTCGGACGGCTTTACCAACCCCGTTCCCACCGCCATCGTCGTCGCGGGGTATATCGGCTCCTTTTATCTTCTCAGCCTCTCGCTGCAGGAGTTTCCGATCGGATTCGTGTACGCGACCTGGTCCGCGCTGGGGATCATCGCCGCCGCCCTCATCGGCGTCGTGTTATTCGACGAATCGGTCGACATTGCCGGGTTCGTCGGCATCGCGCTCATCGTCGGCGGTGTCGTCTGCCTCAACGTCTTTTCGGACACGTACGCACCCGCGCACTAACAGACCCCTACGAGAAAGCGGAAGGGAGAGGCAGGCGGGATTGTGGTGAGGCCGCTCCCTCGAGAACGGCCCGTCTGCCCGCCACCGATTCGTTCGGCGCTTGCGGCCATAATAGTAGTGGCAAACTCATCAAAACGATCTCGAGTCGTCGCGCCACTGGGGCGATGACGGGCGATCGCGGCGATTCATCGGACCCTGACCGTACCGATCCGGTAGCTGTCGGGCACTGCTTTTTGGCGGCCGCGCTGGTACGCCTCGTCGTGACGCGAACCGTCCGGCGTGCGACGGTCGACGACTGCTGGGAGATCCACGAGGTCGCCCGCGAGAGCTGGCACGGCGCCTACGACGACGTTCTCGGCGCCGAGAGGGTCGACGACGTGGTCTCCGATTGGTACGCGATCGGCGACCTTGAGTCGGCGATCACGGGCACGAACGGCCGCGAGAACGCCGTTTTTCTCGTCGCCGAGTCGGCCACTGCGGACGCCGCGACCGGGACCGACCTCGAGCCCGCCCTCGAGGGCTTCGCCCACGCCGTTCCCTGGCCGGAGGACGCGTCGGTGGCGTTTCTCGCGCGGCTGTACGTCCGCCCCGATCGCTGGCGCGAGGGCGTCGGGACCGCGCTGCTCGAGCACCTCGAGACCCTGCTCTCGCGGGCGTTCGACCGCCTCCGGCTGGCCGTCCTCGCGAGCAACGCGGTCGGCATCTCCTTCTACGAATCTCGCGGCTTCGAGCGCCTCAAAACGCGCGATTCCGATCTGGGGTCCGGCCTCGAGGAGCACGTCTACGAGAAGTCGCTCCCGGCTGTAGACGAGTGAGCGAACGACGCCGTCGCCGAACGCCTCTCGAGATACCGGAAGCCGAACTGTTAGGTATCGTCGCACGCATCTCCCGTTCATGCCAACGGGTGCCACATTTAATGCCGCCGGCGTGCAGCTCGCGTACGACGATCTCACTCCCGAAGACGGCGACGGCTCCGCCCCGCCGGTCGTCCTCGTCCACGGCTTCGCCTCGAGCCGGCAGGAGAACTGGCGCGACCGCGACTGGGACGACACGCTGCTCGAGGCCGGTCGGCGGGTGATCGCACTCGACTGCCGGGGCCACGGCGAGAGCGAGAAACCGCACGACCCGGCGGCCTACGAAACGGACATCATGGCGGCGGACGTGGTCCGCCTGCTGGACCACCTCGAGATCGACCGGGCCGACTTCTTCGGCTACTCGATGGGCGGCCGGATCGGCACCGAAGCCCTGTACCGTCACCCCGAGCGGTTCAACGCCGGCGTACTGGCCGGGATCGGCGCGGCGACCATCGAACCGAGCGACGCCGGCGACCGGATCGCCGACGGGCTGCTGGCCGACGACTCCGAGGACGTAACGGACCCGCTTGGCAAGCGGTTCCGGCTCTTCGCGGAGACGACGGACAACGACCTCGAGGCGCTCGCGGCCTGCGCCCGGACGCGAACGGCGCCCGCCGACTGGGACGAGATCGCGCAGGTCGAACATCCGGTGGTGATCGTCGCCGGCGAACACGACGACATCACGGGCGACCCCGAACCGCTCGCGGACGGCTTTCCGAACGGCGAGGCCGTCGTTATCGAGGGTGAAGACCACCTGACCACGGTGCCGGACGATCGGTTTACCGACGCGGTGTTGGACTTCCTCGAGCGTGAGGGGTTGTAGCGTCTCGTTCGTGCAGCGGTGGCTGACGGTTCGATTGTGAAGTGGTGGCTGACGGCTCGAGATTCTGTCTTCTACTGGCAACAAGGAATCACCACGTCCTCCCCAACCGATTCGTTCGTTCCCGTTGGTCACTCACTCATCCACTGGAAGACGCGTCGCGCCTTCCAAGCCTTCGTTCGCAGGATTCACGAAGACCTCGCACGGCTTCGGATCACGGTTCCCGCCACGGTCACCGTGATCCAGCGTGCGCCCCCGCACGTGGTGGGATCGAGGAGGAGAGAAAATCGGACGACGATCGGCCGCTATAGCGTCTTCTCTGCTTCTTCCTCGTCGACGACTTCGATCCCGCGGTTGTTGACCGCCATCGGATCGAGGCCGACCTCCTGCAGGAAGGTCTTGTACTCGCGCTCGCACTGCTCGGCGTCTTTTTGCTTGTCGCTGGCGCGATCGCAGAGTTCGACGAGGTTCTCGGGCACGTCGTTCTGGTAGACGATCCAGTGGTTGATCAGGTCGGAGAGGCGGCGGATGGGGCTGGTGAAGTGGCCGTAGATCTCGAAGTTCAGCGCGTGGTGGCCGCCGAACGGGTCGTTCATGTACCGCGCTCGAGGCATCACCTTCATCACGGCCCACTGGATCTTGTCGAGTTGGCGGCCCGGCGCCTCCTCGAGCGTCGCGTTGACCGCTTTGCGGGGGTCGTCCCACGTGCTGCCGGGGATCGAGACGCCGTCGAGATCCTGAATCTCCTGAAGGGCCTCGGACCACTCGTCGGGGCTGGGCTGTGGGTGGACCCGGTACATGGCCTCGACGCCGCGGTTCCACATCAGTTCGTGCGTGACGGCCTTGTTGGCCTTCAGCATGCACTCCTCGATGATGGTGTGGGCGCGGTCGCGGGCCGGGTTCAAGACGAGTGAGCCGTCTTCCTTGCGCTGTTCGTGCATGCGGTTTGCCACCTCGTAGACCAGTGTGTTCTCCTCGTGGAGGTCGGCGTCGGGGTCCTCGAGTCGGTTCTCGGCCTGCGAGTAGGTCAGGCGCTCGTCGGACTCGATGACGGATTTGTAGATCTCGATGTTTTCGTAGCTCAGATGCTCCTTGTCGAGGTGCATCTCGACGGTGTGGGCGAGTCGCTCCTCGTTGGGGACCAGCGAGCAGACCGTCTCGGCCAGCACCGGCGGCAGCATGTGAATGGTGTAGCCGGGCAGGTAGACCGTGTTGCCCCGCTCGACAGCCTCGTCCCACATCGCCGTTTCGGGGTTGACGTAGTGGGTCACGTCGGCGATGTGGACCCAGAGGACGTACTCGTCGTCGCGCTCCTCGATCGAGAGCGCGTCGTCGAAGTCCTGGGCGTCGATCGGGTCCGTCGTCCACGTCGTCAGGTCGCGCAGGTCTTTCCGCTCGTCGATCTCGTCGGTGATCTCCGACTGAACGTCCTCCGTCCGCGCCTCCGCTTCCTCGAGGACCTCCGGCGGAAACTCGTCGCGAATCTCGAGCTTCTCGAACAGCTCGTCGCGCTTGTTCTCGAGGTGGCGCGCGAGGTCCTCCGAGATTTCGACGGGACCCTGCCCTTCGGCCGTACCGGCATCGGCCTGTGCGTCGTCGCTCATGGCACCGCCTACGGACGTAAGGGTGAAAGTCGTGTCGGGACGGGGACGAGGAAGCCCGGCCCGCTCACCGCCGGACGAGGTCGGTTATTCGTCGTCCGAGCACCCGTGGTCGCGGAGTACTCTCTCCCTGCTTCGAAGCAGCGTGGTCAGGTGGCCCGCGCCCTCGAGCACCCGTAACTCGCCGTTCGGCAGGTCCTCGGCGAGTCGCCGAACGCCCTCGAGCGGAGCGTTCCCGTCGCTATCGCCGTGCCAGAGCCGGATCGGTCGGTCGACCGCGGCGAGGGAGAACTCCCACGGCGCCGTGAACAGGCGGGTTTCAGCGGCGAACCCCTCCCGGTGAGTCGCGAGCGCCTCGCAGAAGTCGCGCCGAACGCGGGCCGCCGCGCCCCTCGGAATCTCGGCTCGCTCCGCCGCCGTCGTATACTGTGCGAGAACGAACGACGGCGGCAACCGGCCGGCGGCCCACGTCTGTCCCCGAAGCAGTCCTTTCAGGAGCGACGGTGTCTTCGTCGCGAGAACGCCGAGTAGCCGCTGGGCCGCGGGTTTCTCGGGGAGCTGCGACCACGGCGGCGCGCCGGAGACGATATCGATCGACTCGACGAGGTCACCGTGCGTCGCGGCGGTCGCGAGCGCGTGTGGCCCGCCGCCGGAGAAACCGATCAGGCCGGCGCGCTCGACCTCGGCGTCCGCGAGCACCGCGGCGATGATCGGGCCGGTATCGGTCAGCTCTCGGTCGGGCCACGGCGGCGTCCGTCCGTATCCGGGTCGCTCCGGCGCGAGGACCCGGACGCCGTATTCCCGCGCGCAGTCGTCGAACAACTGTCCGAAGACGAGCGACCCGGGGGTGCCGTGGAGGACGACGACCGGCGCTCCGTCGGGGTCGCCGTACGTCGCGTACGTGACCTTCCCTCGGTCGCCGACCGTCACGGTCGACACCGAATCCGTTTTCGCTGAACCCGTCTCCGCCGCGTCCTCCTCGAGCGACGATCGGTGGTCCGATCGATCGAAGCGCGTGCGTGCCATCGGTCCGTGATTGGTCCCGCTCTACGGAGGGCGTTTTCCCGGATGAGTGCGGTTCTTTAAGTGCAGATACGAGAAACCGCCGGACGATGAAGCAGGTGACGTTCGGCGTTACGTACCCGGATACGATGACGCATCCCCTGCATCGCCGGCTCGCAACGGTAGACGGCGTGTCCTCCGCCGAACTACTGATGTGGGGACCGATGGGGACCGTGACGACGCTGCTCTGGTTCGACGCCGGGCGAGCGGCCGCCGCCGAGGTGCTGACCGCCGTCGACAGCGTCGAGACCGCCGATTTCGTCGTGGGCGACGACGGGACGTACGTGTTCGTCCATCAGATAGCCTACGAGTTCGAGGAATCGATTCTGGCGCTCGTCTCGGACTCGAGGGTCGTCTTCCTGCCGCCGATCACGTTTCGCGACGACGGAACGGTGCGGTTCGAGGCCGTCGGCCGGGCAGACGCGTTGACTGAGTTCTACGACGGCCTGACGCGCCTGGCCGATGGCACCATCGAGCGGGTCGGCGATTTCGAACGCCGCTTGCCGCCGGCGACGGTGACCGACCGCCAGCGGGAGGCCCTCGAGACTGCCGTCGCCGTCGGCTACTACGAGGTGCCCCGCACCGGCGGTGTCGCCGCGGTCGCCGACGAACTCGGCTGTGCCAGTAGCACGGCCGGCGAGTTGCTGCGGAACGCGGAGTCGGCGCTGGTCACGTCGATGATCGACGGTGGCGGCGATTGAAGCCAGAGGCCGGTCGGTCGTCGGCGGGTCGGTTCGAGGCTACCGGTTTGCTCGTCAGTACTCCTCCTCGAGCGTGCCGTACCGTTCTTCGACCGCCGCGAGATAGCTCGCGAGAAACGCGTCTCGGCTTCGCTCGCCGGCCTCGAGATCGACGAGCAGCGCCTCGAGTTCGTCGCGCGGGTGGTGACAGAGCTCGCGGTGGCAGGACTTACAGAGGTGTTCGAACGTCTTGTCAGCGCGGTCCCAGCGGTCGCCGTACTTGTCGTACTCGCGGGCCTCGTCGCGCGGGCGCTCGGCGCCACAGGCGAGGCAGGTCACCATCTCCGTGCGGTTCCGGGAGAACCACATACACGCCCCATGGGCGTGGGACTACTTAGCGATTGGCACACGTCGTGAGCGTGCTGGCACGGAGGTCACCCGCCCGATCCACCACCTCCGAACGAACGGGGCCGCTCGGCGTCCATCGGAGCGACTCACCGAGTGCGGTCGCGCTCGTCGTCCGCACGTTCTCCCGCGCTCGAGTCCGCGGCGTCGGTGCTGCCGGCAGCGACTCGCCGCTCGAGGTCGGCATCGAGATCCGACTCCGAGGCGGGGAGCTCGAGCGACCCGTCCGGATCGATCACCGTCCGCGTTGGAATCGGGTCCGGCTCCGGTGGCCGGCGCGCGACGAGTCGCTGAAAGCGCGTGAGGTCGACCGACCGCTCGGTGTCGATCTCCTCGTACTCGACGACGATCCGATCGCCGTCGGCGAATATCCGAACGTAGTTCAGTCGAAACGAGGGGTAGTACACGCCCGGCAGCCGCGAGAACCACGTCTCGACGTGCTGCAATTTCTTCAGCCAGGTGCCCGTGTTGACGACGACCCGATCGCCCCACTCGGCGACCGACGCGCGGTGGGTGTGTCCGTAGACGAAGACGGCGACATCGGAGTGTGCCTCGAAGACCTCTCTGGCCGCGTTCAGGAAGGGTTCGTCACCCTGGCCGACGCGAACGCCCGAGAGCACGACGCCGAAACGCTCGAGGGTTCGCTCGAGATCGCGTCTGAAAAACCACAGCGGAATCGCGAGCAACAGTAGGATGACGATGATCACCGCGTTGATCGCGACGATGAGTTCGAGGACGTACGCGCCGACGCCGAGCGCGTTGACGATCGGATTGTCGGTGAAAAACTGTGGGGGGAGGATCCCGACCGTCTCGAGGACGGTGCCAAACAGGTAGACGAGCGTGAAGTTAAAAAAGAGCAACAGCGGGATGACGACCGCACGCAGGTAGGGACTCATCTCCCGATAGAAGTAGTTCGAGAGGAGCCAGCGCGGGATCTCCTCCATCGGGGCGACGGACTGAATGTCGCGCAGCCAGTCGCCTCTCGCCTGGCCGGAGTAGCGGCCGGCCGCGGCAACGATTCGCTGGACGATGAAGTAGCCGACCGGGAGCGCGTCGGGGTTCCCCCAGTCTGGCAGCCGGTTGTTCGCGTCGTGTTGCTGGCCGTGCTCGATCCAGATCCGGGCGTCGCCGACCTCGCGGGTGATCGCGATCTCCTGCTCGAGCGAGACGTTGAACGCCGCGAGGCGATCGACGTGGGCGTCGTAACAGGCGAGATCGTAGTCGTGGTTGCCCGGAATGAGGGTTACGTCGATCTCGGCACCGGTCGCGCGAAGCTGCTCGAACACGCGTGAATGGTCGTCGATCACCCGCTCGAGCTTCGCCGGTCCCGTCACTTCGGCGTACTCCCACAGCCCGAACGCGTCGCCGTTGATGATCAACTCGACGTCGCCGCCGCGCTCTGCGAGTTCCGCGAGGAAGTCACAGAGTTCGTCCTCGAAATCCAGCGCCGTCAGCTGTTCGTCGCCGCCCATGTGGAGGTCGCTGATGAAGACGTACTCGCTGGCCATCGGACCGAGTCCGTCGTCCTACCAGCCCCGACGGGATAGTGGTTTCCCCGGATCGACTGCGGTTGTCTCCCCGAGTCAGACCACGGCGGTACGACTCGTCGATCCGCAACCCGCGGCGAATCTAACCTATTAAATGCGTCCGGGCGGTAGCGCGAGTATGCAGGTCAAATCGCGACACCATCTCCGCAGTGACGCCGTCTCCGACCTCGAGACGGCGCTCGAGGACCACCTCGGCGTCTCGCCCGACGGCGACGCCTACGAGCGCGTCGAGTTCGAGGACACCGACTGGGAGGTCGTCCTCATCGACGGCGAACCCCAGGTCGCGTACTTCGACGAGGAGCCGTTTCTCACCGTGCGCGGGGCCAACGCCTACGAACCGGAAAAGCGGCTCGTCACCGTCGACGCTGGCGCGATCTCCTTCGTGAGCGACGGGGCAGACGTGATGCGCCCCGGCATCACGGAGGCGACCGACGACATCTCGCCGGACGATTTAGTCGTAATTGCCGAGGAGTCCCACGGAAAGGTGCTCGCCGTCGGCCGCGCCCGCGTCGAGGGCGCGGACATGGCCGGCAACGAGGGGAAGGTCGTCGACTCGCTGCACCACGTCGGCGACGAACTCTACGAGTTCACGGGGTAGTCGCCGACGGGCGCGGTCAGCCGCGCGAGTCCCGTGTCGCCGACGAAGATCGTATCGCCACTCTCGACTCTATTTCTGCCCGAATGTCGGGCTAACTCTTCGAACTCGAGAAGGATATGGCCACGATCGAGAGTGGAGGGACAAACTGTGCTAGCAATACTAGGTCTTATGGGTCGTATGTCCATGGAGCCTATATATTGGTTCGTGGTAGCACGGCATAGCAATGATTGAAACGACAGTCGACGCCGTTGAGGTCCGCTCGCCGCGGACGGTTACCACGAAAACGCCCGTCACCGAAGCCGCTCAGTACCTCCGCCGAACCGACGTGCCCGCGCTCCCCGTGCTCGAGGACGAGTCCGTCGTCGGCATCGTTACCGAGTCGGATATCGTCGCGCTGGTCGCCGAAACCGACGACCGGCCGGTCGTGGGCGAGATCATGTCGTCGCCGGTGACCACGGTCGCGCCGGCCGCGACGTTGGCCGAGGCCGCCGAAACGATGCGAACCGCCGGCGTCAAACAGCTTCCCGTCATCGGCAACGGCGTCTACCGCGGGCTGCTGTCGGCGGCGACGCTCGCTCCGTACCTCCCGCGACACCGCCTCGAGATAGAGTGGGCGGACGAGCCGATGTCACTCGAGTCGGTCGACGGTCGGGAGATCACCGCGGACGACTGATCGCGGCCGTGCTCGTAGAGCGGTCTCCGTCCCCGCCCTAGCCCGACTCCGTGCCGGCCTCGTCCAGCGAGCCCGCTTCGAACGCCCCCTCGTACTGCGCAAGCGTGTCTCGATAGCCCCGCACCGCGAGATCGTACGTGTCTCAGAGATCCGCGATCGGCGTCTCGGTCACGGCCGACGGCTCCACCACGTCGTGGATCGCGCTCGCCTCGTAGGTCTCGGCGGCCGCCTCGAGCACGTCGGAGCGAGGGATCGGCAGGGACGGCAACCGACACCGACTCGTCGGTGCACCCGCGGCTCTCGGGGAGTCCGTCGGTCGCTCGTCACCGACCGTGACGGTTCTGCCGCGGGGAGTGTGTCTGACGTAAGAACTATACTGGCGGCGGCGGTGGATACCGCCAATGGGACTCATGAGCAAAATTCTCGGCGGCAGTCAGTCGCGAACCGTCGAGGATTACGCCGAACTGAACCTCGAGGACGTCTCGACGGAGTCGGCAGCGGCGACGATGCAGGTCCACATCGCGGAAGTAAACGGCAAGGCCGACGCGATCGACATCAAAGACGCCGTCTACGACGGCGATATTGTCATCGCGGATATCACGCGCCTGCGAACCGAGGACAGCACCGTCGAGCACATCGTCGACGAACTCCGGCAAGTCGCTCAGGAGGTCGACGGCGACATCGTCCGCAAGGGCGACGACCAGATGATCATCACGCCGACCGGCATCCGGATCAGCCGCGAGAAACTCGGCCAGAAACGCTGACGCCGATCGCCGCCGTTCGCGATCGGGTCGCGCTCGTGACCGTCGTCTGCTTCTCCGCTCGAGCGTCGTTCGACTCGCGGCAAGAATTTCCACCGCGCGGGAATTGCCGGGTCCGGTTATGGCGTCCGTGACCGGACTAGCGCATATGACGGGTTTTCGTGCAACGGTCGTCATCCGAGATCCGGACGGCTGCCCGGTCGCCGACGTCTCGGCCCACGCCGAGGAGCCGGTCGATTCCGTCTCCCGGTCGTCGCAAGTGACCGCGGACGGAACGGTCGTCGAGGAGTTCGGCGTCGCCGCGGACGCCGCGGTCGACGGCGGTGCCGAGGTCGACATCACGCCGGTCCAGTCCAATGATCGGGAAGCGATATACCGGTTCGAACGCGACGAGGCTGCCGACTGCGCCTGCGAGATCGTCGAGACGACGGGGACGCCAGTCTCGTCGGTTCGCGCACAGGACGGCGCGTTGCTGGTCTCGTTTCGCACGCTCGAGCTCGCGGCGGTCGCCGAAATCGTCGACGAGCTCCGGGCGTACTTCGACGGCGTTCTGGTCGAGGAACTCTCCCAGGACCACGAGGATATCTCCGCCGATCCGGTCGTCGTCGACCGTGACGAACTCACGGCGCGCCAGCGAGAGATCGTCGGGACGGCCCACGAAATGGGCTACTTCGACTACCCCAAGGGCGCGAACGCGACCGACGTGGCCGAGGAACTCGGTGTCGCTCGCTCGACGTTCACCGAGCACCTCGCGGCGGCCCAGACGAAGCTCATGGACGCGATCCTCGAGAAGTGAGCCGATCGGAGGCGGCGTCCTCGGTTGCGACCGTAGCGTACCCGCCGCTGATGACCGTCTAATCGTCGCGCTTCTCGAGCCGGCGGGCCTGATAGAGAACGGTTACCCCCAGGGTCGACGACAACAACACGAGCAGCGGACCGGGCGAGTCGAACCCCAGTTCCCGATACCGGGCGGCCAACTCCAGCGCGGCGAGGAAGCCAGTAACGAGTAGTACCGCCGCCAGTAGGATACCCCAGCTGGTGCCCATATAGTCCCCTTCTCGAGCACCGCTACTCATGATCCGTCCTGACGTGGGATGGAGAGCAGGGAGGGACACGGCGCTGGGAAGCCGGTACCGCCGGCCGTGGGATGGCTACACTCCGGACGGAACGAATCCCATCCCAGTAACGCTTTCACCGGCGGCATCTTTCCCGCGGACATGGACGTCATTCACACGGCGCTGTGGGTATCGGACATCGAGCAGACGCGGAATTTCTACGTCGACGCGCTCGGACTGACGGAGAACTGGTCGTTCACGGGCGACGACGGCGTCGAGAACGTCTACATCGGCGGCGAAAACGCCGAGTTCCAGTTCAAACACGACCCCGACGACAATCCGGAAATCGACTCGGGGTCGATGGCTCACGTCGCGGTCGGCGTCGACAGCACCGACGAGACGTTTGAGCGACTGCTCGAGCGCGCGGAGCCGCCGGTCGAGATGGAGCCGACGACGATGGACGAGATCGGCGTTCGCGTCGCCTTCGTCGAAGACCCCGACGGCTACGAGGTCGAGCTGGTCGAAGCACTCGACTGACGCGAGCCGTGAGTCGAGGGCCGACGAACTCGACGCCCGCTGCTACGCGTCGGTCGCGGCGGGTTCCGTGACGGCCGGTTGCGTCCGGATGACCTGCACGACGAGGACGGCCGCGACCACCGCGATGCCGGCGAGGAAGAGCCAGGCGGTCCGGTAGCCGACGGTGTCCGCCAGATAGCCGAACGAAGGCGGGGCGACCAGTGCGCCGCAGGTGAGCGCGAGCTGGCCGCCGGCGGTGGCACCGCCCATCTCGTCGGCTCGGACGAGGGTCGCCATGGCGGAGTAGTAGACGCCGGTATAGCCGAGCACGAAGAAGCCGAGAACGGCGAACGCGATCGCGGCGGCGCGTGTGCTCGCCGTCGACGCGACGACGACGAACATGACGGCGCTGCCCAGTGACTGGACGACGAGCAACAGCCCGATCCTGACGCGCGGTTTCCCGGGCAGCACGTCGCTCAGCCAGCCCGCCAGCACGCGGCCGACGCTACCGAACAACTGGACCAGCGCGAGGACGACGCCGCCGACGGCGACGGACGCACCGATCGCCTCGTCGACGTAGAGGACCGTGTAGCCGGTCGTCGTGAACAGCGCCGCGCCGAGGAAGAAGCCGGCGGTCAGCAACACCACGTACGGCCGGTTCGCGCGCAGCGCGCCGAAGTCGGGATACCCGCCGTCGCCTCCGCCACCGGCGCTCGAGTAGGTCCACGCGAAGGCGACGGCGACGACCGCGCCGAGAGCCGCGGCGACGAGGAAGCCGGCCTGCCAGAACAGCGCGCCCGCGAGGCCGGTGATCAACAGCGCGCTGATGCCGCTGCCGCCGGTGACGCCGACCTGCTTGATCCCCATCGCGAGGTTCTGGCGGCCCGGCTCGATGGCGTCGAAGATCGCTTTATTCGTCCCGGGCATCGCGGTCCCGTAGGTCGAGCCGAGGACGAACACCGCCGCGAGTAACACCGGGTACGTCGGCGCGCCCGCGACGAGAACGACGCCGCCGGCCAACCCGACGAGACCCAGCGTCAGCGCCGATCGTTCGCCGAATCGATCGGTCAGCGCGCCCAGCGGCAACAGGAAGACGGCGTAGCCCAGGGTGAGTGTCGTGACCACGATGCCGACCTGAAACCGGGAGAGGCCGAACGCGTCCCGGAAGAACGGCGTCGCGGCGAAGACCGTGTAGTAACAGATACTCGCCGAGATCTGCCACGTCGTGACGAGCAGGACTGTCCGCCAGTACGACCGGTTCATTCGACGGTGGTTCTTGGAAAACTCCTTAAAAAAGAGTACCGTTATTGCTTTTCTCCGACGCGAATTCTTCCCCAACTATCATACTATTTTTATAATCATTCACGTCTGGGGTTGTTCCAATATATGTCCAAATTAGCCGGCTAGGGGCGGTTTCACAAGATATTATCCAGTAATGACTATCACGGGATTCGACCAAATGTCAGTAAGAAAACTACACGGACATTTTCGAGGATAACAATAGTTTTTTATATCGGTGATTGAAAGTGGAGCGGTAATGTGTGCCAAAAGAGATCACAGTAGGCGAAACGTTCTGAAAGGTGCGGCCACGGCCGGCGTCATCGGACTCGCGGGCTGTCTCAGCGGCGGCGATGACAAGATCACCGTAACGATCGGCGGCACGTCGACCGGCAGTTCGACCCAGGCGGCCGGACAGGCGCTCGCTCGCGCCGCACAGCAGCACAGCGACGTCATCAACGTCTCCGTTCAGGAGACGGAGGGGTGGACGGCGAACCTCCGCGAATACGACGACGGGAACATCCCCGCGATGGGCGTCGACAACAACTCGATCGCGAAGGCGATGAACGATGAGGGACCGTTCGCGGAGAACCCGGTCGACTCCCTCCCCCACCAGGGATTCATGTTCACGTCACTGCAGATCCACATGGTCGGCCTCGAGGGCAGCGGCCTCGAGTCGACCTCGGACCTGAAGGAAGGAGGCTACACGATCTATCCGATCCAGCCCGGCTTCGGGACGCGACTGCTGACCGAGGAGATCCTCAAGGAAGCCGGCGTCTGGGGCCCTAACGAGATCAACAACTCCGACACGGGCGACATTCCCGGTCAGGTCGAAGAGGGGAACGTCGACGCACTCTGTCTGTACGGCGCGAACGGCGTCGAACTCTCCGGCTGGTGCCAGGAAGTCGACGTTCGGAGCAGCGAGGGGCTCTACCTGCTCGAGGTCGACGACGAGTTCAAGCAGGTCATCGAGAACCACCCCGGCGCGCTGCTCGAGGAGTTCGAGCCCTACGGCTATCAGCAGGACGTGACCCAGGTCACCGACACGGTCACCTCGTGGTCGCTCGCGGCCCAGTGGGCGTTCAGCCCCGACATCCCCGCGAAGGCGACCAAGGAGATCGCCCGCATCGCGAACGAGCACCACGAAACGCTCCGCGAGTCCGACTCGACGACCCTCGAGTTCACCCCTGAGATCATGACCCAGACGATCATGGAGGACCTCGAGGTCCACGAGGGCGTCGCCGAGTACTTGGAAGAGAACGACGCCTGGGACGACGCCTGGACGCGTGGCGACGCCGCCGAGGCCGACAACTGATCGCCGTTCGAAACTCTAATTCCCTTTCGTAAACCAGACAAATGGTAATAAACGACGATTCGAGTACTGACGATACTGCCGACGGGGTGGGAGACGACTCGCCTGCCGGCGCGGATGTCCTCGACACCGATGACCCGCTGTCCGTCGCCGAGGGACTCCGCGGCAAGTTCGAGTGGGCCGTGATTCTGGGTTCGATCCCGTTCTGGCTGCTCGTCTTCTGGTACTCCGAGACGCAGATGATGGACCGACCCCGGTACGGGACGCTCTTCCTCGGCGGCGTCCTCCTGCTGTATCTGTTGATCGAGCTACCGGACACGATCGAGGAGAAGAACTGGCTCGAGACGGGGATGTTGGCCGTATCGGGCGTGGTCGTCACGATCGCCACGGTGTATCTGTTCACGCAGTTCCAGAATCTGGTCTACACCCGCGCCGGCCAGGCCTACGGCTACGAGATCGCGCTCGCGCTGGCGATCTCGCTCGTGATGATCTACCTCACGTGGCGGTCGTTCGGGATCACCTTCCTGACCGTCGTCCTCGGTGGCATCGGGTACGGATTCGCCGGCCCGTACCTCGCGGGAACGCTCAGCCACGGCGGGCTCACACCCGAGCGGACGTTGCGAATCCTCGCGATCAGCGGCGACGGCTTCTACGGCTTCCTGACCCAACTCGTCGCGGCCTGGATCGCGCTGTTCCTGCTGTACGCCGGCCTGCTGAAGGCCTACGGGGCGTTCGACCTCATCCTCCGGATCGCCGTACGGTCCGCGAAGTACCTCGATTCCGGGATCGCACAGACCGCGGTCCTCTCGAGCGCCGTCATCGGCTCGGTCAACGGGAGTCAGACCGCGAACGCCGGCATGACCGGTTCGTTCACCATCCCGCTGATGAAAAAGAGCGGCATCAAGCCCGAGACCGCCGGCGGAATCGAAGCGGTCGCCTCGACGTCCGGGCAGGTGCTGCCCCCGGTCATGGGGGCCGGCGCGTTCATCATGGCCTCGCTGATCACCGGCCTCACGTACGGTGACGTCATCATCGCCGGACTCATCCCCGCCGCGATCCTCGTGGTCTCGATCTTCATCGCCGTCCACTACGTGGCGGCCCCCCAGATCGACGACCCCTCGATGAGCGGCCTGTTCGACGAGAAGCTCAGTCGGCAGGACACCGTCCTCGAGTCGATCAAGTACGGCGTTCCCCTCGTCATCCTCGTTTACCAGCTCGGCTACGTGCAGGTGACGGTGATGACCGCGGCGCTGCAGACGGCCGTCGCCATGATCGTGCTCGGAGTCCTCATTCCGCTGGTCAAGGCCGGGCTCGACGGCGACGACCTCGTCGGGACGCTCGTTCACACGTTCAAACAGACGATCGAAGGCTTCCGACAGGGCGTGATCGTCGTCGCCCCGATCACGATCATCCTGGCGGCGATCAACGGCGTCGTCGACCTCCTGATGGCCACCGGCGTCCCGACGGCGATTTCGTTGACGCTGATGGACCTCTCCGGGGGCGTTCCGCTTATCGCGTTCTTCCTCGCGATGGTCATCTGTATCCTGCTGGGCCTCGGTATGCCGACGACCGCGTCCTACACCGTCGTGGCGCTGCTGATCGCGCCGACGCTGATCAACCAGTTCCTCGTCCCCGACCTCGCCGCGCACTACTTCGTCTTCTACGCGGCGATCCTCGCGGGCCTGACGCCGCCGATCGCGACCTGCGTCGCCGTCGCGACCGGGATCGCCGGCGGGAACTTCTGGCGGACGTGCGTCGAGGCGATCAAGATCTCCGCGCCGCTGTTCGTCCTCCCGTTCGCGTTCGTCTACCACCCCGAGATGGTCTCCGGCGAGTTCAGTACGGCCGCGCTGACCGCCGGCGTCATTGCGCTGCTGGGCGCGGTCGCGATTATCCACGGGATCAACTACTGGTTCCCGTTCGGCCGCGGACCGACTGCCGGTCTGCGAGCCGTGTTCGCCGGTGCCGGTATCGTCGCCATGGTCTACCCGGACCAGATGATCCAGCTCGGCGCGCTCGGCCTCGTCGTCATCCTCTACGGCATCCAGATGACGCTCGGCCAGTCGGAACCGGCCGAACCGATCTCCGAAGCCGGCGACGGTCAGCCTTGACGGAGTCGGCGCGGTTCCATCGCTGCCGTCCGTTCCTTTTTCGGTAGCGCGTCGCGCTCAACAGTGCCGACGAATCGAGCCTGACGCGCGGCCGGATCCGAGCCGAAAACCGAGTCCAGCACCCCGTCCGTGGTATCGACTGACTATCTGTTCGTTCGATCACGAAACAACCCTTCGTCTGTAGTCGTAAAAGCGGCAAAATGAGGACAATCGGGGTGTCGAGAGCCGTCACTGGGCAAACGATAATACTTTTCCATTGGGGTCCGAAATCCCTGAGTATGTCTGACGACCTCAAGAAAGGGCTCGAGGGTGTGTTGGTTGCCGAATCGGAACTCAGTTCGATCGACGGCGATGCCGGCCGGCTGATCTACCGCGGCTACACGATCGAAGACCTGGCTCGCGGCGCGAGCTACGAGGAAGTCCTCTATCTCCTCTGGAACGGGCACCTCCCCACCGAAGACGAACTCGAGCCGTTCACCGACGCGCTCATGGACGAGCGCGAGGTCGACGACGACGTCCTCGAGACGATGGAGAAACTCGCCGCCGCCGACGAGCAGCCGATGGCGGCGCTGCGCACCGCCGTGTCGATGTTCTCCGCTTACGAGCCCGAAGACGACGCCGACCCCGAGGATCTCGAGGCGACGCTCCGGAAGGGGCGCCGGATCACGGCCAAGATCCCGACCGCGCTCGCGGCCTTCGAGCGCTATCGACTCGGCGAGGAGCCGATCGATCCTCACCCGGATCTCGGTCTGGCGGCGAACTTCCTCTACATGCTCTCCGGCGAGGAACCCGACGACATCGCGGCCGAGACGTTCGATCAGGCGCTCATCCTCCACGCTGACCACGGCCTGAACGCCTCGACCTTTACTTCGATGGTCATCGGCTCGACGATGGCCGACATTTACAGCGCCGTCACCGGCGGCATCAGCGCGCTCTCGGGGCCGCTCCACGGCGGCGCGAACCAGGATGTCATGGAAGTCCTGATCGAGATCGACGAGAGCGACTTAGACCACCGCGAGTGGGTCGAGCAGGCCACCGAAGAGGGCCGACGCATCCCCGGCTTCGGTCACCGCGTCTACAACGTCAAAGATCCGCGCGCGAAGATCCTGCAGGAGCGCAGCGAGGAACTCGCCGAGACGGGCGAGAGCAAGTGGTACGACTACACGACCACCATCGAGCAGTACCTCTCCGACGAGAAGGGCCTCACCGACAAAGGTATCGCGCCGAACGTCGACTTCTACTCGGGCTCCGTCTACTACCAGCTCGGCATCCCGATCGACATGTACACGCCCATCTTCGCGATGAGCCGCGTCGGCGGCTGGATCGCCCACGTCCTCGAGTACCAGGAGGACAACCGCCTCATCCGCCCGCGCGCCCGCTACACCGGCCCGCAGGATCAGGAGTTCGTCCCGCTCGAGGACCGATAACGGCCCGAACCGACCGTCGAGTCGGCCGTAACACGTGTTCGTCAGGTATCGTTTCGAGGCGATCCCGTCCGTGCTCTGCGTTTCGCGGTCATCAGACAACAGTTAACAATAGCCATACCGAGGTCAACGTATGGTCGTCGTCGACCCGCAGATACCGAGTTGGAGACGGCTCGAGCGGGGCAGCGCGGACGAGCGAACGGCGCCACCGACGGCGACCGGCGCGCTCGAAGCGACGGGACGAGAAGCGACCGTCTTCCGGGGGAGCGAGCGATGAGCTTCATCGCGGAGTTCACGGTTTCGAATCCGATCATGCAGTCGACCAGACGGGCGATCCCCGAAGTCACGGTCGAGGTGGAAGACGAACAGCCGGGCCAGAACGGGAAATCGAAGTTGATCTTCTGGGCGACTGGGCCGAAGGACCGCCTCGAACGCTTCTTTCACGAACTGCCGAACGACCCGTCCCTGCGGTCGTTCGAGATCCTCTCGACGCTTCCCGAGCGACGCCTCTTTCGCGTCACGCTGTCCCCCGAAGGTGAACGCGGTCTGACGTACGTCGACGCGATCGACGTCGGTGTCACGCTCCTCGATATCGAAGCGAGCGGAAACGAAACGAGGTACCGCGCGCAGGTCCCGAGCCGGAACGCGCTCTCGCAGTACCGACAGCGGTGCGAAGAACGCGGCCTCTCGTTCGACCTTCGTCGCCTCTATCGGAGCAATGCGGACGCGACGGAACGGCACGGGCTCACCCCCCGCCAGCGGGACGTGTTACGCCGCGCATTGGAAGCGGGCTACTTCGAGGTCCCGCGCGAGATATCGACGGAAGAACTGGCCGAGGAGTTCGACATCTCGAGTCAGGCGCTCTCCGCGCTCCTCCGTCGCGGACACAGAGCGATATTACGGAGCATGTTCTCCGGCGGTGAGTCCTAACGCGTCGATCGGTACCCCGGACGAACCCCCGTCGACGGGCAGTCGGTTCAGTTCGCGATGACCGGCGACACCCGACCGGTGTTCTCGACAGCGCCGGCCGTCTTCGCCTGGTCGGGGTCGGAGACCGCGCCGCAACGGCCGGGAGGGACTCGCGTTTCATATCAACGCGCTCGGATCAATCGTATTCATAATTCGTATGGGTAGTCGCGAAGAAAACCGGCGCCGCGACCCGGAGCAGTACGCGCAAGAGGGTAGAGTCGGTACCCCCTCTCGTGCTCGTCTTCGTGTATGGTACGTTGATCGAGCCGGAGCGAGTCGCGACCGTCCTCGAGCGCGACCCCGCCGACGCGGCGGACGCGTTCGCCGGCCGCGCGACGCTCGAGGGGCTCTGCCGCGTCGCGGGCCGGTATCCGACGCTCGTGCCGGGCGGCAGCGCCGACGGCCGACTGCTCGCGATCGACGAGACGGGGCTGGCGACGCTCGACGAGTACGAGGGGGTCGACACTGGGCTGTACGTCCGCGTCGCGGTCCCGATCGCCTCGAGCGGGCCCGCTGATCGGTGTTTCGTCTACGTCGGGGAGCCAAAGCGACTCGGCGTCGACGCAACCTGGCCCGGAGACGGGGCGTTTCGCGACCGCGTTCGACAGGTCGTCTCCCGGACCGATGTCGTGGTACGCAGTAACGAATGACGCCCGTCTGCCCCCCGTCTGACACGGTTCGAACCCCGTCGCTGTCGTGCGATTTCACTTTCGCCGCGGGTGCATGAGATTTATATGGTACCGGTTCCCTTCTCTACGTGCACGTCACACGCCGTGCATTCCCTGTATTCCCTGTCGTGCTGTCAGGTGTGACAGCACGGTTCTGTGGAGCGACGGCGCGGGCCCGCAACGGCTCTCCCGTCCTCCGACAGTAATCCTTACACCTCACGCCGAGTAGACGGGCGTATGCTCGAACTCTCTGATATTCTCGAGGCGCGCGAGCGGGTCCGGGAGACCTCCCGACAGACGCCGCTCGAGCGCTCACATACCTACTGCGCGATGACCGGGGCCGACGTTCGGCTCAAACTGGAGAACTTCCAGCGGACGGGGGCGTTCAAGATTCGCGGGGCGACCAACCGGATCGCGACGCTCTCCGCGGCGCAAAAGGGGGCGGGCGTCGTCACGGCGAGCGCGGGCAACCACGCTCAGGGCGTCGCGCTCGCGGCCACCCGATCGGGCGTCGACTCGAAGATCGTCATGCCCGAACACGCGCCGATCTCGAAGATCAAAGCCACGCAAAACTACGGTGCGGCGGTCGTTCTCGCGGGCCGGGACTACGACGCGGCCGCCGAGCGCGCCCACGAGATCGAACGCGAGGAGGGCCGGACCTACGTCCACGCCTTCGACGACGAGTACGTGATGGCCGGGCAGGGGACGATCGGCCTCGAGATCTTAGAGGACTGTCCCGACGTCGAAACCGTCGTCGTCCCTATCGGTGGCGGCGGGCTCATCAGCGGTATCGCCGTCGCGATCAAGGAGCAAAACCCCGACGTGCGCGTGATCGGCGTCCAGGCCGAGGGAGCCTCGAGCGCCGCCGAATCCCTCGCGAAGGGCGAGCGCGTCTCGATCGACGAGGTGGACACGATCGCCGACGGGATCGCCACCCGCAGCATCGGCGAGCAGACCTTTCCCTACATCGAGGAGTACGTCGACGAGGTCGTCACCGTCTCGGACCCCGAGATCGCCGTCGCGCTGGTCTACTTACTCGAGCGCTCGAAGACGCTCGTGGAGGGTGCGGGCGCGGTGCCGCTGGCCGCGGTGCTGTTCGAGAAATTCGACTATGTCGAGGACGAGGTGATCGTCCCCGCACTCTGTGGCGGCAACATCGATCTGAACACGCTCACCAACGTCATCATCCGTGGACTGGTCGAGACCGGCCGCTATCTGAAGATCCGGACCGTCCTCAGAGACCGGCCGGGCGCGCTCGAGGACCTCCTCGAGATATTTACCGCCCACCGGGCGAACATCTACGCGATCCACCACGATCGGACCTCCCGCGAGGTCGAGATGAGCGACACCGAGGTCGAGATCGAACTCGAGATGCGCGGTCCCGATCACGTCGATGCCTTCCTCTCGGATCTTCGCGAGGCGGGTTATGTGGTCGACGTGCTGGCTTGACTGGTGAATGCGGGCTCGAGAAGCGTTATTGCAGTCGGTTACTGGCTCTGTGTGGCGGTGTTCAGATTCGGATTGGAGAGTGAGCCGTCGCGGTTTTTGCGTATCACTGAAAGAACATGGCTGCTTCAACGATCGCTTCGGCCAGATTGACTTGGAGAACCTCACTCGGGAACGGAGTGCAGCATCTACGATTCAAACATTAACCCGCCGACAACGGTATGCATCGCGCGGCGCAATCGCTGTGAAATAGCCTGTTCACTCGCGTCAAACTGCTCTGTGTCGTGCGTGGATGATTGTGATATCAGCTACTGAAGTCGATGAAGAAATACGTACGCGCGACACTGCCTACTTCGAACGTTCAAATCTCGTAGTAGGCAATCTCACGACAGTTACAGTTGGGGCAGTTGTCAACGCTTTCCCCAGACTTTTCGCCACAGTTTCGACACTCGTAGAGCTCCACTTTGGGAACTTTACGGAATGTTTTGAGCAACCCCATCGTTGTAACCCCATACGAACATCCGGGGTGTATCATAATCAATTCTGTTGGTAATTTGGCTGAAATTCGCGTCTCGATTCTTGTTTGTACAGAATTATCATCATCTGGTGTGTGATTTCTCTAGCCGGGAAACGGAACTGACTTCGCCCGCCTTTAAGCCCGTCCGCAGCGAGACGTGTGCTATGAAGCGGATTATCGAGACTGATGACGCCCCTGCTGCGGTCGGTGCGTATAGCCAAGCGACCAGTAACGGCGAACTACTGTTTACCGCCGGCCAGATCCCGCTGACGTCCGACGGGGAACTGCTCGACGACGAACCGATCGAAGCCCAGACCGAGCAGGCCCTCTACAACCTCGATTCCATCCTCGATGAAGCGGACGCCACGTCCGCAGATATCCTCAAGGTGACCGTCTTCCTCGAGGACATCGACGACTTCGAGGCGATGAACGAAGCCTACGCCGCTTACTTCGACGACGAGCCGCCGGCCAGAAGCGCCGTCGAGGTCGCTGCGCTGCCGAAGGGTGTTGGCGTCGAGATCGAGGCGGTTGCGAGCCTCGAGTGAGCGCCATGAGCGACTCGAGGGCGGTGATCCGGCCGTGAGCGGGTATCCATCCGGCAAGATGGGGCTCGATCCGCGCCTCATGTCGGCCCTGCTGTGGGGGCTCGTCGGCGTGCTCTCCGTGCTGGTGCTCGTCTTCGGCTACGCGCTGGCGCTCGAGCCGATCGTGTCGATCCCCGGCACGATCGCGATCGCGCTGGCGGTCGGCAGTAGTGTGAGTATCGGGGCGTACGCGCTCGAGCCACGACTCGCAGCGTGGGCGGCGGATCGCACGACTGAGTGACCGCATCTCGTAAGGGTTAAACGACGGACCCGGCTACCATCACGTGAGCCAGGATGGCCGAACGGTAAGGCGCACGCCTGGAAAGCGTGTTCCCTTTCGGGATTCAGGGTTCAAATCCCTGTCCTGGCGTTTTCTGTCGCGAACAAATCCGTGAGCGACAGGAACCCGACGAAGGGATTTGAATCAGAGAGGTCGCGCACAGCGAGCGAGCACGTCCGACCGTGGTTCAAATCCCTGTCCTGGCGTATACTGTCTCTGTAAGTCAGTGAGCGCAGTCGCTGCGCTGACGCGGCGACTGCGTGTAACCATTACAGTGGCAGTATATCTGTCGCGAACAAGCCCGTGAGCGACAGGAACCGAACGAGGGGATTTGAACACGCGAGTTGCACACGGTCGAACGAAGTGAGACCGACCGTCTCGCAACTGTTCAAATTTCTGTCCTGGCGTTCTATCGAGCCGACGACTCGTCTGCGGCGTCGCTGTGGCTCGAGCGGCTGTGTACTGGGTAGGGGTACGGAAGGAGGCTGGATTAGCGCGTGATCTCTGCGGGAGAGTCGGTTGCGATCCAGCAGTCGGGATCATCCGGATCTCGAAGCCGAAGACTGCCGCTTTGACACACCACCAGTTCGTATCGATCGTCCATGATGACCCCATCGCCAACTCGTGCGGGATCGGATATCGTAACGTGGCTCGTACCGGTCGATCGGCCAGGAGTAGGGACTCCATACCGTCCGAATACGCCGTCGCGAACCGACCGTCGTGATCCCGCGGCTGGTCCCGTTCGATCGCGGTGGCAGCGTTCCGATGGCCTCGGATCGCCCGACCGCCGCCGCTGGTGGCAGAATACCGGCGGTCAAAGGATAGTATAAAGGCCGGCGGGTTCATCGTGAGGGACATGACGACGACGCTCGGAACGGCGAGCGCGGGGCCCGGCGAGATGGATACGGGCCGTCTCGAGGTCGGCGAGACGCGGGACGGAAGTCCGTTCGGGCTCCCAGTCGCCGTGATCAACGGCGCAGCTCGCGGGAAGACCCTCTACATGCAGGCGGCGAGCGACGGCGACGAACTCAACGGCGTGGGCGTCCTCCAGCGCGTCGTGCCGCGGCTCGATCCCGCCGAGATCTCGGGGACGATCCTGATCGTCGGGATCGTCAACTACCACGCGTTTCAGGTCGCCGAACACCGAAACCCGATCGACGACACGAAGATGAACCGGGCCTATCCGGGCAACGAGAACGGTACCTCGAGCGAGCGGATCGCGGCCGCGACGTTCGACGCCGCGACTCGAGCCGATCTGGTCCTCGACCTCCACCAGGGCTCGACCAGCCGAATGCTAAACGAGGTCCGCGTCCGCTGTGGGACGCGCCACCGGCTCCACGACCAGTGTCTCGAACTTGCGAAGGCATTCGGCTGTGGCTACGTCCTCGACCAGAAGGGACCGGACGGCCAGTTGGCCCGCGCGGCCCCCGACGAGGGGATTCCGACCGTCGACCCCGAACTCGGCGGGGCCGTCGGCTGGGACGAGACGAGCATCCGGAAGGGCGTCGAGGGCGTCTGCAACGTCCTCCGGTACTACGGCTTCCTCGAGGGCGACCAGCGCCTCGAGACCCAGACCCGCGCCAGCGGCTTCGAACAGTATGGTGCGCCCGCGGGCGGGCTCGTAACGCTCGAGAAGGACCTCGGCGACCGGGTTCGACCCGGCGAGGTGTTGTTCGAGGTGACGACGCCCTTTGGCGAGTCAAAAGCAGAGGTGACCGCCGACAGCGACGGAATCTTCTGGCGGGCGCGGCGATTACCGCAGGTCGCGACCGGCGAGTACGTCTGCTCGGTCGGCACCGACATCGGGGAGTACTAAGATGGCCTCCGACCTCACCTGCCCCGAGTGCGGAACCGTCTACGAGGCCGGCTCCGACGAGCCGTGGCGCTGTGGCTGCGGCCACGCGCTCGAGTTCACCGAGCGGCCCCACCCGCAGGGCGATCCGCTTCCGCTGCACAGCCTCGACACGAGCGAGGGGCTGTGGACGTTCTTCGAGTTCCTCCCGATCGAACAGCACGTCACCTTCTACGAGGGCTTCACCCCGATGGTCGACGCTCCCGACTGGGACGCCGAGTTCAAACTCGAGTACGTCTTTCCGACGGGTTCGTTCAAGGACCGCGGCGCGACGACGACCCTCTCGCGAGCCGTCGAACTCGGCGTCGAGAAGGTCATCGAGGACTCCTCGGGCAACGCCGGCGCGTCGATCGCGACCTACGCCGCGCGGGCGGGGCTCGAGGCGGACATCTACGTCCCGGCCGACGTCAAGCAGTCGAAACTGATGACGATCCAGCGGGCCGACGCCCGTCCGGTTCGCATCGAAGGGTCCCGCACCGACGTAACGGCGGCTTGCCTCCAAGCGGTGGAAGGCGACTCGAGGGGAGACGAGACGACGGCCGGCGAGCGCGGCGCACCGTACCAGACCGGCGAGGGCTGGTACGCCAGCCACGCCTGGAATCCGGCCTTCTACGCCGGGACGATGACGTTCGCGTTCGAGGTGGCCGCCCAGCAGGGGTGGTCCGTCCCCGACGCCGTCGTCCTCCCGATCGGCCACGGGACGCTCTTCCTCGGCGCGTATCGGGGCTTCTCGCTGCTCAACGAGGCCGGAATCGTCGACGGAATGCCCCGGCTACTCGGCGCGCAGGCGGCCGGCTACGCCCCCATCGTCGCCGCGCTCGGCGGGGAGACGACCGACGAGGACGGCGAGGGGACGACCATCGCCGACGGCATTCAGATCAACGAACCCGCTCGCGGAACGGAGATCTTGCAGGCGATCGGCGAGACCGGCGGCGACGCGATCGCGGTCGGCGGCGACCCGATCGAGACCACGCTCGATCGCCTCCACCGAAACGGGTTCTACGTCGAGCCGACCTGTGCGGTCGCGCCGGCCGCCTTAGAGCAGTATCGCGAGCGCGGCGATATCGACGACGACGAGGACGTCGTCGTCCCGCTGACCGGCAGCGGACTGAAAACCCTTTGAACCACCGGCCCAAGAATCCGATAGATGGTCAGTCGACCGCCGACGTTCTGTCCTGATTGTGGCACGCACCTCGAGCAGACGACGATCGACGACCGCGAGCGGATGCGCTGTCCCGACTGTCGCGCCGTCGTCTGGCACAATCCGGTGCCCTGTGCCGGCGTCGCCGTAGTCGACCGCTCCGGCCGAGAACCGGCCGTCCTCTGTGTCGAACGCGGCGTCCCGCCGGGTGTCGGCGAGTGGACGATCCCCGGCGGCCACATCGAGACCGGCGAGGAGCCGCCCGAAGCGGCCGCCCGCGAACTCCGCGAGGAGACGGGCGTCGCCGTCGATCCGGCCGACCTCGAGATTCTGGCCGCGTCGGCGATACCCCCTCGAGGGGGCAAACACGTCGTGACGGTCCACTACGTGGCCGATCGGGCCGACGCGGCGGGCGAGCCGATCGCGGGGAGCGACGCGACGGCCGCTCGCTTCTGGACGCCCGACGAGTTCGACGCCTCCGGGGAGACGTTTCGCCCGGTCCACGAGGGGCGGTTTCGCGAGGCCGCGTCGCTGCTCGAGTGAGACGGAGAGACGCGGAGTCGTGCCGAGACGTGGAGTTGTATCGTGACGTGGAGTCGTGCCGAGACGTGGAGTCGTCGGTGCCGGTCGGAGATGTCGAGATGGCCGCGTATCGCACGGATCGCTCGAGTCCGGTCGAGCGGAACGAAGCCGCCTTGCTATCGTAGCCACACGGGATCTCCACGTCCTCCCCAGCCGATTTCTACTCACGGGGCGAAGCCCCGTTCGTATGGTTCGCGGGACCGACGGTCCCGCGCTAACGCTCGTTCCTCCGGTCACTCGCTCATCCCTCGCGCGAAGGTATCGGTCGCCCTCACTCTCGTTCGGTCGACCGACAGCACGCGCCACGGCACGTTGGTCGAACGAGCCGGTTGAAATGGGGCATAACTGAATATCGTGTTCAGTAGCGACGACGAACCCACTCATCCTCCTCGGTCCGGGTACCGCCTTCGAGACGGAACCCGACATTCCTTTACTCCGGCCCTGAATACGGGCGGGTATGTTCCTCTCCCTACGCGCGGAGGTCGAGGACGCCCTCGAGGGGGCGCTCTCCGCACTCGACTTTCCGACGGACGACCTCGGGATCGAAGAACCGCCGGACGGCGTCGACAGCGTGCTGGCCTCGAGCGTCGCTTTCCGACTCGCGAGCGAGGCGGGCGCGCCGCCGCCGCAGGTCGCCGGGCAGGTCGCCGACGAGATCGACGCTGACGACCTGACCTACGTCTCCGAGATTCGGGCGCAGGGCCCCTACCTCAACTTCCTGCCGAGTGACGCCTACTTCGCGGCGACGCTCGAGGAGGCGACCGACGACTCCTACGGCACCCTGCCGGATCGGGACACCAGCATCGTCGTCGAGCACACGAGCGCGAACCCGACGGGCCCGGTCCACGTCGGACGCGCGCGGAACCCGATCATCGGCGACGCGGTCGCGAACGTTCTCGCGTTCGCAGGCTACGATGTCGACCGCCACTACTACGTCAACGACGCCGGCCGGCAGATGGCCGTCTTCACCTGGGCCTACGAGACCTTCGACGAGGCGGATCTCGAGGAAGAACCCGAGCGCGACCGCATCGAGTACGACCTCGTGCGCTACTACCGCAAGGGGAACGCTGTCCTCGAGAACGCCCCCGAGGACGAGGTCGAGGCCGCCGAGGCCGAGATCGAGTCGATCATGCAGGGTCTCGAAGCCGGCGACGACGAGGCCTACGACCGAGTCAGCGAGGTCGTCGATCAGGTGCTCGGCGGGATGACCGAGTGTCTCGCGCGCCTGCCCGCCGAGTTCGACGAGTTCGTCAAGGAGACGCGGTTCATGCGCAACGGCGACACGGACGATCTCGTTTCCCGGCTCAAAGAACTCGATGAGGCCGTCTACGAGGAAGACGCCTGGCAACTCGAACTCGACGACCACGGAATCGACAAGAACCTCGTCTTCCTGCGCTCGGACGATACCTCACTGTATGCGACCCGCGATCTGGCCCACCACGAGTGGAAGTTCGACAACTACGACCGCGCGGTGACGGTGCTCGGCGAGGACCACAAGCTCCAGGCGAAGCAGGTCCGGGCGACGCTCGAACTGCTCGGCAACGACACCGAGGGCCTCCAACAGGTGCTCTACTCGTACGTCAATCTCCCCGAAGGGAAGATGAGCACGCGCCGGGGTACCGGCGTCGACCTCGACGACCTGCTCGACGAGGCGATCGATCGCGCGCGAGAGGAGGTTGAGGACCGACTGGACGACCGCATCCGCGACGACGATCTGGACGACGACGACATCGAGCGCATCGCCCACCAGGTCGGGATCGGCGCGGTCCGCTACGACATCGTCTCCAAGCAACCGACGAAGGCGATCACCTTCGAGTGGGACCGCGCGCTCGACTTCGAGGCCCAGTCCGCGCCCTACGTCCAGTACGTCCACGCGCGCTGCTGTGGCATTCTGGAAGAGGCGGGGGTCGACCCCGAAACCGGCATGGACGACATCGAGACGGCCGTCGACGCAGACCTGCTCGAGACCCAGGCCGAACGCGACCTCCTCGAGACGATCGCGCGGTTCCCGGCGGTCATAGAGGAGGCCGCGGACGACCTCGAACCCCACCAGGTCGCGACCTACACCCGCGAGTTCGCCGACCGGTTCAACGCCTTCTACCGGGAGTGTCCGGTGCTGGCCGACGACGTCGACCCCGACGTCCGCGAGGCGCGACTGGCGCTCGTCGCGGCCTCGAAACACGCGGTTGCGAACGCCCTGTCGATTCTGGGCGTGGCCGCGCCGCGCTCGATGTGAGCGGCCGACGGACCGGCCGTTCGCCGTGCGATTGACGGTACTCACCGTTCGTCACACCCGTTGCTCGCTAAAAGAACGACTGCTCCCTGTGCCGTCGAACACCGACGTTACTGGGTCTCGTCCGTCGTCTCGAGGACGCGATCGACGAAGGCGTCCTGACTCAGCTCGCCGTTCCTGTACTTGATCGCCCACTCGACGTCGACGTAGAACGACATCACCTTCGCGCCGTCTTTCTCGAGGATCCACGCGACGCTGTCGACCGCGGCCGCGAACGCATCGGGGTCGGTGATCGCGGCGCTCATATCCTCGCCCAGCGAGTCCAGTTCCGCGAACAGCGTGTCGGGGTCGGTGGTGGTCGTCGTGGCGACGACATTGACCGTTTTGCCGTCCTTGTTCATGTCCTCGATGGACACTTTCTCGCTGTCGATTTTCAGCTTGTCTCGATCGAGACCGGGAATCTCCGCTTTGTCGTCGGAGCCGTCGCTCTCGCCGTTGCCGTCGCCGTTGAGCGAGTCGTCGGAATCGTCGTCGTTCGAATCCGTGTCGTCGCCGGTCTCGTCGCTCGAGCAACCGGCGAGGACGGTTGCGATCGCTGCGCCACTGCCGAGGAGGATCTTTCGTCGCTCCATGGGCGAGCCATCGAGAACCGCCATGATTAGTAATCAGTTCGTTACCGTTTCTGCCCGAAACGGCGGTGAATTCAGGATGTAAGCAGTCACAACCGCGTGCCGGAAACGACCGACAAACCGTTTCGGACCGAGCACTCACCTGCGCGAACCGAACGGTACTGTACGCGTGACGGTCATCGGCGAGTGAACGTATGCGTTCGGTGGTAATCACTGCATTCGAACGGTCCGAGAGCGAGAAACGATGTGTCCGTGGGAGAAAGCACCTCTTACCGACCGCGTACGAGGTTTTCGATGCCGAGTCGGGCGAACGGCCGTTCAGCCGTCCGTTTCGGCTTCCGTAATCGCGCTCGAGACGTCGTCGTGTGCGGCCTCGCGTCCGTCGGCGGTTCCGCTTTCCTCGTCCGTCGCGTCGGCGGACTGGGTTCGCGTGGCGTTGCGGGCTTTGATCTCCTCGCTCGTGCCGCCGTCGCCGGCAGTCGGCGACCCGACGTCGACGCCGGTCAGGTCGCTGGCCAGTCGGCGGTACGCGAGAGCGGCGGGTCCCCTGGGTTCGAAGACGACCAGCGGAGTCCCGGCGTAGACACTCTCTCGCGCGGTGGGATCTTCCGGAATCGTCCCGAGCAGGGCCACCTCGAGGCGGTCGGCGATCTCCTCGGGCGAGACATCGCCGTCGGGACGGGTTCGGGTGAGGACGATGCCGGCGATCTCGCCGCCGGCGCGGTCGGTCAACTCGATCGTCTTCCGCGTGTCGTGGACGGCTGCGGGTTCGGGCGTCGAGACCAGAACGACGGCGTCGGCCAGCCCCAGCGGGAGGACGGTCTCGTGGCTGATCCCCGCGCCGACATCGAGAAAGACGTAGTCGAACTGTGAGCGAAGCTCCGCGACGACCTCGCGGAGCCCCTCGGGAGAGGTTTCGGCGTACTCGTCGAGGCTGGTCCCGCTCGGGACCGCGACGATGTTGTCCGCCAGTCGGTAGGTGGCGTCGTCGATCGATGCGTCGCCGGCTAATACGTCGTACAGGGTGGTCGAGTCGGGAGAGAGGCTGACGAACCCGGCGAGGTTCGCCATACCGAGGTCGGCGTCGACGATGGCGACGCGTTCCCCGGCCTCCGCGAGGGCCGTGCCGAGGTTTACCGTCGTCGTCGTCTTTCCGACGCCGCCTTTCCCGCTCGCTATGGCGTAGACCGTCTCGTGAGACATACTCGGGTACTGTCCGGACAGTAGAACGGCATCACCTTAAATCGTGACCACGCTTCCCGAGTCGTTGTGTGCAGCCAACACATCGTGCTGATCGCCCCCGTAGCTACGATGCACACGGGTTACACCGGCAATCACTGCCACGTCGGCAGGTGTGTCAAAGGATTCTTACCCACAGCCCCGTTTTTTACGGCTAATGAGCCAGGAGGGCGAGCAGGAGCAATCCGACCGGAAAAAGTACGAGTTCCGGAAGGTGATCGAGGATCTCAAGGATTACGACGGCTCCGGGACCCAACTCGTGACGATCTACGTTCCCGACGACCGTCAGATCAGTGACGTCGTCCAGCACGTCACCCAGGAACACAGCGAGGCGGCCAACATCAAGTCCAAGCAGACCCGGACGGCCGTCCAGGACGCGCTGACGAGCATCAAGGATCGACTGCGCTACTACGATACCTATCCGCCGGACAACGGCATCGTGCTGTTCTCCGGTGCCGTCGACTCCGGCGGCGGCCGCACCGACATGGTCACGAAGGTCTTGGAGAGTCCGCCACAACCGATCGAATCCTTCCGGTATCACTGCGACTCCGACTTCTTGACCGAGCCCTTAGAGGAGATGCTCGCCGATAAGGGCCTCTACGGCCTGATCGTCTTGGACCGCCGCGAGGCCAACGTCGGCTGGCTGAAGGGCAAACGCATCGAACCGGTCAAGTCCGCCTCCTCGCTCGTCCCCGGCAAGCAGCGCAAAGGTGGCCAGTCCGCCCAACGATTCGCCCGCCTGCGCCTCGAGGCCATCGACAACTTCTATCAGGAGGTTGCGGGAATGGCAAACGACCTGTTCGTCCCGAAGCGCCACGAACTCGACGGTATCCTCGTCGGCGGTCCCTCGCCGACCAAAGACGAGTTCTTGGACGGCGACTACCTCCATCACGAGATTCAGGACAACGTCATCGGGAAATTCGACGTGGCCTACACCGACGAGTCCGGCCTGAAAGATCTGGTCGACAACGCCGAAGACGCGCTGGCCGACGCCGAGGTGATGAAGGACAAGAAGGTGATGGAGGAGTTCTTCAAGGAACTCAACGCGGGCGATAAGGCCACGTACGGCTTCGAGCAGACCCGCCGGAATCTCATGATGGGCGCGGTCGACCGCCTACTGATCAGCGAGGACCTCCGGAAGGACGTCATCACCTACGACTGTCCCGAATGCGGTACCACCGAGCGCGAGGTCGTCGACCGCCGCAAGTCGACGCCGACTCACACCTGCACCGAGTGCGACACCGAGGTCGAAGCGACCGAGGAGGACCGCGAGGACGCCATCGACCACCTCATCGAGATCGCCGAACAGCGCGGCACCGAGACGAAATTCATCTCGACGGACTTCGAGAAGGGCGAACAGCTCCTCAACGCATTCGGCGGTTTCGCCGGTATTCTGCGGTACTCGACCGGGGTCTAAACGGGGTCATTTCGGCGCTCGAGGTTCAGGGCGATCCGTTACCCGTACGTCCTTCTCCGACCGAAACTGCGTAGACGATCCAGAGGAGAACCGGCCCTAAAATCGGGAGGAAGACCGAAAGGGCGAGCATTACGCCGGTCCATGTCTGTGGACTGGAGACCTCGTCTGCCTTCGTTCGTCGATACATCGCCCCTGTCGGAATCCCAAAAACCGCGGCCGCCGCCAGAACCGTAATTGCGATTTCTTCCACTCGCATTCCGCCGACGAAACCGACCGTGACGACCGTCGCCAGTTCACCTCTCTCCATTCCTATCGGTTGAAAGTCTATCATCTGACCATTTGGACGATTCTATTTCGACGCATCCATCTGATAAATAATCGGGGGTCCTCGAATCTGTCCCGAGCCACGTCGGCTCAGACGGTTCGATCCCGGCGGGGACGAAATCCAAGAAGATTAACGCCTCGTCGGTGAACCGTCTGCTATGACTCTCTCGAGCCGACGTGTGCTCGTCACCGGCGGAGCCGGCTTCATCGGATCGCACCTCACCGAGCGCCTGCTCGCCGACGGCGCGGACGTCCTCGCCGTCGACGACCTTTCGAACGGCGACCGCGACCGCGTTCCCGACGACGCCGACTTCCTCGAGGCCGACCTCACCGACCCAGACGCCCTCGACGGCCGCCTCGACGGCGTTGATCTCGTCTTCCACCTCGCGGCCTCGAAACACGTCGACACGGACCGCCCCCACGGCCAGTTCGACGACAACACGCGGATGACCCGCACCATCCTCGAGGCGATGGCCGACGCGGACGTCACCGAGATCGCCTACACCTCCACCTCGACGGTCTACGGCGAGGCCCCGCGGCCGACGCCCGAGGATTACGCGCCCCTCGAGCCGATCAGCGCCTACGGGGCGAGCAAACTGGCCGACGAGGGGCTGCTCTCCGCGCGGGCCCACAGCCACGACCTGACCGTCTGGAACTTCCGCTTCGCGAACGTCGTGGGGCCGCGCCTGCGCGGCGCGGTGATTCCCGACTTCATCGAGAAGTTGCTGGACGATCCCGAAACGCTGACGATTCTCGGTGACGGCCGTCAGGAGAAGTCCTACCTCCACGTCGAGGACTGTCTCGACGCCATGTTCCACGTCGTCGAGCACGCCGACGATGCCATGAACACGTACAATCTCGGGACGCGCACGACGACGTCGGTCGACCGGATCGCGGCCATCGTCGCCGAGGAACTCGGCGTCGACCCCGCCCGGGAGTACACCGGCGGCGAACGGGGCTGGACCGGCGACGTGCCGAAGATGCGCCTCTCGATCGAGAAGCTCTCGGCGCTGGGCTGGGAGCCGCGCCTCTCGAGCGACGAAGCGGTTCGTCGCGCGACGCGCGAACTCGTCGACGAACTCCGCTGAACGGCGCGGACCGACGCGTCGGCTGGGGAAATCCGCTCGAGAACGACCGTCGAGCCCGCCCGCCGGCGTTTTAGGTGGGCTTAAATATCTGGGCGCCAAGGACCTGGACGTGAACGACGGGGGTGTGCAGTCGGGCTCACGGGACGGCAGCATCGAGCCCGACGGTGGGGAGACCGAGAGCGAATCGACGAGCCGCGGGCTCGCCACCGTTCTGACTCGCCGCCGATTGACGGTCGCCGGGACGCTCCTCGTACTGCTCGGACTGGCCGTCGCCCTCCGGGAACTCGATATCGGGACCGTGGTCGCCCAAGTCTCGAGCGCCGATCCTCGATTACTTGGGGCCGCGGTCGCCGTCTACGCGGTCTCGTGGCCGCTTCGGGGCCGCCGGTACCGCGACGTGCTGGCCGCGATGGACCACCGCAGCGACACCCTCGTGGCCACGGCGGCTGTTTTTGTCAGTCAGACGGCGAACCTCGCGATTCCGGCGCGGGCCGGCGACGCGGCGCGCGCCCACGTGATGCGAACTCGCCGGAACGTTCCCTATGCTGCGGGCTTCGCGTCGCTGGCCGTCGAGCGCGTGTTCGACCTGGCGACCATCGCCGTCTTGGCGGGGCTCGCGACCGCGTGGCTCGCGCTGGGAGGCGCGGCAGGCCCGCTCGAGGCCGCCTTTTCGAGCGACGGTGCGCGAACCGCTGCGCTGGCCGCAGCGGCCGTGAGCGCGACGACTGCGGGTGTCGGCCTCGCGGTCGTCACCTCGGCGCGGGCGAATCACGGACTCGGCGCGCGGCTTCGGTCGCGAGTCGCGGGCCGACCGCGGCTCGAGGGAGCGCTCGAGGCCGGCCTCCGTTTCGCGGGCGACGTACAGACGGTCGCGCGCCGACCGCGGGCGCTCGGACGGATCGGGGTCGGCAGTCTGCTGGTGTGGTCGCTCGACGTACTCACCGCGGTCCTCGTTCTCGCGGCGCTGGGAAGTGGGCTCGCGTTCGCCACCCTGGTGACGGTCGGGACGCTGGCGGTCAGCGTCGGCAACCTCGCGAAGGTCCTGCCGCTCTCGCAGGGCGGCGTCGGGCTCTACGAGGCCGCCTTCACCGCGCTGATCGTCGGACTCACTCCTATCGGCGCGAGCACCGCATTGGCGGCCGCTATCGTCGATCACGCGCTGAAAAACGGCGTCACGCTGGTCGGCGGTGCCGGCGCCGTCGCCGCGCTCGGGGTCTCGCTTTCGGATGCCACCGGGTCGACGCCCGAGACGACGCGGGAAACCGGTAGTGTTTTAGGTGAGCCTAAAAGATAGCGAGGCAATGAGTCAGGACATCTGTGTAATCGTGCCGACGATCAGGGAATACGAGTGTATGCGCTCGTACTTCGGGAACGCACGCGAGCACGGTTTCGACCTCGAGCGACTCCACGTCGTGCTCGTCACCGAGGACTTCTGTGAGACCGACGAGATGGAAGCGATGCTCGAGGACGAAGGCGTCTCGGGCGAGGTCTTCGACGGTAGCCGCCGCGAGGAGTGGTACGCCGCCCACGACGTGGCGGAGTACGGTCACGTCGTCCCGGCGGCGAGCCATGCCGAGACGAGCTTCGGGCTGCTCTACATGTGGGCCCACGACGAGTTCGACTACGGCTTCTTCATCGACGACGATACACTGCCACATCCCGACGAGGACTTCTTCGGCACGCACATGGAGAATCTCGCGTTCGAGGGCGAGATCGAGTCCGTTTCGTCCGACGAGCAGTGGGTCAACGTGCTCTACCAGAACGCCGACGAACACGGCCTCTACCCGCGGGGCTACCCCTACTCGGCGATGGGAGAGACCGTCGGAACCGGGACGACCGAGGTCGACGAGGGGAGCGTCGTCGCCTCGCAGGGGCTGTGGACGAACGTCCCCGACTTAGACGCCGTCCGCATCCTGATGGACGGCGACTTGGAGGGGCAGGCCCAGACCCGCACGACCGAGGACGATTTCGGCGAGGACTTCGTCGCGGCGCGGAGCAACTACCTCACCGTCTGCTCGATGAACCTCGCCTTCCGACGCGAGGTGATCCCCGCGTTCTACCAGCTCCCGATGGACGACAACGAGTGGGACGTCGGCCGGTTCGACGACATCTGGTCGGGCGTCTTCCTCAAACGAGCCTGTGACGTGCTCGGTAAACGGATCTACAACGGCGCGCCGCTGTGTGAGCACAACAAGGCCCCGCGCAGCACCTTCGACGACCTCAACAACGAGGTGCCCGGCCTCGAACTCAACGAGCACCTCTGGCGCGTGATCGACGATTCGGGTTCGGACGCCGACTCTTACGCCGCGGTCTTCGCGGCGATGGCCGACGAACTCGCCGAGGGCGACTGGTCGGACTACAACAACGGCGCGTTCTTCAACCACGTCGGCGAGCACATGCGCGACTGGCTCGAGTGTCTGGCGGAACTCCGCCCTCAGGCCGGCCTCGAGGCCGAACGGGGTCGGATCACCGCCGACGACTGAATCGTTAGCTATAAGGTTTTAGGTGGGCCTAAACCGCGTATGGACGAAAACAGGGACTTTCGGGGATTGTCTCGGCGACGAGCACTGCAGGTGGGCTCCACGTTCGGTCTCGCGTCGGTCGCTGGCTGCCTCGGATTTTTCAACGACAACGAACAGAATGCAGAAATCCCGTCGCTCGCCGAGTTCCGCGGCTCCGGCTCGCTGGTCGAAGGACGGACAGCACCGGGGGGGACCTCCATCGAGGACCTCCCGAACCTCTCGGGCGATCTCGCGCTGTATATCGGCGGCGGTGAGGGTGGGATCTACTACCAGTTCGTCGAGATGCTCGAGCGGATCTATCCCGATTTCGAGGTCCACGCGAGCGACAACAGCTCGGCGGCGCTGGCCCAGACCATCGTCGAAGAGGTCGACGCCGGCGCGGCTCAGGCGGACGTGTTCTGGTCGATCGACGCCAGTTCGCTGGGATTCGTCGCGGACAACGACGCGTACGAACCGCTGTCGGACGCGGCGGTCGAGCCCGTCGCCAACAGTCAGTACGTCGGTGACGACAATGCGTGGGCCGGCGTCGCCGGCCGTGCGCGTGCCGTCCCGTACAACACCGACGAACTGAGCGCGTCGGACATCCCGAGCACCGTTCAGGAGTTCCCCGACACCGGGGCGCTGCAGGGAACGATGGGGTGGGCACCGACCTACGGCGCGTTCAAATCGTTCGTCACGGCCATGCGGCTGCTCGAGGGCGAGGAGGCGACCCGAAACTGGTTGGTCTCCATGCGCGAAGCCGGTACCGAGCGGTACGGGAACGAGTTCGCCGTCTCGCAGGCCGTCGCCGACGGTGCCCTGACGGCCGGCTTCGCCAACCACTACTACGCGATGCGGGTCAAAAACGGGCGGCCGGACGCGCCGATCGATCTGGCCTTTACGAGCGGCGATGCCGGTGCGCTGATTAACGTCGCCGGTGCGCTGAAGGTCAAAGGCACCCAGCGGGGCGACCTCGTCGACGACTTCGTCCGCCACCTCCTCTCCGCGGAGGCCCAGGAGTTCTTCGCGACGCAGAGTTTCGCCTACCCGATGATCGAGGGCGTCGCCCCGGTTGGTGGCCTGCCAACGGTCGACGAACTGAGCCCGCCGGACATCGATCTCTCGAAGCTCTCGAACCTCGAGCCGACCCTCGAGCTGATGGACGAGGCCGGCGTCTCGGGATGAGCATTCGAGAGCAGGTCGCTCGCACGCTCGCGCGAGGGGCGGACGGAGACGACTCCGCCGCCGACGTCGGGCTCACCCTGCTCGCCGCGGCCATCGCGGCCGTACTCGTCCTCCCGCTCGTCTGGCTGGCCGTCGACGCAGCCGGGCTCGGCGTGCGTGCGCTCGAACTCGCCGTCGCCCCACAGACGCTCGAGGTGCTGGTCCGGAGCGTCGCCCTGGTCGCGGTGGTCACCGGCGCGAGCATCCTGCTCGGCGTCCCGCTGGCGCTGTTGACGGTTCAGGGCGGGATTCCGTTTCCACGCTTCTGGACCGTCCTCGCCGCGTTGCCGCTTGCGGTTCCCAGCTACCTCGGTGCCTTCGCGTTCGTCTCCGCGTTCGGCCCGCGCGGCGAACTCGCCGACCTTCTCGCGCCGCTGGGCGTCGAGTCCATCCCGTCGGTCTACGGGTTCGCCGGGGCCGCGTTCGTGCTGACGCTGTATACGTATCCGTACGTGTTTCTGACGACGCGCGCATCGCTGCTCTCGCTCGACGGCTCGCTCGTGGAGGCGGCGCGGACGCTCAACGCGGGTCGGTGGGAGGCGTTTCGCCGGATCACGCTCCCGCAGATCCTGCCGGGGATCACCGCCGGAGCGTTGCTCGTGGCGCTGTACGCGCTTGCGGACTTCGGCACACCGAATATCATGCGCGTCGAGGTGTTCACGCAGTTCATTTACGCCCGATACAACGCGTTCGCCCGCGATTACGCCGCGTTGCTGTCGTTGCAGTTGCTGACCGTGACGGCGGTTATCCTCGCCCTCGAGTCCCGCATCGGCGTCGACGAGTCGGGGGCCTACGAGAGCGGCGGTCACCGCGACAGCGCCGACCTCGAACTCGGCCGCTGGCGGTATGCGGCGCTGGTATTGCCGACCGCCGTCGCCCTGCTGGCGATCGCACTCCCGATCGGTATCTTCGCGATGTGGCTGACGGCGGGCGGCCCCGGCTACGAGGGCGGCCAGCTCACGTTCGAGTGGGAGTACGGCTTCAACTCGGCGTACGTCGCCTTACTGGCCGCCGCCGCGTCGATCCTCGTGGCGCTGCCGATCGCGATCGCGTCGGCGACCTCGAGTTCGCGGCTGGCGGCGCTGGCCGATCGCGCACCTTACGTCGGCTATGCGACGCCGGGAATCGTCCTCGCGATCGCGTTGCTCAGCTTCACCCTCGACGTGTTGCCGTCGGTCTACAAGACCATCCCGTTGCTGGTGTTCGCCTACGTCGTCCGATTCATGCCCCAGGCGATCGGCTCGATCCGAACCTCGACGCTGCAGGTGGATCGGGAACTCGTCGAGGCGTCTCGCACGCTGGGCCGGTCGCGGTTGGCCACCTTCCGAAAGGTGACGCTACCGCTGATTCTGCCGGGCGTGGCGGCCGGGGCCGCGCTCGTCTTCCTCACGACGATGAAGGAACTGCCGGCGACCCTGATGTTGCGCCCGCTCGGGTTCGACACGCTGGTGACCTACATTTGGAGCGTCGAGGAAGCTGGCATGTACGGACAGGCGGCGGTCCCGGCGCTCGTCCTGATCGGGATCTCCGGGCTGTCGATGGCCGTGATACTCGTCCAGGAGGGACGGTGATCCGAACGTGACAGGCAGCGGTTCCACCCCACTGGCCGACCGATGAGACGCCGAACGTGGCGGGCGGCGGTCGCCGTCGTGGCCCTCGCCGGTGCGGTCGCCGTCTGGCTGCTCGCGACGCACCTCTTTCACTACAATTCGCTTAACCACGACGAGGGCGTCTACCTCCAGCAGGCGGCGATGCTGCTGGACGGGCAACTGTTCGTCCGGCCGCCCGTCGAGGATGTCTTCCGGCCGTGGTTCTTCGTCGAGGACGGCGACCGCCTCTATCCGAAGTACGCGCCCGTTCCGGCGGCGATCTTCGCGCTCGGCGAAGTGGCGGGCGGCTATCGGCTT
The DNA here is from genome assembly GCF_024296685.1 of Natrinema marinum. Taxonomy (NCBI): domain Archaea; kingdom Methanobacteriati; phylum Methanobacteriota; class Halobacteria; order Halobacteriales; family Natrialbaceae; genus Natrinema; species Natrinema marinum. Next base: position 2,262,568 of record NZ_CP100763.1, on the reverse strand, counting down.
GCGCTGCCGGGAATCGCCGCCGCGATACTCGCGCTCGTCGCGCTGGTCGTCCGCGAGGCCTTCGACCGTCGGACCGGCCTCGCGGCCGCCGTGATCGTGCTCTGTTCGCCCCTGTTTCTCATCGAGTCGGCCGTCTTCCTGCCCTACGCGCCGACGACGATGCTGAATCTGGCCTTCGCCTACGGCTACCTTCGGGCCGACCGAACGGGAGAGCTGCGCGTCGCGGGGGCGGCCGGCGCGGCGATCGGACTGGCCTTCTTCTCGCGGCCCTACACCGCGGTGCTGTTCGCCGCGCCGTTTATCGTCCACGCGTGCTGGACCCTCTATCGCGAGCGGCGGCGAGCGCTTCCCAGACAGACCGCGACGGCGGCGCTCGGGCTCGTCGGCGTCTCGCTCGCGATGGCGTACAACGCCGTCGTGACCGGCTCGGCGCTGGTGTTCCCCTACGAGGCGTTCGCCCCGCTGGACGGACTCGGCTTCGGACACCGGGAACTCCTCGCCCACGATGTCGACTACACCGTCGAACTGGCGCTGCGATCGAACGCGCTGGTGCTGGAAACGTTCGTGACGGGGTGGATCGCGGGCGGCGTCCTCGGCGCGGCCGTGGCCGCAGTCGGGTTCGGCGTCGCCGTCCAGCGCGGACTCTCGCCCCGTCAGGCGATTGTGGCCGGCCAGATCGCCACCATCGCCGTCGGCAACGTCTACTTCTGGGGGAACTACAACCTCCTCGGCGATCTCGAGCGGGCCGGCGACGGGCTGATCGCCACCCACGGGCCGTACTACCACTTCGATCTCCTGGTGCCGTTCGCGGCCTTCGCCGCCGTCGGCGCGCTCGCGCTGGCGGCTGCCGGCAAACGGGCGGCCGACCGGAACCTCTCGCGGGAGGCCGCACGGGCGACGCTCGTCGCCGCGTTGCTCGTGAGCGCGCTCGCGGTCGGCGGCGTGACGGCGACGAATTTCGACGAGCGACTCGACCGAAACGCGGCGGCGACCGAGACCTACGAGCGGGTCTACGGGCCCCTCGAGGATCCACCCGCCGAGCCGGCCGTCGTCTTCCTCCCGACGCCGTACGGCGATTGGCTCGCACATCCGTTTCAGGCGTTTCGGAACGACCCGGACTTCGACGGACCGACGGTGTACGCCATGGACGAGCGCCCCTTTGCCGTCGTCGACGCGTATCCCGACCGCTCGTTCTACCGGTTCGCCTACCGGGGCGCGTGGGCACCCCACGCTGAGTCGCCGCGGGCCGCACGACTCCAGCGAGTCACGCACGTCGCCGGCTCCGCGGTCGAACTGAACGCCACCGTCGGCGTTCCGGCGGCGGCCGACGGCGCCACCGCGACGGTTACGACCGACGAGGCCAGCGCGACCTACGTCGCGGAAAACGCCTCGGGCGAGACGGCCGTTCGGCTGACCGTCGCCGACGGGGCCGTGCGCCTCCACGGGGCGGCGTGGAACGACACCGACTCGCTTCCCGTCGATGACCGGGACGACGTGGTCGTGACCGTGTTCGTCGACCGCGGGCCCGGAGGCAGTTTCAGCTACCGGCTCGAGTTCCCCACTACGACCGATGGCGAGACCGTCCGTGCGCTGACGCCCCGCGTCGAGCGCTGCAGCGGGATCCGCGACTGCGGCGGCGCGGCGGCGTACGTCCCCGGTCGTGCACCCAGCGGCGTCTCGGTCCGGACGCACCTCGAGGCCGTCGACGGGACCGATCGATCTTGACTTCCTCTGCCAGTCGCGAGGGGGCACGGCGCTACCGGGCGAGACTGACCGACATACGACTCAACGTCGAGACCACCTTCGGCGAGCGGCCGGTGTACGAGACGGAGGTCCCCTCGATCGACGGCGTGACGGAACGCGCAGAAGCCACATAGTGGGTCTCCCGCGAACTGCAGCGTCTCTGCCGGGAGAACGTCCGAACCAGGTCTCCGACTTCTACCTGCATGAGCAACATTTCCGGCGACGACAGGTCTGGCGAGACGGCGACTACTGGCGGCCGATCGCGCTCGCGGGTTCGCGGTGGGTCATGCGCTACGGGACGAGTCCGTGGCGCGTCGTCGAGACGCTACTCGGCTCGCTGCGAGTCGCGGTGTTAATCTTCGTGCTCGCGCGGAGCGTCCGATACTGACGCGCTGACCGCGGCCGGCGGCCATCGACGCCGCTCTCACTGCGTCGGTTCGTGTGGCAGTTCTCTGAGTCGCTCCTCGAGACAGACCTTGACGATCGATTTCGCGATCTCCGCTCCGCCCTGAATCGGATCGAGTTTCGTCTCGCCGGCGCGCTCGCGGTAGGCGATCGGGTGTTCGCGCACGTCGTAGCCGCGCAGCAGCGGCCGGATCAGCAGTTCGGCCGAGAGGCCCGTGTTCTCGGACCACTCGATCGATTCGACTACGTCGCGCCGGTAGGCGCGCATCCCGGTCGTCGTATCGTGGACCCGGGTCCCCATGAGGACGCTCGCGAGCGCGGCGAAGGCGTGGTTGCCGAAGCGGTTGAACGCCGGCATCGCGTCGGCCCCGTGGTAGAGTCGGTCGCCACTGACCACGTCGTAGCCCGCGTTGATCAACTCGAGGAACTCCGGGAGCTGCTCCATCGGGTAGGTATCGTCGCAGTCGGTGGTGACGACGATCGGCCGGTCGGGCTCGAGAATCGCCGCGCGGACGGCGACGCCGTACCCCTGCGGGTCCTGCTCGATCACCGTCGCGCCGTGTTCGCGGGCGATCTCGGGCGTGCGATCCGACGAGCCGTCGACGCAGACGACCTCGGCGTTCCCGTCGGTCACGTCCTCGACGTCCGAGATGACTTTCGCGATCGCTTCCTCTTCGTTGTACGTCCCCATGACGACGCTGACGTCGTCGAACGTGTACTCGTCCCCACCGTCCGTCGCCGCCGTTCGTTCCCCGCTGGTCATTGGCGGTACTCGCCGCCCATCGCACTTATTCTTTTAGGTTTGCCTAAACTAGTGGCTGGCCGTTACAGCGCTTCGAGCAGGTGATCGGCCGCCTTCAGCGCGAGCGCCGCGATCGTCAGCGTCGGGTTCATCGCGCCGCCGGTCGGGAAGACGCTGCTCGAGGCGATCCAGCAGTTCTCGAGGTCGTGGGTCCGCAGGTCGGGCCCGACGACGCTTTCGGCGGGATCGTCGCCCATCCGAGTCGTCCCCATGTGGTGGTAAGCCGGGCCGGTGTTGTCGGGGCCGACCTGCCAGGTGAGCTCCGCGCCGAGTTCCGCGAGGATCCGCTCTTGAATCTCGTTGACGCGCTCGATGGTGCGCAGTGCCCGATCGCCGACCGTCCAGTGGACGTCCGGGACTGGATTCCCGCGGTCGTCGATCCGGTCGGGATCGAGCGCAACGTAGCTGTCCTCTCTCGGGAGTTGTTCGACCAGCCCGCCCATCCCGATGTGGTTACCGTAGCCTTCGCGCAGGCGCTCGAGCAGGGCGTCGCCCCAGTCGTCGCCGGTCAGGGCCATCTCGATGGGCGACGGGCCGTCGTAGTTGAAGAATTCGAGCTTGAACGGCGCGTACTCCGCGTCGGCCTCGTCGTAGAACTGGTGGGACTCGCTCGTGAGGAAGCCGACGTGGTTCTGTCGCGTCGGCTCGTCGAGTACGCCGCCCGTGCCCGCAAAGCAGTGGTCCATGAAGAATTTGCCAACGAGGCCGCTCGAGTTGGCCAGCCCGTCGGGGTAGCGGCTCGACTCGGAGAGCAGCAGCAGGCGGGGCGTCTCGACGCCGCCGCAGGCGATCACGAAGGCGTCGGCCGCCTGTCGGTGCTCCTCGCCGTCGGGGGTGGCGTAGACCGCCGCCGTAATCTCGTCGGCGGTGTGCTCGAGGCGCTGGACGGGTGCGCGGTCGATCACCGTCGTCCCCCGCCGTTCGGCGCGCTCGACGTGGACCGTCGCGTCGTACTTCGCGCCGGAGGGACAGACCGGCTGACAGGTGCCGTAACCGACGCAGGCGCTCCGACCGTCGTGGGGCTCGGAGTTACGCGCGTTGGGGACGGAGTGCATCGCGATCTCGAGTTCCTCACAGGCCTCGGCGAACAGCGAGTCGCTATAGGAGGGCGGAAACGCCGGCATCGGGTGTGGCTCCTCGCGGGGCGGCGCGAAGGGGTTGTCCTGCGAACCGGCGACGCCGAGTTCGCGCTCCGCGGCGGCGTAGTACGGCCGGAGATCGTCGTAGTCGATCGGCCAGTCCGCGCCGACGCCGCGGACGCTCCGGGAGTCGAAATCGGCCTCGTGGAGCCGCATCACCATCCCCTGCCAGTGGAGCGTCGAGCCGCCGACGCCTCGAGCGCGCGCGTGATTCAGCGGGTAGAATCGCTCGCCTGTCGACGAGTAGGCGTCGCGCTCAGGGTCGCCGTCCCAGACCGCGGGGCGGTCGTAGTACGGGCGAATCGCCCGCTCCTGTCTGGCGAGCCTGTCGGCGTCGTCAAAGCGCGGCCCGGCCTCGAGGATCACGACCTCGCGGCCGGTCTCGGCGAGCCGGTCCGCGACGATGCCGCCAGCCGGACCCGCGCCGATCACGCAGACGTCGGCGTCCGCGACCGGCGTGCGATCCGTGGCCCCGTCGCGTACGGGCTCGGCCGACTCGGCCGGCGGTCGCCCCCCGCTCACGCCTCGGGCCCCCGCTGGTAGCTTCCGAGTCCGCCGGGATGGCCCTGCGGGTTCTCGAGCCCGACGAGTTCCCCGCCGGCCGGCGAGGCGTACAGCGCGAGCAGCAGTTCGTTCACCACGTAGTAGCGCACTCGCTCGGATGTCGTCCCCTCGGGGTGTTCGTTGGCGCTGTCGGCGTGTAGGTTCCGAAGGACCTGCTCGCGGTCGTCTCTCGACAGCGCCGCGAACCGGTCGTCGTACCACACTGACGCGTTCTCGTCCAGTTCCGCGACCGCCGCTTCCATCCCCTCGGCGTGCGATCGATCCTCGAGCCGGCCCTCGAGGAACGCCTCGACGAACGTCGCCGTCCCGGTGACCTCGCTCGGGTAGACGACTTCGGCGGCCGCGGCCAGCCCCTCGCGGAGTCGTTCGGTGTCGACCGGCTCGGTGCCCGGCGGGGCGACACAGCCCGAGAGCGTCCCACCGACGCCGAGGGCCGTCAGCGCGGCGACCGCGTCCCGTCTGGTCAGCTCCATGCGGCGAGATTAGGCAGACCTAAAACATATATTCGTTGGAACGAGTCGACTGCGTTTCGCTACCCCGCCGGCTCGAACGGCTCGAGCAGCGACGGCTCGTCGACCGACGGATCGTTCATAGCCGTCGACACCGGGTACGTCCGCATCTCCTCGGCCGGATGCGGCTCGAGTAACGCGCGCGGATCGTCGGCCGTCAGCCACCGGCGCTCGTCGTCCGGCTCGAGGATCACCGCCATTCGGTGGTGAAGATCCGCGACGAGGTCGTTCGGTTCCGTCGTCACGATAGTAAAGGTCTCGAGCGGGCCGCTCTCGGTTTCCTCGTCGACCCCGCCGCCGAACGCGTCCAGCCCGGTCTGGGTCGTTTTCGGTTCCCAGCGCTCCCAGAGACCGGCCAGCGCGAACACGCGCTCGTCCTCGAAACTGACTCGGTAGGGCTGTTTCCCGTCGTCGGTCTCGACCCACTCGTAGAAGCCGTCCGCCGGAACCAGACAGCGACGCCGCTGGTAGGCCTCCCGAAAGCTCGGCTTCTCGGCGACGGACTCCGCTCGCGCGTTGATCAGCCCGCCGCTGTCGTCGTCGGCCCACGACGGCACCAGCCCCCACTCGAGGTGCTGGATCGTCTCCGGCTCGGCGTCGGTGATAACCGGCAGCTCCTGGCCGGGGGCCATGTTGTAGCGAGGAGCGAACGACGGATCCGAGCCCGAGTCGGGGTCGGACGCGTCCCGAAACCGGGCGTCGAACCGCGCCTCGAGGTCGTCCTGCGCGACGGTGAGCGTGTAGCGACCGCACATGGTCGAGCAAACGGGCCGCGGGATCAAGTGTCCGTCGTCCGTCTTGCTACCCGGTCAGGACGGCCCGTAGCGCAAAGCGGAGGTTGTCCGTCCGCTCGGTAACCCGCCGGTAGAAGTACGACTTCCACTGGTCGCCGTAGGGGACGTACTGCCAGACCTCGTACTCCGCGGCCAGTTCCTCCTGGACGTTCTCGCGCACGCCCATGAGCAACTGGAACTCGAAGTCGGTGCCGTATCGGTCGTGGAGCGCTTTCGCGTGCTCGATCATCGCCGGATCGTGGCTCCCGACCGCGATGCCGCCGTCGTAGTGCTCGAAGGCGTACTCGAGCAGCGTCCGATACTCCTGGTCGACCCGTGTGCCGTCCGCGTAGGCCACGTCGGCCGGCGGATCGTAGGCGCCCTTGACGAATCGGACCTTGCCCGGCACGTCGGCGAGCCGGCGCACGTCCGCCCGCGTGCGCCTGAGGTTCGCCTGTACGCAGACGCCGACGCCGCCTCCGTGTTCGCGGGCGACGTTTTCGAAGGCGTCCAGCGTCGCGTCGGTCGTCGTGTGATCTTCCATGTCGATCCAGACGAAGACCCCGTGGTCGGCCGCGGCGTCGACGATCGCGGCCAGTTCCTCTCGGAAGACATCCTCGCCGATGTCTAACCCCAACTGGGACGGTTTGACCGAAATGCAGGCCTCGAGGCCCGAGCCCGCGATATCGTCGACCAGTTGCCGGTATTCGGCTGCGTCGGCGGTCGCATCGTCGCGGTCGTCGTAGTGTTCGCCCAGCAGGTTGAGGATCGCCTTCACGTCGCGGTCGTTCAGCCGGCGGACGTGCTCGAGCGCCGTCGCCGGCGACTCCCCCGCGACGAACCGGCTCGCGATCGGCGGGATCATAGGACGCAGAAAGCACGCCAGCGGTAAGGGTGTTCCTCCGATTTTCGACGCCTGTCTCCACGCGAGGCACGCTGGCTCGAGGTCCGATACGCCCTCTGTGTTCAATAACTGTATACAGCTTTCATGGATATTGTGGACAAGTTATTTATGATCGTTCCACCTGCCCATACGTATGACGGCAGGACCGCCGATAGACGAACTCCACTTCGAGGATGCACCGACCGTCGACGACGTTCCCGGTCCGAACACCCGGGCGCTGCTCGAGAAACAGCGCGAGATCGACAGTAGCGCGGTCGCCTACCCCGAAGACATCCCGATCGCATTCGAGGAGGGGAAGGGCGCGACGGTCCGCGATGCCGACGGTAACACCTACATCGACCTTTTCGCGGGGATCGGCGTGCTCAACGTCGGTCACTCGAACCCGTACGTGCTCGAGGCGGTCCACGAGCAGGCCGACAAGTTCGTTCACACGGTCGACTTCCCGACGGAAGCCCGGCTCGAACTGATCGAGAAACTCGACGAGATCGCCCCCGACGGCTTGCAGGGACAGAACAAGGTCGTCTTCGGCGGCCCGACCGGCAGCGACGCCATCGAGGCGTCGATCAAACTCGCCAAGTACAACACCGGCGGCGACGGGCTGATCGCGTTCCGCGGGGCCTACCACGGCGCGACGACCGGCGCGATGAGCGTCACGTCGAACAAGAAGTTCAAGGGCCACTACACGCCCCTGCTTCCCGATGTCGTCCACGCGCCCTATCCCCACCCGTTCCGACAGGACAAGTCGCCCGAGGAGGCGGTCGATCACGCGCTCGAGGAGGTCCAGGCCATCGTCGAGGACCCCTACGGCGGCCTCGCCAATCCGGCCGGCATCATCGTCGAGCCGATCCAAGGCGAGGGTGGCATCGTCACGCCGCCGGAGGGGTTCTTGCAGGGGCTGCGCGACATCGCCGACGACAACGACGTGACGCTCGTCTTCGACGAGATCCAGAGCGGACTCGGCCGCTCGGGCCAGTGGTGGGCCAGTGACTGGGCGGGCGTCACGCCCGACGCCATGACCTCCGCGAAGGCGCTGGGCGGCGTCGGCTTCCCGCTCTCGGCGACGATGTACCACGAGGACCTGGACACGTGGGGGTCGGGCGACCACGCCGGCACCTACCGCGGCCACGTCGTCGGCATGCGCGCCGGCACCCGCGCCATCGAGTATATCCAGGACCACGACCTGCTGGCCCACGCCCGCGACCTCGGCGAGTACATCCGGGGTCGCCTTCACGAGGCCGCAGACGAGACCGACCGGCTCGCCGATATCCGCGGGAAGGGCCTGTTCATCGGCGCGGAGTTCGTCGACGAAGACGGGACCCCCGACGGCGACCTCGTCGACGCGATCCAGCAGTACTGTTTCGAGCGCGGCGTCCTCGTCTGGACGGCCGGCCGCCACGGCAACGTGCTCCGGTTCCTCCCGCCGCTCGTGCTCACCCACGAGCTGGCCGAAACGGCCCTCGACATCGTCGTCGAGGCGATCGAGGCCGTGACCGCCGAAGCGGCTCAGACGGCCTGAGACGTACGAACGATGTCCGACACTACCCCCATCGAGACCGACGGCACGCCGAGCAACGACAACCCCTACTCCCAGGGCGTCCGCGCCGGCGACACGTGCTACGTCTCCGGCTACGGTCCGGTCGATCCCGACACCGGCGAGCCCGTCGAGGGCGACATCGAAGCACAGACCGACCGCGTGCTCGACAACATCGCCGCCGTCGTCGAGGAAGCCGGCGGCGACGGCCTCGCGGACGTGGTCAAGGTCACCGTCTACCTGACCGACCTCGAGGACTACGAGCGGGTCAACGCGGCCTACGACGCGCGGTTCGACGACGAGCCGCCCGCGAGAGTCTGCGTCGAGGTCGCGCGGCTGCCGGAGGATGTCCGCGTGGAGATGGACGCGATCGCGTACCTCGGCTGAGCGCCGGTCGAAGCCGGTCTTTCGGGCGTCCATCGCGACGATAGCGCGGTCGGGTGACCGGTCGTCGATCGAACGGACCTCGGGTTCGATCCGACAGCCTGTTACACTACCGGCGTAGAGACTGTGTACGATTATTGACTACCGTTAAGTAGCTGCTCGCCCTACTTTGCGGGAGAGAATGTCTCACGAGGCACGCACCAGACTGAGCGAGCTACGGCGGGCGTTTCACCGCCACCCCGAACCCGGCTGGCGCGAGTTTCGGACGACGGCCCGCGTCGTCGAGGAGCTCGAGCGGATCGGCGTCGACGAGATCGTCGTCGGCCGCGAGGCGCTGGCGACCGACGAGCGCATGGCGGTCCCTCCAGAGTCGGAACTCGAGCCATGGCGCGAACGAGCGCGCGAGGCGGGCGTCAGGCCGGACATCTTAGAGCGTACCGCCGACGGACACACCGGCGTGATCGCGGTCCTCGAGCAGGGCGAGGGGCCGTGTCTCGGTCTGCGCGTCGACCTCGACGCGATCTCGATGCGGGAGTCGACCGAGGGCGACCACCGGCCGGCCGCCGAGGGCTTTCGCTCCGAACACGACGGCTACATGCACGCCTGCGGCCACGACGCCCACCTCGCGATGGCCCTCGGCACGCTCGAGACGGTCAAGCGAAGCGACTTTTCCGGGACGTTAAAGGTCTTCTTCCAGCCCGCAGAGGAGATCTCCGGCGGGGGGAAGGCGATGGCCGAGAGCGGCTACCTCGACGATGTCGACTACCTGCTCGCGCTTCATATCGGCCTCGATCACCCGACCGGCGAGATCGTCGCCGGAATCGAGAAACCCCTGGCGATGGCCCACCTGACCGCGACCTTCGAGGGGGCGAGCGCCCACGCGGGGAAGGCGCCCAACGAGGGGGCAAACGCCATGCAAGCGGCGGCGACCGCCATCCAGAACGCCTACGGCATTCCGCGCCACAGCGACGGCCTGACGCGGGTGAACGTCGGCCACATCGAGGGCGGTACCGCGAGCAACGTCATCGCCGAGGAGGTCACCATGGAGGCCGAGGTCCGCGGCGAGACGACGGCCCTGATGGAGTACATGCGCACCGAACTCGAGCGGGTGCTCTACGCCGCCGCGGAGCTACACGACTGCGACGTGACGCCGCGGGTGATCAGCGAATCGCCCCGCGTCGACAGCCACCCCGCCTTACGGGACCTCGTCGGGAACGTCGCGTGGGAACTCGAAGGCGTCGACCGAGTCATTCCGAGCGAGGAGTTCGGCGTGAGCGAGGACGTCACCTACCTCATGCAGCGGGTTCAGGACAATGGTGGCCTCGCCTCCTACGTTCTGATCGGGACCGACCACCCGACGAGCCACCACACGCCCACGTTCGACGTCGACGAGGAGAGCCTCGAGATCGGTGTGGCGTTGCTGTCCGAGACCGCGGTGGAACTCTCGCGACGGCGGCCGTGACCTCAGTCTCCGTCCGCGAAATTGTTCGCACGGAATCACGTTCGGCGGATCAGAAACGTTAATTCGGACGCTACCTGTGTACTCTGTATGAGTCAGGACGACGTACCGGAGTCGCTCCAGACGGCTGCGGATTCGGATCGCCCGCGTGGGATTCTCACGCCCTCCGACCGCGACTTTCTGCTCGGCCGGAAAACCGACTACACCGACCACTCGAAAAAACAGAAGCGAAACCGCATCCGACGCCGAGTCCGTAACGCGATCCTCGATTTCAGCATTCTTTTCGAGTATATGGAGGAACGCGACCGGGAGACGGTCTTCGATCCCGATGCGGAGGACCGCGACGCCTACACGCAGGGGATCACCGACATGCTCGCCTTCCTCCACCTCGGGACGATGGGGTATCACACCCCGTTCAAGGACATGCTCTCCGAGGGCGTCGGCAAGGCCGAACAGCAGCTAGCCGGCTCGAACTACCGGATGGTCAACGTCGAGTTCAGCGTCGAACCGGTCGGCCAGATCGACGTCGACGAGGTCATCGAAAAGCTCGAGAACGAGGAGTTCGCCCAGCTCACCGACGAGGAACTCCGCGCGTTCGTTCGCCTGCTAACGATGTCGGACGGCTTTTCGCCGGCAGACTCCCGCGAGGAGATCAAGGATCGCGTCGACGAGTTCTCCGAGCAGGTGGCCGAAAGCGCCGACGATCGGGAGCGCACGCTCGAGGAACTGACGAACTGAGACGGTCGCCTTCGGATTCCGTTTTCGGTCGCCGGCGCTCGGGACTCGGTAGCGGGCCAGCTACGTCATCACCGTAGAACGGAGACTATCGATACTCAATTACTGACTCACTCGAAAACTGGCTAAAAGCAGCCACTCACCCAATAAATACCAAGAATGGGCTCAAATAGCCCATATAATTGGACTTAGAATTATGAATATCGGCTTAATGGGGCGTTCTTAGAGGTTTTACACCCAATACAAACTGTTGACAATCTCGGAGAGTGAGAAACACTTATTGTATACGGTGTCAATGGTAGCGGTATGCCATCACGCAGCATGGCGAATGGTAGGTGGAGACTCGGGCAAGCAACGACCTGTGGCTCGATTCGGGAGGTGAGACGATGAGCAGCGCCGACCAAGGGATGGTCGACGAGTTCCTCGAGGAGATCGATCCGATCGTCTTCGCGTTCGGTGCGTTGTTGACCGTCGGGGTGATCGGGATGTTCTTCGTCAACCGGAGCCTCGTCCGAGGGACGATCTCGACGCTCAACACTGTGATGCTCGAGTACCTGAACTGGGCACTGCTGGCGATCGTGTTCCTGATCGTTCTCTTCCTCTTGTTCTTGATCTTCAGTCCATGGGGCAAGCTCCGTTTCGGTGACGATCCACCCGAGTACAGCTTCCTCTCGTTCTTCGCGATGCTGTACTCTGCAGGCTTCGCGGCAGGTGTCGTGTTCTGGGGGCCGACGGAGGCACTGTTCTACTACGACAACCCATCGCCGCTGTTCGATGTCGGTAGCCAATCGGGCGCGGCGATGAGCATCGCCATCCAGCAGACGCTCTTCCACTGGGCGCTACCGCAGCTGGCCGTGTTCACGATCATGGGGATCGCGATCGGCTACTTCACGTACAACTACGACAACGTTCCCCTCCGGGTGTCCTCGGCACTCACGCCGATCCTCGGAAAGGAGAACCTGGACGGGCCGGTCGCGAAAGTCATCGACATCCTCGCCGTCTTTGCGACCATCGGTGGCGTCGCGACGTCGCTTGGCTTCATCGGGAGCCAGTTCATCAGCGGTCTCAACTACCAGTGGGGAGTCGACTTGGGGAACGCCGGGATCATCGTCGTGGTGACGACGATGACGCTCCTGTTCACTCTCTCGATGGTGCTGGGGGTCGACAAGGGGATCCGGCGGCTCTCGAACTTCAACATGATCCTCTTCGTCACCCTGCTGGTCGCGACCTTCGTTGTTGGTCCGTCGATCTTTCTGGTCCTGCTCGGAACGCAGGCCATCGGCGGGATGATCACTGACTTCGTCTCGATGAGCCTCTTCACCGGTGCCGGTGTCGAAGGAGGAACCGAGTGGGCGAACGCTTGGACCGTCTTCTACTGGGCCTGGGCGCTCTCGTGGTCGCCGTTCGCGGGACTGTTCATCGCACGGATCTCCCGCGGCCGAACCGTTCGTGAGGTCGCATTCACCGGTATCGTCGCGACCTCGGCAGCGACGATTCCGTGGTTCGTTTCGCTCGGCGGAACGGCCGTCTGGATGCAGCACAACGGGATCGCCGACTTCAGTCAGGTGATGGCGGGCGAACTCGGGCCCGAAACGACCGGCTTCATCATGTTCGACGCGTTCCCGCTCGGGACGGTGTTCATGGTCTCGTTCATGCTCCTCGTCACGACGTTCTTCATCACGTCGGCGGACTCGTCGACGCTCGCCGTTTCGATGATGACGACCGGCGGGAAGGCACATCCGTCGAACATCAACCGGATCTTCTGGGGCGTCGTCCTCGGGATGACTGCCGCGGTCCTGATGATCATCGGCGGCGTCAGCGCATTGCAGTCGGCGGCGATCATCACCGGCGCGCCGTTCGCCTTCGTCTGCTTCTTCGCGATGCTCGGACTGATCAAACACTTCAGTTCGACCGAAGGCCGTCTGCTACTGCAGGACGAAACCGTCCTCATCGGCTCGAGCAGGAAGGCCGAACCCGAATCGCCGCCCGGTGGCCCCGTCGAATCGGACGACGACTGAATCGCCTTCCATCCGCCCCCCTCGCTGGCCGACGCGCTTCGGCCGTCATGCTGTTCGTTTTTCGCGTCGTCGCGTCGTCCCGTCACGCTGGGTCTACGCCAAGCTATAACAAGTTTTAATGTACGAGGTACACATAATCTGTGTATGGATAGGGACACGGCGGAACCCGACGCGGACGCGCTTCCGGGTCCGAACGCCCAGCAGTGGGTGGACTTCCACCAGGAGTACTCGGCCCCCAGCGAGTACTCCCACGAATTCGTCTGGGACGTAACCCGAGAGGCCGACGGCCCGTTCGTCACGGACGTCGACGGCAACGTCCTGCTCGATTTTACCTGTCACATCGGCGCGGCACCGCTCGGCTACAACAACGAGACGGTCCTCTCGAAGGTCCGCGAGTTCGACCTCGTCGAACCGATGAAGATCGCCGGCCAGGACATGTACTTCGGCTCCGGCCCCAGCCCCGACGAGGCCGACTTCCCCGGCTCGAGCCACCTTATGGAGAAACTGACCGAGGTCTCGAGCCAGTATGGAATGGACACCGTCTTCCTCTCGAACTCCGGCGCGGAGGCGATGGAGAACGCGATGAAGATCACGAACGACTACCGTGCCCCGTCGAAGTACGGCGTGGCCTTCTCCGGGAGCTTTCACGGTCGGACCCTCGGGACGCTGTCGATCACGAAGTCCAAGGACGTCTACACGCGCCACTACCCCGAGATCAGCGGGATCGAGACGGTCCCGTTCTGTGACGACCGGGGCTGTGACGCCGCGAGCTGTGACTGCGGCTTCTTCAGCGGCGGCGGCTCGCAGCTCCGTAACATGCTCGCGCCCGAAGGCGGCTACGTCGATCCCGACGAGATCGCCTTCCTGACGCTCGAGCCGATCCAGGGCGTCGGCGGCTACCGCTTCCCCAGCGAGGAGTTCATGGGGGAGGTCGCGGCCGTCACCGACGAGTACGACATCCCGCTGGTCGTCGACGAGATTCAGGCCGGCGTCGGCCGCACCGGCGAGATCTGGGCCTCCGACCACTACCCGATCGAACCCGACGTGATCGCCAGCGCGAAGGCTCTGCGCGTCGGCGCGACCATCTCTCGCTCCGAGATCTTCCCCGACCAGAAGAACCGGCTGGGCTCCACCTTCGGCGGCGGTGACCTGCTCGGCTCGATGATGGGCGCGTTCACCCTCGAGGCGATCGAGGAACACGACCTCCTCGACAACGCCACCAGACGCGGCGAGCAGGCCAAAGAGCTCCTGCGCGACGACGCGCCCGACTACGTCGAGGACGTCCGCGGCAAGGGCCTGATGCTCGCCGTCGAGTTCGACACCCCCGAGCGCCGGACGAACGTCGTCCAGGCGGCCCTCGAGCGCGGCCTCCTGACGCTTGGCTGTGGCAAGAAGACTATCCGCCTGCTCCCGCCGCTGGACTCGACCGCACGCGAGATCGATCTCGGGATCGGTATCTTCCTCGAGGCGATCGAGGCCGTCGGGCCGAGCGCGAAGGTGGCCTGACTCCCGTCCGCCGATCGATTTTCGTTTCGCCGAGCGCTCCACCGGCGTCCGCTGTTCCCCTTTCGCCAGCCTGATACACGAATACTGATCTGCCGAATTCACCGGAGTCGCTTCTCGGACTCCGGCGTTCCACGTCAGACCGCGAGCGACAACACGCCCGCGAGCAGAACAAGCACCGCGGCGACGACCGAGAGCCAAAAACTCACGGGGCCGACGTCGACGCGGTCGGCGTTCTCGTTCAGAATGTGGTAGCCGTTACCGAGTAAGATCCCGACGCCGCCGACGATCAGCAACGCCGTGCTAACGGGCATCACGAACCCGTCGAGATCGTCGGTCACGACGTTCGAAACCGCGATCAGGGCGAGACCGACGCCGACGACCATCTGTGAGACGTGATAGACGAACGGTCGATTCACATCCGGACTTGTCTACACGGTGTAGAAAACGTTTCGTTGACATTCGTCGGGTCGCCGGTCGGTCCTCCTCATCGGACGAACCGAACTACGGCCGGCGGCTACTCGAGCGAGCGTTCCACGACCGACACCCCTTCGAGCCCCGCTAGCGCCTCGAGCACTCCCTCGAGATGGGCGGGACCACTCCCCTCGAGGCCGACGGTGACCGGCACCCGATTCGGCTCGTCGACCGACGTTCGACGGGCGCGCTCGAGGACGTCCAGTTCGGCGCCCTCCGATTCGACGGTCTCGACCACGTCGCCGACCGTCGTCGGCCAGCCCGCGACCGCGAGTCGCGCTTCGGCGTAGCGCTCGAGTTCGTGTAACCCCGCCCGCGTCAGTTCGGCGTGTTCGGTGAGATTGACGTTGCCGCCGGAGATCACGACGCCGACGTGCTCACCTCCGAGCTCCAGTTCGTCCGACAGCGCCGCGGCGAGCGGGGCGGCTCCGGCGCTCTCGGCGACTGTCTTCGCGCGCTCGGCCAGCAGGGTCACGGCGGCGGCGATCTCCCGGTCGCTCACGCTGACCACGTCGTCGACGACCTCGCGGGCGATCGCGAAGGTGGTCTCGAGCAGCCGGGTGTCCGCGATCCCCTCCGCGACGGTGTCGACGTCCGGAAGTTCGCGGATCTCGCCGGCCTCGAGCGACGGCTTGGCGTGGGCGGCGCCCTCAGGCTGGACGCCGATCACGCGCACGTCCGGCTCGCGAGCTTTTAGCGCCGTCCCGATGCCCGAGATGAGCCCGCCGCCGCCGATCGAAACGAGGACGGTGTCGATCTCGGGGTATTGCTCGCGCAACTCGAGGCCGACCGTCCCCTGGCCGGCGACGATGGCCTCGTCGTCGAAGGGGTGGACGAACGTCTCGCCGGTCTCGTCGGCCCGCTCTGTGGCGTACTCGTAGGAGCGCTCGTAGATGTCGCCCTCGACGACGACCTCGGCCCCGTAGCCGCGGGTGGCCTCGATTTTCGCGGCGGGGGTCACCTCGGGGACGACGATCGTCGTCTCGATATCGAGCAACTGACCGGCCAGCGCGACGCCCTGGGCGTGGTTGCCCGCGCTCGAGGCGATGACGCCCGCCTCGCGCTCCGCGGGCGAGAGCTGGGCCATCGTGTTGTACGCCCCGCGGATCTTGAACGACCCCGTCCGTTGGACGTTCTCGAGTTTGAGCCCCACCGAGGCCGCGCCGCTCATCTCGGCGAACGTCCGCGAGGTATCGAGCGGCGTGCGGTGGACCACGTCGGCGATGCGCTCCCGTGCAGCCTCGATGTCCGCTCCCGTGACTCGCGGCTCGCTCGCGGACCGGTTCCCGCTCATTCGTCGTTCTCACTGCCCGCGCGCGAAACTGGGTGGCGCCGCTCGAGTTCGTGAATCGTCTCGACGAGCACGTCGACCCCGTGCTCGAGGCTGCGCTCGTCGACGTCGAACGTGGGCGTGTGGTGGCTCGTCGGGTGATCCGTCCCGACGATCATGTACGTCGCCAGCCCGCCGTCTTCCTGGACGCGCTCCATGAGGAAGGTGGCGTCCTCGCTCGCACCGAAGTCCGCGGCCGGCAGCACGCGCTCGATCCCGTCGACGCCGCCGGCGACCTCGCTCACGATCTCCTGCATCTCCGGGTCGCTGTCGGCACGCGGCGACTCGCTGACCACGTCGACCGCGGCCTCGCAGCCGTGCATCCGCGCCGCGGATTTCACGGTGCGCTCGAGCCGGCGTTTCATGTACTCCATCAGTTCGGTGGTCTCCCCGCGGGCCTCGGCCTCCATGTGTGCCTCCTCGGCGATGACGTTGCTCGCGGTCCCGGCCTCAGCTTTCCCGATGTTCACGCGGGTCATCCCGTCGCTGTGGCGGGGGATGCCGTAGGCGTTCTCGATCGCAGTACCCATGGCGTGCATGGCGTTGTCGCCCTCGTTCGGCGCCTTCCCGGCGTGTGCGGAGGTGCCCTCGATCGTCGCGTCGACGTGGGCCATCGCCAGGGGTTTCTCGATCCCCGCGACGACTTCGCCGGTCGGGTGGTCCAGCCCGACGTGGATCGCCAGCAGGTAGTCCAGCTCGTCCGCGTACTCGCTTTTCGCCATCGGACAGCCGCCGCCGCCCGTCTCCTCGGCGGGCTGGAAAAAGACGACCAATCGTCCCGAGAAGTCGCTCTCGGCGATTCGCTCGAGCGCGGCCAGTCCCCACGTCATGTGGGCGTCGTGGCCGCAGGCGTGCATCGTCCCGTCGATCTCCGAGCGGAACTCCTCCGCGGCGGGGACGTGCTCTCCGTCGGTCGATTCCTCGATGAACAGGCCGTCGATATCGACGCGCAGGCCGATCGCCGGTCCCTCGCCGCGCTCGAGCACCGCGACCGCGCCGGTGGTGCCGCCTTCGAGTTTCGCCAGCAGGTCCTCGTCCGCGCCGCGCTCGCGGGCGCGCTCGCGCCACGGCTCGAGGTCCTCGTCGGGGACGGCCATCCGGTCGTCGGGATCGTAGGCGTCCGGGCCGACGGCCAGCTCGTCGACGCCGATCTCCTGAATCTCCGCGACGAGCTGTGTCGTGGTGAAGAACTCGCGCCACGCGGGCTCGGGGTGGCGGTGGAAGCTGCGACGAACCGTCTCGAGTCGCTCCTGTATCGGTTCGGGCATGCTAGGGGATGACGACCCCCACCCCCTTAATTATACACAATTGCTGTTAACGACGACTACACAAAAAGGATAAGAGAGCCGATGACAATGATAGGATAGACCGCAAGCCGCGTCACCGCGACGCATCCTACTCACCATGAGCACGAACCCAGACGTCGTCGTTTTGCGAGAGGGAACGGAAGGGCTGTCGATGGAATCGTACGCCGAAACCCTGCGCGAGCGGCTGCCCGAATACACTGTCGCGCTCGCGCGGACGCCGAAAGAGGAACGCGAACTCGTCCCGCAGGCGCGGGTCGTGACGGGAATCTCGATCGACGAAGACCTGCTCGAGCGCGCCGATCGGCTCGAGCTGTTCGCGTGTACCTTCGCCGGTACCGATCACGTCCCGATGGACGCGCTGGCGGACCACGGCGTCGCCGTCACCAACGCCGGCGGGATCCACGCCCCTGGCATCGCCGAGCAGTCCATCGGCAACATGCTCGTCTTCGCGCGCCGACTCCACGAGGGCTGGCGGCGCAAGGCGAACGACGAGTGGCGCCACTTCCAGTCGTTCGAGTTCACCGACAGCACGGTCACGATCGTCGGCCTCGGCTCGATCGGCCAGGAGATTGCCCAACGACTCGAGGGGTTCGAGGTCGAGACGATCGGGGTCCGCTACACGCCCGCGAAGGGCGGCCCGACCGACGAGGTGCTCGGCTTCGAGGAGGACGATATCCACGAGGCCTTCTCCCGAAGCGACTACGTCGTCCTCGCCTGTCCGCTCAACGACCTGACCCGCGGACTGGTCGGCGAGGCGGAACTGGCGACGCTCCCGCCGAACGCGGTGGTCGTCAACGCGGCCCGCGGCGGCATCGTCGACACCGACGCGCTCGTCTCCGCGCTGCAGTTCGAGGGGATTCGAGGTGCCGCGCTCGACGTGACCGATCCCGAGCCGCTGCCGGCCGACCACCCGCTCTGGGACCTCGAGAACTGTCTGATCACGCCCCACACGGGTGGCCACACGCCGAAACACTGGGACCGGCTGGCCGACATCGTGGCGCACAACGTCGAGGCCCTCGAGACCGGCGGCGAACTGGAGAACGCCGTCTACCGACCCGAGAGCTAACATGGCGACGGAAGACCACCGATCCACGACCGATCACAGCGACCAGACCGCGAGCCCCGACGAGACCGACCTCGGGTCGCCGTCGGAACGGCGGGCGGACGATCCGGCGGCCGACTCGCGGGCCGAGTACGACTACGTGGGTGGCGATATCGCCCGTCCCGAACTCGTCTCGGCCCTGCGAGAGCGAATCGACGGCGAGGTTCGATTCGACGAGTACAGCCGACGACTGTACGCGACCGACGCCAGCGCCTACGAGGTGACGCCGGTCGGCGTCGTCCTCCCGCGCTCGACGGCGGACGTCGCGAACGTCGTCGCGTACTGCGCCGAAAATGGCATCCCGGTCCTCCCCCGCGGCGGCGGGACGAGCCTCGCGGGACAGGCGGTCAACGAGGCCGTCGTCCTCGATTTCACCGCCCACATGGGCGACGCCGTCGAGGTCGCGCCAGACGTGCGCCGGGCGACCGTCCAGGCGGGGGCCGTCCTCGCGGACGTAAACGACGCGCTCGAGCCCCACGGCCTGAAGTTCGCGCCCGACCCCGCGGCGGGCAATCGCAGCACGGTCGGCGGCGCGATCGGCAACAACTCGACGGGAGCGCACTCGCTGCAGTACGGTAAGACCGACGCCTACGTCGAGGCGGTCGAGGTCGTCCTCGCCGACGGCTCCGTCGAGCGCTTCGGCGAGGTGACGGTCGGCGACCTCCGGGAGCGGGCCGATCCGGACGGCGTCCTCCTCGAGCGGATCTACGAGGCGCTGCGACGGGTTATCGACGAGGAGGCCGACGCGATCGCCGAGGTCTACCCGCAACTGAAGCGCAACGTCTCCGGCTACAACCTCGATCGGCTCGTCGGCGAGGCCTACGGGGAGCCCGACGCCTTCGACGAGAACACCGAGGAGACGGTCGAGATCGACGGCGAGCCCGATCCTGACGCGACGGTCAACCTCGCCCGCGTCTTCGCCGGCAGCGAGGGCACGCTGGGCGTGATCACCGAAGCCACCGTCTCGCTCGAGCCGATCCCCGAAACCACGGCCGTCGCCTTGCTCACCTACGAAGATCTGCTCGAGGCGATGGCCGACGTGGATACCATCGTCCGGACCCACGACCCGGCGGCCGTCGAAGCGATCGACGACGTGTTGCTCGACCTCGCCCGCGACACCGAGGAGTTCGCCGACGTGGCCGCGAACCTCCCCGCGGGGACCGAGACGGCGCTGTTGGTCGAGTTCTACGGCGAGAGCGAGGAAGACGCCCGGCGGAAAGTCGAAGCGATGCTCGCGGATCGGTTGCCCGACTCGAGCGCGCCGGAATCCGATGGTGGGACCGGTATGGCCGGTTCCGACGCCGACTCGGACGGCGGCGCGACCGCGGACGAGTCGGCCACCGGGTCGGACCCCGTCCGCGCGTTCGACGCCCTCGAGGCCTACGACCCCGCCGACCGCGCCGAACTCTGGAAGCTCCGCAAGAGCGCGGCTCCCATCTTGCTCTCGCGGACCTCCGACGCCAAGCACATTTCCTTCATCGAGGACACGGCCGTCCCGACCGAGCACCTCGCGGACTACGTTGACGACTTTCAGGACGTACTCGAGGAGCAGGACACGTTCGCAAGCTTCTACGCCCACGCGGGACCGGGCTGTATGCACATGCGGCCGCTGGTCGACACCAAGAGCCCGGCCGGGCTGAACCAGTTCGAGGCCATCTCGGACGCCGTCACCGATCTCGTCGTCCGGTACGACGGCTCGGTCTCGGGCGAACACGGCGACGGCCGCGCCCGCACCCAGTGGAACCGCAAGCTCTACGGCGACGCGGTCTGGTCGCTCTTTCGCGACCTGAAGACGGCGTTCGACCCCGACTGGCTGCTCAATCCGGGGAACGTCTGCGGCGATCACGACATGACCGAACACCTGCGGTTCTCGCCGGACTACGAGTTCGAGGCCGGCTTCGAGCCCGCGCTGCACTGGGAGAACGACAACGGCTTCCAGGGCATGGTCGAGCTCTGTCACGGCTGTGGCGGCTGTCGGGGCTCCCAGGAGACGACCGGCGGCGTGATGTGTCCGACCTATCGGGCGGCCGAAGAGGAGAGCCTGAGCACCCGCGGGCGCGCGAACATGCTCCGCGGGGCGATGAACGGCGAACTCGACGCGGAGCACACCGACCCCGAGTTCTTAGCCGAGGTGATGGACCTCTGTATCGGCTGCAAGGGCTGTGCGCGGGACTGCCCGAGCGAGGTCGACATGGCGAAGCTCAAAGCCGAGGTCGAACACGCGAACCACCAGGAGAACGGCGCGACCCTCCGCGATCGCCTCTTCGCGAACGTCGACCGACTCAACGCCGTCGGCTCCGCGCTCGCGCCGCTCTCGAACCGGGCCGCCTCCCTGCCCGGCGCGGGCACGATCGCGGAGAAGACCGTCGGTATCGCTCGCGAGCGCGACCTGCCGGCCTTCGCGAGCCAGAGCTTCGAGGACTGGTTCGAGGCCCGCGGCGGCTCCCGAATCCCGCTCGAGGAGGCCTCCCGAAAGGCCCTACTCTTTCCCGACACGTACACGAACTACAACCACCCGCGGGCGGGCAAGGCGGCCGTGCAGGTGCTCGAGACGGCCGGCGTCCGCGTCGAGATCCCCGACGGCGTGACCTCGACGGGGCGGCCGGCGCACTCGAAGGGCTTCCTCGACAAGTCGCGCGAGCGGGCGCGGACGAACGTCGAGGCGCTCGCACCGCGAATCGAAGACGGCTGGGAGGTCGTCCTCGTCGAGCCCTCCGATGCGGTCATGTTCCAGTCGGACTACCTCGACCTGCTCTCGGGGCGCGACGCCGAGCGGGTCGCGGCGAACACGTACGGCGTCATGGAGTACGTAGACCGGTTCGACCTGGCGGCCGGGCTGCCGACCGCCGCGCCCGACGAGCGGCTGACCTACCACGGTCACTGCCACCAGAAGGCGACGAAGAAAGACGGCCACGCGGCCGCCGTCTTGCGGACGACCGGCTACGCCGTCGACGCGCTCGATTCGGGCTGCTGTGGCATGGCCGGCTCCTTCGGCTACGAGGCCGAACACTACTCGCTGAGCCGGACGATCGGCGAGATCCTCTTCGAGCAGGTCGACGACAGCGACGGCGAGACGGTCGTCGCGCCCGGGGCGTCGTGTCGGTCGCAGCTCTCGAGTCGCGAGGGAGCCGACGAGCCGCCGCATCCGATCGAGAAAGTCGCGGCCGCGCTCTCGCGATAAGCCCGCCCGCGCTCGGTCTGCGGTCGGTCTCGCTCGTTACTCGTCGTCGGCTCCTCGAGTCCCGGACGTGGCGAACGGCGTCGTGCTCGGCCCCTTGCCGCTGTCGCCGAAACCGCCGCTGAGGACTCTGGCCAGCGCCTCTTCGATGGTCTCGTCGGTCTCGGTGATGCGCTCTGGATCGGCCTCGACGACGAACCCCGAGGAGATGTTCGGTGCCGTCGGGATGAACAGCACCTCCCTCCCGTCGGGGGTGAGATGGCCGGTCTTGAACGCGGTCATCTGTTTGTTGTCCCAGCTCGTGACCTTGACCGGCTCCTGCAGCGCCTGCTCATCGCCGAGCGTGGTCTCGGCGGCGACTTTGGACGCGTTGTAGACGACGCGCAGTCCGGGGAGGCGGTTGACGATGCCGTCGATACCGTCCGAGAAGAGGTCGCCGACCGTCGTCCGGGTCAGCGAGCCGACGACGATCGTCACCAGCGCGAAAAACGACAGCGAGACGGCGATGTGGAGGACGCGGGCGACGAGTTCGCGGGTCGGCCCGTGATCGATCCAGCCCCGCAACGCGGCCGCGTCGACCACGGACACCGGCGTGAGACCGGTGACGATCGCGTAGAGCCGGTAGATCACGTACAGCGTGACGAGGATCGGACCGACGACGATCAGCCCGCTCGCGAACTCCCGCTTCCACGTCGACATAATCGGTGCATGTGGCCGGCGGGACATGAGCGCTTCCCTTCTCTCGCTCCGGGGACGGGTCGGGTTCCCGTCGAACGCCCGCCAGGCGGACGATAGCGGTGGCGGCTGTCGACGACGGACCTACGGCCAGAGGCCGCGGGTCGCCTTCGCCTCCGCGATTCGGGAGAGCGCCACCACGTACGCCGCGTCGCGCCAGGTCAGTCCTTGGTCGTCGACCTCGGCGCGAACGTCGTTCCAGGCGTCGAGCATGTGGTCTTCGAGCTCCTCGTTGACGCGCTCGAGGGACCACTGCCGGCGGTTGATGTCCTGCAGCCACTCGAAGTACGAGACCGTGACGCCGCCGGCGTTCGCGAGGATGTCCGGGATCACCGGCACGTCGCGCTCCTCGAGGATGGCGTCGGCGGCGAACGTCGTCGGGCCGTTCGCGCCCTCGACGACGATATCGGCCCGGATGGCGTCGGCGTTGTCAGCTGTGATGACGTTACCGACTGCTGCCGGGATCAGCACGTCGACATCGAGTTCGAGGACTTCCTCGTTGGACAGCGTCTCCGGCGCGTCGTGGGCGAGTACCGCCTCCGGCTCCTCTTCGTGGGTCGGCACCGCGTGCGTCTCGAGGCCGTCGGGGTCGTAGATCGCGCCGTTGACGTCGCTGACGGCGACGACGGTCGCACCCCAGTCCTCGAGCAGGCGGGCGGCGTTGGCACCGACGCTGCCGAAGCCCTGGACGGCGACGGTCGTCTCGCTGAGATCGCGGTCGTAGTAGCTGACGGCCTCGCGGGCGGCGATCGCGGTCGAGCGGCCGGGGGCCTCCTCGCGGCCGTAGGAGCCGCCGATGACCGGCGGTTTACCAGTGACGACGCCGGGGATGGTCTCGCCCTGTTGCATCGAGTAGGCGTCCATGAACCAGGCCATCGTCTGGGCGTCGGTGCCCATGTCGGGTGCGGGCACGTCTTTCGTCGGCCCGACGGCGTCGCGCAGTTCCTCGGCGAAGCGGCGAGTGAGCCGCTCGGTCTCGTCGTCGGTCAACCCCTTCGGATCGACGGCGACGCCGCCTTTCCCGCCGCCGAAGGGGAGGTCCATCACGGCGCACTTCCAGGTCATCCACATCGAGAGGCCGGTACACTCTTCGGCGTTCACGTCGGGATGGTAGCGCAGGCCGCCCTTGTAGGGGCCGCGCACGTCGTCGTGCTGGGCGCGGTAGCCGGTGAAGACCTCGACGGAGCCGTCCTCGCGCTCGAGCGGGACCGACACCTGCTCGACCCGCGTCGGGTACTTCAGGCGCTCGACGACGCCGGGATCGACGTCGACGTGAGCCGCCGCGCGCTCGAGCTGTCGGCGGGCGGTAGTCAGCGCTGAGTCGGGTTCGTCCGTCGCCTCGGATTCGGCCGCAGGTGGTGTTGTCGTCATTTAGGTCGGGTTATGCAGTGAACAGTTTTCGCGGGAAGTCAGCCAGCGTCTCTGCACCGCTATCGGTAACGTGGAACGTCTCGCTTATCTCCATGCCGATCTCGTCCGTCCAGATGCCCGGGATCATGTGGAAGGTCATGTCCTCCTCGAGGACCGTCTCGTCGCCCGGGCGCAGGCTCGCGGTGTGCTCGCCCCAGTCCGGCGGGTAGCCCAGCCCCATCGAGTAGCCGATACGGTCCTCCTTCTCGAGGCCGTACTGCGCGATGGTCTCGCGCCAGGCCGTCTCGACCTCCTCGCAGGTGACGCCGGGCTCGACCGTGTCGAGTGCGGCCTCGATCCCCTCGACGACGATGTCGGCGGTCTCCTGGAGTTCGTCAGGCGGATCCCCGACGAACGTCGTGCGAGCGAGCGGGGAGTGATACCGGTGGCGACAGCCGGAGAGTTCGATGATGACCGGATCGCCGTCCTCGAACGGCCGATCGGTCCAGGTCAGGTGCGGCGTGCCGGTGTGATCGCCCGAGGGCATCAGCGGGACGATCGACGGGTAGTCGCCGCCGTAGTCTTCGGTGCCCGTGACGAGTTGCTCGTAGATCGCGGCCGCGGCCTCGTACTCCGGCACGCCCTCTTCGATGACGTCGAGCCCCGCCCGCATCGCGTTCTCGGAGATCCGGGCCGCCTCGCGCATGTACTCGAGTTCCTGTTCGGACTTCTTGATGCGGACCCAGCCGACCAGCAGCGTCGCGTCCTCGAACTCGGCCTCGGGGAGGTTCTGCTGGAGCCGCGTGTACGATTTGGCCGTGAAGTAAGAGGCGTCCATCTCGAGGCCGATCCGGCCGTCGGCCACCTCGAGTTCCTCGAGCACGCCCGCGACGTAGTCCATCGGGTGGAGGTCGTGGGGCGAGTGGACGTGGTCGTCGCTGTACGCGCGGATGCTGTCCTCGCCGAGGTGGGTCGTCGCCCGCGCGCCGTTGGCGTCCATCCCGCGGCCGATCCAGACGGGTTCGTCCCGGTCGGGCGTGACGACGACGGCCTGATGGACGTAAAACGACCAGCCGTCGTACCCCGTCAGGTAGTTCATGTTCGCCGGGTCGGCGACGACGATCGCGTCGAGGTCCTCCTCGCGCAGTCGCGCTTTGGTCCGATCGACCCGTCGCTCGTACTCGGCCTCGTCGAAAATATGCTCTCGTGGCATCGTACCAGGGCCTCTAGTGAGCCATCCATCAGGAACGATAAAACCTTTTCGTGTATGTGGAAAACAGATAGTGTGTACGTTATGGGTCGGTGAGGCGGCCCTATCGGCGGGCAGTGATTCGGCGGGTCGGCGACGAACCACCGGCGGTTAAGACACGCCGGTTCGTCCCCGCTGACATGGCAGTACTCGAGACTATCGCGATCGCGTTCTGGGCGATGTTGCCCGCCTACGTCCCCAACAACGCCGCGGTGCTGGCCGGTGGCGGCCGGCCGATCGACGGCGGCCGGACGTGGGGCGACAGACGGGTGCTCGGCGACGGGAAAACGTGGCGCGGAACGGCGATGGGAATCGTCGCGGGCCTCGCGCTCGCGGCCGTCCTCACCGTCATCGAGCCGTCCGTCGGCGACGTACTCGGCTTCGCGCTCCCCGAATTCACGCCGCTCGCGGCGCTCGGCCTCGCCGGCGGCGCGATGCTCGGCGACATCCTCGCTTCCTTCCTCAAGCGCCGCTCGGGCCGCCAGCGCGGCGCGATGTTCCCTGGTCTCGACCAGCTCGATTTCGTCGTCGTCTCCCTCCCGCTGGTCGCCCTGCTCGACTTCGAGTGGTTCACCGAGTGGTTCACGCTCGAGGTGCTCTTCGTCGTCGTCGTGCTCACGCCGATCCTCCACGTGACGACGAACGTGATCGCGTACAAACTCGGGCTGAAAAACGAGCCGTGGTAGCTAACTGACCCTCTCCGTCGCCGCCTCGCGGCGTCTCGTTCACTCGAGCGTCGCTTCCATGTCTTCGACGGCAGCGGCGTGGGCCTCGTGGGCGCGATCCAGATCCATCGGATCCGAGATCATGCTGAAGAAGCCGTGGATCATGTCGTCGTAGTTGTGATACTCGACGGGGACGCCGGCGTCCGCGAGTCGGTCTGCGTACGTCGCACCGATGTCCCGAAGTGGATCGAAGCCGGCGGTGATGATCGTCGCGGGCGGGAGTCCGGAGAGATCGTTCGCGCGAAGTGGCAGCGCGTAGACGTTTCCGAGGTCGATCTCGGAGTCGTAGAGGTGGCTGCGGAACCACTCCATGTCCTCTTCCGTGAGGAAGTAGCCCTCGCTGTTCTGCTCGTAGGCCTCGGTCACCGTCGCGTCGCCGACGCTGGGGTAGATCAGTAGCTGATAGGCGATTTCGGGGCCGCCCCGGTCCCGGGCGAGCAGCGACAGCCCCGCCGCGAGACCGCCGCCGGCGCTGTCGCCACCGACGACGATCGTGTCGGGGTCCGCGTTCAGCGCGTCGGCCTCCGCGGCGGCCCACTCGAGGGCGGCATAACAGCCCTGCAAGCCCTCGGGGAAGGGGTGTTCCGGTGCGAGCCCGTAGTCGACGCTGACGACGGGATAGCCGGTGTCCTCGGCCAGCTTCCGGCAGACGCCGTCGTGCGTATCGATGCTCCCGACAACCCACCCACCCCCGTGGAAGTACAGAATCAGCGGCCGGTCCTCGCCCTCGGTACCGGGATCGTAGCTCCGGACCGCGAGGTCGCCGTGTGGCCCGTCGATAGTGTGGTCCTCGACGGACGGAAGTTCGATATCGGGCTCTTCGGTGACGCGCATCTTCTCGAAGTTCCGCCGGGCTTCCTGGGGTGTGATCTCGCTGAACTCCGGCGTATCCAGCGACTCGTAGAGCTCGAGAAACGCCTGTACGTCCGGATGGGGTTCGTCCGCTCTGGATGGTGTCATCGTACGGCACACATCCTGGCGAGGACAAAAAGCTACCTGCAGCGGAAGTCCGTAGGGGAACCGGTCTCTCTCGGCCGTTTCGACCGGATCGCGGCACCCGACCGCGCGTCCTCCGGCGTCCCGTTCCACACCGCTTATTTCGGTTCGGTGCGCCCTCTCGAGCATGCCCAATCAGGACCTCATCGACGCCCTGCGCGCGGCCGACGCCGTTCAGTTCGGCGAGTTCGAACTCTCCCACGGCGGCACGAGCGAGTACTACGTCGACAAGTACCTCTTCGAGACCGATCCCGACTGCCTCGAGCAGATCGCCGAGGCCTTTGCCGACCGTCTCGATTCGGACGACAAACTCGGCGGCGTCGCGCTGGGCGGCGTGCCCCTCGCGGCCGCGACGAGCGTGGCGGCCGGCGTCCCCTACGTCATCGCGCGCAAGCAGCGCAAGGAGTACGGGACCGGGAACCTGATCGAGGGTCGCCTCGCCGAGGGCGAGGAGGTCGTCGTCGTCGAGGACATCGTGACGACGGGGACGAGCCTCGTCGAGGCCGTCGAGGCGCTTCGGGAGGCCGGCGCGACCGTCGAGCGCGCGCTCGTCGTCGTCGACCGCGAGGAGGGCGGCCGCGAGAACGTCGAGGAGGCCGGACTCGAGATGGAATCGCTGGTCACCGCGAGCGAGTTACTCGAGAGTCAGTAATCAGCGGCCGATCGCGGGGGCGGCCGCGTTCGAGTCAGGCGCCCTTGATGAGATGGGTCGCGCCGATGGTTTCGGCGATCACCCACGCGACGAACAGCCCGTAGGCGGCGAGGAGCACGTACGACTCGAGTGTGGTGACCGAGAGGTCGGTGCGCAGAAACGAGAACAGGAGGACGGTCGCGAGCGTGAGCACGCCGAGCATCGGGACGGCGACGGCGAAGTCCACGGGAACGCTCCCGACGATGAGCACGCCGATCGGAATCGCCACCAGGAGGTCGAACGTGTTCGATCCGAGGACGTTCCCGATGCTCGTAATTCCCTTGCCGGTCTGGGCCGACCGCACGCTCACCAGCGTGTCGGGCAGGCTCGTCGCCGCCGCGATGATGGTGACGCCGGCGAGGAACTCGGGGATGCCGAAGGTGTGGCCGAGCGATTCGACGCTGCCGACGAGCTGTTCGACGGCCAGCAGGATCACGACGAGTCCGCCCGCGAGTCTCCCCCACTCGCGGCCGATGTCGATCCCGTCGGTTTCGTTCTTCCCCTCGTAGTCGCTGACGTCTTGCCACTGGATGAAGAGATAGAGCCCGTACAGGAGCAGCGGTATCATCGCCAGGGGGCGCGTCAACTGACCGGCGAGCTCCGGGCCGCCGGGGACGGGGACGTAGATGACGGCCAGCGCGAGGGTGACGACCAGCGCGGAGACGGCGATCATGTAGAACTGCGCCTCTTTATACACGATGGTGCGGTTCGTATCCAAATCGCCGTCCGTCACCAGTCCGGACAGCGCCGGGATCACGAGGATGTTGAAGATCGCGGAGCCGACGACTGCGCCGACGCCCATGTCGAACGTCCCCTCGAGCGCCGTGAACACGACGCTGGAGAGTTCCGGAAAGCTCGAGCCGACGGCGACGACGATCGACCCCTGGACGACCGCCGGCAGCCCGTAGTACGACGAGAGGTGTTCCGCCGATTCCTCGAGCCAGCCGCTGCCGAGCCAGATGAAGCCCGTCGCTGCGACGATGACGAGCACGTTGACGAGGGGCGTGTCCGGAAGGAAGCCTCCGAGGACCATCGTCGGCAGCTATCGGCTCGTGACACATTAGCTGTTCTATAGCCGATAGTCCGATCTTCGTGTCGCACGGAACGAAGAACGGACCGACGCGGGCGGCGTCTCGACTGTGATTTCACGGTCACGCCGCCCGTTCGCTCGAGGAGCGACGCCGCTGTCGCTGCCCATCACAATGCTTTTATCCCGCTCGAGACTACGCGTATCCACGATGGTAGGTGTCCGCTTTACAGGGGCGTTTGCCCGCTTTTAACTCCCACCTACCGCGTGTTGCGTCGGCCACGGTCGACCAGCGTGCGGACGCGGACGCGCCACCGGGATTTTCACCACACTCACAGCCATGTCAGAACAAGATTCACAGGAACAGGTAGCGGTCGTACTGCCCGACGGCTCGGAACTCGCGGTCGACGCCGGCGCGACGGTCGAGGACTGCGCCTACGAGATCGGCCCCGGCCTCGGCAGCGACACGGTCGCCGGCAAACTCGACGGCGACTTAGTCGCCAAGGAACAGCCCGTCTACGACGGTGCCGAACTCGAGATCGTCACCGACGGCTCCGAGGAGTCCCTCGAGGTCATGCGCCACTCCGCGGCTCACTGTCTCGCTCAGGCCGTCGAGCGTCTGTACGACGCCGAGGAGGTCAAGCTCGCGATCGGCCCGCCGACGGACGAGGGCTTCTACTACGACTTCGACAACCTCGATATCGACGAGGAGGACCTCGCGGACCTCGAGGCCGAGATGGAAGAGATCATCGCCGCAGACTACGAGATCGAACGCGAGGAGGTCTCGATCGAGGAGGCCGAGGAGCGTCTGGCCGACGAGCCCTACAAACTCGAACTTCTCGCGGAGTTCGCCGAGGAGAACGACACGGTCACGTTCTACAGCCAGGGCGAGTGGGAGGACCTCTGTGCCGGCCCGCACGTCGACTCGACGGGCGAGATCGGCGCGATCGACCTGCTCGAGATCGCCGGCGCGTACTGGCGCGGCGACGAGGAGAATACGATGCAGACGCGCATCTACGGCACGGCCTTCGAGGACGAGAGCGATCTCGAGGACTTCTTAGAGCGCAAGCAGGAAGCCGAAAAGCGCGACCACCGCCGGATCGGCAACGAGATGGATCTCTTCTCGATTCAGGACGTGACGGGGCCGGGCCTGCCGCTGTATCACCCCGCCGGGAAGACGGTCCTCTCCGAACTCGAGGAGTTCGTCAAGGACCTCAACGAGGACGCGGGCTACGACTACGTCGAGACGCCCCACGTCTTCAAGACGGACCTCTGGCACCGGTCGGGTCACTACGAGAACTACGCCGACGACATGTTCATCTTCGACGTCGGCGACGACGAGTTCGGCCTGAAGCCGATGAACTGCCCCGGCCACGCCGCCATCTTCCAGGATCACTCCTGGAGCTACCGCGACCTGCCGATCCGCTACGCGGAGAACGGGAAAGTCTACCGCAAAGAGCAGCGCGGCGAACTCTCCGGCCTCTCGCGGGTCTGGGCCTTTACGATCGACGACGGCCACCTGTTCATCCGCCCCGACCAGATCCGACAGGAGGTCGAGGAGATCATGGACATGATCACCGACGTGCTCGAGACGTTCGACCTCGACTACGAGATGGCACTCGCCACGCGTCCCGAGAAGTCGGTTGGTTCCGACGAAATCTGGGACCGCGCCGAGGAACAACTCGAGAACGTGCTCGAGAACCGAGCCCACGAGTACGAGATCGAGGAGGGCGACGGCGCGTTCTACGGGCCGAAGATCGACTTCGCGTTCGAGGACGCCATCGGCCGCTCGTGGGACGGCCCGACGGTCCAACTCGACTTCAACATGCCCGAGCGGTTCGACCTCTCTTACGTCGGCGAGGACAACGAGGAACACCGCCCCGTCATGATCCACCGCGCGCTCTACGGCAGCTACGAGCGGTTCTTCATGATGCTCATCGAGCACTACGAAGGTCGGTTCCCGCTCTGGCTCGCGCCCGAGCAGGTCCGCGTGCTGCCCATCTCCGACGACAACCTCGGCTACGCCCACCGCGTCGCAAACGAGTTCGACGACTTCCGCGTCGAGGTCGACGGTCGCGACAGCACCTTAGAGCGGAAGATCCGCGCGGCCCACGACGACCGGGTCCCCTACCAGATCATCGTCGGCGACAACGAGGAGGAGGACGGCAACATCTCCGTTCGCGACCGCTTCGAGGACCAGGAGTACGATGTCGAGATCCAGGCGTTCCGCGACCATCTCGAGGCCGAGCGCGACGAGCAGCGGACGGCGCCGGACTTCCTGCAGGACGAGTAGCGTCGCAGGCTGTACTACACCGTTCACCTCGACGCTCGTGAATTTATCCGCGTGCAATTAGTCGCAGCTGGGTACTTCTTCTCGATACGTCATCTCTCGGTCGTCTCCATAGTACAGAATGATTCCCCGGGGAATGCTCGGATGTGGTGGACATTCAGGTTCGGCAGGAACAGAAACGACACCGTTTGCACCGTCATCGGTTTGGTACTCGACAGTACGGACCTCGTCGGGGATCGGGTCGGAGATAAATGAGTGACTCTTTGTCACTTCACGTTGGCTTTCGTAGATGACGGTGCCGTTCTCCGCTCTGGCTGTAAATTCGAACGTCGTCGTCTCGTTCTCGTAGTATGAATTGGTTAGCACAATCTGTGCTTTATTCTCATATTCGGGCTCCTCGTCGTAGAGCAAGTCTTGACAGCCGGCAGTTGCAGTAA
The DNA here is from genome assembly GCF_024296685.1 of Natrinema marinum. Taxonomy (NCBI): domain Archaea; kingdom Methanobacteriati; phylum Methanobacteriota; class Halobacteria; order Halobacteriales; family Natrialbaceae; genus Natrinema; species Natrinema marinum. Next base: position 2,231,208 of record NZ_CP100763.1, on the reverse strand, counting down.
TTACTGTGGCTACTACAATTCCTATAAATTCGCGCCGGCGGTGCAATTTATTTTCGTTCATCGATGGTTAGATGGCTTTCTATCCCATCTCATAACCATGACCTCGAGTGTAAATAAATGTGCTGAATCGGGGGGTCAAATATGATTAATTATCAATCAGTATGCTCGATTAGAGCACCTCGTCGACCCGTATTTCAAACGTATCCCGCTCAGTGTCGTCCGCGCCTCGAGTGTGTTGGAAGCGCTGATACGCTTCGAATCGCTCCGAGGTTGCCGAGATACTGAACGACGGCGGATATCCAACTGTGATATCTGGCTTCGTCCTTTCTCCTTTCCAGACGTATGTAAACGCCGCGGAGAGTCGAGTGTAATCGACGAATTCGGGTCCTTTCTCGAGCATAATTCCCGTCGTCACCGGTGGTGTCCACTCCGTTTCATCGCCGGTAGGACCGTTATCGTAGGCCATGTGGTAGCCATCGACCTCGATACCGATGCCCTTGCCCGAATAGCTGCCTCCGATGAATCTCGTGTACGGCTTTTCTTCGACGATCGCACACGGAACTGAGTCGCAACCTTCCCAAGGGGGCATGTACGGCATCAGTCTATCGCCGTCATCCCAGGCTAATGTGAGGACATCCGTCGGCCATCTGGGCCCAATATATTCTTCATATGCGTTAGAACTTCTCCACAGACGGAGGTAGTCTTCTGGATCCTCAGGGTGATAGCCACTTTTGTAGTCTGACCTCCACCCATATCGGTACTTCGTGTAAAACGTATAATCGAAAATCTCCCCTCTGGGGTTGTACGTCAACTGGAACTTGACATCAATATTTGCATCTTCGCCACAGACACGCGGTTTAACGCAATAGTTTGGTTGTGCTTCTTGATCACTTGTTCCGCTATGTTGAGTTTCGATTCCCGTTCCAGCACTCCCTACACCATTATTCTGTATTCCTCTAATCTCAGCGTCGTTCGCTAACCCGACTGTACCTTCGCTGTGGGGCAACCCAAGGCTATCGAGATAGTCATCCCGCGCATCCATACCTTCTTGTTTACCGATTAGTCTGGCTTTGTCCATTTGCCGTGCGAACTGTCGCCGTGGGTCCTCGTCGTCGGTGGCGACTACTTGACCACTGGCCGAGAGCGCAGTAAGTGTAACACCTGTCGATCGAAGTATCATACGTCTACTCAGTTTTCCCATTCCATTCCTACAAAGTGTAGTTAAATATATAACTATTTCTAATTTAAATTATAAAAATGAATTAACTGTATGAATGATAGATTACTATATCAAGCCGTATAAATGACTATTTGGTTGATAATAATCTATCCGTTCTAGTTATTTCTAATTATGATAGTTTATGCTGAGTAGGGTGAAATAGTAGCGGATATCTACAACCGAGGCTCATTGATTCGTGACGATGCCCACAGTAGACGTTGCTCAACGACTGTGTCGACCGACGAGAAGAGCATCGGTACCCTAACGAGACGCGGATGTGAACGGACATGCTCGAGACGTCCGATTTCGGTTACGGGATGGCGCTGGCGACCGCCTTTTCGGCGTTGTTCTACAGTTATGGTGCCTCGAGCGTGACGAAATCCATGGAAGGGTGGGGACTCGCAACGACCACAGGCGTGTGTGTTTCGAGTCGACTCGACTGTGGCCGCCGCGGACAACACATGTCTGTGGTTATCAACGGCACAGCTTCGATCGCAATACCCATACTTGCGGAATCGTGCATATCGGTATGAACAGAGCCGAGAAAGCAGCCCTCCAGCTGCGGGCCGTCGACGTGTTGCGGATGTTGAAGGAGACGCGGACCTACGACGAACTCGCGGAGACGACGGGGCTCCCGGCGGGCGATCTCAACCGGTACGTCAACGGACACGTCCTCCCGGGAACCGACCGCGCGCGCGAGGTCGTCGAGGACCTCGGCCGGGAGGCGCTGGCCGCGGAACTCGACGCGCGGATCAGCGTCGACGACGAGGGATACGTCGACAACAGCGCGACCGTCTTCGACCAGCCGTTTCTCGATCTCGCAGCGCCGGTCGTGGCCAACGGCTTCGATTTCGACCGCCCGGATGTCGTCCTCACGGCCGCGACCGACGGGATCACGCTCGCGGCCGCGCTCGCGAGCTACTACGGCGTCCGCTGTGCCTACGCGAAAAAACGCAAGGAGACCGCCGTCGAGGAGTTCATCGAGGCTCGCCAGCGACTCCAGTCGGGGATCGAACTCACCTACTACCTCCCCGCGTCGGCCATCGGTCCCGGCGAATCGGTGCTGGTCGTCGACGATCTCATCCGATCCGGCGAGACCCAGGAACTCCTGTTAGACATCGCTCACACCGCCGACGCCGACGTCGTCGGCGTCTTCGCGCTCATCGCAGCCGGCGAGGACGGAATCGACCGCGCGCGCGAGCGAACCGACGCGCCAGTCGGCGCGCTCACGAGCGTTTGACGACTGACTCGCGTTTCGGGCGTCGCCGAAACGATCGGCCGCCGATCGCTCGCCGAAGCCGACGGACGACTTCTCGAGCGACTCGTCGGCCGAGAACCGTCAACTAATCGCCGGAGGGGAACCGTGTGAATGGTTGGCACATTATTAATCATTAGGTTTATGGTGGTCCCGGCAGTTAGTGGTGGTACGCACATGACGAAGACAGTCATCCTCGGCGTGATCGGGTCGGACGCCCACGTCGTTGGGATCACCATCCTGGAACAGGCGCTGGAGGCAGCCGGATTCGACGTCGTCAACCTGGGGGTTCAGAGCTCTCAGGAGGAGTTCGTTGAAGCCGCGTCCGCCAACGACGCCGAGGCTGTACTCGTCTCGTCGCTCTACGGCCACGCCAAGCAGGACTGCGAGGGCTTCCACCAGCGGATCGCGGCGGCCGACCTCGATGTCACCACCTACATCGGCGGCAACCTCGCGGTCGGACAGGACGACTTCGAGGAAACTCGATCGTTCTTCCGGAAGATGGGCTTCGACCGGGTTTTCGACTCCGAGACCGATCCGGAGGAGGCCATCGAGGCCCTGAAGGCCGATCTGGACATGCGCTCGACCGAACAGGAGAGCCAGACCGTCTCGGCGTAATCGACCCGCGTCGCGCCTTCTCGTAGCTCTTCGAACGCGTAGCCGCTGGCTTGCTACGCGTCGTGACCGATCACGGTTCGGCGTTCACGCTCGAGGAGCCGTCTCCCGACTCGCGACCCTCGACCGAACGAAGTGTGTCCGTTACCGGACGATCGTCACCGGAACCGGCGACCGGCGGGCGACCGTCTCGGCGACGCTGCCAAGCAGAATGCGGCTCGCGCCGGTTCGGCCGTGGCTGCCGACCACGATGTGGTCGATATCCTGCTCGTCGGCGTAGTCGACGATCGACCGTGAGACGCCGCCGATGACGTGATCGGTCTCGATCTCGAGGCCGTGTTCGGCGGCCTGTTCCCGTGCATCGTCCAGAATCCCCTCGGCGCGCTCCTCGTGATGGCCCTGTACCTCGTCGTAGTTGATCGCGGTCCCTTCGACGCCGCCGACGGCGTAGAAGTCACCGGGGTCGAGAACGTACAGCGCGGTGATCGTCGCGTCCGGATACTCCGTACAGGCGAACTCGAGCGCCGCAGTCGACTGTGCCGAGTCGTCAACCGCTACGAGGACGTGCCGTGTCATGCGCAGTGATACGTCCGCCCGCGGAATAAGTCCACCTCTCGGACCGGATCGGCGGGACCGACGCCGCGGTACCCGACGGTGTTCGATCGGCCGTGCTCCCTCTCTCGGAGCGACTCGCGAAAAATCGGTGCGTGCGTTCGCCCGTTGGCGATATCGTTACTTCGCGCGGCCCTGGCCGCCGGTGTTGGACGGGCGGACCTTCTCGGCGCCCTTGCCGCGGTTGTTGAGGCCGCGGTTTGCCTTGCCGGCGTTGGTGAGCCCGCGGAACGCGCGGTTCTGGTGGGCGTCGTCACAGATCCAGTTCAGATCGTCGTCGTTCTCGATCGCGGGGTGGTTCGGATCGACGAGGATCACTTCGAACCACTTCTGCGAGCCGTCTTCCCCGACCCAGTAGCTGTTGAGCACGCGCAGGTTGGGGTACTTACGGGAGACGCGCTCCTCACCGATGCGCTGGATATTCTTGCGCCGTCCGATGCGGTTGACGCCCTGGCGCTTCGAGCGCCGACCGGCTTTGTGTCGCTGCTTTCGGGCGGTCCCTTTCCGGACCGAGACCCGAGTCACGACGATGCCCTGCTTGGCCTTGTAGCCGAGTTCGCGCGCTTTGTCGAGTCGCGTCGGGCGGTCGATCCGCTCGATCGCGCCCTGCTTGCGCCACTCCTGCTTGCGCTGCCACTGCAGCTCCCCGAGCTTTCCGTCGTCGGGGTCTTTCCATGCGTCCTTGATGTGGGAATAGAAGCTCTTTGCCATTGTCTTCACCCGCGGGCGTTTCCTGGTTCAATCCAGACCGGGGCCGACCCCCGCGGATCACATCCCGACCTGTGACGAGGCGTCGTACAGGTGCCCGCTGATGCCCGCGAACCAGCGAGTCTACCCTTTCTTCCCAACTCTCGAGTATAAGCGCTTCGAACTCCGCGAGCGCGACTCGCTGCGGCGGTGCCGACGGGGTGGCCGGCTCACCGCACGAGCGGCACCCTCTCGCGCACCCCCCTCGGCGTGACGCCGTTGACCGCCGCGAAGACGGTCCCCAGAACGAGCCCGTAGACGAGGTGACCGAGGCCGAACAGGAGCGCGCTGAACAGCTCCGCCGCCGGCCCCGAAATCGGGAGGTAGGGCAGCGGCAGCGTCGCCACGCCGGCTCGATTCATCGCCAGCGGGAACACGACGCCGCCGGCAAAGAGCCCGATGACCGTGCCGAAGACGAGGCCGGCGATGACGTAGTCGCTGAACCCGTCGATCTGGTTCTGGATCGCCTGCCTCGAGACGAGTGCGGCGAACAGCAGTCCGAACGCGATGCTCAGCATCAGGTGGATGGTCCAGCCGACGCCGATCGCCATCTCGGGCTCGGCCGCGAGCCCGCCCAACAGTTCGATCTGGTTCCCGCCGAGGTGGAGGACCAACCCCATGGCGATCCCGCCGACCAGCCCGCCCGCGAGGCCGCCGCCCCAGATGCCGACGCCGTCTAGTTTATGCGTGTTATTAACACCCATAGCTGGAGCTACGGACAGGAGTCGGATCAATGTCACCATCGACCCGTTTCCGTGAGAGTCGATCGAACGATAGTGTCGTTTCGGCGTTCGTCTTCGCTCGAGTCTCCGACTCGCAGCCGTGATCACTACTGGTCGGGAGTTTCTCCATTGCGCCGCCGTCGATGGCGTTGAATAAGATATCAAACACATTTGATCGCTCGCTTTTCGGCGCTCACGGCCTCTGTACCATCGGAACTTCTGACATCTATTGGTGTATTGTGTATATCTTCTCCGGGCGCGTACTACTTCTATGGTCTTTAGCATCATCGACGCGATGACCGACGGGTTCTCCCGTTCCACCGAACGCAACGGACTCGTCTTCGTCGCCGTATTTGCTGTGCTCGCCGTACTGAACGCGCTCGTCGTCCCGACCGGGTTCAACGGGGAGCCCGTGTCCGGCCTCGCCGGTCTCGTCGGGGGCCTACTGTCGTTCGCTATCGGGCTCGTCACAGTCGCCGCCGTCGTCGTCGCGCTTCGGACCTTCGTGTCCGACGAGACGGAGACGATCCCTCGAGAGTTCCGCCGCCGCCGGCTCGGAATGGCCACGCTCAACGCCTTCGTCGGTACGATCGTTTTCGTGTTGCTCGTCGCCTTCGGCAGCCTCTTCCTGCTCGTGCCGGGGCTGTTCTTGCTCGTGGCCCTCTACTACTGGGGCGTCTTCGTCGCAGTCGAAGACCAGAACTTCGTCCAGGCGTTCCGCAGCAGTTGGGGGTTGACCAAGGGCAGCCGCCTCCGCCTGTTCGGGCTTGGCCTCGCCGTCGTCACGCTCGGTGTCCTGGTCAACGCCACCGCCGTCGTTCCGGCAGTCTTCCTCGGGGACGTGGCCGGAGTGGTCCTCACGCAACTCGTCGCCGCGGCCGTCACGGTCTACTCCCTCGCGACTACCGCCCGCGCGTACGACCAGCTCCGCGGCCTCGAGCACCCCGTCGAGACCGATCCGCAGCCCGGATCCGCCGGAACGCCCGCCTGAGCGGTCTACGAGCAGCCATCGCTCGAGCGAACGACCGCTGTTTTTCCGAGCTACGTACACCCCCATTTGATATATCGATATTCGGTATATGGGGGCGAATACCGGATACTACACCTATCCGACCGTACTCGAGAACACGTTGCGAGCCGCTATTCGGCGACGAACAGAAATCGTTGCCCGGGTGAGGTCGAATTCCCTCGAGTACTCGCTATCAGACGGCGATCGGTCTCAGACGAAGTCCGCGACCGTCTCGAACGAATCGTCAGCGATCGCCACCGCCAGTTCGTCGCTCGAAAGGTCGTCGGGGACGTGCTGGGGGTACTTACGGCGGAAGTAGCCCACGATGTTCGTCAGGTCGCGCCGGAGGAACTCATCGGCGTTCTCGTGGTCGGTCGGAACCGCCTGGGGCCAGTCGAAAATCTTCACGCCCGCCTCGTCGACGAAGACGTTGTACTCGCTCATGTCCGCGTGGACGTACCCTTTCGCGTACGCGCGCGAGAGTTCCGAGATCAGCAGGTCGAGGACGCCCAGCACCTGGTCGTCCTCGAGCCGGGTCCGCGAGAGTTCGACGCCGTCCATCTTCTCCATGACGATGGCGTGGCGGTTCTGGCCGATCGGCTGGGGGACCGACACGTCGGGATAGAGCTCCTCGAGGATGCCGTGTTCGCGTTCGGCGGCCTTCCGGGCGGTGTACATCCAGGAGACGTGGTCGTTGTCGGACGTGTAATCGCGTTCCTTGTGGACTTCCCGGAAGTTCGTATACCCCTCGCGGTGATATTTCAGCGCCAGCGGTTTGTAGGACTTGACCTCGTAGACGTCGCTTTCCTTGCCGACGCCAAGCGGCGAGCCGAACTCCGAGATCGTGTCCTGTTCGACGAAGGCTCGCAGCGCCAGCGTGTCGTACCCCTCGAACTGGAGGGTATAGCCCTCGTACTGGATCGTCTTTTTCTCGACCAGTCCGCGCTTGAGACAGCGCTCGAGGCGGTAGTCGACCTCTTCTTCGGACAGATCCGCGAACTTCGGGAGCTTCTCGCGTTGGACCCACTCGGAGAAGCGCATCCCCTGTTCGACCCCCGAGAGGAGATAGAAGTCTTCCGTCTCGAGTTCCGGAAGCAATCCGGCGACGTTTCGCACCATACGAGTCGGTAGCCCGCGGGTACGTAAAAACAGCGTGACGAAGGCCGGTGCAGGGATTGATACGGACGCATCACGGCCGACCCGCTCTCGCGCTCCGATTCGTGGTCGCGCTACCGGCCGATCGAGGTGGCCCGCTCCTTCGAATAAAGCGACCAGCGCTATACGAAACGCCGTCGCCGTCGGAATCGCTTTCCATCTCGTTCGCGTTGAATCGACCATGACCACGCTGGCCGACCGGGAGTGGCGGCTGATTCGAGACGAACCCCGCGACGGGGCGACCCAGATGGCGCTCGAGGAGGTCGCCGCGCGAACGGCGCTCGAGGACGATGTCCGAACCGTCAGAACCTATCCGTGGGAGCCGAGCACGCTCTCGCTGGGGTATCGACAGGACGCCGACACGGTCGACTGGGCGTTTTGCGAGCGAGAGGGAATCGATGTCACGCGCCGCCAGACCGGCGGCGGCGGCATCTATCACGACCGCTATGCGGACATCTCCTATACGATCGTCGCTCCGGCCGACGAGGTCCCCGGCGATCTGATGGATTGTTACGAACTGTTCTGCGAGCCGATCCTCGCGGCGTTCGATCGGATGGGCGTCGACGCCGATTTCGCGACGGCCGAACGAGACGCGATCTACCGGCCGTCGTGCTACCTGCGCGATATCAACCCGGCACACGACATCGTCGCGCCAGCGGGGGCGGGCACGCAGGCGAAGAAGATCAGCGGGAACGCCCAGTACCGCCAGCGCGATGTCGTCATCCAGCACGGCTCGATCAGCTACGCGCTCGAGCCCCGGAAACACGTGGGCGTCTTCGACGCTGACCTCTCGGAGTCGACGTTCACCGACCGCGTGACCAGCATCCGCGACGAGGCGGGAATCGACCGCGAGACGGCCGTCGACGCGATTTCGGGAGCGCTTCGCGACTGGTGTGACGCCGCGGAAGCGACGTGGCGGACGGACGAACTCGAGGCCGCCCGCGATCTCGCCGCGCGGAAGTTCGCCAGTGACGCGTGGGTCCGGGAGCGAGACGTGCTCGAGGCGGACGATCAGTGACCATCGCCGTTCGGCCGTCGGCCCGGACGTAGCTCGAGTGACTACCGCGGTGGCGCGTGCTGTGTGACGGTTCGCTACTGGCGAACCGTCGCGCGAATCCGCGCGAGGGATGTGCGAAGGTAGTGAGCGAATCGGCTGGGGAGGGTGTGGAAATCCCCTGTTGCCACGCGAACCGTTCGCCCGACCGCTTTTGAAACGAGACACCAGTCTGCTTCGATCCGCCCGTCGACCCCTGTTCCGACCGAGCGTCGGGTCGCTCCGAAGTACCTATCACGACCCGCTACTGACGGGAATCCATGACGATGAAGGTTGGCGCACACGTTTCGATCTCCGGCTCGCGCGTCTCCTCGGACGAGGAGACGCCGCCGTACGACGACATCCGCAACGCGGTCCACCGCCAGCGCGCCTTCGGCGGCAACTGCGGGCAGATATTCACGACCTCGCCGCAGGTCTGGGCCCAGCCCGAAATCGGCGGCGAGGCCGCCGAGGGCTTTCGAGACGCGACCGACGAGGAACTCGAGGGGCCGTGGGTGATCCACTCGGCGTACCTCGTGAACCTCTGTACTCCCAAGGAGGACCTCCGGCGGAAATCGATGGAGAGCATGCAGGCCGAACTCGACGCCGCCGACCGCCTCGGCGTCCCGTACGTCAACGTCCACCTCGGGGCCCACACTGGCGCGGGCGTCGAAGGCGGACTGGACAACGCCGCGGGCGTCATCGACGACCTCGAGGTGCCCGAGGACGTCCAGATCCTCATCGAATCCGACGCGGGCAGCGGAACGAAACTCGGCGGCGAGTTCGACCACCTCGCGGGGATCATCGACCGCACCGAAACGGATATCGGCATCTGCATCGACACCGCCCACACGCTCGTCGCGGGCAACGACCTGACGACGCCCGAAGCCGTCGACGAGACGGTCGGTCGGTTCGACGACGTGGTGGGCCTCGAGTACCTCGAGTACATCCACCTCAACGACTCGAAACACGACGTGGGTACCCACAAGGACGAGCACGCCCACATCGGCGAGGGCTACATCGGCGAGGACGGCATGCGCGCGATCGTGAACCACCCCGACCTGCGGGACCTGCCCTTCGCGCTCGAGACACCGACGGAGGACGGCCGCGGCTTCGCGTGGAACATCGAGAAGGTCCGAGAACTGCGCGACGACGAGTAACCGAGCCGACCGCCCGACTCACCGCCCTCTCGAGAAATCGACCCGTTTTTCACCCGCGCTGCCGGTACTCGAACCCGTGCGCGAGTTCTCGGAATCCTACCTCGAGCGGACCCGCGAGGGGATGTGGGCCGACTCTCGGGCGGCCCTCGAGCCGCTGGCCCTCGACGCTCGCGACCGGATTCTCGACGTTGGCTGTGGGACCGGCGAGTTGAGTCGAGTCCTGGCCGCGGAGTCGCCGGGCGAAGTGATCGGCTGCGATGCCGATCCCGACCTGCTTTCGGCCGCCGCCGAGCACGTCCCCGTCGTCGCGGGCGACGCCCTCCGACTGCCGTTTTCCGACGACGCAGTCGATCTCGTCGTCTGTCAGGCCTTGCTGATTAACCTCCCCGACCCCGCGGCCGCCGTCGCCGAGTTCGCCCGTGTCTCGACGGACCTCGTCGCGGCCGTCGAACCCGACAATGCCGCCGTCGAAATCGACTCGAGCGTCGACGCGGAAGGCGACCTCGAGCGCCGGGCGCGGCGGGCGTATCTCGACGGCGTGAATACCGACGTGGCGCTGGGTGCCGACGCCCGCACGGCGTTCGAGACGGCGGGGCTCGAGGTGCTGGCGACCCGCCGGTACGATCACGTTCGAACGGTCGAACCGCCGTACAGCGAAGGGGAACTGACCGCTGCCCGCCGAAAGGCAACCGGCGACGGGCTGGCCGACGATCGGGAGACGATGCTCGCGGGCGACTTGTCCGAGGGCGAGTACGACGCCCTCCGTGGCTCGTGGCGCGAGATGGGGCGGGACGTGATCGAGCAGATGCGCGACCGCGAGTACCGCCGCGAGGAGGTCGTCCCGTTTCACGTGACCGTCGGCCGGATTTCGGAGTCGTAGCTTCTGACGACGACCCACGGGAACCGCGGCAGTCTGTCTGCGACGCGTACTGTGTTGGATGGTAACACCTGACAATCTCTAAATGCGAGGCCGGTGAACCAACTGCCCATGCAGGCGATCGAAAAACCCCGGTTCGAAACCGACGCACAGGAACGGCTCTACGACTACGTCGAACGAAACGGCGCCGTCACCACCGACGACCTCGAGGCGGCGTTCTCGATGGAGTCCCGCCGACTGACGGAGTCGATCGCCGCGCTCGAGGCCGACGGCTATCTCGAGTCCGACGACGGCCTCCTTCGGATCGCGATCGAGACCGGTGCGGAGACGGAGCACACGATCGAGGGACTCACGTTCACGATCCGGCCAGCCGAGCAGAGCGACCTGCGGGGGCTCGTCAGCGTGATGCGCGAGGTCGCCGAGGAGAACGACTACCTCGTCGCGGAGACCGTCGTCGACTTGCTCGACCGCGAGGAGGTCGTCTTTCGGCACAACGACATCGAATCCCGGATCTTCTTCGTCGCCACCGTCGACGACGAGGTCGTCGGCTGGGTCCACCTCCGCTCGCCCAACTTCGAGAAACTCGCCCACACCGCCGAACTCACGATGGGCGTCCTCGAGGAGTATCGCGGCCACGGGATCGGCAGCCAACTGATGGAGCGCGGGCTCAAGTGGGCCGACTCGAACGGCTACGAGAAGGTCTATCAGAGCGTCCCCGCGACGAACCAGGACGCCGTCCGGTTCCTCGAGGACCACCGCTGGGAGACCGAGGCCATTCGGCAGGCCCACTACAAGATCGACGGTAACTACGTCGCCGAACAGATGATGGGCGTCATGCTGTGAGCGGCCCCGCGCGACCGACTTTTTTCGTCCCACTCGATCGCGACCGGCCGGGTCGCCACGGATTGGAACTACCCGCCACGCAGATATGCCCTCCGCGTGAAACGAGCGTATGGCCGCGATCGAACTCGAGGGACTGACGAAGGATTTCGGGGAGGTACTCGCCAACGACGGCGTCACGTTCGACGTCGAGCGCGGCGAGATTTTCGGCTACCTCGGCCCGAACGGTGCGGGGAAAACGACGACGATCCGGACGCTGCTGGGGTTTCTGTCGCCAACCGCCGGGACGGCCCGGCTGCTGGGCCACGACGTGACCGACGAGGGTGCCCTGCTCGAGGCCAAGCGAGCACTGGGCTACCTCCCTGACAGCCCGGCGTTCGACGAGACGGCGACCGGCCGCGAGATCATCGATCTGCACGGCTCGATCAAGGGCGACGAGCGCAGCGACGAACTGCTCGAGCTGTTCGAGCCGCCGCTCGACCGCGAGGTTCGGGACTACTCGCGGGGGAACGTCCAGAAACTGGGGCTCGTGACGACGTTCATGCACGACCCCGAGCTGGTGATCTTAGACGAGCCGACCAGCGGGCTGGACCCCCTGCTCCAGCAGCGATTCACGGAGTTCGTCCGGGCCGAACGCGAGCGCGGCCTGACGGTGTTTTTCTCCTCGCACATCTTGAGCGAGGTGCGGAAGCTGTGCGACCGGGTCGGCATCATCCGGGACGGCCGGCTGGTCACGGTCGAGCCGGTCGAATCGCTGCTAAACCGGAGCGGCAAACTCGTCCGCTTACACGCCGCGGAGCCGGTCCCGATCGGCGACCTCGAGATCGACGGCGTCCACGATCTCGCTGCCGAGGTCGACGCCGGGCCGAGCGCGGACCACGAGTACGCGTTCACGTTCACCGGCGACGTCAACGACCTGCTCGCGGCGCTCCGGGAGTACCGGCTAATCGACCTCTCGATCGAGGAAGCGCCGCTCGAGGAGGTATTCATGCGGTTTTACGGCGGCGAGAACGCTGACGACCGGGAGTCACGCGACGATCGCGTGGCCGCCGGCGTCGACGCGTCGGACGCCGTCGGAGGTGACGACGATGTTTGAACTGACCCGGTACGACGGCCGGCGGCGGGTTCGCGGCAGCGTCTACCTCTCGGTCGGGCTCTCCCTGCTCGCCGCGATGGTCGTCTGGGTCTACCCGTCCTTTGCGGCCGAGATCGATCTGGACCAGTTTATCTCCGCCTACCCGGAGCCGATCCTGCAGATCATGGGGATTCAGACGATGGCCAGTCTCGGCGGCTTCCTCTCGTTCGAACTCTACACGTTCGGCTGGGTGATCCTGCTCGGACTGTATCTGGCCTACAGCACGGCGGGCGTGATCGCCGACGACGTCGATCGCGGTCGGATGGACGTGCTGCTCGCGATGCCGATCTCCCGTCGCCGACTGGTCGGCGAGCGATTCGGTTCGATGGCCGTCCCGATCGTCGGCGCGAACCTCCTGCCGCCGATCGTCGTCCTCGTCGGCGCCGAGTTGATCGACGAACCGCTGGCCGTCGCGGACGTGCTCGCGGTCCACCTGCTGTCGATCCCCTACCTGTTCGCCTGCGCCGGGATCGGCCTGCTGGCCTCGGTCGCCGTCGACCGGGCGGCGATCGCCCAGCGGGTCGCCCTCGGCGTCACGTTCGCGCTGTTCCTCTCGGAGTCGCTGCTGACCGGGACCGACGCCGAAGTCCTCGGCGCGATCGCACCCATGCGCTACTACGACCCGAACGCGATCCTGCTCGAGGGTAGGTACGATTTCGCCGGCGCGGGCATCCTGATCGCGATGACCGTCGCGTTGCTCGTCGTCGCGCAGGTGTGGTTTACGCGCACGGACATCGACTGACTCCCTCGCGTTCGTTTCGGTCGTCGGCGGGACTTACGACGCTCGGTCGTCCGGATGTACCGTGTTCTCGACGAGCGCTTTGACTCCCCGACGGAACCGTTCGAAGGCCGCGTTCGGCGAGATGTCGAATCGATCGCCGAGCTCAGCCAGCGAACACGACCGCGGAATGTCGAGGTAACCGGTCTCGACGGCTGCAGGACGCAGGAACGGAACGAGGTGCGGAGTGAGACGGCGTCAGACCACGTCGCCGCGGACCGTCACGCCGTCCTGTCGGTCGCGCCAGGCGTGGAGTTCCCGTGCCGCAGTTTCGGCCTCGTCGCCGTCTAAGCCGAGCATCTCGAGGGCCGCCGACAGCGTCGGCAAGGCGAGTTCGCCCTCGCGGAGCTTCCGGAACGCCCCGTCACTTCTGGTCCCCTCCGCCCAGAGACAGACCCCGCGCGGATCGAGCAATTGGGTGTAGTCCTCGCGAAGCTGCGCCCCGCGAAGCCGCTGCGTGACATTGTCCTCGAACGATGCGTTACAGACCTCGAGGTGGACGGGTTCGTCGTCCTCGAGGAGGTGGGCCGCGAGACACTGCTCGGGGGCGGCGTGGCCGTTCGCGTTCGCCTGGAGGTCGTCGGGATGCTCGCGGGCCCAGTCGGCTCGGACCGATTTGCCGACGCCCTCGATGCCGTGGGACTCGCGGAACCGCTCGTGTGGGTCCGTCGCGTTGCCGTCGGCGCTCGAGTCGGTCGGCTCGCTGTCGTCGCGCAGCAAGATGTCCTTCGTCACGTAGACGTCCAGTCGCTCGACCGGATCGAGACCGAGCGCGATGTCGCCGAACGCCCACACCTCGCGGACGGGGACCGGCAGCCGATCGTTCGCGACGGTGTCGACGAGGCGCTCGAGACGGCCGACCGCCGCTGCCCGGTCGAAGTCGCTCATTAGCTGTGCTGGGACCTCGAGTCGCAAAACGGTTTCCCGTCGCGTCTCGAGGGTGTGGAAGCTCGACGCCGCCCGTCTTCAGCACGTGGCTCCTCAGACCCCTTTGGATCGGTCCGTCGTCACGTAGACGGTCTTCCGAACGGTCGCGTGGACGGTTCCCTCGGCGTCGACGAGGTCGACCGTGTAGTGGCGGTCGACGGAGTCGGTGTCGTCGGCTGCGAGTTCGGCGCGGATCGCCGCGAGCTCCTCGTCGGTGATCGTAAACGTCGCGTACAGCGTCTCTCGACCGGGCTTTTTGAAGCGGATCTCGGCTTCCTTGTCCCAGACGACGTAGCCGTCCCCGAGGTTCTTCAGGAGCAGCATCATGTAGAACGGGTCGACGGCGGCGTACATGCTGCCGCCGAAGATCGTCCCCACGTAGTTGCGGGTCCGCCAGCTCAGGGGGAGTTTCACCCGAATCTCCGACCAGTCCGACGCGATGTGGGTGACGCGAGCGCCGGTCCCGCGGTAGGCCGGAAAGAGATTGAACCCGATTCGATAGAGCCGAGCGCGTAGGGACTCGAGCATACGGCGATTCGATCGAGCGCGACGAAAGCCGTTGGCAAACGACGGGCGCGTGGGCGACCGTTGAACGGCTCGCATCGGCAGGAGTTGTGTCAGGAGCGCAGATTTTTACCGTCGCCCGGTGAACGCCCTCCCATGCGACACCGGATCTTCAACGACGACGGCGACGAGGACCTCGTCTTCGTCATGGGCTGGGGGAACCGCTGGACCCACGAGAACGTCAGCTGGCTCCTCGGGACGCTGACTGAGGCCGACTACCGCGTCCACGCGTTCGAGCTCCCCACCAACATCGACGATTTCAAAGCCGACTGGCTCGAGCCCGTCGCCGAGTACGTCCGCGATCTCGACGGCTACCAGTTGCTCGGTCACAGCGCCGGCGCGCTGATCGCTCAGGCCCTAGACGGCGCGGACAATCACGTCTATCTGAGCCCGTGGTGGGGCTACGGCGAGGGTTTTCCCGACCCGGTGCTCGAGGCGGTGTCGGCGGTGCCGACCACGTTCCCGTGTCTACCGATCGGCGACCTCGACAGGGAGGCGCTGGGCGAACTGGCGACCGACCACCAGATCGCGACGACGCCCTCCTGGGTCTCCCCGGCGTTCGTCCGGGAGACCCGCCGCGCCCAGCGGGACCTGCTGACGATCGACCACGACGCGGTCGTCTTCTGCTCGCTGCGCGATCCCGTCGTCGATCTCCAACCGATCGGGGAGCGGGTCCCTGCCGCCCACGTCGTCCTCTACGACGGCGGCCACGAACTGTTCTCTTCTGCCGCCCGCGAGCGCTCCGTCGACCTCCTGCTTGCCGCTCTCGAGGACGGCTCCGACGCCGTCGAGGAGCGGCCGACGGTGCCGGCCTGACGCGTTCGAAAAGCGGCCATCGAGCGCTCTCAGAGCGCGTCGACCAGTGCGCGCAACTGCGATCCACCCTCGAGCAGGGCGCGCGGAAAGCGCCGTCGTGCCGTCTCGAGCGCCTCGGCGAGGTGGCTCGCGGTGTCGACGAAGACGCCGGTCCCGTGTCCGAGGAGGATCCGTTCGGGCGCGATCCCTTCGAACGCGCTCGTCGGAACGACCGGCCGGAGGAGCAGGTAGACCGCGAGTCGCTCGTCGCCCGCCAGATACGGCGGCGCGGTCCCGAGGAGGTCGGGCACGTACAGCGTCCCGTCCGACCGCCGATAGGCGATCGCTTCCGACCAGCCCGGCAGCGGGCTCACCTCGCGGACCGCGAACCCCGATCGCTCGAGATCGCCGTCGAAGCGCTCGAGTGGCGCCTCGAGCCGCTTCGAGACGCGGCCAAGCCACGTCGGGACGTAGACGGGCGCGTCGAACCGCCGGGCGAACCGGTCGGCGTCGCGGGTGTGGTAGGCCGAGCAGACGACGACGCCCGCCACGTCGCCGAACGCGTCGATCTCCGCGTCGATCCCGGGGGCCTCGAGCGGATCGAAGAGCCAGACGCCGCCCGCGTCGCCGCGCACGGCGTGGCTCGCTCGCAGCCCGGCCTCGTCGGGATGAGCGAGCCAGCCGAAGCCGCCGTCGAACGCGTCGATCCGTTCGAAGCCCGTCGACGGCGTCCTGTCGTAGATCTCCATGCGTCGGTGTCGCACGGGCGGCCGGAATAGGTTTCGATCGATACGGGTCAGCCGCCGTGTCGGCACCGTTCGACCCGCGGCGAGGCGGAGAGACGAAACGGACATACGCGTCCGACGGCAACGTGACCGCGATGGACTGCAACCGGTGCGACGAGGAGGCGATCATGCACGCCGCCTACTCCGGGTCCCACCTCTGTGCGGCCCACTTCCGCGAGTCGGTCGAAAAGCGGGTCCGGAGACGAATCCGGCGGGACGACCTCGTCCCCCACGACGCGACGCCGGAGAATCCCCAGACCTGGGTGATCGGCCTCTCGGGAGGAAAGGATAGCGTCGTCCTCACGCAAATCCTCCACGAGACGTTCGCCGAGGACCCCCGCATCGAACTCGTCGGGCTGACGATCCACGAAGGGATCGAGGGCTACCGCGACAAGTCGGTCGAGGCCTGCGTCGAACTCAGTGACGAGTTGGGCATCCGCCACGAACTCGTCAGCTACGAGGAGGAGTTCGGCGTCCGCATGGACGAGGTCGTCGAGGACGACCCCGAGAACATGGCCGCCTGCGCGTACTGCGGCGTCTTCCGACGCGATCTCCTCTCGAAGTACGCGGAGGAACTCGAGGCCGATCTCCTCCTGACCGGCCACAATCTGGACGACGAGGCCCAGACCGCGCTGATGAACTTCTTAGAGGGCGACGTCGAACAGATCGCCAAACACTTCGACGCCAGCCTGGGGCCGCTCTCCGATCGCGAGGAGCAAGACGAGTTCGTCCCCCGCGCGAAGCCCCTGCGGGACGTGCCGGAAAAGGAGGTCGCACTCTACGCCCACGTCGAGGACCTCCCGGCCCACATCACCGAGTGTCCCCACGCCAGCGAGGCCTATCGAGGCGAAATTCAGCAGTTGCTCTACGACCTCGAGGAGAACCATCCCGGTACGCGCCACTCCATTCTCTCGGGGTACGAGGAACTGGCCGAGATCGCCGCCCAGCGCTACGCCGGCGACGACGGTGCCGACCTCCGGGAGTGCGTCGAGTGTGGCTCGACGACCACCCGCGAGGTCTGCCGGAAGTGTTCGCTGCTCGAGTCGCTGGTCTGACCTCCCGTCTTCTCGCCGTCGATATCGATCCGTCGAGCCGTTCGTTCGAGGCGTCGGCGTTGCCTCGGAAGCGCGGCTTTTAATCGCGTATACGGCCGTAAACACGCGTCTCGTCCCTCTTAGAGACGACTTCGTCTCGAGTGCTACGATTCGCGGCCCCCTCCTCGCGAGCGTCGCGACTATCCGTATCGAGACCGCACACCGCGGACGAAACCGATCCGGCCGCGGCGAAAAGTGGTGTGTGTCGTGGGTCGCGTGCCGTCTTACCGGATCACGTCGACGCCGTTCTCTCGCTCGAGTTCGTTGCGGCCGCCGTCGCTCTGTGCGCCGAAGCCGGAGCCGCCGTCGACGTTGTTACTCGCGTCGAAGTCGGCGTCGTTGACGCCTTCGATGCTCCGACGGGATTTGTCGGCCTGCTTCTGGGTGGTCGGGCCGAGCACCTGCGCGCTCTGGACGCCGGTCATGATCGCCATGACGCGGACCTTGCCCTTGTAGTTCTCCTGAATTCGAGCGCCCCAGATGACGTTCGCGCTGGCCTCGAGGCGCTCGGTGATGTTGTCGGCGATGCCCTCGGCCTCTTTGAGCGTGAGGTCGGGGCCGCCGGTGATGTGGACGAGTCCGCCCGACGCGCCGCGGTAGTCGACGTCGAGCAGCGGGTGGTTCATCGCGTCTTTGACGACCTCGTCGGTCTTGTTCTTGTCCTGGGTCTCGCCGACCAGCATGACGGCGACGCCGCCCTGGTTCATGATCGTGGACATGTCCGCGTAGTCCAGGTTGATCAGCGACGGCTGGGTGATCGTCTCCGAGATCCCCTTGACGGTCTCGGCGATGATCTGGTCCATCACCGAGAACGCCTTCCCGATCGGCAGATTCGGGACGTAATCGAGCAGCCGGTTGTTGTCCAACACGATGATCGAGTCGGCCTGCTCGCGCAGCTTCTCGAGGCCTTCCTCGGCTTTCACCGTGCGGGCGCGTTCGACGTTAAAGGGCGTGGAGACCATCCCGACGACGATCGCGCCCTGATCCTTGGCGATTTCCGAGACGACGGGGGCGGCACCCGTGCCGGTGCCACCGCCCATGCCCGCGGTCACGAACACGAGGTCTGCGTCGCCGAGGACCTCCTTGATCGTGCTCTGGGCCATCTCGGTCGCTCGCTCGCCCATCGACGGGTCGCCGCCGGCACCGAGCCCGTTCGTGAGCGACTTGCCCACGAGGATCTTGGTGTCGGCCTCGATCATCTTCAGATGTTGTTTGTCCGTGTTGATCGCCACGGTGTCCGCCCCGTCGACGCCAATGTTGTACAGGCGGTTGATCGTGTTGTTGCCGGCACCGCCACAGCCGACGATGACGATTCGGGGGTCCCCGAACTCGTCGTCGTCCATCGAGACGTCCATGTCTCGGGCTTCTTCCTCCGCGTTCTCTAAGGCGTCCTGTACGATATCCTGCATCGTTACACCTTCGCCCAGTTGCGTTTGCCGGACTGCTCGCTGGGTGCGTCCTGTTGTTCGTTGATCATCTCACGGACGGCCGACCGGATCGCCTCGCTCCGGTTCGGGAACTCGCCCGAGTCGACTAGTTGTTCGACCTCTTCGATCTGCTGTTTCGGGATTCGCAGTGTCACACGCTCCATGATTGTATTCCCCGTTGGGGTAAGACGGTGGCGCGCCCCTGTCAGACGCGGCGTGTCTTACGTTCGAACCACCCGTCATCGGGCGATTTCCCGTCTTGACGACGGGTGTAAGACAATCCGTCTTACGCGACTAAGGTGATGTTTGTCTTGGATAATAAAACTTCCGGCGGGGGTGACGTTCCGTGTCTTACACTGGTCAGTATTGGTTACTTTCAGCGTCGAGGACGTCGGCCGCGGGCGTCCGACGCCCGCAGCCGGGACAGAACGACCAGTCGGATCGGATCTCGTCGCCGCAATCACAGAACAGCCGCCGCGATGCCTTCTCGCCGCAGTTCGGACAGTATACGTGCTCGCCCTCGAGGCGGTCGCCACACTGATTGCACTGTCGCCCGGCTTCGTCGTCTCGAGGTCGTGTTTCCGCTCGCTCCTGGACTCGATCCGTCGATCGACCGTCTGCCCGGTGCCCCTCGGTCGTCGTACGCGCGCGCTCGCGATCGGCCGTCACACGCTCGTCCGACGCGAGGTTCCCACTCTCGAGCGAGATGGACACGTTGACGTCCTGCGGTCCCGTCGACGACAGCGGTTCTCGCGACCGTGTGTCGGTCCCGTCAAGTCCGAGGTCCCGCAGCCGTTCCTCGAGTCGCTCGTCGACTCGGTCGCGAACGAGGTCGTCTATCGCACCCGACCGATCGCGTTCCGGTTCCGCGTCGCCCTCGTCTGTCTCGGTCGCACCGCCCTCGAGATACGCCCGTAGCGCTTCCCGCATCGCTTCGCTCTTGGATGCGTCGAGCGCCTCGAGTCGGTCGACGAGGTCGTCGTCGGCGCGGAACGTGATCTTGCTCATACGCGAATCACTCCCCGTATTGTAACGCCTCCTATATCAATCATTCTTCCGTTCACGATCGATTACACGTCCGCCCTGCCCAGAATAATAACCCTTATGTGCACCTCGGCGGCTACGTTGGAGTGCCCGCCCTTAGCTCAGACTGGTAGAGCAGTCGACTGTAGATCGACTTGCCCCCCGTTCAAATCGGGGAGGGCGGACTCTCTTTCCCGTCGAAGTACAGCAGACACCGAATAGCCCGCCGTCTTGCGATTTCACCCCGCTCGAGCCGGCCGCAAATTCTGAGTGGAATTTGTTTCAAAACGCGCCCCCGCGCCGTCCGGCGAATTCAATAGCTGAGAGGTGGGCAGTGTGAGCCGGTACTGTCCGCACTGCAGTGGGCGTATGACAATCGAGACTTCGCCCGGTGGGTTCCCCCGTCGCGTTTGTGAGAACGGCCCACACGATCTGCTTGCGGTGTCGCGCGGCCGATGAGCGCCTTTCTAGAACCCACTGACGGGGAACTAGGGGCGTTCGCGAGGAACGCGACGGCGACACCGAGTCGTGGGCTCGAGCAGATCCACGCGAAGGGTTGATCGTTTTCTTTCGGCCGATTCCGCGCTCGTCGTCGGACCGGCGACCGACAACGATTCATCCGTCAATTATCCGGGTCGTCCTCCGACGACGTATCAGACGAGTCGGCTGTGAGGGATCGGGTAAACAGAAAGCGTTTACTCTAGGGCGTAAACTCCACTATCGAACCACGTGTCTACCACCACTCCGTGAGATGGAGACTACACACTATGCCCACGACGACCCAGAGAGAACGAACGGACGAATTGCTCCAGCTGTTGAGCCACCAACACCGACGGGAGATCCTCTACTGGCTGCGTACGAAGCCGGATAAGTCGGCGACTCTAGACGAACTCACCGAGTATCTCGACTCGTCGTCCGTCGGATCGGTATCGGATATCGAGCTGTACCACGTTCTCCTGCCGAAGTTGGACGAGTCCGAGTGGGCCCAGTGGCATACACAGGAATCGATGATTCAGTACTATCCCGACCGACTGTGTGAGGAACTCCTCCGAGTGCTGCGCAGTCGTGAAGGGTAGTGTCCATCTCAGCAAGCATCGTTTTACTCCGCGCGGTCGGTGTCGACGAGGCGATATCGACGCTCCGAACGGAGTACGTCGATCGGATCGACCCCCTCGAACCACGTCTCAGGAGTCTGGAGCGCCGAAGGGCACGACGCATATTAGGCCTCGAGCCACTCGCTTCGGAGTTCGTAGCGCGTCACGTCGTCGACATCGACTGCCAGCGTGAACTCGAGCGTGATCGTCTCCCCGACGCCGATGAACTGCGTCAGTTTGAGCCCCGACTGGTGGAGCGTTTCGCCGGTGGCGTCTAGGAACGTGCAGACGACGTTCGGAACCGACTCTTTGGGAGTGATCGGCTCGTGTCCGTCGTTTTCGGCCGTCACCTCGACGACGACTCGAGTGCCGGAGTACGTCGCTTGCGTCGCGTACTCGTGGGAGAAGGCGAGTGGCGTTTCGTTGGCGACGACTTCCCCGTCGACTCTCGACCCGGAGCAGCCCGCAAACAGCGTCCCACAACCCGCGGCAAGCGTCCCGAGAACGGCTCGTCGGTGCATACTCCATCCCCGAGCGGTTTCACCGTGAACGTATCGTCCGTAGAGTCCGTACTTCGTCGGGTTGCGCAGCGACAAGAGCGGCCGGTCGTTGTCAGTGCTGTGCAGGGAGCACATCGACCAACGTCCGGAGGTCTGGCACTTCAGCAGTCGGCTCGACGGAAAGCGCCACGTCCGCAACGTGGTCCCGACGGAGAAAGACCGAGTCGATACCGGCGCGTCGGGCCGCGACGATGTCTTTCTCGGAGTCACCGACGTATAGCGCCTCGCTCGCGTCTAGGTCCGCCAGCGCCCGCTCGAGGTAGTCCGGCTCCGGCTTGCGTCCGGCCGCACCCGCGAGCGTCGGCCGTCGACCGTAGGCCGTCTCGAACCGATCCAGCTCGTGGTGTGCGAGCAGAAACTCGACCGTCGCCTGCTGGTTGTTGCTCACTATCCCGAGGGGACGGTCCAGCCGCTCGAGCGCCGCGACGTCGTCGTAGACCGGTTTGCCGCCCTCCCGGACGTGGGCCTGCTGGGCGAGGCTGGCGGTCAACTCGCGGTGGTGCCAGAACGCTTCCGGATCGAGGCCGTGTTCGCGGGCCGCTTCGACCGGGACGGCGTCTTCGGCGACCGTCCGCCGTGCGAACGACCGGTCGATCTCGACGCCGAAGGCCCGAAAGGAGTCCACGACGGCGTCGACGAGCACCTCGCGGTCGGTCGGCGCGACCAGCACGCCGTCGTTGTCGAAGACGACGGCGTCGTAGTCGCCCGCCAAACCGTCATTCACGGCCCGTCACCTCCGTTTCGGGGGGCGTCTCATCGGTGCCGACGCTCGCCGCCAGGTCGTCGACGGACTTCATCTCGAAGACGAAGTAGTCCGCTGGAATCGCCTCGACGACCGGCTCGTAGTCGGGAAACGGCTCGTGCTGGTCGGCGGTACCGTCGTTGTCGTGGAGGTGACAGACCCTGATCCGATGGCCGAACTCCGCGACGAACGCGCGCCAGTCGTAGCCGTTGACCTTCGCGTGGCCCACGTCGAGCGTGACGCCGAAGTATTTGGGTGGCACGTCGACGGTGTTCCGCATCGACGCGAGAGCCGCCGGCGTCGTGGTATAGCGCTGCTTCTGTTCGTTGATGGGTTGGTTCTCCAGACACAGCGACACGCCGACCAGTTGCGCGTACTCGGCACACTCCGCGAGCGAGCGCAGCGCGTTCCGTTTCGCGCGGTCGCGGACCCACTCGGGGTAGCGCTTCGGGACCGATCCGCCGTGCACGACGACGGCTCCGGCCCCGGCCTCGGCGGCGTCGTCGAGGGTTCGCTTGACCCGCTCGACGGAATCCTGCCGGACCACCTCGTCGTAGCTGCCGATGTTCCAGTCTCTAAAGGGTGCGTGGTACGTAAGGCTGACGCCGTAGCGCTCGGACAGCTCTCGAATCCGCTCGGGGCCGGGCGTCTCCGGATGGCCCGCGAGGTATTCGCGTTTGAACTCGACGTGGTCCAGTCCGAGGTCGGTGACGTAGCGCATGAACTCCTCGACGGTCTCTCCGAAGCGGATGTCCATCGCTGCGCCGATGCTCGCGGTCATCGCGTCACCCGATCGGCGCGGTACACCGGCCGGCCCGCGACGAGCGCGCGGGCGACCGTCGGCGTCGGATCGCGGTCGACGACGAGCAGGTCGGCGCGCGCCTCGACTTCGATCCGACCGCGGTCGTCCAACCCGACTGCGTCGGCGGGAGCGGCGCTGACGCGGTTGATCCGCTCGGGC
Organism: Natrinema marinum; assembly: GCF_024296685.1. Classification (NCBI taxonomy): domain Archaea; kingdom Methanobacteriati; phylum Methanobacteriota; class Halobacteria; order Halobacteriales; family Natrialbaceae; genus Natrinema; species Natrinema marinum. The sequence goes on along the minus strand of NZ_CP100763.1, from coordinate 2,208,079 downwards.
AGGGGTTCCCCGGTGTCGACGAACGCGGCCGCGAGCAGCGACGGTGGATGGTAGTCGGCGACGAGTGCGTCGACGACGCCGGCGTCGATGGCGTCGGCCGTCGAGAGGTTGCCCCACTGGCTCTCCCCGCGGACGAGATTGGGCGCGCCCATCGCCGTGGTCATGCCGATGTCGGCGGCGCGCTCGGCCGTCTCGAGCGTGATGGGATACTCCGTGATGTCGACCCCAGAGTCGGCCAGTCGCTCGACCTCGGTCGGGTCCTCGTCGTCGTGTGAGGCCGTCACCGCACCGGCGTCGTGGGCGGCTCCGACGACCCGGTCGATGCGATCGCGCAGCGTCGCCATCGAGACATCGCTTCGTTCCTCGATCATCTCCTCTGCCTCCTCGATCGAGCGGTCGTTTGCGTTCTCGTAGTACCGTTTGAACGCCTCGATATCTCGGAACTGGCCCTTCCCAGGGATGTGGCTCATCACCGAAACGAGGTCGGCGTGACCGTCCTCGACGACATCCAGCACCGCGTCGACGCATTGTTTCTGGGTGACTTCACAGCGGGCGTGCAGGCGGTGGTCCGCGAGCAGGTCGTCGTCGTCGGCGATGGCGGCCGTCAGCGTCGCCGCGAGTTCGGGCGAGCGGTCTTCCGCCTCGTCGCGCTCGAAGGAAATCGCGTGGAACTTCGTCGTGATACCCGCCGAGATGTTCGCACGATCGGCCGAGGCGAGCGCCATCGGGAGCCCCATTCGAGCGCCCGAGCGCGGGTGGAGGTGTCCCTCGATGTCGTCGCCGTGGAGGTCGATCAGGCCGGGCACGATCAGGCGGCCGTCGGCCTCGATCACGGTATCGGCGTCGTCGTCGACGGCTCCAACGTCGACGATGCGGTCGCCCTCGATTCGGACGCCGCCCTCGAGCACGGTCTCGGGTGTGACGACGCGTCCGCCGACGACGGCCACGCTTTCCTCGGCGGTCTGGGCGGTCGACCTCATCCGATCACCACCTCCTCGTCGTACGCCTCGGCGGGGACGACCCGCTGAAGACGCCCGTCGTCCAAGACGACCACGCGGTCCGCGACGGCTTCGACCACGTCCGTGTTGTGGAAGACGCCGACGACCGTCGTCTCCGACCCGAGATACGTCGACAGGAGGTCGATCGCGGCCTGGCGGGTATCGGGGTCGAGCGCGCTGGTCGGTTCGTCCAGCAGGAGCAATGCCGGTTTCGGCGCGACCGCCTGCGCGAGGTTCACCCGCTGGCGCTCGCCGCCGGAGAACGTCGCCGGATACGCTTGCCACAGTTCCTCGGGCACCGACAGCGCCGACAGCAGGTCTCGAGCGGTCGACCGTGCCTCCTCGCGATCGGCCCCCTGTTCGACCAGCGGCCGAGCGACCACGTCGACCGCGGGGACCCGCGGAATCTCGTCTAAGAACTGCGACGTGTAGCCGATGCTGTCCCCCCGGAGGTCGATGATCGTCCGGTCGGGACACGAGGCCAGATCCACGTCGCCGTCTGGGCCGCGGTAGACGACCTCGCCCGAACTGGGATCGTAGGTGCGGTACAGACACTTCAGCAGCGAGGACTTGCCGCTACCGGACTCTCCGACGACGGCGAGAAACTCGCCCTCGCGGACGTCGAACGATACGTCGTCGAGCCCGACGACCTGCGTGTCGCCGAGCACGTGCATGTCGAAGGTCTTAGAGAGACCGTCGACGGACAGGACTGTCATATGACTGAATTGATGAGGGTCTGGGTGTACTCGTGGTGTGGGTCTTCCATGATGCGGTCGGTGAGCCCGGACTCGACGATGCGGCCGTGACGCATCACGAGCGTCCGATCGGCGAGCAGGCGGACGACGCTCAGGTCGTGAGAGACCACGATGGCGGCGACGCCCTCTTCGCGCTGGACGCGTCGGAACATGTCTAGTACGCGGGCTTGGACGCTCACGTCGAGGCCCGTGGTCGGTTCGTCCAGCACGACCAGATCCGGGTCGGTCGCCAGCGCGCGGGCGATCTGGACGCGACGCTGCATCCCCCCGGAGTAGGTACTGGTTGGGTCGTCCATCCGGGCGACCGGGATCTCCGTCTCGTCGAAGAGGTCACGAACTCGCGCGCGGACATCCTCGTAGGAGCGCTGACCGGCCGAGAGCAGTTTCTCCGCGACGTTGCCGCCGCCGGTGAACTCGAGGTTCAGGCCGTCCCGGATGTGCTGGTGGACGAGCGCGATCTCTCCCGTACGGAGGTCGTGGCGCGTCTCGTAGTCCACCTCGAGCAGATTGCCGTCGCGGCCCGCGTAGTCGACCTCGCCGGCGGTCGTGGCGTCGTCGTCGCGCTCGAGCGCGAGCAGTTCCGCGAGGCTGGACTTGCCGGACCCGGACTCGCCGACGATGCCAAGCACCTCGCCGGCCTCGACGCTGAGGTCGGCCTCGGCGCAGGCGACGACGGTTCCGCAGTGGGGACACTGGTTCGTCCCCGCGCGGTCGCCGGTCGACTCGACGCAGCGGGGACAGCCGGGACCGTAGCGCGTCTGCAGGCCCTGTGCCTCCAGCAGCGTCATTCCCCGTCACCTCCCCGTTCGGTCGCCGTTCCGGCAGCGTCCCCAGCCGCGTCGGGCGTGCCCGGACCCCAGTCGACCGTCTCGTCGAGGTGGTGGTCCTTCGCGATGTCGGGAGCCTCGCGGCGCTTCTCGCAGAAACTCGAGTCGTTGCAGGCGTAGCGGGTCTCGAAGGCGTCGTCCACGTCCGCGGCGGCCTCCTCCGAGACCTCGACGAGGTAGGTGTCGGTCGACCCGCAGGCGTGACAGGCCTCGTCGGGGAAACGCTCGACGGTGAACTGGCGGTCCTCGAAGGCCAGCGGCTCGACCTCGGTGTGTGGCGGGACGGCGTAGATACGCGCTTCCCGGCCCGCGGCCAGCACAGTGAGATGGTCCGCGTGGTCGAGTTTCGGCACGTCCCACCGCGGGATCGGCGAGGGATCCATCAGGTAGCGTCCGGCGACCATCGTCGGGTACCGAGAGGCGATCTTGATCTCGCCGTACTCGACGACGTTCTCGTAGAGGTGGACCCACATTTTCCCGTAGTTCTTGTGGGCGTGTCGCCGACGGTTGGCCGCGTCCGACGGGTCGACCTTCCGCAGCGCGTCGGTGATCGGAACCTGCAACACCAGGCGCTGCTCGTCGGTCAGTACCTCCTCGGGGATGCGGTGGCGACTCTGGATCAGGTCCGCCTCGGTGGTGTCGGTCGTCGTCGCCACGTCGGCGGTGTTCTCGGCCAGCCGCCGGATGTTGGCGGCGTTGACGCTCTCGTCTGCGCCCTGATCGATCACCTTGAAGCTGTCCTCGGGGCCGAGGATCGACAGCGAGGCCTGAATACCGCCGGTGCCCCACCCGCGGGCCAGCGGCATCGGCCGGGAGGCGTAAGGCACCTGATGGCCGGGGATGGCGACGGCTTTCAGTATCGAGCGCCGGACCTCGCGTTTGGTGTGTTCGTCGAGGTACGCGTAGTTGTACCCCTCGAGCCCGTCGCTGTTCAGCGACTCGAGAGCGGCGTCGACGGAGTCGGTCGCGACGGGCGTGCCCCCGTCGGGCGATACGTCGTCGGTGGGTGCGTGTTCAGTCATCGTCACTCGGTCTCGCGACTGCCGGGTCCGCAGGCTGTTCGTCGGATTCGACGCGGCCGTCCTCGCTTACCCCCGTGCGCTCTCTGATGGCGCGGATGCGGTCCAGAATCGACTGGAAGGTGACGTAGTGGGGGAGTTTGAGGTGTTCGATGAAGCCAAAGGAGTCCATCCCGTCGACCGTATCGAGGACGAACTCGGCGTTCTCGGCTGGTTCGTCGTCGCCGTCGAGCTGGACCGAGGCGTCCAGGATGGTCATCCCGATCGCCTTGCGCTCGTTGCGGCCGAAGGTCAGCCCGTAGCCGAACGCGAACTGGGGGTCCTCGCGCTTCTCGTAGACGGGGACGACCGCCTCGGACTCGCTGACCTCGGCGTGGGTGACGGTCACCTCGTCCCCGGTGTAGGGGTGTTCGATCCGGACGGGCAGGCGTCCGACCCGAACCTCCGCCAGCGTCGGGTGGACCTGGCCGTACCCTCGCAGCGCGGAGTACCCCAGCGCGGTCACCGCGCCGGTCTCGCCGCGGGCCAGTTCCTGCAGGACTTCGTCGCGCTCGGGCGGATGCGTGACCGACTCCCGGGTCGTGTCGTTCGGTTCGTCGACCGCCGGCTCGTCGGGTTCGTGCAACAGCCCTTCGTCCCGGAGCAGTTCCGTGACGTTGGTCAGTCGCTCGGGATCGCCCTCGTCGTCTACGTCCCACTCGGCGGTGGGGTCTTCGGGCTCGCCGTCGACGAGGTCGAAATCCAGCAGTCGCTGGGTGTAGTCTTTGGTCGCGCCGAGGATCTGCCCACCGGGGACGTCCTTGAACGCCGGCGAAACCCGCCGACTGGCGATCATCTCGCCCGGCTCGACCGTGGTCGTCTCGTCGAACCGCTCCAGCGTCGAGCGGTACGCCCGCAACAGGAACGCGGCCTCGACGGTGTCGCCCTGTGCCTGCTTGACCGCCAGTGCGGCCAGTCGCGGCGTGTAGAGGCCCCCCTCGCTCATCGCCTGTGCGGTGAGACGGCCGAGTTGGCCCTCGAGCTGCTCGACGCCGATATCGTCGGTCTCGTCGTCGATGCGCTGTTTCTCGAACAGTTGCTCGGCGCGCTCGATGAGTTCTTCGCCGGCGGCAACCGCGACGTAGCCCACTCAGACCACCTCCATCGTTACGGACCGCGGGAGTGCGGCCACGCGATCCTCGGTGGCGAAGACGGCGTCGACGCCGCGCGGGTAGTCGGACTGGGCCGCCGCGAGCGCGGACAGTTCCGCCTCGGGCAGGGCCACCGACAGCGGTGCCGTTCCGTCGACACCGGGACCCGAGAGACTGAGCGTGGGTCCGTCGTCGGTGTCCTCGAGCGCATCGACGCGGTAGACGACGGTCGCCCCGTCGCTTGGCTCGGTCAGCGAGCCGCGTTCGCAGTCCCGTACGTCCCACCCCGTGTACTCGCGGGCGTGGACGATGTCCGCTTCCTCGCGCGGGGCACCCTCGAATCGGCCCTGATCGGCAAGGGCGTCTCGCAACATCTCGTCGTCGGTCGCCAGCGTCACCTCGTGGTCGACGAGGGTCGCGACGACGGCGTAGTCTGCGGGCGTCGGGACGGCGTGGACGGTTCCGGGCCGACTCATCGCCTCGAGGAGCCCGTCGAACGTCCGGCGGGTGTCGTGAACGGGGTCGATGCCGAGGGCTCTCACTCTTCGCCCTCCATCGTCTCGAACTCGACGGCGGTGTGTTTGCTCCGGGCCCATTCCCGGCGTCGCTGCTCGCGCTGGCGGGTGGCTACGTCCTCCAAAGCGGCGACGATCGCGGGTGTCTCCTCGCGGCCCGCGGCGACGGCGGCGTCGACGATCGCACCCGAGAGCGCGGCCCGTTCGCGCTTGCCTGCCACCATGGCGAACCCGCGCGTCCCCTCGAGTTCGACCTCCGCTGGCGTCACCAGTACCTCGCCGAGGTTGAACGGGCGGCGTTCGACTGGCTCGCGTACCCGTTGCATCAGCAACTGCGGCCGCGGTTCTTGGCGGACCGACAGCGGCGGGTCCCCCTCGAGCACGTCGTCGGCGAACTGGGCGAGCGTCGCCTCCTCGCAGGCGGCGATCAACTCGAACCGATCGGATCTGTCGTGTGGATCAACCATACACTCGGTCGAAACACGCCCAAACGACTGCATAAGGATTCTCTCGGTACTCTCTATGGTTCGCTCGCCTTCGGGGTTCATTCCCCACACCAGAATCCGAAGTACGGACGAGTACGGACTCGTTTTTCCAGCCCCCGTCTCGAGCCGGACCGATCGGCACCCGAGACGGACGATTCGGACTCTACACAGCCAATCGTTATTCGACCCTTCTCCCAGAACTGAGTTGATGTCCGAGGACCCGACTGACGACGGATTAGGGGTATCGACACCGAACAGCAGTCTCGATACGGGATCGGCCGGCCGACGAACGTTCATCGCTAGCAGCGCTGCGATCGTCGGCACCGCAGGACTCGCCGGCTGTCTGGGCCTCAGCAGCAGTAATACGTCCGGTGCAGAGACCGTCACGATGCTCCTGACACCGGGCACGCCGGCCGACGCCCGTCGGCGGTACAAGCCCGTCCAGAACCTGCTCAACGGCGAAATCGACGACATCGAGGTCGAGATGCAGGTCCCGCAGGACTACTCGGCGATCCGTCCCGCCCTCGAGAGCGAGCAGGCCGAGATCGGGATGGACGACGTGACGCTGCTCTCGAACCCGGACCTCATGGACGTCTACGGGACGACCGTGACCGGCGGCTCGGCGTTCTACTTCTCGATGATGCTCGTTAACCCGGATTCGGAGATCGACGAGCGTACCGACGTCGAGGGCAAGACGTGGGCGTTCGCCGACCGCCTGTCGACCAGTGGCTCTATCTTTGCGCTGTACACGCTTCAGGAAGCCGGACTCGACATCGGCGAAGCGCCCAAGGGGGACCCGGTCGACTTCGAGGGCAGTTGGACCGACCACGACCAGGCGCTCCAGCGACTCGCCCAGGGCAAGGCAGCCGGCGCGACCACGTGGGGTGGCAACGGGATCCCGCACCTCCCGGAAGGCACCGAGGTGCCCCAGCGCGTCCAAGACAAGAGCTCGTTTCTGGACACGATGGGCACCGAGACGCCGCAGTTCAAGCCGATCTGGTGGTCGTTCCCGATCCCGAAGCAGCCGATGTACGCCCGGAAATCCTGGGAGTCGGACAAGAAAGAAGAGATCGGCGAAGTCCTCCGGAACTCCACGAAAGAGCAGATCACGGAGTACTACCCCGACGACTACAACGAGGAGGAACTGCCCTTTACCACGCTGCGCGACACGTCCGTAGAGGACTACCAACCGGTCATCGACCGCATGAACGCCGTCGGCATCGACCCTGCGGCCTAACCACCGTCCGCTTTCGTTTTCATCACAATGAGTACACTCAAAGTCGAAAACGTATCGAAGCAGTACGGGGACGTGACCGCCCTCGAGGACGTATCCTTCGAAATCGAGGACGAATTCGCCGTCCTGCTGGGCGAATCCGGCGCGGGCAAGTCGACGTTGCTGCGGTGTATCAACGGACTGACCGACCCGACCGACGGGGCCATCTATCTCGACGAGGCGGAGATCACGGGTTCCCAGACCGACGTTGGGATGATCTTCCAGCAGCACAACCTCGTCGATGGGATGTCGGCGTATCTCAACGCGCTCACGGGCTCGCTCACCCGCGTCTCGACGCTCCGAAGCCTGCTCCAGTGGCAGTCACAGGAGGACAAACTCCGCGCGCTAGAAGCGCTCGAAACCGTTGGCCTGCTCGAGGAGAGCCACCAGCGCGTCTCGCAGATGTCCGGCGGCCAACAGCAACGCGTCGGCATCGCTCGAGCGCTCGTGCAGGATCCGCGATTGCTGCTGGCCGACGAACCGGTCGCCAGTCTCGACCCCTCGAGCGCCGAGACGGTGATGGGCTACCTGCGGAAAGCCGCCAAGGAACACGACGTGACCGCGCTGGTCAGCCTCCATCAGGTCAACATCGCCGCCTACTTCGGCGACCGATTCATCGGCCTGCGCGACGGACAAAAACTGTTCGACGTCGAGCGCGGCGAACTCTCGCCCGAGTTGATCGACGATCTCTACGGGAGCGTCGAGACGGTCGGACTCGCCGAACAGGACGAGTCGGTCGAGGCGATCCTCGACGACATCGGTGACGCCGATCACACCGACGCCCGGTCCACCGAGAACGTCGAGAGAGGGATCAAACCATGAGCACGCCGCCTTCGGAGGACGACTCCATCGCGGCCTACTTCGGCTACGCCGAGATCGGTGATTCGCCCGCCGAGCAGAAACTACAGAATATGAAGCGTCGCAAGACGCGGCGGCGACTCTACACGCTGATCGGACTGATCGGCACCGCCTTCCTGTTCTACGCCAGCCTGCGCGTCATCGAGTTCAATCTCGCGGAGCTGGTGGGGCAGTTCGGTCAGTTCTACGAGGCGCTACTGGAGTACTTCCCGCCGACGACGTACTTCGGGATCCCATTCGTCGATCTGGGCGCGTACGTGAGCTTCATCGTCGAGGAGAACCTGATTCTCTCCATCGAGAACGGCCGAATCGTCTGGGGTGCGATGTTCGTGACGATGGCCGTCGCCTTCGCCGGGACGGTGCTTGGGCTACCGCTGGCGCTGTTTTTCGGGGTTATGTCAAGCGAACGTGTCGTCCCCTATCCGTTCAACTTCGTCTTCCGGGCCACCATGAGCCTGATCCGTGCGATCCCGGGACTCGTGTGGTTCCTGATCTTGATTCCGCTGGCGGGCGTCACGCCGTTTACCGGCGCGCTGGCGATCATGGTCGACACCACCGGCTACCTCGGGCGGCTGTTCACCGACGAACTCGAGGAGATCGAGGACGGCCCGATCGAAGGGATCCGCTCGACCGGCGCGAGCCGCTCGCAGGTCGTCTCCTTCGGTATGTTGAGTCAGGTGGTCCGGCAGTTCATCGCCTGGATCGCCTTCGACCTCGAGCACAACGTCCGGGCGGCGATCGGACTCGGTATCATCGGTGCCGGCGGCCTCGGGCTGGAGCTGTACATCCAGCGCCAGACCTTCCACTACACCGAGATGATGGCCTGCATCATCCTGATCTTCCTGCTCGCGGGCTCGGTCGAACTGATCAGCCAGCGGGTTCGGTCGATGCTCCGCGATGACGATACCGTCGAGACCTCCGGCGTCCTCGAGGCGTTCCTCGACTCGCCGAAGAAAATCCTCGCGTCCACGATGGGGCGACGCGAACGATGACCTACTACGACGACTACGGGCCCGACAGGACGCGCACGCTCGGGCCGGAACCGACGCTACACGACCCCGTCTCGATCAGCGAGAGCGAACTCGGTGCGTGGACCGAAGTCCGACGGCACGCGCGGCTCAACGAGTCGGCGATCGGCGACTACACCTATCTCATGGAGCGGGTCCAACTCGATTACGCCACCGTCGGAACGTTCGGCAACGTCGCGGCCGACGCCAGGCTCGGCCCGACGAACCATCCGATCGACCGCCCGACGGCCCACCACTTCACCTACCGGGCGGCGATGTACGACCTCGGCAGCGACGACGAGTCGATCTTCGACTGGCGGGCCGATCAGCCGGTCGAGGTCGGTCACGACGTCTGGATCGGCCACGGCGCGATCGTCCTGCCCGGGGTCACCATCGGCAACGGGGCGGTCGTCGGTGCCGGCGCCGTCGTCGCCAGGGATGTCCCCGCCTACACGATCGTCGCCGGGGTCCCCGCCGAACCGATCCGCCGGCGGTTCCCCGAGGACGTGGCCGCTCGTCTCGAGGCGACCGAGTGGTGGCAGTGGGACCACGAGACGCTGGCCGAGCGCCTCGACGCGTTCCGCGACCTCGAGACGTTTCTCTCGCAGTACGCGCCCGAAGACCCCGAGCAGATGATCCGGGACTGACGCGTCCGGACCCGTACAGCGTACTCATAGCAACTGGTTTTACTCTCTCAACGCCAGCACATGTATGCGTAGCACCCTCCCGCCCGAGGAACGGGCCATCCGCCTCCTTGGTGCGCTGATCGTCGTCCTCGGCGTCGCGCTACTGGTCAACGTCGCGTGGGGTGTCGTCCAGGTCGGTACCGAGACGTATCGTCATTCGGCCACCCCAGTCACACCGGGGGACGACGCGCTCTTTTCCGAGCGGACGCCCGATCGGATCGCCGGCATCGACTGTTTCGACGAGTTCGAACGCGACTGGCTCTGTGGCCTCGAGCGCTCGCTGCTCGCCACCCACAGCGATGGGGAGCTGCTGACCCTGCCCGCCGATGATGTCACCCGCGGCCAGTCGGCCCGGTTTGCGTACCACGACGGAACATTCTACCACCGACACGAACGGGAGAACACGCTCGTGCTCGACCCCGTCGACGAGCGGACGGTCTTCGCCGAGCTCGCGGTCGACCCCGGATCGCTCTCGAAGCCGGAACGGCGTGCGCTCGACGGGTCCGTGACGAGCGACCGTCCCCTCTCTGGCGGCGGAACGGTCGTCGCCGTCGACGACGGCTACGTCGTCCTCACGAGCGAGCGCGTCGAGACGGGGTCTCCGTTCGTCAGAGGCGTGAGTGCGCTCGGTCAGTTCCTGCTGGGGCTCGGACTGGTCGCTCGCGGCTGGGGGTCGGTCCGCGCGCCTCAGATTTCGACGTGATCCGGCTGGTGGCCGGAGTGAATCTTCACCGCCAGTTCCGCGGCGTCGACCCAGTAGTAGATCGCTCGCTCGAGCGCCCGCGTAATCGCCACCAGATAGCCGTACATGTCAGGATCGTACGCCGTGACGAGCTCGAACAGCTCGTCCAGATCTCGGTGGACGGTCTCCTCCTGATCGCGGAGTTGGTGGTGGACCGCGAGTTCACAGTCGAACAGGATCTGCGAGAAGTACTCGTTGATCTGTGCCCCCGAGGCGAAGATGTCAGCCATGCGCTCGCCGACGATCCCGTTCGCGTCGCCCGCTTCGCGGTCGACGACATCGGCGATGAAACAGGCCCGATCGCCGACGATCTCGAGGTTCGTCGCGATGGTCGACAGATCCGCTGCGACGCGGTTGCCCGGCCAGTCGGTCGTCAACGTGTACGATTTCAGTTCCGAGAGAACCGCCGAGTAGCGTTCGTTGGTGAGCGACTCCAGCGTCTTGGCCGAATGCTCGACGCTCTCGCCGAGAAACGCCGCGCGAGCGGCGTCGTACTGGCGAGTAGTCACTGACTCAAGGCGGTCGAGCAGTTCCAGTACTGCCGTTCCGTGAGCACCCACCTCCTCGCTCGAGACGATCTCCGCGACGCCGGAATCGGAGCCGTACAGTTTCGAGATCTGTCCTGAATTGTCGTACAGGGCCGCGTCGTCGACGACGTAGCCCTTGCGCACTACGTCCGCGGCTTTGAGCTCTTGGAGCAGTTCCGAGAGATACTGTTCGGAGATGCCGACCGCGCTCGCCAGTTCCTCTTTGGTCTCGGGCGCGGTCCTGTCGATCGCTTCGACGACCTGGGCACGCGTCGCGTCACGGCCGCCCGCTCCGAGCGGGCGTTGCCACGTTCGACGGGACATACCTGCCGGTCTCGGCTCCCGATATTAGAGTTGGTCCACAGACTGTCCGGACGACTCTATAGCCTCGTGATCCGATCGAGCGAATTCCGGCCCGAGCCGTATGCCCATTTATCGTATCGTGCTGATATATGGGTCTCAGTATCGGCACGGACCGTTCATATCAACGTTAAGGGATTCTTGGTGGGTGGCAGTTCGTGTATGGAGACACGGAAAGTCCAGCTCTCCGGGGGAACGACGTATACGATCTCGCTTCCGAAGGCGTGGGCACAGGAACACGGCATCAGCGCCGGATCGGCGCTCTCGCTGTATCCAAACGGCGACGGATCGCTACTGGTCGAAGCAGAGGCCGACCGAACGAAAGAGACGCAGTCGACGACGGTGGATGTCTCGACCGACTCGGACAGCGCCATCAGACAGTGGATTTACGCGCTGCACGCCGTCGGCTTCGATACGGTGGCGCTGGTCGACCGAACGGGTCACTCCGCTGAACGTCGGGGAGTCATCGAAGACACGGTCGCGAACCTCTCCGGGTTCGAGTTGCTCGAGGCCGGCGATACGACGATCCGGCTGACGAACCTCATCGACGCCGAGAACGTCGATATCCGCAAGTCGACCCTCCGGCTCCGCCTCGTGATGCTCGGGATGCACCGTGACGCGGTGAGCGCCGTTCTGACCGACGACGAGACGCTGGCACAGCGCGTCATCGACCGCGACAGCGAGGCCGACAAGCTGTTCGCGATGGTAACTCGCCACTTCCGGCGGGCCCTGACGAGCCTCCACGAGGTCGAGAAGCTCGAGTACACCCGGGACGAACTGTTCGAATACTACTACGTCTGCCGGCAGTTCGAGCGGATCGCCGACCACGCCGAGAAGATCGCCCGCTTCACCCTCGATCCCGAGGTAACGATTCCGGCGAATTTCGAGGATCGGATCGATTCGCTGGCCTCGAGTTCCAGACAGATCATCGACGCGGCCGCGGACGTGATCCTCGCGGACGCTGGGGTCGAGGGTGCGCAAACAGCGCTCACCGAGCGCAACAAACTGGCCGCAGAGCTTGGGGCGCTCGATCGGGACCTCTACGGCCACGACGATCCCGCCGAGGCCTACGTGGTCGGTCTCTTGCTCAACAGCATCCGCCGCACCGGCGAGTACGGCGCGAACATCGCCGGAATCGGCATCCAGCAGTGCGCCCGTGAGTGTAACTCTCTCGAGTGAGCGATCGGTCCCGACGGTGGCCTGCCTGAGCACCGCCGTCACGCCACTTCGGACCACCACGGGAATCGATCCCAATCGTTCCGTCCGCAAGAGCGATTCAGCTACGGACGGCCGTTCTGCATATGTATCACATAGGAGCCCTCATAGCAGCCGTTTTCCGTGTCACATGCCCTCGCTCCAATCAGGGCCGTTGGACTCTCACAGCTGCCAGGCCCCATCACGATGCCCACACGAATGCCTGAAACTCCTCGAGAAGAGCACAGTGAGACCGGTCGCCACGGACGACGAGCGGTGCTTGCGACGTTCGCGACCGGTATTGGTGCTGTCGCGGGCTGTGTGTCGAGTGCAAACGAGCGAGACCGAGAGACGATCGTCCGTCACTATGCTGTTTCTACATCGACCGGAAACGAGACGGTTCGCATAGCCGTTCCCAAATCCGTGTATCAGGCCGCCCGTGAAGCAACGGCCGCGATTCCAGACGCTCTTACCGCGGCCCGGAATAGCACGTTTCTCACTGATCTCGTGCAGCGTCTCACAGCCGCAGCCGCCACTCTTCACGAGGCGCTTCGTGCCGTCAGATCCTTCGTCGATTCGATCGACTACGCCACGGACCAGGAGTCGACGGGGCGCACCGAATACGTCCGCCGTCCATCAGAGACCCTCGTGGACGGTGAGGGCGACTGTGACGACAAAGCCGTTCTCCTCGCCGGGCTCCTTTCTCGCCCACCGTTCGAGTACCAAACGGGACTCGTCTTCCCACCGAATCATTGTGCCACACTCGCTCCGCTGACTGCCCTTCCCGCCGAATCACTGTCAGCGGAGCCGCTCACTGTGACGGTCGATCGAACGGCGTTCGTCTATCTCGAGTCGGTTGCAATGGTTCCCGCGGGGCACTGGGCAGCGGACTACGGTGAAGACCCCATTCTCGCCTCGTATACGGACTTTTGGCACGTCCACGATGTGGATTCGCTGCTCGCAGCGGCCCAGCGAGCAGTAACCGGCAACGACATTTCATCGCTTCGAGCGTTCGTGTAGCGCTTCGGAGCGTGACCCCGAGGCGGGTCACACTCGAGCGTCTGCACGGGGGTCGGCCGGCCCCCGCGCTCTTCACGAGACGGAACTTCGTATCGTCCCATCGAACACGGCACCGACAACGAGATACTTCTCGAGGTTGACAGCGAGCACGCTGTCCGCCGGGAACTGAGACGTAGCGGGACCCAACAGCGAACCCGTCTAGTCGAGATACCGTGACTCCCACGCCTGTCGGTTCTCGATGGCTTCCTCGCCGTCTTCGGTGATCGCGTAGTAGTTCGTTCGCCGATCGAGCTGGCCCTTTTCGACGAGGTTTTTGTTGACGACGGTATCGAGATTCGGATACAGCCGGCCGTGATTGATCTCGTCGCTGTAGTACTGCTCGATTTCGTCTTTGACATCTTGCCCGGATGGTCGATCGGCACCAGCGATCACGTACAACAGGTCTCGCTGAAACCCTGTGAGGCCGTCCATAGACAACCACTCCGATCGTTTCGGAGTTTGTAATCTCGTCCGTACACGTCCGTACGGTGAGGCAACTAGTTGTCGTTTTATCCGTTCGAGCGCTGCTTCGACCCACTCGTCGCTCAACACCCCCGTCTCGCTGAGCGGCAACTGAGCCGTCATCACGTCGTTCCGGTCTCGAGGGGCGACAACTCGACGATCACGTGGGACCCCGTTCGAGACCGTCTACCCCAGGGTTCCACCGCTATGACGATGTGATCCGCTCGTCCACTCACTCGGAGTTTGCGAATGACTCGCCGATGTACTGGTCTTCCCACTCGCGACGGGCCTCGAGTTCCCGCTGGCCGCGAGCAGTGATCGTGTAGTAATTCGTGCGGCGGTCGCGTTCGCCTTTCTCGACGAGCCCCTTGTCGACAACGTCGTCGAGGTTCGGATAGAGTCGCCCGTGGTGGATCTCCTTTTCGTAGTAGTCCTCGAGTTCCTCTTTGATCGCGAGTCCGTGTGGCTCGTCCTGGCCAGCGATCGCGTACAGCAGGTCGCGTTGGAATGCGGTGAGATCGTACACGCCGTGAACGTCTATTTCTCGGTGGATAAAAATTCCGAGATCAGCTGTTCTAATACAAATAACAGGAAGCGATCGTGTCGATCACCACGGCGGCTCTACGTGTCAGCCGTCGATGGCCCGAGTCCATCGCTGCCGTGGTCTTGTCAGTCGACGACGGTAGTCCGAGCGGCCCCCTGCTGCGGCCGGCCGCTATCGGTGTTCACTACCGTCACAGCAGGATTCCCAGGCCGCGACTCCGGAACTGCTCGCCGCCTCGAGGTGGCCGCCGTCTACCTAGCGATTGTTCTCACGCGCGGATAGAGTTACGAATCAGTCGAGAAGGGATTCCGGGGCGACGATCCAGATCGATCCCTCGTTTCGCACGTGGACTTCGACGCCGGCGTACCGAAACCAGACGTTGGCGTTTCCGTTACCGATCGGCGGATACAGCTTGTCGAGCGCGTTGGTGTTGATCGCGTAGAACATCGGTGGGAGTCCGGTCGGATCCCTGTCCAGCGTCGTTGCGACGCATCGCACTATCCGCGCGGTTATCGATTCGCCGTCGTCTCCGAGCACCGGATCGTATATCGCCTCCGTCTCTTCCGTGCGAGTAATTTCACTTCCCATCTTCCCATCATGTATTAGTCGCTCGATTGTTTTCTCGCGGTACTTTTGATAGTGGCTGGGTGGGGAAGAATCACACCCACTGGGAGGTGCGAAACGAGCGTCGTGAGACTGGCCGTTTCCTGCGACCGATCCCAGACGATGAGGCCGGCATCCGCGAGCTTCGGGAGATGGACGTGGTACAGTTCCGTCCTGAGGCAATCAGCATCGCTCCCTTCTCCCCTGATATGGTCGTCTCCGGACAGATGTTCCGCGAGCTCGGTAAGCGTCGTAGTACCCGTTGTTTGCATTAGACGCCGAATTACGTTTCGGCGCTGCTCGTTGGTCAATGCGCTGAACACACTCGTCCAATCGATCTGGTCGTCTGTGTACATACATCGAATAATCTGAGCAAGTATGCCAGAAGATACCGCTTGTTATTTCAGCCGCGTTAAGTCCCTCCCCCTTATAATACGAAATTATTCTTGAACGTCAGCGGCGGACCGCTCGAGGAGAACTTTTTTCAATACCCTGTCAGCACCGCGGCGGACGTTCTCCGAAGCGGATTGTTCGGTAATTCCGAGTTCCCCGCCGAGGTCTCCGAGCGTGGCTCGGCGCGGTACTTCGAAATACCCGTTTTCCACGGCGAGGACCAGCGTGCGTCGCTGGGCGTCGCTGAGGTTGAACGCGTAGCTTCCCTGTTGTTCTTCCTCGAGCGTGTAGACACGGTTTAACTGGAACCGGATTTCGTGGCTCGTACAGTAATTATGGAATTGGGTGAGACCCGCGTGGGTATCGAATCGAATTCGGAAGTACCACTTTTCGTTTCCTCTGGCTTCCAGAATCGTCGCATCAGTCTCGGACATGCCGTAGATGAGGCTTTCGATGGGGTCTTCCCACTCGACCCGGTAGAGCGCGTCGTCTTCGACCACGTCGAGCGCGGTGAGTTTCTTGACGTGGTCACTCGACCGGACGGCCGCTTCGAACTCCTCGAAGTGGCCGCCGTGAACCCAGAGATACGGCATCACGCGGCCGGACGCGGGCACGACGCGTTCCATCTCGATGTGTGTTTCCGGATCTCGAGCGAGCACTTGGCCGAGAATGAACTCGCTCGATTTGATAGTGAACTCGGCGATTACACTCATTCGTAGTCTCTATGACGTGGTCACCCAAGAGTACTTGCCATCACACGAAGGCTGGCAGGTATGAAATTAGACATTGGAAAAAATATTTCGAGCAGAGTCCGAGTATCGCGTAGGTCGACGACGCACTTCCGCAGAGACGTGGCCGAATCGCCGTCGGACCAGGTATACCGGGCGGTCCGTCGTCCATCGCTACCCAGGCGGATGACTTCCCTCACTTTCGATGGGGTGAAGCCGGTTTCAGGGGAGATGGCGTCGGCTGGTCGCCTACATCCTCTTCGGCCGACAGATCCGATTACCTGTGGTACCGGGTGACTACGTAGGTTGCACGGCTGGTACTTTCCCTTACTCATCGGTTTCTACCCGCTGGCGGAGACTCCCGATGACTACCGATCGAACGACCCAGTGACTCACGTCGATCGTTCGAGTCGTTCCGCGGTACGTCCCACAGGACGCCAATATCGGGGCGTACGACCCGATCTCGGGGTCATTCCCGATGCCGACGACGACCAACACCGGCCCCAGATGCTCGAGATGAACCGCGAGTGGACTCCCTTCAGCGGCAACAACTGATTCGTCACCGTCAACGCCAGTCCCGTCGGCGAGGACGAAGAAGACAACATCCCCGGCAATCAAGACTGGTGGCAGACCTCTCAGTAGGCGGACGCGGTCGATGTCGTCGCCGTCGAGCGACGCGAGCATCGATTCCGTTCTCTTCGACCCGACCGTGTCCCGGCGACTCGAGCAGCGCTGCGTCGGTTCCGCCCCGTTTTCGGACCGAGGCGGCTTCGCTTTGCCTTCGGACGAAGTCGGTTCCAGCGGTCGCCTCGGGCGTCGACGGTCGGCGGCCGCCGGCCGCGGGCGGTGACGTGACTGCGCGCTAACCTGTACGTCGCCGTTTCAGGAGCCAGTCGGCCCAAAGGCGCTCCCTACTCGCGGATCTAGCGTCGGGACGACCGATCGCCGGTCACGCGTCCCAGACGGCCCGTGACGGGTGGAAACGGTAGCGAAGCGTCGCTCGGACCCGACACGGGTGACGGTTTCTGATCGCGAACCGACGGTAACTGCCTGCTGGCAGGGGTAACCGGGTCGAAACAATGAGTCGGTGGACCGTCCGCTGACAGTGAGACTCTTGGGATGTTCGATCAATCAGTACAGGATTCGGGCTCGTCGGCCGCGAGGGGCGACCGCGACGAGGGCGAATCGACGGCGGCCGTTCGACTCGAGGGCGTCAGCCACCAGTACGGCGCGACTGGCGGCCGATTTCGCTCGAGCGACGAGCGAACGGTGACCGCGCTCCGCGATGTCTCCCTCGAGCTCCCGTCGGGGACCATCGTCGGGCTCGAGGGACCGAGCGGAAGCGGGAAGTCGACGATCCTCCACGCCGTCACGGGGCTGTTGGTGCCGACGGCGGGGCGCGTCGAACTGCGGGGGACCGACATGACGGAGCTGTCGGACGCGGAGCGAACGCGGCTACGGCGTCGACACATCGGGATCGTCTTCCAGCGGTTCCACCTGTTGCCCTCGCTGTCGGCCCGCGCGAACGTCGCGCTTCCGCTCGTGCAGGCCGGCGTCCCGCGGGGTGATCGGCGAGCGCGGGCTGAGCGGCTGCTCGAGGCCGTCGGCCTCGGCGACCGCGCGACACACCTGCCCGGCGAACTCAGCGGCGGGGAGCGCCAGCGGGTCGCGATCGCGCGGGCGCTGTCGACGGATCCGGACGTGATCGTCGCCGACGAGCCGACGGGGGAACTCGACACGGCGACCGGCGCGGATGTCCTCGAGCTGTTGACCGATATCGGGCGCGATCGGGCGGTGCTGGTCGCGTCGCACGACGAGGCCACGCTGTCCGTCGCCGACCGGGTCGTCACCCTCCGCGACGGGCGGGTGGTCGGGAATGGCTGACGGCGTCGCCGGCAGCACTGAGGGGGACCGACGAACGCGCTGGTCGGGACTCGTCCGCCTGACGCTCGCGCGGTGGTGGCAGCGAGCGACGCGGACGACGACGGGCCGCATCGTCTCGACGGTCGGAACCGTCGCGCTGACGATCGCGCTGCTGGTGGTCGTGACCGGGGTCGCGCTGGCGCTGGCCGACGGCGGCGTGACGGGGCGAGACGACGCGGCCGTCGCCGTCACGCCGGAGGCCAGCGGCACGCTCTCGTCGGTCGACGGCGTCGAGGGGCCGCGACTCGGCGCGACCAACGAGCGAGCCGCGGCGATCCGCGACCGCGACGGCGTCGACCACGCTTCGCCGGTGCTGGTCGAGACGGTTCGACTCGGACCGCCGAACGGCGACGCGAGAACCGTCCGACTGGTCGGCGTCGTCCCCGACGAGGAGCCGCGGACCGTCGCGGGCCTGTCGACGGCCGGCCTCGAGCCGGGCGATCCCCGCTATGCCGACGGCTCGTACGACGGCCCGCGGACGGGCGAGATCGTCCTCTCGGAGACCGCGGCACAGCGGCTGGACGCGTCGACGGGCGACGAGCTAACCGTCTCGACGGGACCGACGCGCTCGAGCGGCCCCTCGGTGACGGTGACCGCGGTCGCGGACGGCCGAGCGGGCGGGACAGACGCGCCGGTCGCGCTCGTTCACCTGAGCGACCTCCAGTCGCTTTCGGGTGCCGCCGACGGCGGACTGGCCGATCGCGTCCTCGTCTGGGGCGAGCCGACGGCGGCGCAGTCGGCCGCCGCGGACGCCTACCCAGCCGCTGCGGTGGAGGTCGCCGGCACGACCGACCCGTCGTCGCTGTTCGATGACGGGCTGGCCTTCGCGACCAGCGTCATCGCGCTCGTGGTCGGCGTGACGATCTGCGCCTCGTTCGTCGCGACGACCATGGGGATGACCGTCGACGAAGATCGGCGTACCCTCGCCGTCCTCGAGTCCGTCGGCGTCCCGACTCGCGGTCGGCTGGCCATCGTCGCGGTGTCGACGGGGATCACCACGCTGGTCGGCGGGCTCGTCGGCGTCGGCCTCGGGGCGGCGGGGATCGTCGGGGTCAACGCTATTGCCGGCGCGACCGTCGCGCCGGGAGCGGTCGCGCAGTTCCACCCGGTGTTCGTCCCCTACGCGATCGCGGTCGCCCTCTTTTCGGGGCTCGTCGCCGCGCCCTACCCGCTCGCGGTGGCCGCGCGAACCTCGGTGCTCGAGGAGGTGGGCCGATGAGCGCGGCGGGAGCGATCGTCCGAATGCGGGCCGTCGTGGGCCTCGCGCTCGCACAGCTTCGGCGCTCGCCCGGTCGGACCGTCCTCACCGTGTGTGCGGTCACGCTGGCGGTCCTCTCGGTGACGGTGCTGGCGAGCCTCGGAATCGGCGTCGTCGAGAAAGGCGAGCAGGGGCTCGATAGCGCCGACCGCGACATCTGGATCTCGCGCGATCCCGTCGATCCGTCCGCGAGCGGGAGCGAGAACCCGATCGTGGGCGCACACGGGATGGCGGCCGAACTCACCGCGCGTGAAGACATCGAGAGCGCCGCGCCGATCGCGATGTACGACATCTACATCGGGACGAACGAGTCCGACCTGCGACGCAGGCCCGCGGTCGGCGTCCAGGAGACTCACGAGGGGTTCGACTTCCGGTCGGGTGAGGGGTTCAGGGTCGACCGCGAGGCCGCCCTCAGCCCGCCGCCGGCAGAGCCGCGGACCGGCGAGATCGTGCTCGATCCGCGGACCGCCGCGGCGCTGAACGTCTCCGTCGGCGACACCGTCCACATCGGGACGAGCCGCCAGACGGCCTCGAGCTACGAATTCACCGTCGTCGGCACGTCCTCGTACTACTCGCAGTATCTGGGCTCGCCGGCGATGACGGTGCCGCTGGGCGACCTACAGGCCGTCGCCGGCACGTCGGGAACCGACCGAGCGACGTTCGTCACCGCCGACGTGACGGCAGATGCCGACCGGGACGTCGTCGCGGACGAGCTCGGCGCGGCCTACCCCACCTACGAGGTCCGCACCAGCGACGAACAGGTCCAGGGGATGCTCGAGGAGCGCACGGTCGTCCTCGCGAGCGGCGCGACGCTGGTCGGGCTGGCGATCGTCGGCGGCGTCATCCTGACCGCGAACCTGTTCGCGCTCGTGGCCCACCAGCAACGCGAGGAGCTCGCGGCGCTGCGAGCCGTGGGTCTCTCCCGGCGGGTCCTCGCCGGGACGATCGGCGCGCAGGGGCTCATCATCGGCTTGTCCGGCGGGCTCGCCGGGCTCGCGATGACGCCGCTGGTCGTCCTCGGACTGAACCGGTTCTCGACGGCGGTGCTCGGTTTCGAGCGCCTCCTGCGAACGCCGCCCGAGGTCTACGCCGGCGGCTTCGCGCTCGCACTCTGTGTCGGCACGGTCGTCGCGCTCGTCGCCGGCTGGCGGGCCGGCCGGTACGCGCGTATCGAGCACCTCGAGATCTGAGTGTCGCCGCGCCCGCCGTCCACAGCGGTGTCCCGCTCTCCACACTGTCCGTTCCCGGCTCGAACACCCCGAACCCACTTGCCGGGGGAGGCCGTACGTCCCATGATGCGAATTCGAACGCCCGCCAGCGATCGCGCGGAATCGTCGTCCAGTACGGAATCGACGGCCGACACTTCGTTCGGTGGTCGACTCGCCAGATACGCGCTCGTCGCCGGCGGCGTCCTCGCGCTCGCCTACGCCGCCAGGCGAATTCGTAGCTCGAGCGGGGACGGCGACGGCATTCGATCGGTCGACGAATTTCAGGAGCGAGCGGCCGAGGCCGTCCCCGACGAACTCTCCGAGCCCGTCGCGACGATCCCGATCGGGGAGCCGGGCGACGAGTCCGAAACGGAGGCGTCCACTGCGGACGAGGGCAGCGACACGGTCGACGAGACGGAAACGAACGCAGCGTTCGCCGACGAGCGCGCGGACGCGGACGCCAGCGCCGACCCGGCCGAGCCCGGCGAGATGGCGGTCGACGAGGAGATCGCGGACGAACTGGTCGAGGACGAACTCGAGGCGGAATCCGAGGACGAAGGCGACGAGGAATCCGCGGCGTCCGAGGAGTAGGTTCGACCTTCGAGGCCGCCGGAAACGTGGCTCTTATCCGCCGCTCGGCCCTACCGTATTTCGATGACTGACGGGGACGTCGCGGCGTTTACGCACCTCGGAGCGACGGTTCGCGGGGCGCTCTCCGAACGCGGCTTTTCGACGCCGACGGCACCGCAGCGACTGGCGATTCCGCCGCTGTCTGCCGGCGAAAACACGCTCGTGATCGCGCCCACCGGGAGCGGCAAGACCGAGACGGCGATGTTGCCCGTCTTCGACCACCTCGTCGCAGACGCTGGGCCGCCAGAGGGGTTCGGCGTGCTCTACATCACGCCGCTGCGGGCGCTCAACCGCGACATGCGTGAGCGCCTCGAGTGGTGGGGCGACTACCTGAATCTCGCAGTCGACGTTCGCCACGGCGACACGACGCAGTACCAGCGGGGGAAGCAGGCCGAGAACCCGCCGGACGTCCTGATCACGACGCCGGAGACCGTGCAGGCGATGTTGACCGGAGAGCGACTCCGGGAGGCGCTCGAAGACGTCTCCCACGTCGTAATTGACGAGGTTCACGAACTTGCCGCCTCGAAGCGGGGCGCGCAGTTGGCGATCGGTCTCGAGCGCCTGCGGGACCTCGCGGGGCCGTTCCAGCGGATCGGGCTCTCGGCGACCGTCGGCGATCCCGGCGAGGTGGGGAAGTTCCTCACCGGCGGGCGGCCCTGTGAGATCCGCGAGATCGACGTTGGGAGCAACGTCGATGTAGCGGTCTGCGAGCCCGAGGTGACCGAAGCGGACGAGCGGCTGGCCGGCGAGCTGATGACCGAGCCCGACACGGCCAGCCACGTCCGGCTGATCCGCGATCTGGTCGCCGAGAACGAGTCGACGCTCATATTTGTTAACACGCGCCAGACCGCCGAGGCGCTGGGCTCGCGGTTCAAGGAACTCGAGCTCCCGATCGGGGTCCACCACGGCTCGCTCTCGAAGGAGGCGCGGATCGACGTGGAGGACCGGTTCAAGGCCGGCGAGCTAGACGGGCTGCTCTGTACCTCGTCGATGGAACTCGGGATCGACGTGGGCCAGGTCGATCACGTGATCCAGTACAAGAGCCCGCGGCAGGTCACGCGACTGCTCCAGCGGATCGGCCGCGCGGGCCACCGGCAAGACGAGGTCTCGAGGGGGACGATCGTCACGACCCGGCCGGACGACACGTTCGAGGCGTTGTCGATCGCCCGGCGGGCCCGCGACGGCGAGGTCGAGCCGGCGGCGATCCACGAGGGCAGTCTGGACGTGGTCGCGAACCAGTTGCCGGCGATCGTCCAGAGCCGCGGCAATACCTCCGTCGACGACGCCGTCGAGACCGTTACGCGCGCCTATCCGTTCCGACACGTGCCCGAGGAGACGATCCGCGAGATCGTCTCCGAACTCCACCGCAATCGAATCCTCTGGTTCGACGAGGGCGAAGACCGCATCGAGACGACGGGCGGGACCTGGCAGTAC
Organism: Natrinema marinum; assembly: GCF_024296685.1. Classification (NCBI taxonomy): domain Archaea; kingdom Methanobacteriati; phylum Methanobacteriota; class Halobacteria; order Halobacteriales; family Natrialbaceae; genus Natrinema; species Natrinema marinum. The sequence continues at coordinate 2,185,461 of NZ_CP100763.1, read as the reverse complement.
GTCTACGCGAACCTCTCGATGATCCCCGACGAGGAGACCTACGAGGTCCACGACATCGCTTCTGGTGGTCAGATCGGGACCCTAGACGAGCGGTTCGTTGTCAACTTCGCCCAGCCCGGCGAGGTGTTCATCCAGCGCGGCGAGATGTGGCGCATCGCCGAGATCGACGACGAGGAGGGACGGGTCAAGGTCAGTCCGATCGAAGATCCCGCCGGCGAGGTGCCCTCCTGGATCGGCCAGGAGATCCCCGTCCCCGCCGCGGTCGCCGGCGAAGTCGGCGAGATCCGCGCCGTTGCGCAACCCCAACTCGAGGCCGGAGCCGACGCCGCCGCCGTCGGCCGCGAACTCGCCGGCCGCTACCCGGCCGACGAGTACACGCTGACCGAGGCCTGCGGCCAACTCGAGCGCCAGGTCGAGAGCGAGTCGCCGATGCCGACGGCGGAGCGACTGGTCCTCGAGCGACAGGGCCGGACGATCGTGCTCAACGCCCCGTTCGGTCACACGGCCAACGAGACGCTCGGTCGGATACTCTCCGCACTGTTGGGCCAGCGCGCGGGCTCCTCGGTCGGCCTCGAGACCGACCCGTACCGGATCGAACTCGAGGTGCCCACCTCGATCGCCACCAGCGAGGTGCTCGAGGTGCTCGAGGAGACCGACCCCGGCCACGTCGAGGCGATCGTCGAACTCGGGCTCAAAAACTCCGACGCGCTCGCATTCCGGCTCGCGCAGGTCTCGGCGAAGTTCGGCGCGTTGAAGCGCTGGCAGGCGAACGGATCGGGCCGCATCTCGAACGACCGCTTACTGGCGGCGCTCGAGGACACGCCGATGTACGAGGAGGCGATCCGAGAGGTGTTCCACGAGGATCTCGATGTCGAGCGCGCGAGCGCCGTGCTCGAGGGGATCCAGTCGGGCGACCTCGAGTTGGTGACCCACCGCGGCCGGACCCCGGTCGGACAGGGCGGTCGCTCGTCTGGCGGCAAGGAACTGCTCGCGCCCGAAAACGCCGACGCGAGCGTCATCGAGACGGTCAAAGAGCGGATTCAGGACGACCGGGTCATCCTGCTGTGTACCCACTGCAAGGAGTGGAAAGTGACGACGAAGGTCAAGCGGGTCGCCGACCAGCCCGAGTGTCCCGAATGCGGTTCGACCCGGATCGCCTCGCTGAACCCGTGGGCCGACGAGGTGGTGCAGGCGGTCCGCGCCGAGGAGAAAGACGACGAGCAACGCCAGATGACCGAGCGCGCGTTTCGAGCGGCGAGTCTCGTCCAGAGCCACGGGAAGCGGGCCGTGATCGCGATGGCCGCCCGCGGCGTCGGCCCGCACAACGCCGCCCAGATCATCAACAAACTCCGCGAGGACGAGGCCGAGTTCTACCGTGACATCCTCTCGAAGGAGCGCGAGTACGCCCGAACGCAGGCGTTCTGGGACTGACCGACGGTCGCCGCCACGTCGCGACCGCACCGGCGATAGCAACGCCGACGGGTGTTGCCGGACCGCGTGAGATCGTTCGCGAACGAAGGCGATCAGTCCCGAACGAACGACTCCGCCACGTCTCCCGGCCCGATGACTTCGAGATTCCCGGCGGACTCGAGTTCGCTGGCGTATCCGGCGGCCTCCTCGAGGACCGACACGGACGTCTCGTCGAGTTGGCCGAACGCGAGCGACGTGATGCCACCCATCTGCGCGGTGAGTTCGAGCGCCGATCGCGCTGTAGCGGCGTCCGGGCCGGAGATCCGCGTACAGAGGTGCGGGTTCGTGGCGACGCCCTGCGATGGATAGCGCCCGGCGAAGGCGAGGTCGTGGTTGTTCGCAACAGCCTCGAGTGCATCTCCGTCGTACCGCCCCTGTGGGTAGGAAAAGTACTGGGAACCGTCTTCGAAGCCCTCGTCCTCGAGCCACGCCTTGGCGTCGGCGACCTCCGCCTCGGGATCGTACTCCGCCGACCCCGAGAGCGCGAGGCCGTGCATCGAATGGCTCCCGATCGTCCAGCCGGCGTCGGCGAGTTCGTCGAGGTGGTCGCGGAGCAGGTGGTCTCCCTCGGCGCGGCGGTCCTCGCGGATCCGACTCGGGGTGACAAAGGAGACGGCGGGATAGCCGTGCTCAGATAAGACCGGTAGCGCGCCCGTGTAGTCCGTCTCGTAGCCGCCGTCGAACTGGAAGACGACCTTCCCCGTGTCCGGCGCGGGGACGAATCGGAGATCGTCGATCCACACTGCGCCCTTGTCGTCGTCGCCCGTCCAGCGGAGGATCTGGACCTCGCGGACGGCGCTTAGGTCCGGCTCGCCGTCGACGGTCGCGACGCCGAAATTGTGCCGGACGAGCGGCGTGTCGCTGTGAGCGCGCTGCCTGAAGACCAGCCGGTTTCCGTCGCCGTCGAGCAGTTGCACGACCATATCGGCTTCGTGGTCCGTCGTGACCGCCAGGCTCGGCCGGAGTCCAGAGAGATCATGCGGCTCGGAGAGTTCCCGGACGATCCTGACCTGATCGTCCTCGCCCGACTCGAGTTTCGCGGACTGCGAGCCGGTGACGGCTCGATCCGCGTCCGCCGTGAGCGTCCCGAGGGGCGCGGTCCAGGCCTCGAGCGTTTCGAAGTCGTCGAACGGCTCGCCGCCGCTCGAGTCCGCCCGTCTCCCGTCCGGGCCGTCGCCCGACTCTTCCGTGCTGGAGCAACCGGCCAGCGTGGCCACCAGCGCTGCGCTGAGATACGTTCGTCGTTTCATCGCTGACGACCGCCTCCCCGACGGAGGGCCGTATTGTTATTCTCGATTGTCAACGGGGAATTTCCGTCGATAGACCGAGCGAAACTCCCTCGAGACAGCGCGGTCACCGCGATAGCGGTCGCATTGCCGAATTGCCGCGGGCGCTCGGCGTCGGTGTCGAATACGCACCGACTATCCACGTTGCAGCCGAGCAACCGCGGTGTGCGGTGCCCCTACCGCACTCGAGTTCGCCAGCTATCGACGGCGATCGTCCCGTACCGAGAACCGATGCGTGCGGCCACGCGCGACCGTACCGCCGTCGAAACCGGGACGGTAAGTCGCGCGAACGCGTCTGTTTCCCGGCCAGCGATCCGTAACGGCCATACGACGCGGTGTCGTCAGTTCGTCCATGAAATTCGCACCCGGGGCCTGGAAGTACGCCATCCTTCCCCTGCTCGCCGCCCCGTTTGCCTTCATCATCAGCGTCACCGCGAGTCTCGTCGCGCTCGCGGTCGGCGTCGGCACCCTCGCGTTCTTCCGCGACCCTGATCGCACTCCGCCCCCGACGGGCGTCGTCTCGCCCGCCGACGGGACCGTCTCCGTCCTCCGCGAGGAGGGCGACCGGGTTCGGTTGGGCGTTTTCATGAACGTCTGGCACGTCCACGTCGTCCGCGCCCCCTTCGCCGGCCGCGTCACCGAAGTCGAGCACGTCCCCGGCGCGAACCGCCCCGCCTTCTCGAAGGAGTCCGACCGCAACGAGCGGGTCCACGTCCGCCTCGAGACCGACTCCCCGAACCTGCCCGCCGCGGGCGACGAACGGGACGAGACGATCGCCGATGACGGCGGCGAATCGGTCGCGGACGATGCGTCGACGCCGCCCGCGGAGTCGGTCGGCGACGCCGAGGTGACGCTGATCGCCGGCGCGTTCGCCCGCCGCATCCACCCCTACCTCGAGCGAGACGATGCCGTCGAGCGCGGCGACCGGATCGGCCACATCGCCTTCGGCAGCCGCGTCGACCTCCTCTTTCCGCCCGCGGTCGACCTCGCGGACGTCGCGGTCGACGTCGGCGACTCGATGACCGCCGGGGAGACCGTCGTTCTCGAGTCGCCCGCCGGCGACCCCGACGGCGTGTTCGATCTCGCGTCCGGTCCCGACGGCCGGGAGGAGTGATTCGGCTGTGGCTACCGCTCGGGCGGCCCGCGTCCAACCTACCTTTTCGTCGTAAACGACGCGTTCAGACCGCCCGGATTCGGCTGAATCCGCTCGAACCGGTCGAAACGGTTAGGCCGGTATTTGGGGTCTCGTCACCAACGAAACTACCAGCAGCACCTCCGATGGCGAGTCCACCCTCTCTCTCCGATCAGCGGTCGACCGGTTCGAACACGCCGAGCGAACGCCGCGACGACCAGCGCGGCCGCCTCGAGCGAGCAGCGCCGGGGTTCGCCACCCCGATTCGCGCGGTCGGATTCTGGGCGGCGATCGCCATGCCGATCCTGTACGTCCCGTTGCTCGTGACCGGCCTGTCTTCGTCGCTCGACGGGCTCCTCTTCCTCGCGTTGCTCGCCGGCCACTTCCTCGCACTGTACGTCGGCCACGCACATCGCCGATAGGCGGAAGCCGTTCGCGATGAGCGCGGGATCGGTCGGCAGCAGGCTCGACGCTCACTGTCCGACGGACCGTAACGCACGATAAGCAGCGATTACGAGGGCCGTGCCAACGGCGTTCGAGGACCGCTCTGGCAGGGACTCCCTATCTGACTCGACAATAGACGTATTCGGCGGGTCCGTACCCGCCGAATGCAACGGGATGGAGAAATGGCGCTCGACCGCCGGTCGGTAACTCGTCTCAGAGCGGCGCCCGCTCGCGGAGTTCTGGCTCTTCTTCGGTCTGTCGGAACTGCTCGAGCAAGGGCTTGATGTCGTCGAACCCCTCCTCGAGGACGATATCGCCGCTGCGCAGGTCGTACTCGATGATATCGTAATCGGCCAGTCGAGGCAGGTGGTTGTGGACCAGCGAGACGTACACCTGCTGTCGGGTTTCTTTGTCGATCCCGGCGATGCGGGCGTCGAGTTCCCAGGCCGCGATCTGGCTCACGAGGTCCTCTATGTTCGCTGTCCGGTCGGTCGCCAACTCGTAGAGCAGGAACCGCCGTTCGGGTTCCGAGAGCAGGGAACAGGCTACTTCCATCCGACTGGCGTTCGTCTGGTTCATACATCTCCCAAGCACCCAGTGGTATTACACCTACTGCCAACACAAATTGGGTCCCGATCGATCGGTCGTAATCCGCGCGTACTGAATCCGCCGAATTCCGTACTTCGGGGCTTTCTGGGGCGCACCCGTGCGTATTCGGTCAGTTCTATTGACTATTTATTTCTCGAGAACGAGTATAGAAGTATATTGCGTCGCTCGGTCATCGCCCGTGATATACATTGTCATTTGTTATCACGGGCGACATAATTAAGTGGGTGACTGGCTTACACGCTGGTATGGCCGCTCACGGCCGGCCCGCACTGCGGGACCTGTTCGACGAGTCGCCCACCCCTCACATTGCCCATCCCCCTCGGACCCACCATCGTGATTTCTACGTCGCTACCGACGGGTCCTTCCGTGACTCGGGCGGTGGGCTGGGCGCCGTCATCGAAACGCGCGACGGCACCCGCGTCGCACGCGTCGCGACCGCGGACGCGCCGCCGGACAACAACGTCGCCGAATATCGGGCGCTGCATCTCGGCCTCGACGTCCTCGCGGCTCGAGCGCCGCGGGACGCCTCGGTCGGTGTCCTCATCGACCACGACGTGCTCGCCAGCAACGTCAACAACGCGATCCTCGCGACCCAGCACCCGGACGGCAAATCGCCCCGACCGGTCTCGATCCCGGCGGCGACGCGGTATCACTGGCGCGGCATTCAGGCGCGCCTCAGCGGCTTCGAGGAGGTTCGAGCCGCCCGCATCGACAGCGATCAGAACCCGGCGCATCCGCTCGCGAACGCGCCCGAGCAGTACCGCCACGTCAACCGTGAGCCCGAACGGTGTGTCCTTCCGGAGACACCCGAGCCAACGACGACCGAGTTCCCGCCGCCGTCCCGCGCGGATCGGAACGGCGGTGGCCGCGCGTCCGACTGATCGCCGGTAGCCGCCACGCTTTTTCGCTCGATCCACCCGGAACCGCCATCGTTTTCTCGCGCCTCGAGAGAGTCGTCTCCGATGAGCCTTCGCGTCGCGGTCGCCGCGCCGTTCATCCAGAACGGCACTCGCCGCCTCAAGGAAAACGAGTTCGTCGTCGCCCTCTCGCTCGATCGGGACTGGTTCTCACCCGATCAGGCCAAGCGACTGATCGACGTGGCCACCGGGGAGGGCTTACTCGAGCGCGACGACGACGGCCTCGCGGTCGCGTTCGACCCCGGCGAGGTGACGGTCCCCGAGGAGTTCGTCCCCGACGAGGACCTCCTGCGGGAGCGGTCGGCGTTCGAGCGCGTCCTCGACTCGCTGGTCGCCGAGGGCATGGAGAAACACGAGGCCGTCGGCGCGATCAACGCCTTGCAGGGGGAGCTCGGACTCACGATCGAGGCCGCCGCGGTCGTCTACGCGCGCCGGCAGGGGATCGCGGTCGACGACCTCGCGCCGGTCGCCCGCGAGGCCGTCCTCGACACCGAAGACGGTTAATCCCTCGCGGGCCGACCGACTCGCATGGTCGAAGAGCGGATCACCGACGGCCGCCGGATCGCCGAACTCCTCTCGAGCGAGATCGACGGCCGCGAAGACGGCGAACTCGCGCGCTTTTCGGTAACGAACGCCGATAGAGATGTCGAGCCGACGACGGACGGCGCTCGCGCCTACGACATCACCCGCGACGACGACCGATTCGCCCGAGCGTTCGTCCAGGAGGACCGCGCCCGCCTCGAGTTCGAAGCCGGCCAAGACGCGGCCGCCGAGGCGGCGGCCGAGGTCGACCTCCGGGTGCGCCCGAAGGCGACGACGCCCCCGCGGACGCTCGTCTTCGTCGAGAGCGGAGCCGAAGTCAAGCGGGCGACGGACGTGGTACAGGCGGTGAGCCGGCGGCTCGAGGACGAACGCGTCTAGCGGCCTTACGCGCTCGCTTCGTTCTCTTCGTCGTACAGTCGAACCATTCGCCGGAAAAAGACGAGCATCAGCGCCATCGAGAGCGCCACACCGACGCCGGTTTCGACGCGCCGGCGGTCGACGGCCGCTCGCAACGTCCACAGATAGACCGGGGCAGACGCGGCCGCGAACAGGGTCTCCCTCGAGCGCAGCGGTTCACGCTCGAGCCAGACCCGCTCACCGAGGACGACGCGCGTCGCCCACGCGTCGTCGGTTTCCGGCGGCGGGGAGACGAACGGATTCGCCGCGACGAACAGGAGCGTGCCGACGAGCAGCCGTCGATCCCGCCGGTAGATCGCCCAGACGAGCGTCGGATACGCACCCATTAGCGTCCAGACGCTCCACGGGTTCGCGTGTCGCGACCAGAACCGGCGGCGGACGGCCATGGCTCACTCGAGGTCGGCGACGAGCCCCGGTAGCGCGGTCGCGATCTCCCGTTGCTCGACGTGCGCGACGGCGCGCTGATCCGGGCCGGGGCCGTCCGCGAGCAGCACCTGAATCGCGCGCAGTCCCGTCTCGGTCGCGCCGCGAACATCGGCCTCGACCTCGTCGCCGACGTAGACCGCCTCGGCGGGGTCGACGCTCAGTTCGTCCGCGATCGCCTCGAACGCGCGCGGATCGGGTTTCCCAGCCTCGAGTTCACCCGTCACGAGGGCGGCGTCGAAGGCGTCCTCCCAACCGAGCGTCTCGAGTTTGTCCCGCTGGGCGCGGACGGGGCCGTTCGTGAGCAGGCCGACGCGGTACTCGCCGCGCAGATCCGCGAGCATGGCCTCGACGCCGGGCAACGGCTCGAGGTCGTCGGCGATCGTCTCGCGGTAGGCCGTCGCGACCGCGGCCGGGTCGGCGTCGCTGTCTGCGAGCAGGTCGGCGAAGATGGGCTCGCGCGTCTCGGTGGTGAGGTTCCGGCGGTGGGCCTCGAGGTAGTCGTCGCGCGATAGCGAGGGCGCGCCGGTGGTCGTCGTGGCCTCGTCGAGGATGGTCGCCCGATCGCGTCGGGGAACGGCCAGCGTGTAATCGAGGTCGAAGACGACCGCCCGTGGCATAGACGGTATGGGGTGCTCGAGCGGGTTGAAGCTATCCCTTCCGATCGAGGTTCATTCGTCACGGTCCGCTCGCAGTACCGCTCAGACCGTGTCGACGGTTCGCTCGAATGCTTGGATCGCGTCGTCGCTTCCCGCGACGATCACTTCGTCGCCCGTTTCGATAGCGGTGCGTTCGTCAGTGTAGACGGTATCGGCACGGGCAACGCCGACGAGCGTCCAACCACGGTCGGTCTCGCGACGGACGTCCGCTACCGTCTCACCGACGAACGGCTCCGAATCGGCCCGAACGAGGCGAATCTGACTCGTCGGATCGATCACTCGCTCGCCGTGTACCTCCGTCGCGACCAGCCGCGCGGCCACCTGCTGAATGGAGAGGACGTAATCGGCGCCCGCTCTGAACGCCGCCTTCGTCTTCTCGCCGTCGGTCACTCGAGCGAGGATCTCTACCTCGTCCGAGAGCGATCGAGCCATGGCGATCGTCAACAGGGCGGTCGAATCGTCGTCGACGGTGACGACCAGTGCCGAGGCGTCCGCGATGCCGGCGTCGCGAAGCGTCTCGGGTTCGGTGATATCGCCGACGAGATCGGGATTCCGAGCCGCCGATTCGTCGACGGTCGTCGTCGACACGTCCGACGGGAGCGCCTCGACGGCCGCGGTACCGCCCTCTCCGAGGCCGGCGACGATGATCTCAGATGGGGTCGTGATGCGTCGCGACCGGACGCCGGCGACCTCGTTTGCGATCTCGTCGAGTTCGCTCTCCGGCCCGGCAACGACCAGCACGGTGTTCGGCGTCAGTCGGTCATCCGGTGTCGGCGGCACGTGCAGCACGCCGTCGAACCAGCCGGCGACCAGCGTCAAGTTCGGATGGGCCACGATCGGCGAGTCGCGCACTCGGACGCCGTGCAGCGGACTGTCCCGACGGACGAGTATCTCGCGAACGTCGACTTCGTCCGCCTCGGAGCGACCGTTGACCGCGATGGGGGTCGCCGCCTTCTCCGCCAGTCGCTGCCCGATCAGCGCGTGCGGGGCGACGCTCCGGTCGACGCCGACTTCCGCGAGCGCCGCTTTGCGGCGCGTCGACGCCGTGAAACTGATCACGCGGAGGGCTTCGTTCGCTTCGAGCGCAGTGAGGACGACGCTGGCAGTTTTGTCGCCGGCGTCGGTGATCAGCAGCGACGCCCGGTCGATCGTCGCTCGGTCGAGGTCGGATCGTCGCTCCGGGTCACCGTGGATCGCCTGATAGCCGTCGTCCGAGAGCCGCTTTGCTTCCTCCTCGTCGGATTCGATGAGGACGTAATCGATATCGAGTTCCTCGAGTTCGCCGAGCAGTATCTCGGTGTCGTGCTGGTACTCCGCGATAACGACGTGGTCGTTCTTGATCGTGAGCCGGTCGTCGAGGTTCAGCGGCGTCCGTTCGAAGAGCGGAATGACGAGGACGCGCAGCGTGATGAAGCCGATGACGACGCCGGTCAGTTGAATCGTCACCATCAACACGTTCATCATCGGCGTCGACCACGGCGAATCGGCACCGTACCCGGTCGTCGTCATCGTCTCGACCACCGTCTGAAACGACCGGAAGACGGACTGGGGACGGTTCTCGAGCGCGTACATTCCCCAGTTGTAGACGATCGTGTAGAAGAGAACGGTGAGACCGAGCCCGGCTACGAACAGCACCAGCAGTCGCTGTCGTTTCGTGAGGTTTCGCGGGTGGAGTCCGTCGCTGTCTCGGAGTGCACGCATCGAGTGGCCCCGGTCTCTATCAGTAGTCGCTCTGAACGATTAAATGACTGGCTTTACCTAACGCACAAATTGTCCCACACTCAATACTGTTCTCTTGGACAACATTTCTTCTATCGGGATATTATTCCTCATTTGCCCACGCTCCACAGTCATGTCTTCCCAGGAACAGTTAACGGGCGAGCACGCGTTCTGGAAGATATGAACCGATCGACTCGCGATACACTCATCGCACTCGTGGCAGGCGCAGGAATCGCCGGCGGCCTCTACTGGCTCGGCGGCTATGCCAGTCTCGCGCTCGTGACCGGTCTCTGCTGGGCCTGTGGACTCAAACTCACCCTCCACATCGGGTGGCGCTATCCGGCATACGCCACCGGCGAGACGTGGGCCGACAAACGATGGACGGGGCTGAGTACCGGACTCGTTTCGCTCGCGGCCCTCGTCGGTGTGAGTCCGTTGCTCCCGCTTGCGAGCGAACTTCGACTCGGACTCGGCTTCCTCGTCATCGGCGCCGGGCTCGTCGCGTACGCTGCGGGGACGCTCGCCGTCCTGGAACGCGTCGAAAGCGATTCGAACGCTCCCGCTTCGAGTCCCGCCACACAGTACCCGGCGGACGGCGATTGACGCGGCCGGTTCACTCTTCGGCCGGCTGAGCGGAGCCGACGCGGCGCCGCTCTAGCACCCCGACGACGACGGGTTCGATCCGGCTCGAGTACCCCATGAGCGAGGTGCCGAGGACGCTCATGACGAGGACGTAGCCGACGGCGAACGCGTAGATCGTCTCCGCCGTACCGGCGGCGAGACCGGTACCGGCACCCGAGAGCGCGAGGCTCGCGATGATCAGCGAGAACTCGCCGCGGGTGGCCATCCCGAGGCCGACCCGGAGCGACCGGCGGTCGTCGAGATCGTAGATCTTCCCGCCGAGGTAGCCGCTCACGATCTTCGTCGGTGCCGTCAGGATCGCCGCGGCGGCGATGGTGGCGAGCACCGACGGCGAGAACAACCCCGGATCGGTGACGAGGCCGATCCAGACGAAGAAGATCGCCGCGAACGCGTCCCGAAGTGGCTCGAGCAGCCGCTCGAGGTCGTGGACGTGGTCGGTCCCGGAGAAGGCCATCCCGACGAAGAAGGCCGCGACGGCCTCGCTGACGCCCAGCGCGTACGCGATCCCGGCCACGAGGATCGTCACCCCGAGCGCGCGGACGACCACGAACTCGTTGGTGTCGGCGTCGAGGAACCGCTGGAAGAAGCCGGTGCCGTACGAGACGAGCGCGAGCAAGGCGAGGATGACGCCGATCGCGATCCCGATCTGTCCAGCGGCCGTCGCGACATCGCCGCCCCCGAGGACGAGCGCCGACACGATCGCCAGATAGACCGCGATGAACAGGTCCTCGTAGACGAGGATCCCCAGCAGCGGCTCGGCCTCGTCGTTGGCGATCCAGCCCAGATCGAGCAGCGACTTCGTGATGATCGCACTCGAGGAGATGTAGACGATACCGGCGGTCAACACGGCCGCGAGCGGCCCGCCGAAGACGAGATAGCCGAACCCGAACCCGAGCGTGAAGTTGACGGCGAGATCGACCGTGCCCGCCTTCCCGATCCGGTTCCGGCTCGCGAGCAGCCGCTCTAAGTTGAACTCGAGGCCGAGGAAGAACAACAGGAGGACGATCCCGATCTCCGCGCCGACGACGACGAAGTCGGTGTCGGTGAGCGCGAGGCCGCCCGTCGCTGCGAGGAGGTCCACGCCGCCGAGGGTCAGTTCGGGAACCGTAACGGTGGTGCCGCCGATCCCGACCTCGCTGCCGGCCAGCGCGGGCAGTTCGCCGAGGACGTTCGAGCCGACGAGGATCCCGGTGAGGATGTACAGCGGGATCACCGACTGATCGAGCCGGCTCGCCAGTACGCCAGCGAGCGCGACCGCCGTAAAGAGAATTCCGACGTCGACGAGTGCCGTCTCGGTCGCCACTATCGGTCACCTCCGACTGCGTGCATGCGCCTCGATCACTCCGATTCGGTCCCGCCGCCGAGCAACTCCTCGAACTGGGCGCAGTCCTCCCGGTCGCCGATGACGACCAGCGTGTCGCCGGCGTCGATGGTCGTCTCCGGCGTCGGCGGCGAGATCAGGTTGTCGCCGCGCTGAATCGCGACGATAGAGACGCCCGTCCGCTCGCGAATTCGCGCGTCGGCGAGGCTCTCGCCGGCGATATCGGACTCGCCAGTGACGCCGTACCACTCGAGGAACGTGTCGTCGCCGAGCATCGTCTCCACCTGCTCGGTCTCGACCGGCTGGAAGTACGCTCCCTCGAGAATCGTCCCGATCTTCCGGGCGAGCTGGTCCGAGACTTCGAACAGCTTGTCGCCGTCCGCGTCCGGGTTCGCTTTCAGATACACCTCTCGCTTGCCAGTGTTGTGGGTCACGATGACGAGCCGTTCGCCGTCGTCCAGTTCGACCTCGAACTTCTTGCCGACGCCGGGGAGGTCGCTCTCGTAGATGGTCATACTGGAACCGAGCGAGGCTGCGCTAATAAAATGGCGTCCTCGGCCCCGACGAGGCGCTCGCCCGGAGGGCGGGGCACGGCTCAGAACTCCTCGACGTACGGCCGGAGATCGAGTTCGAGCGTCCAGGCCGACCGATCCTGCTCGACGAGGTGCCAGTAGGAGTCGGCGATGGCGTCTGGGTCGAGAAACGCCGCTTCGTCGCGGTCGGGCCGGGACTCGCGGACCGAGGGTGTCTCGATCCCGCCGTCGATCACGACGTGGGCGACGTGGATCCCCTCGGGGCCGAGTTCACGGGCCATGGATTCAGCCATCCCCCGAACGGCGAACTTGGCCGCGCTGAACCCGATCGCGCCGCCGCGGCCGCGGACCGCCGAGGTCGCGCCGGTGAAGACTATCGTTCCGCCATCGCCGGCCAGCATGTCGCCGACGGCTTCTTGGGAGCACAGCAGCGCACCGGCGGCCGACGTTTGCACCGCGCGTTCGAACGCCTCGAGCGAGATGTCCCGCAGACCCGACCAGGACCCGCCGCTGGCGTGATTGACGAGAATATCGACGGGACCGAACGCATCGCGGACTGCCTCGAACCCGGCCGCTACCGCCTCGGGGTCCGTGATGTCCGTCGGGACCGCGAGGGCGTCGTCACCGAGTTCGTCCGCGAGTTCCTCGAGGTAGTCCGCAGAGCGGGCGAACAGTCCCACTTCGCAGCCTTCGGCGACGAATTTGCGCGCGAGCGATGCACCGAGGCCGGGACCGACGCCGGCGATGACGGCCGTTCGCGTCATACCCCTCGGACGGGGCCGATCCCCAAAACGGTGGGTGTCGCCGTCGGGTCGGAAAACAGATATGTTTACTAACCAGAATCCCTAGCTCGAGTCGATGATCGACTTTCCGCCGTCGAGACCGCTGCTTCTCGGCCTCGTCGTCGGTCTGCTGATCGGGGGCGTCGTCGGCGGGATCGTGATGAGTTCCGACGCATCGGCTCCGGACGCCTCGGACCCGCCGACGAGTTACACGAGCGTCGGCCCGTCCTGTTACGACGGCCCGCGAGCGAACGACGGCTGGCTCCACGTCGTCGCGAACGGCGAGGCGTGGACGACGACGCTGAACGCCACGGTCGTCCATCCCCGTGGAACCGAGGTGGATGTCGATGTCGTCCGGCGATCGACCGACACCTACGAGATCGCGCTCCGAACGACCGAGACGGATCGGGGGAAATCCCTCGCCGAAGGCTGCCGAGCCGAGAGCCGTCTCACCGTCGCGACAGCCCTCTCAGCGCCCGATTTCGTCGTCACAGTCGACGGACGAACGGTCCGGACCGTCGAGCAGGACGAGACGGTCCCGACCCTCTATCCGCTCCCGAACCCGATCGAGATCGACGAGTGACCCGACCCGGTGGCTCGCAGGCAGTCCCGATATCCGTCGTCAGGACGACTGTCACTACGTCCCGACAGTCACGCGTCGATCACCGCATTCGATGGCAAGACCGGCGTTTTTGCCAGTCGTGGCCGTGTAGTAGACCATGGGCGTGTTCGACGAATGGGATGGCAAGCGCGTCGTCTGGGTCGTGCTCGGCGTCGTCCTCGTAGCGCTGATCGGACTCGCCCTCTACAGATACTTCGGGGCGTTTCTCTTCGCGATCTTCGTCTACTACGCGACGCGTCCGCTCTACCGCCACCTCGAGCGGTACGTCGACCATCCGAACGTGACGGCGACTGCCACGATACTGTTCGTCATCGTCCCCATGCTGGCCGTCGTCGCCTACGCGGTCGTCGTCGCGCTCAGGGAACTCGATCAGTTCCTCGCCGCGAGCGACCTCGAGGCGTACCGGTCGCTCTTCCAGCCGTATCTGCGGCTGGCCAAGGAGGGAAACATCGGTCGGCTTCGGGAGACGATCACGGGCGGAGCCGGCGGCTCGATCGGCAGCGCCCTCCGTCAGGGCGTGCCGAGCGTCGTCGGACAGCTACGGTCGATCGTGGGGACCGCCTTTTCGATCCTCGCCCAGTTCTTTCTCATGCTCACGTTCCTCTTTTACCTGCTCCGGGACGACCAGAAGTTGCGACGATGGTTCTACGAGAGCATCGACCACGACGACGGCATCATCTCGTACACCCAGTCAGTCGACGACGACCTCGAGACCGTGTTCGTCAGCAATCTCGCGGTTATCGCGGTTGCGGCCAGCGTCGCCGCCGTCACGTTCTACGGGCTCAACGTCCTCTCCTCGAGCGGGGCCGTCGTCGCGACACCGATTCTGCTCTCGTTGCTCATCGGGATCGGGACGCTGGTTCCGGCAGTCGGCATGAAAATCGTCTACGTTCCGTACGGCTTGCTCCTGGTCGGCGCCGCAGTGGCGACGCCGACGCCGTTTTGGCACCCGGTTGCCTTCTTGGTGCTGACGTTCGTCGTCGTCGACACTATCCCCGATTTCTTCGCGCGATCGTACCTGTCCGCGCGAAGCGGCGTCCACATGGGACTGGTCCTGCTAGGCTACTTCCTCGGCACGCTCGCTTTCGGCTGGTGGGGGCTGTTCTTCGGCCCGATCGTCGTCGTTCTCGCCGTCCACTTCGCCGACCAGCGCTTCCCCGACCTCGCCAGCACGTTTCTGGAATCGTGACCGCGACCGACCGCCGTCGCAACGCCCACCCCCGGACGACGAGCTACCACGGCGCGTGGGTACTATCACGACGCGAGCCGACAGTCTGCCCCATGACGTTCGATCCCGACCGCGTGCAGACGATCACGTTCGACTCCTACAGCACCCTCGTCGACGTCGACGCAGCCGTCCGCGCGCTCGCCGATCACGTCGCCGATCCCGAACCGATCTCGACCCTGTGGCGGCTGCGCTCGCTCGAGTACACGCTCGTCGCGAACCACGTCGACGCCTACCAGCCGTTCTACGAGATGAACCGCGACGCGCTCCAGTACGCGCTCGAGGTGTTCGACGCCGATGTCACCGAAGCCGAGCGCGACGAGGTGCTGGCCGTCTACCACGAACTCGACGTGTTCGACGACGTTCGCGACGGCATCGAGCGCCTGCGCGAGGGCGGCTACGACTGCTACGTCGTCTCGAACGGCGACCCCGATATGCTGTCGTCGATGATCGACCACGCCGATATCGGCGACCTCCTCGAGGACGCGATCAGCGCCGACGAAGTGGAGACGTACAAGCCCGCGGCCGATCTCTACCGCCACGCGGCCGGCAGAACCGGGACGCCGATCGACGAGATCGTCCACGTCACCGCCGGCTGGTACGACGTGATGGGGGCCAAACACGCCGGCATGCAGGGTGCGTGGGTCGATCGCAAGGGCCGGCCGTGGGAGCCGGTCGCGGGCGAGCCGGATCTGACGATCGAGCGCTTCCACGACCTCGCGGCCGAACTCGGTGTCTGACTCGGTGACTCGGTCCCGCCGATTCGTCTCGGCCCGTGACCGCGTGCCACCGATGCATTGCAGGTGTGATCGACGCCGAGCCGCGGCGACGGATCGATGACTGAGCAGGTCGTCCGCACATATGGAGGCTCTCCCTCAGTTCCGATCCGCCGAGGCGTCCGGCCGCGGCTCCGCCGAACGGACCAGACAAAAGCGCTTTTGCTCGCGCTCGAACGAGTCACGCTCATGGCAACTCTCAGCGCCCATCACGTCGGAATCACCGTCACCGATCTCGAGGAGACGCTCGCGTTCTACCGGGACACCCTGGACCTCTCGGTCGCCGACCGGTTCAGCGTCGGCGGCGAAGCGTTTGCCGACGCCGTCGGCGTCGAGGGCGCAAGCGCCGAGTTTGCCCACCTCGAGGCCGACGGGACGCGGATCGAACTCGTCGAGTACGACCCCGAGGCGCGCGGCTCTCCCGCGGCGGGGCTGAACCAGCCGGGCGCGACACACGTCGGGCTCTCGGTCGACGATCTCGACCGATTCGCCGCAACGCTGCCCGACGACGTGCCGACGATCAGCGAGCCGCGGACGACCGAGACCGGCACGAAAATCCTGTTCCTGCGAGATCCCGAGGGGAACCTGATCGAACTGCTCGAGGCGTAATTCGAGACGAGACCGACGCTTAGGGCCCTCGACAGGCCAGCGTCGATCGCACCTGCTCGACTTCTTCTTCACACTCCGAGCAGACGCGCTTGTCGGTGGCGATGTAGACGGCGCTGCACCGCGAGCAGTGAAAGAGATTGCCAACCGAGTCCGCGACACCGTCTCGTGTCCCGCGGTCGTCGCGGTCCGTCTCGTCGGTGTTCGTCTCGGTGTTCCCCCCGGCCGCCGACCGCACCCCGTCGCGAAGGCGACGCGAAACCGCCGTTACGCGCTGTCGAATTTCCATACCGTGGGCAACCAGCATATGACCGAAGTAGTTACTGTCTAAAATATTTGGAAGTCGCCGCCGATCGTGAGCGTCAGCCGCCGATACCGGGATTTTCGGACCGCTCGAGGCCGATATCGGTCACGATTCGGAGCGTGGACGGGCGGCTCGGCCCCCGTTCGGTCCAGTGGTTGACAATACCTAGCACCGACTCGAGGCGGTCGCCGAGAGCCGATTTCGATCGACGACTCGGTCTGCCGGTGCTGTCGGAGTCTCCTCGGTCGGCAGGATAGCAACCTTTTCGACCGTCGCGCGGACACTCCCGCCATGAACTTCTTCGACCGCTTGCACGACCGTATCCGAACGGTCGACAGCATCGTCTCCGTTGGCCTCGATCCCGACCCGTCGCGCATCCCCGACCACTTACAGGAGTACGACCTCCCGCGCTGGGCGTTCAACCGTCGCATCATCGACGCCACGCACGAACACGCCGCCGTCTTCAAGCCTAACGCCGCGTTCTACGAGGACCCTGACGGCTGGCGAGCGCTCGAGGAGACCATCGCCTACGCCCACGGCAAGGACGTGCCCGTCCTGCTCGACGCCAAGCGCGCCGACATCGGGAACACGACCCGCCAGTACGCGAAACTGCTCGAGACCGTCGACGCGATCACGGTCAACCCCTACATGGGTCGCGACTCGCTGCAGCCGTTTTTAGCGGACGAAGAGTCCGGTGTCTTTGTCCTGTGTCGGACCTCGAACCCCGGCGGCGCGGACATCCAGGACCTGGAACTCGAGACCGGCGAGCCCGTCTACGAGCGGGTCGCCGCGCTGGCGGACCTCTGGAACGAAAACGACAACGTCGGGCTCGTCGTGGGCGCGACCCAGCCCAAAGAGCTCGAGGACCTGCGCGAGCAGGTGCCCGATCTGCCCTTCCTCGTGCCCGGCATCGGGGCGCAGGGTGGCGACGCCGAGGCGGCCGTCGAGCACGGCCTCGCGAACGGGGTCGGCCTCGTCAACTCCTCGCGCGGGATTATCTTTGCCGGGGAGGACGACGGCGAGGAATTCGCCAGCGCCAGCGGTCAGGCCGCGAAGCGGCTCAAGAAGCGGCTCAATCGGTACCGGTTGAACTAGCGACTCGCGTCGCCGCCGTCCGATTTCGCAGCGCCGTCGACCACCCGACCCGCGATCCGATCGTCGACCACCCGTCCGACGATCTCGACCGCGACGGGCTCCGTCGGCGGTCGCTCCTCGAGCCGATCCACCCCCTCGACGACGGCGATATCCATCGGGCTGGCCTCGTTTGGGTGGTCAGCGACGAGGCGGCCGTCGCGCTTCTCGAGCCGAAGGCGATAGGTCTCGCCGACGCTGAGGGACTCGCCGAGCAGGTCGCGGATGGAGGTCATCGTGGCTCAGCGCGTTAGAATCGGTTGATGTCCACGTCCTCGGACTGCCCGGGTCTGGCTTGTGCGGCGCAGTCGGCACAGAGCCCCAGTTCGCCGTCGTAATGCTGCTCACAGGCCAGCGTGCCGCAGTTGGGACACCGCTCCTGTGCGGGGCGTGATTCGCAGATCTGACAGAGGCCGCTGACGCTCATAGCCCGACGTACGCGCTCGAGCGGCTTGAAACCGAGCCCGGCAGTCGTGGTCCGTCGTCGGCCGTTCCGACGCTCGAAATCGGCCGTCGAACGGGGAGCGCGGTAGTTTTCCGCGACGCTACAGTTGTACCATGACAAACATTGTCAAAAGACGCGAAGGCTTTTGCCGTGTGCCTTCTTACCAGGGGATATGAGCCGTGACCGGGCTCTCCTCGAGCGAGCCCTGGACCGTGGCGAACAGGACGGTGGCAACGTCGAGTTCAAGGAACGCCTGTCACGAGATGTCCACCTCGAGGGTGGCCGACGGGAGAGTCTAGCTGCACAACTCCGCCACCGCCTGCTGTCCGGCGACGGCGAGGCGACGTACGTCGTCGGCGTCACCGACGACGGCGGCCTCGCCGGCGTCGATCCCGACACCTTCTCCGAGACGATGGATGTCCTCTCGCTGTTGGCCGAGGAGGCCGACGCGCACATCGAGGACGTCCAGACGTGGGGGATCAACGGGGTTTCGGACGCCGTCGAGTCCGACGCAGATCGGACGTCGGCGACGTCCGAGCGTGGGCTCGTCGGCGTCGCCCAGGTCCGAGAGGGTGGCGTCCTCGAGACGGACGACGAACACGTCGTCGTCGGCACCGCCGGCCACGTCGACCACGGCAAGAGTACGCTGGTGGGGTCGCTCGTCACGGGCAAAGCCGACGACGGCGACGGGGCGACCCGCGCGTTCCTCGACGTCCAGCCCCACGAGGTCGAGCGGGGCCTCTCCGCGGATCTGTCCTACGCGGTCTACGGTTTCGACGACGACGGGCCGGTCCGCGTCCGGAACCCGAATCGCAAGGCCGACCGCGCGGAAGTCGTTCAGGAGGCAGACCGGCTCGTTTCGTTCGTCGACACTGTCGGCCACGAGCCCTGGCTCCGCACGACGATCCGCGGGCTCGTCGGCCAGAAGCTCGACTACGGGCTGCTGGTCGTCGCCGCCGACGACGGCCCGACGCGGACGACCAGAGAGCACCTCGGCGTCTTGCTCGCGACCGATCTTCCGACGATCGTCGCGATCACGAAGACCGACACCGTCAGCGACGAGCGCATCGAGGAGGTCGAACGCGAGGTCGAGCGGCTTCTCCGGGAGGTCGACAAGTCGCCGCTGCGCGTCTCCCGCCACGGCGTCGATGCCGCCGTCGAGGAGGTCAGCGAGCGAGTCGTCCCCATCGTCGAAACGAGCGCGATCACGATGGACGGCCTCGAGACGCTGGACGAACTGTTCGATCGGCTCCCCAAGACCGCACACGACGCCGGCGAGTTCCGGATGTACGTCGACCGCAGCTACTCGGTGACCGGCGTCGGCGCGGTCGCCTCCGGGACGGTGATGGCCGGCGAGGTCGAAGCCGGCGACGAACTCCTGATCGGCCCGATGTCGGACGGCCGCTTTCAGGAGGTCGAGGTCCGCTCGATCGAGATGCATTACCACCGGGTCGACAAGGCTCAGGCGGGCCGGATCGTCGGTATCGCCCTCAAGGGGATCAAAGAAAGCGCCATCGAGCGCGGGATGGTCCTGTTGCCCCGCGACGCTGACCCCGATCCCGTCCGCGAGTTCGAAGCCGAGGTCATGGTGCTCAACCACCCGACCCGCATCGGCGAGGGGTACGAACCCGTCGTCCACCTCGAGACGATCGGCGAGGCCGCGGCGTTCTACCCCGAGGACGGCCGGCTTCTGCCCGGCGATACGGGGGAGACCACCGTCCGGTTCAAGTTCCGGCCGTACCTCGTCGAGGAGGGCCAGAAGTTCGTCTTCCGCGAGGGTCGCAGCAAGGGCGTCGGGACGGTGACCGACGTTCACCCGATAGACTGAGCCGCGCCCAGGTCAGTCTTCGTCGCGCGACGCGGGGGTACTCTCCGGCGGCTGAATCCGGTTCGGATTGGCCGTGTCGTTAGGAGGAGTGGTGTCAAATTCATCGCGTTCCGTATCAAATCCTAGTGTGTGAGGTTCATTTCGCTTCGACCCGTTCGAACTGACGGGTTTCCACCGTCGTTCCGAGAGCCCGACGCATCGGTGACGAGTGCGAAACCCAGAGGGGGAGACATATGGTATCTACTGAGACGGAAACGGAAATCGAAGCGTATCTCGGGCGGGTCCCGAGCTGGCTCGAGGCGATGCCGGAGCCGGCTGCGGACCACAGTTGGGGGATCGTCCGCGACCTCGAACTCGAGGAGACCGAGCTCGCGCAACGGGAGAAGGCCCTCGCCGCGGTCAGCGCGGCGGCGGCCATCCAGTGTCCGTACTGCACGCACTTCCACCGGGAAGAAGCGAAACTCGAGGGGGTGACGGAACCGGAACTGGAGGAGGCGATCGCGGTCGCCGGCAACGTGCGACTGTTCTCGTCGGTGCTGCACGGCGCGGAAGTCGACCACGAGGCGTTCGTCTCCGAGACGGCGGAGATCGTCGAACACGTGAAAGAACAGCAGTCGGCGGTCGGCGACTGACCGGCGGTCGGTCGGTTATTTTTCGGCCGATGATTTCGACTCGCGGGGTCTGAGAGCGCGATTGGGGGGCGGTCCGCCAGTGTTACCGATCGCTTTCGCCCTCGTCGTTGCCCGCTCGCTCACCCACAGCGGGGAGCGTGACCGAAAACGTCGCCCCCTCACCGAGCGCGGAGTCGACCCAGATCTCGCCGCCGTGGCGCTCGACGATGCGCTCGCAGAGCGCGAGGCCGATCCCCGCTCCGTCGTTTACTTCGCGGCTGTGAAGGCGATCGAACACCCGAAACACCCGTTCGTGGTCGTCCTGCGCGATGCCGATCCCCTCGTCGTCGACCGAAATCACCCACTGCTCGCCTCGCCGCTCGGCGTCGACGTGGACCCGCGGGGGCTCGTCGCCGCTGTACTCGATCGCGTTCGACAGCAGGTTCTGGAGCACCTGCCGGAGCTGACTGGCGTCGCCCTCGACGTGTGGGAGGTCAGCGGCCGTGATCTCGGCGTCGCTCTCCTCGATCCGGACCTGCAAGTCCGCGCGGACGTCGTCGAGGACCGCGTTCAGGTCCGTCGGCTCGAACGGATCGCCCCGCGTCTCGACGCGGGAGTACGCGAGCAGGCCGTCGATCATCTCGCGCATCCGTTCGGCCCCGTCGACGGCGTAGTCGAGGAACTCCTCGCCGTCCTCGTCGAAGGCGTCGCCGTAGCGCTTCTCGAGCAACTGCAGGTAACTCGTCACCATCCGCAGGGGCTCTTGTAGGTCGTGGGAGGCCGCGTACGCGAACCGCTCTAACCGCTCGTTCGACACCTCGAGTCGGTCGACCAACTCTTCGAGTCGCCGCTCGCGCTCGACCTGCTCGGTGATGTCCTGGGCGAAACTCAGGCCCGCGATGATCTCGCCGTCGCCGTCTCGGAGCGGTGCCACCCACACCCGCCAGTTACGGCCGTTGAACGCCGTCGTCGTGCTGTCGGTCGTGCCGTCTTCGACGGCGGCGCGAAACAGCGACTCGAGGTCCGCGACCGTCTCCGCGGGGAATATTTCGGGGAGACGATCGCCCTCGAGACGGGCCGCGCTGGGCAGGCGCTCGCCGAGGAGGGCCCCGCCGGCCAGCGTGTACCGGAGCTCCTCGTCGTAGATGCCGACCGCGCCGTTGGGGAAGTTCTCCGCGAGGGTTCGATATCGGCGTTCGGACTCCTCGAGGGCCCGTTCGCGCCGTTTCCGCTCCGTGATGTCCCTGACGACGCCGACCTCCTCGCGGTCGCCGTCGTCGGTCTCGATCGTCGCGAAGGTCCCCTCTGCGGGAACGCGAGTGCCGTCGGCTCTCACGAGTTCTGCCTCGACGGGCGGGGTCTCGACCTGTTCGTCCGGCGCCTGCAATCGTTCCTTCGACTGCGCGATCGTGTCTTCGTCGACGACGAGCGAGGCGTGTTCGCCGAGCAGTTCCTCGCGGTCGTACCCGGTCAGCTCCGCGTAGGCCTCATTGACGGTCGTGAACCGACCGTCCTCGTCTTTGACGTAGATGCCGTCGTCCATCGTCTCGACGATCGTCTCGTACTTCGCCAGCTCTCGGTCGTGTTCCTTCCGGTCGCTGATGTCCCGCCCGATCCCGGCCAGCACCCGCGTTCCGTCGGGGTTTTCGAGTTGCACCGCGACGAACTCGTAGGGTATCTCCCTGCCGTCGCTGGTCAGGATATCGACCTCGACGCGTGCGCGTCCCGTTTCGTAGATCTCCTCAATCCCGTCGACGAGCGCCTCTCGGTCGTCCTCGACGACGAGCGCCGGCGGGCGCATCGACTCGAGCTCCGCGTCGGAGTAGCCGGTGACCTCGGTCAGCGCCTCGTTCCACCGCTGGAACGTCCCCGTCTCGTCGACGACGTAGAACATGTCGTCGACCGCGTTCAGGATGTCGTCGGTGTAGGTCCGGTACCGCTCGAGTTCGGCCTCGCGCTCGCGGAGCCGCCGGTCCGTCTCCGCCCGGTCGATCGCCGCCGCGAGGACGTTCGCCACGCTCTGGACGAAGTTCGCGTCGTGGTCGGTGAACTCGCGGCGCTCGGTCGTGTGGGTTCCCAGCACACCCCACGGCTCGTCGATCGAGCCGATGACGACGCTGATGCCGCTGACCACGTCGTGATCGATCAGAAGATCGGGGCCCGAAAAGCGCGTCTCGCGTTCTAAGTCGTCGACGATGATCGGCTCTTCTGAGAGCAGCGTGTATCCCGCCTGCGAGTCTCGGTCCGTCGGTACCGTCGCCGTCCCGACGAGGCCCGGCTGCCAGCCGACGCCCTGGCGCAGGAGGATTTCGTCCCCGTCGGGGAGTAACTCGAGGACCTTGCAGTACTCGACGCCCAGCGTGTCGGCGACGGCGGCCGACGCGTCGTGCATCAGCTGGTCGATGTCCCCCGTCTCCAGCGCCCGTTGGCCGAGATCGGCGACGACCTCCTGCTGGCGAATCCGCGTCTGGAGTTCCGCGTCGGTCGACGAGGGCGATTCCATTCTCGTCACTACGACGAGTCGGGAGGGGTAAAACTTCTTGGTCCGGCTCCGTACGAGGAGAGCGTCACTGCCCGACCACCGATTCGTCCGGTGACAAGCTCCTCGGCGGCAAACGGCCGCAGCGAGACTACTCGATCTCGACCGACCACTCGCCGTCGGATTTGATCTCTATGTAGCCGATCCCCTCGTACTCGAACGCGGGCGGGTTATCGATGCTGTCCTCGTGGAACACGAACGCGCGGGCGTCGCCGGTCGGCGAGAGGATGTTGACGCTGATGCGCTCCCCGCCGTGGTCGCCCGACGGTCGGTGGGTGCCGTCGAATTCGAATGGCCCGCGGACTTCGTTTCCGGAGCCACTGAGGGAGATCGGTGGGCGTTCGCCGCTGGTCGGACGCGGCTGGCCGACGGTCACTTCCCAGTCGCCGCCGGCGACGACGCTGAGTTGGTACGTTCCGCCGTCGACGTGCCGTGCCGTCTGCCCGGCGTACGCGCCCGACGAATCGGCGAACAGCTCGCTGGCCTCGTCGTCTCCGGGGACGAGGCGGACCTGGAAGTCACCAGCCCCTTCGTGTGCGGCGTCGACGATGACGAGACCGCCGTCGATAGAGACGCCGTCGACCGCTTTCGATCCGTTTCCGGAGAACTCCTGTCGGTCGGCCCCGTTCGATTCGTCCGCTTCTTGCTCGGTTCCCGCACCGTTTCCATCGCTTTCCGTACTGTTCCCGTCGTTCTCGCCGGCGTCACCGTTCCCCTCGGCCGACCGATTCGTACAGCCGGCGAGCGGGAGAGTGATGCCTCCTAACGCAGCCGCTTTGACGATACGTCGTCGTCTCATCTTGGCACACTCGTACCACCAGATGTAACCTAAGGCTCTGGAGGAGTTGCAGCGAGTGAAGATCGCGCGCACCAGCCGCCGGTGTGGCCGGCCGATCGCCGAAGTCGAACTCGGCTGTTGAACATCGATCGAAACCAAAGTTGGTATGTCCGCCTCGGTTCGTTCCTCTAGACAAGATGGTACAGACGAGCGTTATCGGTTGCGGAAACATGGGGAGCGCCCTCATCAAGGGGCTCGACCGGGCCGGGACTCACACGGTGACCGCGTGTGACCTCGACCCCGACGCCCTCGAGTCGGTCGCCGACTACTGCGAGCGGACCACGTCGGACGTATCGGAAGCCGCCGACGCCGACGTGGTGGTCGTCGCGGTGAAACCGGACATCGTCGGCGCGGTGCTTTCCGGTCTCGAGCTCTCGCCGGACCAGACGCTTCTCTCTATCGCCGCCGGCGTCTCGACGGACTACGTCGAAGCCCGGACCGACGCGAACGTCGTCCGAATCATGCCGAACCTCGCGGCCGAGACGGGGGACATGGCCGCGGCCGTCACCGGCGACGACGTGCCCGACGACGTGCGCGAACTGCTCGCAGACGTCGGCGAGTTCGCCGAGATCGACGAGGAGCAGATGGACATCGCGACGGCCGTCAACGGCAGCGGCCCGGCGTTCGTCTTCTATCTCATTCAGGCGATGGCCGAGGCGGGCGTCGAGGGCGGACTCGAGGAAGCCGACGCCGAGACGCTGGCCGCCCAGACGTTCAAGGGCGCGGCCGAGACCGTCCTCCGATCGGAGGAGGACCTGGAGGACCTGATCGACGCCGTCTGCTCGCCCAACGGGACGACCATCGAGGGGATGGAGGTCCTCTGGGACAGCGACGTCCAGGAAACCGTCGCTGCGGCGGTGACGGCGGCCGAAGAACGCTCCGCGGAACTCGCGGCCGGGCTCGACGATGAGTAACGGACTCGAGGAGGTGGCCGTCGACGAAGCGCGGCGGCTCGCCGCCGACGCCGAACGGGTCGTCGTCAAGGCCGGGACGAACTCCCTGACCGACGCGGACTCCAATCTCGACGACGAGAAGCTCGATAAACTCGTCGACGACCTCGAGGATCTGCTCTCGCGGGGCAAGGAGGTCGTCCTCGTCTCGTCGGGCGCGATCGGGGCCGGAACCGGACGGATCGGCGAACCGACCGGAACCGTCGAGGAGTCCCAGGCGCTGTCGACCGTCGGCCAGAGCCACCTCATGCACCGCTACACCGAGAGCTTCGACCGGTACGACCGGAAGGTGGCTCAACTGCTGTTGACCCAACACGACCTCGAGAATCCCGAACGGTTCACGAACTTCCGGAACACGATCGAGACGCTGCTCGACTGGGGCGTCGTCCCGATCATCAACGAGAACGACGCAGTCGCGACCGAGGAGATCCGCATCGGCGACAACGACATGCTCTCGGCGGCCGCGACGATGGGCGTCGACGCCGACCTGCTGGTGACGCTGACCGACGTGGGCGGCGTCTACACCGGCAACCCGAAAGAGGACGACGACGCCAAGCGTATCGAGGCGGTCGGCACCAACTACGATACGGTCCAGGAGATCATCACGGAGACGACCTCCGACGGCTTCGGCGGCATCCAGACGAAAGTCGAGGGCGCACGCGACGTGAGCGAACACGGCATTCCGGCCGTCATCGCGAAGTCGACCGAGCACGACGTGCTCGAGAAGATCGCTACTGCCAAACCCGTGGGGACCGTATTCGTCCCCATCAACGGTGTGAGCGATGACTGAGACCGACATCGAACGAGACGTCGAAGAGGCACAGCATGCGGCCCTCGAACTCGCGAAACTGGGGGACGAGGAACGAAGCGGCGCGCTCCACGAGATCGCCGACGCGATCGAGGCCCGAACCGACGAGATCCTCGCGGAAAACGAGCGGGACGTCGAAGAGGGCGAGCGGCTACTCGAGGAAGGCGAGTACACGCAGGCGCTGGTCGACCGACTGAAGCTCTCGGCGTCGAAGATCGAGAGCATCGCGGAGATGGTCCGCAGCGTCGCCGACCAGGACGACCCCCTCGGACAGACCCTCGCCGCGCGGGAACTCGACGAGGACCTCGAACTGTACAAGGTCGCCGTCCCCATCGGCGTCGTCGGGACCGTCTTCGAGTCCCGTCCCGACGCGCTCGTCCAGATCGCGTCGCTGGCCCTGAAATCGGGCAACGCGGTGATCCTCAAAGGTGGCAGCGAGGCCCTCCACTCGAATCGGATCCTGTTCGAGATCATCGAGGAGGCCGCGGCCGACGCCGGGATCCCCGACGGCTGGGCCCAGCACGTCGAGGCCCGCGAGGACGTCGACGCCCTCCTCGAGATGGACGACGCGATCGACCTCCTCATGCCGCGCGGAAGCTCCGCGTTCGTGGGCTACATTCAGGACAACACGAGCATCCCCGTGCTCGGCCACACGGAGGGTATCTGTCACGTCTACGTCGACGACGACGCAGACCTCTCGATGGCCGAGGACATCGCCTTCGACGCCAAGGTCCAGTACCCCGCGGTCTGCAACGCCGTCGAGACGTTGCTGGTCCACGAGGCCGTCGCCGAGGAGTTCCTGCCGGCTATCGCGGACCGCTACGAGACCGCCGGCGTCGAGATCCGCGGCGACGAGGCCACCCGCGAGATCGTCGACGTCGAGGCCGCGACCGAGGCCGACTGGGACACCGAGTACGGCGACCTGATCGTCTCGATCCGCGTCGTCGACTCGCTCGAGGCGGCGATCGACCACGTCACTACCCACGGCTCGAAGCACACCGACTCGATCGTCACCGAGGACGCCGATCGTGCGAGCACCTTCATGCGCAGCATCGACTCCGCGAGCGTCTTTCACAACGCCTCGACCCGCTTCGCCGACGGCTACCGGTTCGGCCTCGGCGCGGAAGTCGGCATCAGCACGGGCAAGATCCACGCCCGCGGCCCCGTCGGCCTCGAGGGGCTGACGACCTACAAGTACCACCTCGAGGGCGACGGCCAGCTCGTCGCCACCTACGCCGGCGAGGACGCGAAGCCGTACACGCACCGGGAGTTCGACGGCGAGTGGTCGCCCGGTCGGCTCTCCGACGAATAGACGCTTCCGCTCCCCTCTCAGTTCTCCTCGCGCCCACGCGCGAGACGGTATCCACTTTCGGCTCGCTCGGCCAACCCGAGCAGCACCGCCCACTCGAGGAGGCGCTCGACCCGATCGTCTCGAATACGATGTCGCCGGGGGCGTTGCTCGCCGTTCGATCCATCCTCGCAGAGCGCATCGCCCACCGCTGCGGCCGTCAGCGGCCGATCGGAACCGTCGAGCGCGGCGAGCACCGCTTCGGCTCCCGCAACGCGCTCTCGAAACGCTCGACGGAGCCGGTCGCGCTCGAGCGCGGTAGCCGCGTCGCCCGGCCCCGGCCTGCGCCGTCGATAGCCAGCCGGCTCCTCGGCCGCGAGCTCGAGCGCGCGCAGAAAGACGAGCCACGTCGCCGCCTCGTCGCGGTCGACGATGGAGGTTTCCTCGAGGAGGTGGGCACAACAATCATCGACCGCGCCGGCCGTCTCGGGGAGGGCGAGGTGGACCGTTTCGACGAACGCGAGATCGTCGGGCGGTTCGGGGACCGGCTTGAACCGCACGGCTACAGGTCGAAGGAGTCGACGAGCAGGTCCTCGTCCGTCTCGCCGTGGACGTAGGTCGGGCCGCCGATCACGTCGATCGTCACCGTCGCGGGCGCGAAGAGGTCCGACGGGACCTCCGCGAAGTCCCACTCGAGGTCGTCGAAGACCGCGCCGAACGGCCGGCCGTGGTCCTCGGCGGCCGTCGACGGCACCGAGTCGAAGACGCCGGCGTCCTCGCGGACGGTGAGGTGGGCTCGGCCGCCGTAGGCGATGGCGTCGGTCGTCCGGGCGATGGCGGTCCGTTCGTCGCCCGCGACGGGTGCGACCGGCGCGCGCCCGGTCGCCGAGACGATGTCCAGCGGATCGTAGCCGAGTTCGGCGAGTCGGAACGTGGCGAGTTCGGCGGCACGGGCGGCGTTCGTGATGCTGCCGGCGATGCTCGCGGTCCGGTAGGCCAGCAGGAAGACGCTGCTGGGCTCGACCTCGGCGAGGTCGGCGACTTGCTGGGCCGCGGCTTCGGTCGGCTCCTCGTCGGTCTCGACGGCAAGCGCCGTCAGATCGAACGCGTCGGTGTAGCCGATGCGACGGAACTCGTCTTCTTCGGCCACTAGCGCTCGCGCCGGGCCGCTGCCGAGTCCCTCGAAATCGTCGGTGGTCAGCTCCCAGCCGGCCTTCTGGGAACACAGAAGCGAGAGCGCCGGCTGGTCCGTCGAGAGTTCGACGTAGGGAATCGACGCGCCGCCGAGGTCGCCCAGTTCGTAGCTCGGCGTCGCCATCCCCGCCGTCTGGATCTCCGTCAACAGGAGGCCGGCCTCGATCCCGCCATCGAACTCGAGCCCGAAGTCGAGTACCGTCGATTCGTTCTCGAGGTCGTAGCCACCGATATTGAGTTCCTCGGCGTAATCGAGGGCCTCGTCGACCAGCTCGATCGCCATCCGATTGAGACTTTCCATGCGACGGGATTCAGCCTCCGTGGTAAAACAGTTTGTCCGTTGGGATTCTGCCGGTGGTCGTCGGGAGTGGCCGTCTGCCCGTCTCCCCGTCTCCCGACCCGCTACTCGTCGGTACCGCCGGAGTTCCGGGCCGGCCGACCGAGGTGCTCCTCGACGGCGTCGACCTTCTCCGACGCGCGCGCGTCGCGTGCTCGCTTGTCGTCGATCTTCAGGACGGTACTCACCCGATCGGCGTCGACAGCCTCGTGGGCCGCCTGCGCCGCCGCGAACAGCTCGTCGGCCGTCTCGGCCTCGATCACCGTCCCCATGGGGTTCGTCTCGTAGCTCACGTCGTATTCCTCGAGCGCGTCGACCGCCTTCGCGACTTCGCCCGCCATGCTGCCCTCGATCACCGGTGCGACGCTCAACAGCGCGACTATCGTCATGGTGCCAGCTAACGGGTCGTCGGCTCCTAAAGCCGTACCATGCGGCACGGTCTCGAGGCCATGTCGATTCGTTCGGCCGGGGACCGACGGACGCTGCGTCTGCTGCGCTCACGAGTGAGTAGCAACGGCGTAAAAACGATCAGGGCGGCGTACGGCAGTCGCGCGACCGGACTCAGCGCGAGGGGGTCGGCCGGTGGGTCTCCGCGGGCGGGTAGATGATGACGTCGCCGTTCGCGTAGACGTACACTTCGTGCTCGAGGGCGGTGAAGGCGATGTGGCCGCCCGTCCGCTCGGTCCCGTCGGCTTTCTGGCTAAAGATGCGCTCGAGGGCGTCCGGATCGACGCTGTCGTACAGGGAGAACTCCCCCTGCGAGACGTCGGTGTCCGCGATCGAGGCGAGCGCGTGGACGATCGTCGTGGTGATCGTCGCGGTCCCGTCGCCGTCGTGGCGGAAGACGTAGCGGTCGTTGGTCTGGTCGTACTGGAGGTCGTCCGTGCCGTCTGCGGGTGAGAGTTCCGTCTGCATTGCTAGATCTGATCGTTCAATCGTGTATTAGACTGTAGCTACTCATAGTATAAAAGCCACTCGTCGCGGATAACAGTAGTCATATGTGAGATACTCTGCCGATTGAATAAGATATGTAAAATACAGCGACGGACCCCCGTTTGCGGTCGATCACCGGGGATCATCGACGAGGTGAGATCGATGACGGTCTCGTCAACACGAACTTTGAGACCGGCAATCAGTTGTTGACTGTGCTCGTTCGGAGCCGTCGTCCGTAACGGTCGTTCGCCTCTCCTCTCACCCCCCGTCGGGTCGACAAAACGGGTCTTTCCGTCCGAAGACGGAATCGGTCGGCCGACTCCTGTCGCGCTTGCCACGGCCGCCCGCGAGTTTATCCCGACGCGTCCCCAATCGAGTTGCATGGCTACCGACAGGATATCGGCAATTCACTCGGAGCTCGAGGAGATCGACGGCGACCTTCCCGAGTCGATCGACGAGAGCGCGCTCGAGCGAATGCACATCGTCGCCCACACGCTGGACGAAGGGGTCCGCGTTCCGCTGACGGACTTCCGAGTCGGAATCGATCCGATCCTTGGGATCCTTCCCGGAGCCGGGGACGCTGCCGCGGCGGCCGTCTCGCTGTATATCGTCGCCGAAGCCGCTCGCATGGACGTCTCCCAGTCGACGCTGCTCCGCATGATTGCGAACGTCGGTGTGGACGTCATCGGCGGCTCCGTCCCGGTCCTCGGCGTCCTCTTCGACTCGATCTGGAAGGCGAACAAGTGGAACCTGCGACTGGCCCTCGAGGACCTCGCAGACGACGGTGACGAGCTCGATACCGGCCCGGAAGTCGTGACCGTCGACTGACGGCCGACGATCGGGACGCCGAACTGAAATTCCCTTTTCCTGAGGAGATCCATCCCCGTTTAAGTCGAGCTTCGATGTCAGCAACGATATGGGAGAACTCGAAACCGAAGCGGAACGGTCGCGAACCGAGATCGCCGATGCCCTCCGTGAACTCGCCGACCAACTCGACGACGACGGTGACGTGACGGTCGGCCTCGGCGAAACGCACGCGCGACTGAACCCGTCCGAACCGATTACGTTCAAACTCGAGGGCGAGTCGGACTGGTCCGAGGGAGACACGGAAGCGAAACAGAGCATCGAGTTCGAACTCGTCTGGCGGCGAGCGGCGACGACGGCCGAGGAAGGGTCCCTGGACGTTCGAGGGTAGTTCCATGTTCACGGAGATCCTCTTTCCCACTGACGGCAGCGACGGAGCGTCGGCCGCCTTCGACCACGTCCTCGAGATCGCCGACGCGAACGATTCGACGGTACACGTTCTCAACGTCGCTGACACGACGAAGGATAGCGTCGTCCGGATGCGGGGCGATGTCGTCGACGTCCTCGAGCGGGAGGGCGAACGGCTCGTCCGCGACGCCACGGAGCGCGCACGCGAACGGGGGGTCGACACGGTCACCGAAGTCCGTCAGGGAACCCCCTACAGCACGATCGTCGACTACGCGGACTCGCGCGACATCGATCTCGTCGTCATGCCCACCCACGGCCGCCGGGGCCTCGAGCGGCTCCTGCTCGGCAGTACGACCGAGCGCGTCGTTCGCCGCGCGGACGTGCCCGTGCTGACGATCCGACCGAACGGCGAGACGGCCACCTATCCGTATCGGAACGTGCTGGTCCCGACCGACGGCAGCGACTGTGCACGCGAGGCGCTCGAGGCCGGCGTCGACATCGCCGATGCGGACGACGCCGCGTTGCACCTTCTGTCGGTCATCACCGCGACGAGCCTCGGCGTCGACATTCGCAGCGATATTCAGCTGACGATGCTCGAGGAGAGCGCCGAGGAAATCATCGCGGACGCGTCATCGTTCGCCGCCGACGCCGGCGTCGAGCCGGCAAACGCGACGGTGGAATTCGGCTCGTCGATTCAGGAGGCGATCCTCGCGTACACCGACGAGCACGACATCGACCTCGTCGTCGTCGGGACGCACGGCCGGACGGGCTTCGACCGGTACCTCCTCGGCAGCGTCACCGAACACCTCGTTCGAACATCGTCGATCCCCGTGCTGACGGTTCGTGAGGCACCGTCGGACGCGTAGCGTGACCTAACTCAAATCCAGTACGATGTCCGGCACACGGATGGCGAACGCACGCGATGCGGTGCTCGCTGGAACTGTTCGCGGTAGAAGTGCGCTGGCTGGGATTTGAACTACGCCGAAACGTTCCGGGTCGTTCGCTTCGCTCACTTCCCGGGCTGCGACTCGTCTAGTTCAAATCTAGGACGACTTTTCGATACTCGAACTCCTCGCTACGCTCGTCGGTGTTGAGTATCGAAAAGTGCGCTGGCTGGGATTTGAACCCAGGTTGTGACCATGGCAAGGTCACGTGATACCACTACACTACCAGCGCCCTGCTGCACTCATACCTACTGCCGGAGGGATGTATAAGGGTTGCGAATCGACACAGGGGCGGCATGCTTGCGCATGGCGATTCTCGAGTGATCGACCTGACACGCCCGCCCGCTTCCGGCAACGATCGCCGACTTCCCACGCAGGGTGCAAGTGACACATTCCCAAACGTGAGTGTGTCCGTTCGGCACGAATTCGCGGGTGTGAGGCGTTGACAGCCGGGATCGAATCCGCTATTCTTTTAAGACCCTCTCCGCAATAGATCGCTACAGTCTAGTGACGCGGTGCCGAAGCGTTTCGGCATGACCGTCAGCGTACTCGTGCCGTCGTCACTCAGCCGGGAAGCCGAGGACAAACGCGAGGCGACTCGCAAACTCGGATACGTCGCCCGTGCGGCGACGATCTTCCGGGCCGATCGCCTGATCGTCTATCCCGATCGGGATGGCGAGACCGGGCGATTCGACGGCGGGTTCGTCCGTACCGTTCTGCGGTACGCCGCAA
The DNA here is from genome assembly GCF_024296685.1 of Natrinema marinum. Classification (NCBI taxonomy): domain Archaea; kingdom Methanobacteriati; phylum Methanobacteriota; class Halobacteria; order Halobacteriales; family Natrialbaceae; genus Natrinema; species Natrinema marinum. The sequence continues at coordinate 2,153,241 of NZ_CP100763.1, read as the reverse complement.
CGCCTCCCTACCTCCGCAACGAGGCCTGGGGGATGCGGGACGAACTGGAGTACGTCGGCGTCTTGCCGCCGCTCCGCGCGGTGTCACAGACCGGCTCCGAATCGAACGGTTCGGGGTCGTCAAGACAAGGGATCGTGACCGAGGTCGGACCTGAAGGGCGCGTCCGGGTCAATTGCGGCTTGCAACACCCGATCTCCCTCAACACGCCTCCGGATATGGAGGTCTCCGAGGGGGAGCGCGTGACCGTCAGGATCTCTTCGCGACGACCGGTCCGGGCGAAACTCGTCGACGAGCCCCTCCCGGGGCTGTCGGTCGAGCGGACGGACCTCTCCGCAGCACTCGGCCGTGAGGACGCCGGCGTCCGCATCGCGGCCTCCCGATTCGGTGGGGAACTCACCGTCGGGCGGCTCGAGACGCTGGCCGGGCGCGTCGGCCGCGACGGTATGACCGTCGCCTTTGGCGCACCCGAGCGAGGGCTGCCGGACATCCTCGGAATCGAGGCGTCAGCCGTCCCCTCGTCTCCGGACGGGGCGGACGATGACGGAGTCGAACCCACTGCCGATCCGGGGTTCGACCTCTGGCTGAACACGGTTCCGAACCAGGGAAGCGAGGTCGTGCGAACGGAGGAGGCTCTGTTCGCCACCCTCGCTCCCCTCTCACTGCAAGAGTGATAGCATGCCACAAGCAAATAGACCACGCAAAGGCTCACTCGGGTTCGGCCCACGAAAGCGTGCGACCAGCGAGGTCCCGCGCTTCAACTCGTGGCCGGACACTGACGGACAGCCGACGCTTCAGGGCTTCGCGGGCTACAAGGCCGGCATGACCCACGTCGTCATGGTCGACGATCAAGCGAACTCGCCGACCGAGGGGATGGAACAGACCGTCCCCGTGACGATCGTGGAGACGCCGCCTATGCGCGCCGTCGCTCTGCGAGCGTACGAAGACACGCCGTACGGTATGAAGCCGATAACCGAGGTCTGGACCGACGAGTTCGTCCCCGAACTCGACCGTGTTCTGGACCTTCCCGGTGACGACTACGACGCCGACGCCGCCGAAGACGAACTTCGGGGCCTCCACGAGGAGGGCCGCGTCGACGACGTGCGAGTCATCACCCACACCGTGCCGGGGGACGTTCCCTCGGTGCCCAAGAAGAAACCGGACGTGATGGAGACGCGCGTCGGCGGCGGTTCCGTCGACGAGCGCCTCGAGTTCGCCCTCGAGACCGTCGCAGACGGCGGCGAACACGTCATGAACGACGTGTTCCGCGCCGGCGAGTACCTCGACGCAAGCGGCGTCACGAAAGGGAAAGGGACCCAGGGTCCCGTCAAGCGATGGGGCGTCCAGAAACGCAAGGGCAAACACGCCCGGCAGGGCTGGCGTCGCCGCATCGGCAACCTCGGTCCCTGGAACCCGTCTCGCGTCCGCTCGACGGTCCCCCAGCAGGGTCAGACCGGCTACCACCAGCGGACGGAACTGAACAAGCGCCTCGTCGACATCGGCGACGGTGCTGACGCGACGGTCGACGGCGGCTTCGTCAACTACGGCGAAGTCGACGGGCCGCACGCGCTGATCAAAGGCTCGCTCCCCGGACCGGAAAAGCGCCTCGTGCGCTTCCGGCCGGCGATCCGACCCGGAGGACAGCCGCGCCTCGATCCCGAGGTGCGCTACGTCTCCACCGCATCCAACCAGGGATAACACATGGACGCAACAGTACGAGACCTGGACGGCTCGGACGCGGGCACGGTCGAGCTCCCGGCGGTCTTCGAGACCCAGTACCGCCCGGACCTGATCGCCCGCGCCGTTCGCGTCGCCCAGGCAAACCGAAAACAGGACTACGGCGCCGACGAGTTCGCCGGCCTTCGAACGCCGGCCGAATCGTTCGGTAGCGGCCGAGGCATGGCCCACGTCCCACGACAGGAGGGTCGCGGTCGACGCGTTCCCCAGACCGTCAAGGGTCGGAAGGCTCACCCGCCGAAAGCCGAGAAAGACCAGTCCGAATCGATCAACACGAAAGCAAAGAAACTGGCCGTCCGCAGCGCCGTCGCTGCGACGACCGACGCCGATCTCGTCGCCGAACGCGGCCACGAGTTCGACGACGACGCCGAGATTCCGGTCGTCGTCGACGACGAGTTCGAAGACCTCGAGAAAACGCGCGAGGTCGTCGACTTCCTCGAGGCAGCGGGCCTCGCGGACGACGTCGACCGCGCCGACGAGGGTCGCAGCATCCGCTCGGGTCGCGGGAAGACCCGCGGCCGGAAGTACAAGCAGCCGAAGTCGATCCTCTTCGTCACCTCGAGCGAGTCCGGCCCGTCCCGTGCGGCCCGGAACCTCGCGGGTGCCGACGTGACGACGGCTGCCGAAGTCAACGCCGAGGATCTCGCGCCCGGCGCACAGCCCGGACGGCTGACCGTCTGGACTGAAAGCGCGCTCGAGGAGGTGGCCGACCGATGAGTGTCATCGAACACCCCCTCGTGACCGAGAAGGCGATGAACGACATGGACTTCGAGAACAAGCTCCAGTTCGTCGTCAACCCGGACGCGACCAAGCCCGAGATTCGGGACGAGGTCGAAGAACGGTTCGAGATCACGGTACAGAACATCAACACGCAGGTAACGATGAAGGGTAAAAAGAAAGCGATCGTCCGCCTCGACGAGGAGGACGACGCACAGGAAGTCGCGTCGCGAATCGGGGTGTTCTGAGCATGGGACGACGCATTCAGGGCCAACGACGCGGTCGCGGTACCTCGACGTTCCGCGCCCCGTCCCACCGGTACAAGGCGAAGCTCGACCACAAGAAAGAGGAGGACGACGACATCGTGCGCGGGACGGTCGTGGACATCGAACACGACCCGGCCCGATCCGCACCGGTCGCCGCCGTCGAGTTCGAAGACGGCGATCAGCGACTCATCCTCGCGCCCGAAGGCATCACCGTGGGCGAGGAGCTGCAAGTCGGCGTCTCCGCCGAGATCAAGCCCGGTAACACGCTTCCGCTGGCCGAGATTCCGGAAGGTGTCCCGGTCTGTAACATCGAGGCGAACCCGGGCGACGGCGGTCGGTTCGCCCGCGCCTCGGGGACCAACGCCGACCTGATCACCCACGACCGCAACGCCGCGGTCGTCCAGCTTCCAAGCGGCGAGGTCAAGCGCCTCGATCCGCAGTGTCGCGCCACGATCGGCGTCGTCGCCGGCGGCGGTCGCACGGAGAAGCCGATGGTCAAGGCCGGCAACAAGTATCACAAGATGAAGGCCCGGGGCACGAAGTGGCCCCGCGTCCGCGGTGTCGCGATGAACGCCGTCGACCACCCGTTCGGTGGCGGCGGCCGACAACACCCCGGCAAACCCAAGTCCGTCTCGCGGGACGCCCCGCCGGGACGGAAAGTCGGTGACATCTCGTCCCGACGCACCGGTCGAGGTGGCAACAAATGAGTCAGGAGTACCGAACCGGCCGCGAAGGTGAGTTCACCTACCGCGGTCACACGCTCGAGGAGCTACAGGAGTTAGAGCTCGACGAGGTCGTGGAACTGCTCCCCGCACGCCAGCGGCGAAGTATCGAACGCGGTCTCTCCGTCGAGAAGGAGAAACTGCTCGAGGAGGCCCGCGAAGCCGGCGAAGAGGAGACGGCGAACGACCCGCTCCGAACGCACCTGCGGGACATGCCGATCCTGCCGGAGTTCGTCGGACTGACGTTCGAGGTCTACAACGGACAGGCCTTCGAGCGCGTTCGCGTCGAACCCGAAATGATCGGCCACTACCTCGGCGAGTTCCAGCTGACGCGGACCTCCGTCGAGCACGGGCAGGCCGGTATCGGCGCGACCCGATCCTCGAAGTTCGTCCCACTGAAGTGATCAACGCATGGGAATCAACTACTCAGTCGACGCGGACCCGGACGCCACGGCGAAAGCCATGCTCCGGGAGCGTCATATGAGCCACAAGCACAGCAAGGAGGTCGCCCGCGAGATCAAGGGCCGAACCGTCGGCGACGCGCAGGCGTACCTTCAGGACGTGATCGACGAGGTACAGTCGGTCCCCTTCAAATCCCACAACGCCGGCGCGGGCCACCGCTCCGACGTCGAGGGCTGGGACGCCGGCAAGTACCCGGAGAAGGTCTCCGGCGAGTTCCTCGACTTACTCGAGAACGTCGCGGCCAACGCCGACCATCAGGGATTCGACGCCGAGTCGATGGAGATCGTCCACGTCGCCGCCCACAAGGTCGGCGAGTCGGTCGGTCGCAAGCCCCGCGCGATGGGGCGGGCGTCGTCGTGGAACACCCCCCAGGTCGACGTCGAGATCGTCGTCGAAGAACAGACCGAAACCGAGGAGGACGAGAGCTAATGGCTGACGAACATCAATTCATCGAGAACGGCCTGCAGCGGTCCCAGATCGACGAGTTCTTCCAAGAAGAGCTCGGCCGCGCGGGCTACGGTGGCATGGACGTCGCCAAGACGCCGATGGGAACCCAGATCGTCCTCAAGGCCGAAAAGCCCGGGATGGTCATCGGCAAAGGCGGCGAGAACATTCGGAAAGTGACGACGGCCCTCGAGGAGAAGTTCAACCTCGAGGACCCCCAGATCGACGTCCAGGAGGTCGACGAACCCGACCTGAACGCGCGGATCGTCGCGGACCGACTGGCGAACGCGCTCGAGCGCGGCTGGTACTTCCGGAAGGCCGGTCACACGACGATCGACCGGATCATGGAAGCCGGCGCGCTCGGCGCCGAGATCGTGCTCTCCGGGAAGGTCACGGGTGCTCGATCGCGCGTCGAGAAGTTCAACCGCGGCTACATCAAGCACAACGGCGAACCCGCCGAGGAGGTCGTCGACCACGGCCAGGGCGTCGCGGTCATGAAGCTCGGCACGATCGGCGTCGACGTCAAGATCATCCCGCCGGGCGCCGAGCTCCCCGACGACTTCCAGATCAACGAAGACATGGACCCCGAAGAGCTCGTCCCCGACGCCGTCGAGGCCAACGAGGCAGAGGGCGTCGAGGAACTCCTCGAGGGCGAACCCGAGACGGCCGAAGCCGCCGAGGGCGGTGCCGAGGCCCCGTCTGACGAGGCTGTCGACGCCGTCGACGAGGACGTCGAGGAGGTCATCGAAGAGGAAGTCGAGGCAGACGAGGAGTTCGAAGAGGTCGAGGTCCCCGGTGAAGACGAAGGCGTCGAGGAAGAACTCGAGGAACTCGAGGAGGACGTCGAGGCCGAAGCCGAGGAACTCGTCGCCGAGATGGAAGACGAGGAAGCGGAAGACGAAGACGAGGGAGGTGACGCCTGATGGCGATCCTCCACGTCGAAGAGATCCGCGACATGACCCCCGCCGAACGGGCGGAGGAACTCGATGAACTCGAGACCGAGCTGCTGAACCAGAAGTCCGTCCTCGCCGCCGGCGGTGCCCCGGAGAACCCGGGTCGCATCGGCGAACTGGGTCGCACCATCGCGCGGATCAAGACGATCCAGCGGGAAGAAGGGGATCTCGAATGAGATCCGGTATCCGAACGGGCGAAGCCCGTGAGGAAGGCGACCTCGAGGACGAAGAGTAACACAACGATGGCACTGACACCCGAGACCCTGCCGCGACACGAACTCAACGGGCTCCCCGTACGAGTCGTCGAGAGCGACGACTCCGCGCGGGTGGGTCTGGAGGGCCGCGTCGTCATCGAGACGACCAAAACCCTCTCGATAGAGGTTCGTCAAGACGGCGAGTCTCGGGTCGTCATGGTGCCGAAGTCGGGCTCGACGTTCGAGTTCGCGATCACAGATGAAGCCGCCGACTCCGCGAAGGAGTCGGGGACTGCGTCCAAACTGGCCGACACTCAACCTGGGGCTGCCGAGCGATCGGCGGCCACAGACCGGGCCGGCGGCGATGCCGCCGGCCATCGTGGCGATGATTCCTCCCGGAATCACCGCCACGCCGCTGGCGAGGGCGTGGCCTACGTTACGGTCGATGGATCGCGGCTGCTCTCACGACCCGCCCGACGCACGGAGACGAATGGTGATTCACCATGGCAATAGGACTAGACGTTGAAACCCCTCCGGAACCCGAAAACCCGGAGGAATACGACTACGAGAAGTGTCCGTTCTACGGCGAACTCCCCGTTCGAGGACAGGTCCTCGAGGGGACCGTCGTCTCGACGGACATGGACAAGACCGTAGTCGTCGAGCGAGAGTACGACGTGGCGGTTCCGAAATACGACCGCCAGATGAAGCGTCGCTCGCGCATCCCGGCACACGTGCCGGGCGTGCTCGAGCCGCTCTCGGTCGGTGACACGGTCAGAATCGCAGAGACCCGACCACTGTCGAAGACGAAATCGCACGTGGTCGTCGAAGTAACCGAAGAAGCGACCGCGGAGGACCTCGCCGAACTCACGAGCCAGGCCGAGCCTGAGCCGGAGCTCTCCGACGAGGACTTCGCGACCGACGAAGACGAGGGTGATGAGTGATGGAGGCGATGAAAGCCGACGTCACGCAGGGCCTGAAGAAGGGCTCGCTGGTCACGTGCGCCGACAACACCGGCGCGCGCGAACTGAAGGTCATCAGCGTCGCGGGCTACCAGGGCACCAAGAACCGCCAGCCGAAGGCGGGGATCGGTGACAAAGTGACCGTTTCGGTCACCAAGGGTACCCCGGAGATGCGCCGACAGGTCCTCGAGGCCGTCATCGTTCGCCAGCGGAAGTCGATCCGCCGGCCCGACGGTACGCGGCTGAAGTTCGAGGACAACGCGGCGGTCATCATCGACGAGAACGAAGAGCCCCGCGGCACGGAGATCAAGGGGCCGATCGCCCGCGAAGTCGCAGAGCGCTTCGGAGCAATCGCCAGCACGGCGACGATGATCGTATAGATATGAGCAAGCAACCACACAAACAGCGAACGCAGACGGAGCGAGCGCCGCTGCACAAGCGACAGAAGCAGCTCCACGCGACGCTGTCCGACGAGCTCCGCGAGGAGTACGACACCCGTCGCACCCGCGTCAACGCGGGCGACACGGTCGAGGTCATGCGCGGCGACCACGCCGGCGACGAAGGCGAGGTCCTGCGTGCGATCCTCGAGGACGGGACGATCCACGTCGAGGACGTGACCGTCGAGACGGCCGACGGCGAAGAGGTGCCGCGGCCGCTCGACCCGTCGAACGTCCGGATCACGGAGCTCGATCTCGAGGACGAGCGTCGCGAGGCGCGACTCGAAGGTGATAGCGAATGACGAAACACCAGAAACGACTGTCGGTACCGAAGTCCTGGCCGGTCGAGCGAAAGACCGAGACCTTCACGGTCAAGGCCGACGCCGGTCCGCACGGCGAAGACGGCGTGCCGCTCGTCGTCCTCCTGCGGGACGTCCTCGGCTACGTGGACTCCCGGAAGGAAGCTCGATACGCGCTCTCCGAGGATGCGATCCTGATCAACGGGGACCCGATCAACGACGAACAGCGCCCGATCGGCATGTTCGACATCATCGCGTTCCCCGCCCGCGGGGAGTACTACCGCGTCTTCCCCGACGAGGGCGGTCGGCTCGCGCTGACCGAGATCGACGAGGACGCCGCCGAGAGTCGCCTCGGCAAAATCGAGGGCAAACAGCAGGTTTCGGGCGGCGACACCCAGCTGACGCTGCACGACGGGACGAACGTCATTGTCGACGAAGACGAGTACGACACCAAAGACTCGATCGTCGTCGACAACGACGACAAGTCGATCGTCGCACACTTCCCCTACGAGGAAGGTGCGCTCGTGACCGCCGTCCGCGGCAACCACGGCGGCAAGATCGGCGAGATCGACGCGATCGACGTGACCCCCGGCAGCGGTCCGAACCGAATCGGCGTCTCGACGGACGACGGCGGCTTCGAGACCGTCGAGGAGTACGTCGTCGTCATCGACGAGAACTTCACTGGTGATGACGATGAGTAGCGAGAGCGACTCCGGCGGCGACTTCCACGAGATGCGCGAACCGCGCGTCGAGAAGGTTGTCGTCCACATGGGCGTCGGGCAAGGTGGCCGCGAACTCGGCAAAGCCGAGGACATCATCGAGGAGGTCACCGGTCAGGAGAGCGTCCGGACCCAGGCGAAGAAGACCGAACCCGACTTCGGCATCCGCCAGGGCGACCCGATCGGCACGAAGGTCACCCTCCGCGGCGACGACGCCCACGGGTTCCTCGAGACGGCGCTGCCGCTCGCGAACATCTCGTCGGCGCAGTTCGACGACACGGGGAACTTCAGCTTCGGTGTCGAGGAACACACCGACTTCCCCAGCCAGGAGTACGACCCGAACGTCGGGATCTACGGGCTGGACGTCACCGTCAACCTGGTGCGTCCGGGCTACCGCATCGCCAAGCGCGACAAGGCCACCCGCTCGATCCCGTCGAACCACCGACTGACCCCCGAGGACGCCATCGCGTTCCTCGAGGCGAACTTCGACGTCAGCGTGGAGGGCGCAGACGATGAGTGAAAGCGAAACAGAAAACGACCGCACGGGCGAGCACGCGGCAAAGCGCACGGGACAGATCGAGTCCTGCCAGCGCTGTGGCCGCGAGCAGGGGCTCGTCGGCAAGTACGACATCAACCTTTGCCGACAGTGCTTCCGCGAGATCGCCCGCGACATGGGATTCAAGAAGTATCGATAACATGACCGGAAACGATCCACTCAGCAACGCGCTCTCGGGACTCGACAACGCCGAGAGCGTGGGTCATCTCACCCACGAGGTAACGCCCGCCTCGAACGAGATCGGCAGCGTGCTCGAGGTCTTCTACGACCGCGGGTACATCGACGGCTTCGAGTACGTCGACGACGGCAAAGCCGGTCAGTTCGAGGTCGAACTGAAAGGAGCGATCAACGAGTGCGGCCCCATCAAGCCCCGCTACGCGGTCGGCGCCCAGGACTTCGAGAAGTGGGAGAAACGGTATCTCCCCGCTCGAGACTTCGGTGCCCTCGTCGTCACGACGAGCAGTGGCATCATGAGCCACTACGAGGCGCGTGAGCAGGGTATTGGGGGCCAGGTGATCGCGTACGTCTACTAACAATGCGAGTCGAACTGGAAATTCCCGAAAACGTAACCGTCGAGGTCGATCGGTTCGACGTGACCGTCGAAGGGCCGGAAGGCAGCGTTACGCGCCGCCTCTGGTACCCCGACGTGATCGTCGAGGTCGACGACGACCAGGTGGTCATCGAAAGCGACGCCGAGGACGCGAAGACGAACTCGACCGTCGGCACCTTCGAGAGCCACATCACCAATGCCTTCCACGGCGTGACCGCGGGCTGGGAGTACGAGATGGAGGTCTTCTACTCTCACTTCCCGATGCAGGTCCGCGTGGAGGGTGAGGAAGTCGTCATCGAGAACTTCCTCGGCGAAAAGGCACCGCGACGAACGACTATCCACGGTGACACCGAGGTCAGCGTCGACGACGAGCAGCTCGTCCTCTCCGGCCCGAACAAAGACCACGTCGGGCAGACGGCAGCTGACATCGAGCAGCTGACCAAGGTCAGCGGCAAGGACACCCGCATCTTCCAGGACGGGGTCTACATCACCAACAAACCCGCCAAAGGAGGTGTCTGATAGATGGCAGACGACAACGACGACCCACAGACGCTCGAGGACATCAGCGGCGTCGGCGAGAGCAAGGCCGAGGCCCTGCGCGAGGCCGGCTTCGAGTCCATCGAGGACGTCAAGGAAGCCGACCAGGACGACCTGGCCGATGCAGAGGGCATCGGGAACGCGCTCGCGGCCCGCATCAAAGCCGACGTCGGTGACCTCGAGGTCACCGAGGAGACCGAGGCCGAGATCGAGGACGAGGGCGCCGAGGAAGCGGAGGAACCCGCCGAAGACGTCGAGACCGAACTGCAGCCCCGCGGGCTGACCGAGAAGACGCCCGACCTCTCCGAGAACGAGGAGCGACTCCTCGCTCGGCGGAAAAGCGAGGGGAAACCGCAGTTCAACCGGCAGGACTACCACAAGAAAAAGCGGACGCCGGAATCCTGGCGTCGGCCCCGCGGTACGCTGTCCAAGCAGCGCCGCGGCGTCAAGGGCAAGGGCCCGAAAGTCCAGGCCGGCTACCGAACGCCGACGGCCGTCCGAGGCAAACACCCGAGCGGCTTCGAGGAGGTCTACGTCGAAAATCTCGACGACCTCGAGGGCGTCGACGGCGACCGCGAGGCGGTTCGGATCGCCTCGGCGGTCGGTGCGCGCAAGCGCGAACGTATCGAAGAACAGGCCGAGGAACAGGGCGTCCGCGTCCTGAACCCGACCTACGAGGAAGTCGAGGTGGAAGCAGATGACTGATCTCTCCGCACAGAAGCGACTGGCTGCCGACGTCTTGGACGTCGGCAAGAACCGCGTCTGGCTCGACCCCGACGCCCAGGGCGACATCGCCGAAGCGATCACTCGCGACGAGATCCGCGAACTGGTCGACGAGGGTCGCATTCGGGCGGCCGACTCGTCGGGCAACTCCCGCGGTCGCGCCCGCGAGCGCAACGAGAAACGCGCATACGGCCACCAGAAGGGCCAGGGCAAGCGCCGCGGCAAGAAAGGCGCACGCCAGAACGAGAAAGAGGAGTGGCAGAACAAGATCCGCGCACAGCGACGGAAGCTGCGCGAACTCCGCGACAAGGGCGAGCTGACGCCCACGCAGTACCGCGAGCTCTACAAGAAGGCTGGCGGCGGGGAGTTCCGCAGCGTCCGGTACCTGTTGAACTACATCGACGACAACTACGGTGACCAATAATGGCGACAGGACCACGATACAAAGTACCGATGCGGCGTCGCCGTGAGGTCCGGACGGACTACCACCAGAGGTTGCGCCTGCTGAAATCGGGCAAGCCCCGCCTCGTCGCTCGCAAGAGCAACAAGCACACTACGGCGCAGCTGATCACTCCCGGACCACAGGGCGACGAGACGCTCGCGAGCGCACACTCGAGCGATCTCGCAGAGTACGGCTGGGACGCTCCCACGAGCAACATCTCCGCGGCGTACCTGACCGGCCTGCTGGCCGGCACACGAGCCGTCGAGGCTGGTCTCGAGGAAGCGGTCCTCGACATCGGCCTCAACACGGCCACGCCCGGCAACAAGGTGTTCGCGGTGCAGGAAGGGGCCATCGACGCCGGCCTCGAGATCCCGCACAACGACAGCGTGCTGGCTGACTGGTCGCGTACCCGCGGCGAACACATCGCCGAGTACGCCGAACAGTTAGACGAGTCGCTGTACAGCGGCGAGTTCGACGCGACCGAACTACCCGAACACTTCGACGAGGTACGAGAGGCGATTCTCGAATGAGTGGAAACAACTACAACGACAGTGGATGGGAACCCGTCACCCGTCTCGGTCGGATGGTCCAAGAGGGCGAGATCGACGATATGGAGACCGCCCTCAACTCGGGCCTCCCGTTGAAGGAGCCCGAACTCGTCGACCAGCTCCTTCCCGGACTGGAAGACGAGGTGCTGGACATCAACATGGTCCAGCGGATGACCGACTCCGGACGACGCGTGAAGTTCCGCTGTGTCGTCGCCGTCGGCAACCGCGACGGCTTCATCGGCTACGCCGAAGGCCGAGACGATCAGGTCGGCTCTGCCATCCAGAAGGCGATCGGTATCGCGAAGCTGAACATGATCCAGGTGCCCCGCGGATCGGGGTCCTGGGAGGACCGTTCGGACCGGCCCCACTCGCTGACCCGACGGACGACCGGCAAGGCCGGCTCCGTCGAGGTCGAGGTCATCCCCGCCCCCGAAGGGCTCGGGCTGGCCGCCAGTGACACCGTCCGGCACGTCCTCGAGTTGGCAGGCATCGAGAACGCCTGGACCAAGAGCCACGGCAACACCCGAACGACGGTGAACCTGGCGAAGGCGACGTTCAACGCCCTCGAGAACGCCTCTCAGTCGCGCCGGCCGCGCCGGAATCGCGGCAGCGAGGGTGCCGAGGTGAGCGAGTGATGAAGGCGATCGTCCAGATTCGCGGCGAAGTGAATCGACAGGAAGACGTTCAGGACACCCTGTCGATGCTTAACATCCACAACGTCAACCACTGCACGCTCGTCCCCGAGACCGATGCGTACGAGGGGATGATCGCGAAGGTCAACGACTACGTCGCCGTCGGCGAGCCCGATGCCGACGTGCTCGAGACCCTGCTCGCGAAGCGAGCGGAGCCCCTCGAGGGCAAGCAGGCGGACGTCGACGAGGAGTGGCTCGCCGAGCACACCGAGTACGACGATTTCGGCGGCCTTGCCGAGGCGCTCCTCGCGGAGGAGACGACGCTTCGTGACGAGGGACTGTCACCGACGCTTCGACTTCACCCGCCGCGGGGAGGTCACGACGGTATCAAGAAGCCGACCGTCGAGGGCGGCCAACTCGGAAAGCATACAACGGGGCAGATTAACGACCTGCTAGAATCGATGCGATAACCATGACGAGCAAAAAACGACGCCAGCGCGGCTCGCGGACCCACAGCGGCGGTTCCCACAAGAATCGACGCGGTGCGGGCCACCGCGGTGGACGCGGCCGTGCCGGGCGCAGCAAACACGAGTTCCACAACTACGAACCGAAGGGCAAACACGGCTTCAAGCGACCGCACGACATCCGCGAGGATGTCGCCGAGATCGACGTCCAGAAACTCGACGAGGACGCGATCCTCTACGTCGCCGACGACCTCGCCGAGGAGACCGACGGCGGCTACGAACTCGACGCGCGCGATATCGTCGAGGACGGCCACGAGGTCGACGTCGTCAAGGTCCTCGGCTCGGGGCAGGTTCGCAACGAACTGACCGTCACCGCGGACGCCTTCTCCGACGCAGCGGAAGAGAAACTCGAGGCCGCTGGCGGCGAGGCGGTTCTCTCCGAGCGCGGCGAGGAGCGGGCGGCCGAGGACGAGGCCGAAGCCGACGCTGAACAGGACGAGGAATAACCTATGGGATGGAAGGAAGCCGCTGAACCGGTCTTGACGCGGATGCCAGCAGTGCGCCGTCCGGAGGGGCACGTCCCCTTCAAGCGCAAGCTAATGTGGACGGCGGGCATCCTCATGTTGTACTTCTTCCTGACGAACGTCACGCTGTTCGGTCTGCAGTCGGGCGGGGCGAACGACCTCTTCGGGCAGTTCCGCGCGATCCTCGCCGGCTCTCAGGGGTCGGTGCTGCAGGTCGGTATCGGACCGATCGTCACCGCGAGCATCGTCTTACAGCTGCTCGGCGGGGCGAACCTGCTCGGGCTCGACACGGACGACCCGCGTGATCAGGTCCTCTATCAGGGTCTCCAGAAAGTGCTGGTCGTCCTGATGGTGATCCTGACCGGACTGCCGATGGTGTTCGCCGGCGGCTTCCTGCCAGCCCAGTCGTCGCTGCAACTCGGGGGACTCGCCCTCGGGCAGACGCAGGTCCAGTTGCTGATCTTCGCCCAGATCTTCATCGGTGGCGTCCTCATCCTCTACATGGACGAGGTCGTCAGCAAATGGGGCGTCGGCAGCGGGATCGGCCTGTTCATCATCGCCGGTGTGAGCCAACGTCTGGTCACCGGGTTCATTCAGCCCGCGGCCGGCGGGTTCTTCTTCGACTGGTACCGCATTCTGACGGGCCAGGTTGAAGTCGGCTCGATCATCTCCGGCGAAGGGCTGCAGGCGCTGCTCATCAACCAGGGGCACATCATCGCCCTGCTGACGACGCTGCTCATCTTCGGGATCGTCGTCTACGCGGAGTCGGTCCGTGTCGAGATCCCGTTGAGCCACGCTCGAGTGAAGGGCGCACGCGGTCGCTTCCCCGTGAAGCTCATTTACGCGAGCGTCCTGCCGATGATCCTCGTTCGCGCAGTGCAGGCGAACGTCCAGTTCATGGGCCAGATTCTGAACCGTCAGCTGGCGAGCATGCCCAGTTGGCTCGGTGTCTACTCACAAGGCCAGCCCACCGGCGGGCTGTTCTACTATCTCGCGCCGATCTACTCGCCGCGGGACTGGATGTGGTGGACGGCGAACGTCGCCCAGGAGTGGTGGCAGGTGATGATCCGCATCGGCATCGACGTCACGTTCATGGTCGTCGGCGGTGCGATCTTCGCCATCTTCTGGGTCGAGACGACGGACATGGGTCCCGAATCGACGGCGAAACAGATCCAGAACTCCGGGATGCAGATCCCCGGCTTCCGACAGAACGTCGGCGTCATCGAGAAGGTCATGGAGCGGTATATCCCGCAGGTGACCGTCATCGGCGGCGCGCTCGTCGGGCTGCTGGCCGTCTGGGCCAACATGCTCGGCACCATCGGGAACGTCTCCGGGACGGGCCTGCTGCTCGCGGTCTCGATCACGTACAAGCTGTACGAGGAGATCGCCGAGGAACAGCTCATGGAGATGCATCCGATGATGCGCCAGATGTTCGGCAACGAGTAACGCGTCCGAGCAGTACCTGCGCGTCCCTGTCGCTCGTTCGATCTTCTTTCTGCCGCTCGTTTCTCGAAGAGCTGGACGCTCGAGGAGCGTGCATCGAACTCGGCCCGATCGCCCGCCTCACCCGTCGGCGAACGCGGACGACGAGTCGGAGCGGTCGGTATCCTCCGATTGGCGGTGGTTTTCGTCCATCGCGTGGCCGTACAGCTTCGTCAGCGGCGTCGCCGTGAGGCCGTGGACGAGGATCGAACTCGCGACGACGAGGCTGGTCACGCTCCAGACGATCTCGGTGCCCAGAACGCGGTGGGCGACGGTCGCGTAGAAGATGGCCGCGATGCCGATCGGGCCGAACCAGCCCGCGAAGACCGCGCCGCGGGCGTCGACATCGTCGACGAACCGGTCGAACACGAGCATCATCGGCGTGCGTCGCAGGAGGAGAATGCTGGCCGCGAGCGCCACACCCGACCACCCGAGCTCGAGCCACTGCTTCCAGGGAATCACCAGCCCGAAGAGGACGAAGATCGGGAAGGTGAACAGGCGGAGCACCGTCTCTTGGACCTTCTGTTCGTCGATCTCGTCGGTCGACTCGGCGAAGCGATTGAACAGCAATCCGGCGACGAAGACTGCGAGGATGCCGTCGCTGCCGAGTAGCTTGACGCCCCCGAGGACGGCGAACGTGAACGCGACGGTGACGCTCAACAGCGACGACTCCTCGAGGAAGGCGTGTTCGCTGGATTGGCGCTCGATCCAGCCGGCGGTTGCACCGACGGCTGCACCGATGGCGACGGCCGCGCCGACCCCCCAGAGGAGCGCTCCGAGCGCCCAATCGGTGAGCGCCCGATCGAGCGGATGCTGGAGCACCAACAGTGGGAGGAAGACGAGCGGGTACGCAAGGCCGTCGTTGGCTCCCGATTCGGCGGTCAGGAGGTTCCGAATCGATTCCGGGATGTACCGCTCTGCGGCGTTACCGGTGACGATCGTTCCGGCCAGCACCGGATCGGTGGGCGTGACGACTGCGCCGATGAGGAGTGCGATCCAGACCGGGACGCCCACGAGCGCGTACACGAGGGCGCTGCTGACGAGCCACTTGGCGACCATTCCCGGGACGAGGACCGCCGCCATTCCTCGGTCGTTGTCCGAAACGTACCCGCTCGGGAGCCTGAGCGCGGCCGCCATGACGGCGAGCCCAACCGTGATCCGGGCGAACTGTTCTAAGACGAGAAACGGGTCGTCGAAACCCTCGAGGTGGAGGAGGTTCAGGCCGATCGGGCCGAGCACGACGCCGAGGGTCGCCGCTGCCATCGGCTCGGACGGGAGGTACGCCCTGTCCTGGAGCAATCCGGAGACGAGGCTGAGGACCAGCGTCAGCGTCCCGATCGTGACCAATGCGATGTTCAGCGCTTCCATGCTTCCGACCGCGGACCGATGTCCGCTCGAGAGCGGTCCCGTCGTAACCTTTCTATCACGGACAGTAGGAGGTTCGGCCTGCGTGTTCTGCGCCCGCTCGAGCGACCGATGCGTCGCCGACGAGTCCACTCCCTCGCTCAGTCTCGCTCGTCGGCGGCCGCGTCCGATTCCCACCCCTCGCTGTGGATCCGTTCGTCGGGGGCGCCCAGCTCCCGGAGCCGCTCGGTCGTCTCGACGACCATCGCCGGGACACCGCAGACGTAGCAATCCCGCTCTTCGAACCCGTCGAAGAGGTCTTCTACGTGCTCTTGGACGTAGCCGGCGCGATCGAGCCAGTCCCACCCGGGGTCCGACAGGGTGTAGGTCACCGTAACGGAGTCGTACGTTGCGGCCAGCTCGTTGAGCGTGCTCCGGTGGAAGAT
Source organism: Natrinema marinum (assembly GCF_024296685.1). Classification (NCBI taxonomy): domain Archaea; kingdom Methanobacteriati; phylum Methanobacteriota; class Halobacteria; order Halobacteriales; family Natrialbaceae; genus Natrinema; species Natrinema marinum. The sequence goes on along the minus strand of NZ_CP100763.1, from coordinate 2,137,087 downwards.
CGAGTCGGCCGTCCGCTCGCCGAAGACGAGGTGCGCGTCGCCGCTGCCGTCGCGGGCGTACTGCCGGAGGATCGAGAGCAACGGCGTGAGGCCGGTCCCACTCGCGAGCAGAGCGATATCGCGGTCGGGCTCCTCGAGGGAGAGGTTCCCCTCGAACTCGCCGATCTCGATCTCGTCGGTGCCGGGGAGGGTCGTCGGACTGTACGGGCGGACGACCTCCTTCCCGTCGGCGTCGAACCGAACGGTGGTGTGCTGCCCGGGATCGAACGCGAGTTCCTCGCCGGGGACGCGGAGGCGGAATCCCTTGACCTCCGGTGCGAGCCGGTACGTGTCGACGATCGTGGCTGTCCGCGTCATCTGGGTAGACGTACGCGAATCGAACGGAAAACGGTCAGTGCTACGCTCGACGACTGTCTCGGTCGCGGGAACGTTGGCGTCCGCGGACGACCCCGAAACGTGAAACTCCGCGACCGTCGAACCCGGTCGCCCTCAGTCGACGGAGACGGACGACGGCCGCCGGTTACGGCATCCTTTCGGCTGCCCGTCGAGGTCCGATTCGGGGTAGGTGGGCGATAACAATGTCGTCAGTCCGTGACCGTCAGCCCAGTGATCAGGAACGTGTCCTCCCGTCGATACCGACCGGTCCGTCCGTCGGCGCTCTCTCGAGTCGCGAGCGCGGAGTCGACGCTGTCGGGGCGTCGCGGCCGTCCGACCGCCTCGGTGCTCACTAGGATCGATGTCGGTCACTGAGCGGATCGTCGACGGCTTCAAGGCGACGCTGGGGGCGCGACTCGTCACCAACGTCGCCAACGGGCTGTTGATGCTGTTGCTCGCGCGGACGCTGCTCACGCCAGACGAGTACGGACTGCTGTTCTTCGCGATCGCGGTCATCGGCGTTGCGGGCATGTTCACCGACCTCGGCAGCGCTCGTTCCGCCGCGCGCTACATCGCCGAGTACAAGGAGACCGACGACGGGAAAATCCCCTACATTCTCCGAACGTCGTTCGGCTACCGACTGGTGTTGATCGCGGTCGTCACCGGGACGATGGTGGTCGGCCACGAGCGGATTGCAGCCCTGCTCAATACGCCCGAAGCGGCGACACCCCTGCTCGTCGGCGGCGTCTACCTCGTCTTTCAGTCGCTGAACTCCTACGGGCAGACGCTCTTTCAGGGGTTCAACCGGGTCGAACTCAGCGCGGTCCTCAGCGTCGTCGCCAACGTCACGCGCGTCGTCCTCGTCGTCGCCCTGACCCTTCTCGGGTTCGGCGTCGTCGGTGCCATGCTCGGCTATCTGGTCGGCGCGACCTTCGCAGCGCTCGTCGGGCTGATCTTCCTCTACCGGCGGTTCTACGCGACCCACGACGACGGCGGCGGCGACAAATCGCTCCGCAACCGGATGTTCCGGTACAGTATCCCCTTGACCGCCTCAACCAGCGCCAGCGTCATCGACAATCGGATCGACACGGTGCTCGTCGGCTTCTTCCTCGATCCCCTCGCGGTGAGCTACTACGTCCTCAGCAAGCAGATATCCGAGTTCATCCTCGTTCCCGCCGGCTCGCTCGGTTTCTCCGTCTCGCCGACCTACGGCGAGCAGAAGGCCAACGACGCGCTCGAGGAGGCCGCCCGGATCTACGAGTCGACGCTACAGTACGTCCTCATGCTCTACATCCCCGCGGCCGTCGGCCTGATCCTCGTCGCCGATCCGGCCGTCCGGCTGGTGTTCGGCGAGGCGTACGCCGGCGCCGCCCCCGTCCTCCAGTTGATGGCGGTCTACGTCGTCTTTCAGGGCGTCACCAACGTGACAACCAACGGTCTCGACTACCTGGGCCGGGCGTCCGACCGGGCGGTCGCCAAGGGCCTCACCTCCATCGCCAACGCCGGTCTCAACGTACTCTTGATCCCCCGCTTTGGCGTTCCGGGCGCGGCGTTCGCGACGGTCGTCACCTTCGGCATCTACACGGCGGTCAACGTCGTCGTGATGTATCGCGAGGTCGCCTTCGACTACGTCCGGGTCGCCCGCTCGGTGGCGCTCGTCTCCCTGGTCGCCGCGGGTATGGGCGCTGCCGTGCTCGTCCTCGTTCCCTACGTGTCGACGATCGCCACTCTCGCCGGCGTGATCGCGCTCGGCGTCTGCATCTGGGGCGTCATGGTCACGGTCAGCGGCTTGGTCGACCCCCGCGAGACGCTCGCGTTGCTAACCTGACGGGGCGTCTCGCTTCCGATCGAACGGACCGCAGTCGAGTACCGAGGTCACGCTCTCGCTCGATTTCGAGCAAACAGAATAGACGGACGAGCGACAGCAGAGGGTGAAAAGCGGCGAGAGGAGCTTACTGGATCGAGTAACCCGCGGCGAGGGTCAGCAGGAAGACCATGAACACCGCGGTGAGCATCAGGTAAGTGATCGAGCGGGGCTCGTCTTTCAGGTGCTGGAAGTAGCCGGCGATGAGCGATGTCTTGGTGATCGCCAGAATCATCGTTCCGCCGATGGCCATCCCATAGGTGAAGATCCCGTCGAAGTGGAAGAAGACGAACTTCCCCGTCGCTAGCAGTATCAGTGCCACGTAAATCAGGCCGTACGTCCGAAGGCTCGCCATTAGTGGGGAATGTGGGTGACGGATACTTATACCTTACCTCATCCCGCTCGCGCCGCCGTCCGTGCGAGTGGAACTGTCCGCCGGAAAAGCGGCGAACGCGAGCCGAGACGGTCGCCCTCGAGACCGAAGCGACACGTAGATGGGGCGCCGCTCCGACTAGCCGGCAATGAGTGGACGTTCGGCCCTCGCTCGCCGGACCGCTATCGGACTGGCCACCACGCTCGCGATCATCGGGCTCGGTGCCGGCGTCGCCGCCGCCAGCAACGTCGCCGCCGGCCTCACGACCGGCGGCGGCGACGTCACTGTTCCGACGTGGCTTTATCTCGCGACCGGCGGCGGCACCGTTGGCGCGTCGGCGCTATTGACCATGCTCGTCACCGACCGCGACGTGATCGGCACCTACCACGACCACGCGCTCGAGACCTCCAAGGACCGACTGCTGACCGCCGGTTCGCTGTTACTCGGCGCAGTCGGACTGCTGGGCCTCGCGCTCATCGTCGCCGCCGGGCTCGTCGGGCCCAACATCGGTCTGGTGAGCGCGACCGTCCTGATCACGTTCGTCGCCGGTCGCGCTCTGCTGACGATCGTCACCTACACCGTCGGCAACCCGTGGCCGGCGCTCAACCCCTGGCGGCGGATCGCCGAGGCGCTGCCGACCGCCGACGAGCCCTATCCGGACGCTTTCGAGTCCTGGCCTGCCGTCGTCGCGCTGTTGACGTTCGTCTGGCTCGAGATCGTCGCGCCACTGACCTCGTCGCCGGACGTGCTGCTGGCCGTCCTCCTGATGTACTCGCTGTTTACCATCTCGAGTGCGGTCGTCTTCTCGCCGTCGACGTGGTTTCGCCGCGGGGATCCTCTCTCGCTGTGGTTTCGGCTCTACGGGGCCGTCGCGCCGATCCAGCGCACCGACGACGGCTTCGAGCTGCGATACCCCGGCTCGCGACTGAGCGACGCCGACCTCGTCACCGACACCTCGCTGGTCGCATTCGTCCTCGCGCTGGTCTGGGAGCTGACCTTCAGCGGCTTCATCGTCACGCCGGCGGGCGTCCGGACCATCGAAGTCCTCGTCGGAATCGGGCTCCCGCCGGTGCTCGTCTATCTGGCCTTGCTCGTCGGCGGCTTCGGGCTGTTCTGGAAGGTCTACTGGATCGCCATCGACCGCACTCGCGAGCGCGCCGAGACGTACCTCTCCCGGCGCTATCTGGGGCTGCGATTTGCTGCACCCTTGCTCGCCATCGCGGCCGGCTACCACTTCGCCCACTACGTCGGCTTCGGGCTCTCGCTGTGGCCGTCGCTGGTCGACGCCGTGGCAGCGCCGCTTTCCCCGCCGCCGAACCCGACCCAGTACGCCCTCCCCGGCTGGTTCGGCTACCTCGAGATCGCCGCCATCCTGCTCGGCCACGTCCTCGCGGTGTGGATCGCTCACACCGTCTCCTTCGACCTCTTCCCCGGCAAACTCCAGGCGATCAGGAGCCAGTACCCGCTCATCGTCGTCATGGTCTTTTTCACGATGGTGAGCCTCTATCTGGTCTCCCAGGGGACGATGAGCCCGCCGTTCGTCCCGAGCTAGACCGGCAAACACTTCCTCGCGCCGCCGCAATACCCGATCGAATGGCGACCGACAGCGCGCTCGAGCGAGAGTACGACGTGCCGCCGGACCACGCGCCCGGCGCGACCTGTCCGTACTGCGGTCGGCCGTTTCGATCCGAGCAGTACGTAACCTTCCACATCGGCGTCGACCACGCCGAGGAGTGTTCCGAGGCCGAACTCGAGGCCTTCGAGGAGGAGCGCGACGACGAGGAGTACGACTTGTTCACGTTCCACTTCAAGGCGGCAATCTCCGTCTTCCTGATCTACTTCCTGTTTACTTTCGTCTACGCGCTGGTCTGGGCGGGGTGAGCGTGCTGCTGCCGCTCGGCGTCTCTTTTTAGTTCTGCACCTCGAGCGCCTGCTCTCAGCACGTGAGCGGGCGCCCTGTCCCGCGTTGTGAGGCGGCTTGCTCGTCGGCTGGGCCCGTACACACATTCCGTGCGCTCTGGTCTCTCGAGCGTCGTCACAGGCTGCAATCGACTGCTGATCGGAGCGAGAGACGGTCCAAGGTTGTCACTGGCCTGTCAGACGGTGCCCTACGGCGTCGGAAAACACGAAACCGCGAAAAACGAACCTGTGTAGCGCAGAGGCGCTACATCAGGTAGAACAGTGGGAACAGGAAGACCCACACGATGTCGACGAAGTGCCAGTAGAGGCCGAAGTACTCCACCGGCATGTGATCCTCGAGGTACGCATCGACCGACACGATCCGGTAGATCATGAACAGGGCGATGAGTAGCCCGAGGATGACGTGCAGCGCGTGCAGGCCGGTCGTCACGAAGTACAGCGAGTACTCGATCCCGCTGAACCAGTAGTGACCGTCGGCGAACTTGCTGGTGTACTCGAAGGCCTTGACGCCCATGAACACGAATCCAAGCAGGATCGTAGCGCTGAGCGCGCCGAGCAGTCCCTTCTTGTTCCCGCGTTCGGCCATCACGTGCGCCACGACGACCGCGAAACTCGAGGTCAGGAGGACGTACGTGTTGAACAGGCCGGCCATGGTGATGGCGTCGAGATGCCAGTTATTCCAGCCGCCGTGGATGCGCATGAAGACGTACGCACCGATTGCGGCACCGAAGACGACGACGTCCGACGCCAGGAAGAACCAGACGCCGAGCTTTTCGTTGTTGATGCCGCCGAACGGCCACTGTTCGGCGACCAGCATCTCGGGAGCGTCGAACTGCTCGCGGCCGAAGTTGAACAGCGTAACCCCGAGCAGGCCGATGCCGATCGCGGTCAGCACCGGGTAGACGATGCTCTTTGCCGGTGCCGTCCCCGCCAGCGTGATGAACTCGCCGGCGTGCATGTGCTCGCTGACGAACGTGTAGACGTACGGCGTCATACCGCTGAGGCCGAGGAAGAACACGGCGGTCGCGATACCGATGCCGAACGGCCAGATGCTGGCGTGGTCCGCATGCTCCTCCTCGTGGCTCGCCGTCGCTGTGCCAGCGGCGTCCTTGCCGGTCGCGACGCCGCCGTCGGTCGCGGTCGCCGCGTCGTCGACGAACTCGAGTCGGCCGCTGGCGTAGCTGGGCCGGTTCGGCCAGTTATCGAGCGGCGGCGGCGAGGGGATCGCCCACTCGGCGGTTCGCGAGTACGTCCACGGGTTGTCGGGAGCGTCGGGGCCCGATCGCAGGCTCTTCGCGAGCGTGAGTATCACGAGGAGGACCGACGCTCCGAGGACGAACGCCCCGACCGTCGCGATCTGGTGGTACAGTTGCGTACTCTCGGGGTAGTGGAAGACCCGGCGGGGGGTCTCCCAGGCGAGGAACATCGGGAAGTACAGCAGGTTAAAGCCGATGAAGTACACCGCGAAGCTGAGCTTTCCGAGGCGTTCGGAGTACATCTTCCCGGTGATCTTCGGCCACCAGTAGTAGAGGCCGCCGATCAGCGCGGTGACGCCCGAGACCATCACGTAGTGGAAGTGGGCGACGACCCAGTAGGTCCCGCGGAACTCGTAGTCCAGCACGACTGCACCCAGGAAGACGCCGGTGATCCCGCCGAGGATGAACAACACGAGCGCACCGAGCGCGAACAGGAACGGCGTCGTGAACCGCACACGACCCTTGACCATCGTGTAGATCATCGCGAAGACCATCAGGTCGAACGGCAGCGAGATCCCGATCGTCGTCGCCATGAACAGCGTCTTGATCGGGAGGTTGATCGTCGACAGGAACATGTGGTGCATCCAGACGAGGAACGACTGGACGGCCACGAGGACCATCGCGATGATGACCCACTTCCGGCCGACCAGCCGTCGTCCGGTGAACGTCTGGAAGATCTCGAACATGATCCCCAGCGCGGGGAAGAAGACGATGTACACCTCCGGATGGCCGAAGAACCAGAAGACGTGGGCCCACAGCAGGCTCGAGCCTTCGTTGGTCGCGAAGTACTGCGTGAGGAAGACGCGGTCGACTGCCAGCAACAAGAGCGCGGCCAGCAGCGCCGCGAACGCGAACAGCATCATCCAGACGGTCAGCAGCCACGACCAGGAGAACATCGGCATGTTCCAGAGGCCGAGTCCCTCGGCGCGGGACCGGTGCATCGTCGTCAGGAAGTTCACCGTCCCGAGCGTGATCGAGAGGACGAACAGGGTCAACGCGAGGATCGTCGCGTTACTGCCGGCCGTCGCCTCCATCACCGAGTTGTACATGGGCACGTTCAGCGGGGAGTACATCGTCCATCCGCCGGAGAACGAACCGCCCTGGAAGAACGAGAGCCCCATCAGCACGCCCGAGAACAGGTAGAACCAGTAACTCAGTGCGTTCAGCCGCGGGAACGCGAGGTCCTTCGCGCCGATCTGGAGCGGCACGAAGTAGTTCGCGAAGCCGCTCGCGATCGGTGAGAGGAACCAGAAGACCATGATGAGTCCGTGGGCCGTCACCGACTGATAGTACTGGTCGTTCGTCAGCAGGCCCGTGCCGCCGGCCTGCCACAGATGGGCGCGGAACAGCAGCGCGAGGAGGCCACCGAACAACAGGAAGAACATCGCCGTCCCCAGATAGAGGACGCCGATGTCCTTGTGATTCGTCGTGACTAGCCACCGCTTTATCGACGTCTTTGGCGGAAGATCACTCATCAGTTCCCACCTCCGCCGTTCGATTGCGTTTCGTTTCCATTCGTGTTGCTCTCACTCGCATTGACGCCTTCGAGCGTGATGGTCTCGCTGACCGGACCGGTCATGTCGAACTGCGTCGTCGTCTCCTCGAACTGCCCGTCGGTCGACGTGACCGTCACGTTGTACTGCCCACCTTGCTCGAGGTCGGTAATCTCGAGCGTTCCGTTCTCGAACTCGTTGGCCGAGTACGTCTGCTCGAAGTCCGACTCCTGGCTAACCAGCGTCAGCTCGTACCCTTCGGTGACGGGGGTCTCGTTTGCACCCTGCACCGTGAGCGACATCGTCAGCTGGTTGTTCATCCACTCTTCGAACGCCTCTGGTTCCATTATTTCGACCGTCCCGGTCATCTGGGTGTGGAACTCGCCGCAGAGTTCGTAACACCGGATCGTCTGCGTTCCGGGTTCTTCGGCTTCGAACCAGGTCTCGTCGTATTCGCCCGGAATTGCGTCGGCTTTCACCCGTTGCTCGGGTATGCCGAACGTGTGCCAGACGTCACCGGAGGTCGTCCGGATCCAGATTCGCTCGTCGGCGGGCACCCGGAGGGTGCTCACCGATTCGATTCCGTTCGAGTACTCGAAGTACCACGCGAAGCTCTGCCCGGTGACTTCGACCTCGAATCGCTCCTCAGCCTGTTGAGCACCGTCCGGACTCTCAACGTACAGGAGCATCCCGTACGTCCAGATCACCAGCGAGATAACGATGATCGCGCTGATGCCGAACGAGAGGAACAGTTTCTTGCCGCCCTTTCCGCCTGTCGGTAACTCCCCGACCGATGGCAGATTCTCGTCGGTGTCGGTTTCGCCGGTGTCGCGGTACTTGTACGCGTTGTACAAGGTGTACGCGACGACGACGACGCCGACGATCGTCCCGAGTCCCAGGAAGACCAGAAAGATCTCCTGAAACACGTCGACTCGAGTCTGCTGCAGCGGGGTCGTAAGTGCGCTGTAGATTGTGTTCACCTCTTTTGAAGGTCGCTTATATGTCGGGGGATGGTTGCTGGGGACACTTATCTATTTGGAAACCGCCCGGAGGGTCCGGTCTGACGGCCGCCCGGCTGGTGATGGGGCGATCCCGGTTCGATCCGATGCTGATACGTCTATCACGTTCCATCATTGTGCCCTTGGAGCCGACGACCTTTTTTCTGTCGCTGTGACGGCCGAATAGTGTATTTTCAGCCACACGTCCGCGCCGATATTCAAGCTTACAGCGAACGTGTTCGCATGAGCCGGCCAGCGACGGGGCGAGCGGATCGCCCGTTTTGGTCGACCAGCCGCTCGCCCGTCTCCGTCAGCCGAACAGGCGCTCGCGAAGCGACCGCTCGTGGCGCTTCTGAGCGAGCAGGACCGAACAGTCGACCGTCTTCGTCACGTCGTCGATGAGCGAGCCGCCAAGGAGCCGGGAGAGAAGGCCCTGTTCGGTCGCCCCGATGATGAGCATCGTATGGTCGGCGGCCGCCCGCTCGATCGCCGTCTCGGGGTCGCCGCGTTCGATCGACAGGGTCGCGTCCTCGAGGTCGTGATCGCTCGCCCACTCCTCGAGGAACGCCTCGGCCTCGGCGGCCGATTCGTCGTCGTCGCGAACGTACAGCAGGGAGACCTCGCTGTCGTACTCCGCGGCGAGCAGTCGGGCGACGGCCGCACCGAACGCGGAGTCCGGGCCGCCGGCGGTCGGCACGAGGATGCGCGAGGCGTCGAATCCGCGGTCTTTGAGGACGAGGAAGTCACAGGGGAGGGACCCGGTGAGTTCGTCTATCCGATCCTCGGCCCGCCCGTGGGCGTCTGGCCCCCAGCCCATCACGACGAGATCGGCGTTGTCCGTCCGCGCGGCGTCGAAGACCTCTTCGAACGACCGGTGAGAGAGGATCGTCTTCGTCTCGACGTCGACGCCGAACGTCTCGGCGTCCCGCCGGGCGCGCTCGAGCAGCTGTTCGGATTCGGCGTCGAGCTCGGCGACGTGGTCGGCCCCGTGCTCGAGGGCGGTCTGATCGGGCACCTGAACGATGTGGGTCGCGACGACGGTGCCGTTTCGCTGGTTCGCGATCGCGCTGGCGAGGGTGATCAGGTCGGTCTCGTGATCGGGGTTGGCCAGCGGGACCATCACGCGGTAGGTGCCGCCGTCGGGTTGGACGCTCGTGGCGGCGGTGACGGCGGGTTCGGGCATCTCGTCGGCCCGATTGAGGATGTACTCGCTCAGGACGCCCTGGGCGTCGGTCTTGTCGCGTGCGTAGACGAGATACCAAAGAGCGGCGATAACTACGAACGCGATACAGAGTGCGATGACGCGCGCATCGATGAACGCGATGAGGGCGAAGGAGAGGATCGCCCCGAGGATCGGCGTCACCGGATAGAACGGCACGCGGTAGTCCGGATCGTACTCCTCGGGCTCGGCCTCGCGCATGACGATCAGGGCGATGTTCAGCAGGCCGTAGATGACGAGGTGGAGGACGCTCCCGGCGGTCGAGAGGGTCCGGATGTCGCCGATCAGGAGGAAGAGGACGATGAAGCCACCAGTAACGGCGATCGATCGGTACGGCGTCCCGTAGCGAGGATGGATCTCGTTGAGTTCGGGGCTGATCAGTCTGTTTCGTCCCATCGCGAAGTTGATCCGGGAGGAGGCGAGGATCGACGCGTTCGCCGAGGAGGCCGTCGCCAGCAGCCCGCCGAGCAACAGCGCGGCGGCCCCGATCGGTCCGATGAGTTGGCTCGCCACGTCGACGACTGCCGTGTCGTTGTTGGCCACGAGCTCGGTCTCGACGGCGGCGAGGACGGCGAGCAACACGAGCGCGTAGATCCCCGTCACGAGGACGACGCTGCCGATGACCGCACGCGGGAGGTTCCGGCCGGGGTCTTTGATCTCCTCGGCGACGGACGTGATCTGGACGAAGCCGAGGTACGAGACGAAGATCAGCCCGGTCACCGGTAGTAGAGGGGCGATCCCTTTGTCCGGCGGGACGATCGGCCGGAGTGTCGCGAGGTCAGCGTTCATGACCCCGTAGCCGGTGAAGACGGCCAAGATGCCGACGAGCGTGATGACGATGACGTTCTGGAGGGTGCCCGTCTCTTTTGCGCCGACGTAGTTGACGGTAATGAAGAGCAACGCCGCGCCGAGTCCGATCAGCTGTGCGGCCGACAGCGAGAGGAAGGCGAGTTCGACCGGTCCGAACGTGATGCCGGCCATGCGGACGATGTACTCGCCGAAGCCGTAGACGTAAAAGGCCGAGGCGAACGCGAGGCCGATCCAGTTCCCCCAGCCGGCGATCGAGCCGAACAGCGGACCGAGCGCGCGATTGACGTAGAAGTACGCGCCGCCGGATTTTGGCATCGCGGTCCCGAGCTCGCTCGCCGAAAACGCCGTCAACAGCGCGATCCCGCCCCCGAGGACGAACGCGAGCGCGGCCAGCGGACCGGCGGTCGCGACCGCTTCACCGGGCAGGACGAAGATCCCGGCACCGATCATCGTCCCGACGCCGATCGTCAGCGCTGCGAGCGGGCCGAGGTCTTTCGCCAGTTCTTCGTCACTCATTGTACGCGGGACTGACCGCCGACTACTGTTCGTCGACCGATCCTCACCGGCGGCCCACAGCATTGGGCCATCAGATGCTGTAACCGCGTCGCGACCGAGTCTGAGTAGCAGTGGGACTGGTCGGTGCGTCGTGCGAGGTCCATACCGGCAGTTGCGACTCTTGGTATTATAGTCCCCCGATACCGGTTATCGCCGACACGCTGATCCATCGGTTGTCGGTCGGCTAGATCTCGACGGCCCAGACACGCCCCGTCGACGGCAGGTCGTACACCTCGAGAAAGACGGTATCGACGAACTGGGCGATCCGGTTGGGATCGGCCTTCGCGCTGACTCGAACGTTGACCCCCTCCGCCTCCTCGGGACGGATCAGCTCGTCGATTTTGAACGCCGGGAACTCCTCGAGGACGGCCTTCAGCGCGTCGAGTTCGTCCTCGGTACAGTCTACGTTGACCGTGCCGTCGCCGAACTGGATCCACGGCGCGCCCAGCTCGGCCTCCTCGTCGTCCGATCCGTTGCCGGTCTCGAGTTCGGTGTCCGCCACCACGTCGGCGTCCGTATCCGCCTCGAGCCCGGCCGGATCGGCCTCGAGCGTCAGGAATCCGCTCCCGCGCTCGCGGTGTGCGGTGATGGCGTCGACATAGAGCTTGCGTCGCTCGGCTGGCTCGGCGGCGTCGAATCGGGTCATAGTCGGAGGGACGTGCCCGATTCTTTAAGCCTTTATGTGCTGCCCCTGAACGCTCCCGTATGGCTCAGCCACGAATCCTGATCCTGGGCGCGCCCGGGGCTGGCAAGGGGACTCAGAGCGCGAAGATCACCGAGGAGTTCGGCGTCGACCACATCACCACCGGCGACGCCTTGCGGAACAACAAGGAGATGGACATCTCCGACATGGACACCGAGTACGACACGCCGGGCGAGTACATGGACCGCGGCGAACTCGTCCCCGACGACGTCGTCAACGCCATCGTCGACGAGGCGCTCTCTCAGGCCGACGGCTTCGTCCTCGACGGCTATCCGCGCAACCTAGAGCAGGCCGAGGAACTCGAGGACATGACCGACCTCGACGTCGTCCTCTACCTCGAGGTCGGCGAGGAGGAACTCGTCCACCGGCTCACCGGCCGCCGACTCGACCCCGAGACGGGCGACATCTACCACGTCGAGTACAACCCGCCGGAGGACCCCGAGGTCGAAGACCGCCTCGAACAGCGCGACGACGATACCGAGGAGACCGTCCGCGAGCGCCTGTCGGTCTTCCACGAGAACACGGAACCCGTCATCGAGTACTACGATGAGCAGGGCGACTTAGCGCGCGTCGACGGCGAGCAGGCTCCGGACGATGTCTGGGAAGACGTGAAGGAAACGATCGAGAACGCAGCATAGTCGCTTTAGCCAACGAGCGTCCGACGAAAGGCGAATACGACCTGGAGAAGGTCACCGTCTGTATCTATTTGTTCCGAACGTCGAGTTCGTGGACGGCCACGTTCAGATACGTGATCTGCGGTGGCAGCGAGTACTCGTCAGAGTAGGGGTCGATGTTGGATCCGTCCAAACTCGCATCGTAATCGAAGGAGACGGAGTTCGAGTGAGCACAGGCCGAGTAGGCGACGATCGATCCGTAGAAGTCGCCACCACCCTGCATGTGAACCTGGTGATGATCAGCACAGGTGCCGGTACTTCCGTCCCACCAGTTCTTTTGCTCTGATGACGAAACGTACAGCACACCCTCGAAGGCACCCGTATTCCCAGGACCGAAGTCGACGCTCATCGTCGAGGGACCGTAAAATTGGATCGTCTTTGCATTGGAGCTACAACTTCCGTCACTGGTATCGCAGATCTCGCCGTTTATGACGGCATCGTCTCCGCCAGCGTAGATTCGTAAGACGTTATCGTTGGCCGCGTCTCGGTTGACGACGTTGATCGACCCATCGTCGCCGAGATTTACGTCGCCCTCGACGATCAGCGTCGCGTTCCCGTTCGACAGGTCGAACGTATAGTCTTGGTCGCCGTTGATCTCCTCGATGAAGTAAGTCCCGTCGTCGAGCGGATTGGTGTGAGTACTGTTCGAGAGGTTCTTGTCGACGTCGTTGCCGGCTTTAGCGTCGGCGACCATTTGCTCGATGACGCTGTCCATTTCTGGCAACGGTGTTCCCGTCCGGTGAGTGTTGCCGAAGTTATCGTGCTTATCCTTGAAGTCGGCCGGGTCGTCCGAACCGATCGTTGCACCTTCGTCGAACGCACCTTCGAGATCGGCGTATCCGAGCAAGACTCTGATCGTTCGGTTCTGGTGATCGACGTTCTGGATCGATGCGCCGCTGGCCTCAGACCGGAAATAGCGTTCCCAGCCCCGATAGTAGTCGCTCTGAATCGTGATCGTGACGGAGTCGTTTTTCACGAAGGACACGTTACTGATCGGATCCGTAGTGTTGTGTTCGATCGCAATCTCGCCCGAATTGAGCGACTGTCTGCCACTGAGCGTTGTAATCGGGAACCACAGCGTTTCGTCCTCCGGATCGTAATCGATGTTCGGCGCGGAGAGCATCCGAGTACGGTTCCCCGTTTCGCGCCAGACACCACCCGATTGATAGGAAATAATGGATCCATCGTCGCCTCTGTACTCTACGGCGCCGATCGATCTATTGATGTCGACGCTTCCCCCTTTGATGTGAATCCAACCGGCTTTCGTTTTCGTCACCGCACCTGAGTCACCCGCGTCGAACTGGAGCGTCCGTGACGTATCATCGTTTGCGGAGACCGTAGACATCGTGTGGCCGAGTTCGACGAACGCCTGTTCGACTCGCTCGCTCTCCGTCGCTTCCTCGGCGGCCGTCATCGCGTTCCCAGCGACGAGAAGCAACCCAACACTGACCATCGCGACCATTCCGACCAAGAGAACGAGACCGAGAATAGACGCCTGTCCCCGTCTCTCGACAACGGATTGTTCCCCCACGGACGCGTTCATATAGGTAACAGAAGAATTTATGTAGATAAGAGAGTCGTCCGATCATACATTTCAAGATAGTTTATATCGGTGCAAGATTCGTTGACATAGTAGGTGGTGAGGAGAGAGTAGGAGCGAGAGCACTCGAAAGAGGTGAACGAGATTTGAACGATCGAAAACGATTCGTCGAGACTACGCCCCGAACCGCCGGTCGGCGGGTTTATCTAAGATCGTCTCGCCGGCCTCTCAGCCGTGGCCAACTCGGCGGCCTCACTCGTTCTCGACGCGGAGTTCGTAGACGGTGATGTTCAGATACTCGACGACCGATCCGCTATCGCTCGAGCCGTCCGCTGTGGGGTCCGTCGGCTCCTCGTATCGGTTCTCGAGCGTATCGTCGTAGGTGAGTTCGGTGTTGCCATTCGTTTCGAAGCCACCGGCGACGACGGAGCCGAATAGTTCCAGCGAGCCACCACCTGCGACGGCCACGTTGTCGTCATCGTCCGACGGGGCGTAGATGAGCCCGTGGAACACCGAGTTTCCGTTGAACGTATACGTCGAGTTCGAGGTGCCGTAGAACTGGAGGACCTTCGCGTCCCGATTGCTGTTCGGGCAGTTGTTGCTCGTCGTCGGGCAGAGGCTGGTACCACCTTGCATCGAGAAGTTGCCAGCTGAGTAGAAGCGAACGACGTTCCCAGAGTCGGCATTCGCGACGCGTATCTGCCCGTTCGCGGCCAACGAGATGTCGTTGCGGACGATGACGTTGATATCGCCATCTTGCACGTCGAATGTCACCGTGTTGTGCGGACCGTTCGAACTGGCGTCGATCTGATCGACGTAGTGCGTACCCGCCTCGAGGGTGTCTCCCGATTCGATCGTTCGGAACGTCTCGCCGCCGGTTTCCCCGGCCGAAACCATACCGTTGATCGCGTCGTCTAGAGGCTCCCGATTCGCGTCGGGACCGAGCCGGTCCGAGAGGAGCCCGTCCAACCCAGTCCCGTAGGTCCCGCTGATCGGGCCGTCGATATCCGAGACGTTCTCGTGTTCGTCGGACGGGGGTGTGCTGGGAGCGGAAATCGAGCCGGTGGCGTACAGCTCTCCACCGATACTGTTCCAGCCGGTCGTGATCGACCCGTTCGAGTAGACATCGTTTCCGATGCTGGGGCCGTTGTCGACGGTCACGTCGCCGCCGGCGACGACGTTGCCGCCGACGGTACTGGCCGACGATGCGACGGAGATGTTGCCGCCCGCGATGACATCGCCCTGTACGTCGGAGTCGATCTGGATGTCGCCCTCGGCGACGACATCGCCGGTCACCTGATTCGTCGAGGTTGTTACGTGTACGTCGCCCTCCGAGAGCACGTTACCGTCGACGTCGGAGTTGACCTCGACGCTCTCCGATGCGCGAACGTCACCGGTCGTCGTCCCGCCGCTGCTCGTCGCCAGCGTCCCGTCGATAGTCAACGCCTGATCGAAGTTCGCGTCGACGCCGAGCGATGGATCGATCGGCGGCTCGACCGTTACCGTCACGCGCTCCGCGCTATCGTCCGTCGTGACGGTTCCGACCGCGAGTTCGTCCTCAAAGTGGGTTTCCCACCACTCGTAGTACTCGCTCGTGATGGTGATCGTGACGGGCTCCTCGAGCGAGCCCGGGTGAACGCGGCTCGTGTTCCCCGCCGCCATCCGTATCGAGCCGCTCTCGAGGCGCTGATCGCTGGCGATCCGCGGAATCGGAACGTTGAGGGTGCCGTCACCGTATTGGACGTTCGGCTCCGAAATCGGCGTCACGCCGGTTTCGGTCTGCCGCCAGACGCCGCCTCCCTGATACACGATTTTGGTCCCGTCGTCGGCGACGTATTCGATCGCACCCAGATCACGCGTGAACGGATTCGAATCGTTAGTCCCGAGCGCGATCGTGATCTCGCCGGCATCGCGATACTGGATCGCGTCCCGACCGCCGTCGATATCGAGCGCCATCTCTCGAGCGGCGTCCCGTGCCGACGACGCCGTCTCGAGTTCTTGGCTGAGCTCGAGGAACGACTGCTCGACCCGTTCGGTTTCCGCATCCTGCTCGACATCGGTCGTCGCGTCGCCGGCCACGAGCAACATGCCGATGCTGACGACGGCGACCAACCCGATCAACACGATGAGCCCGAGCACTGCGGATTGGCCGCGTTTCTCCGGGACACTCGCTTGACTTTCGCCCCTCGAAGACATACACCAAGTATTGACGATATTCCTAATAAAACAGTAGGTCAGGCGGAACGTCACTGTGCGAACGGTCGAGCGCGAACCCGGTCGTTTCCGAGTCGTTTGACACGGGACGACCAAGTCCACCGTCGACAGGAGGCCTGTCTACCCGTTTATCCTCACCGTTTGCGTGTCGACGTTGACGACGTAATCGCTCGAGGTACCGCTCATTGTGGGCGAGACGCTGATGTCGAACGAGAGGTCATCCTCCTGTTGAATCTCTCTGTTGGCGATCCCCTCGAAGATGTCCTCGAGCTGGCTCGCGTTGTCGATCATGTGGAACTCGCCGTCGTCGGTGGCGGCGTCCCGCAGGAGCGGCTTGTTGATATTGTTCTCACCGAGTCCGATCGTGTAGACGGTGATACCCCGGTTCTCTGCTCGCTGTGCCTGTGCCCTCGTTCGGCTGTCCGCTGCAGAATTGCTATTTTCACCGTCACTGAGTACGATCATGATCCGATCCCGACCGGGCGTCGGCGTGGCACTGTACTCGTCGATTGCGCGTTCCATCCCGCTCGAGATGTCCGTCCCTCCGCCGGCCGTGACCGAGACGCTGTCGCGGACGTCGTCGAGATCGCGGCTCAGCGAGTGGAGTTCGTGTCCGTTACTGTTGAATTCGAAGACGCCTGCGCGGTCGTCGTTCGACCGGTTCATCATCCTGATGAACTTCTTTGTCGCGTTCGCTCGGAGGCCGAAGGGATCGCTGGAGTCGGTATCGATCTGAAATACATCGACTTCGCAACTCGTACACGTTCCGTTAGCGACGCGGACCTCCGTCTGCGGCCAACTGTCGCTTAGCTGGGTTGAATCACCGGGATCGACTGTCGTTGGTGACGAACACCCCCAGGGCCCCCAACACTCTCGAACTTCGAGGGAATAGTTTGCCTCAGGGTCGACGATGCCGGTAGTGTACCCGCCAGTGCTAATTGGCGTAGTTTGCCAGTTGTTATCTGAGACGGTACCGCTATCGTGCACTTGCCCCATCGAGCCGGACCGATCGAGCACGAACGTCACGTCGAGCGGATCTCTCGTTCTGTCCGCTTCGATCGAAATATTGCGATTCTCCGTCGGGATCGGAACGTCGGTCCGAAGCGTCCGATCGAAGTTGATCGTTGCGTCGCCGCGAAGATTGGTTGTCCCGCCGACGACCGCACCGGTGATCTCGACACCGTCGTCGATCGTGACGTGGCTTCCTGGCGCGTAAACTACCCCTTCGTAATCCCGCTCCACGTCGATAGTCGAACTGCTCGAACTGTAGACCCAGAGTGCGCCCGCCCGATTGCCCGGAACCTCGATGTCTTGTCGGATATCGACGTTACTCTCGGTGTAGATGTAGGCCCGGTTGTTGCCCGTGATCTGAAGATCCGAGAGTTCGAGTGGGCCGCCACCGTTGCCGATCCCGATATGAACGTCTCCGTCGGAGGTGTTGATCGTATCGATACCACTGTTCAGATCATCACCGTAGTAGAGCCCCGAATCGACGGTGGTGCTTCCGTAACTCTCGATATCGGTCACGTTAGGGTTGTTCTCGAGATAGTCGAGTGCCCCGTTCTCGACGTTCGAGTCGATCATATCGACGCTGTCGAAAGGCTTCGACATGTTCGCAACGAGACTATCGTGCTGGCTGGTCAGCCAGAACGCGGCCGTCGATCCGTCCGCAGTGGTGTTGATGTAGTCGTATCTCCACGATCCAGGATGCCCCGGGTGGCCTCCCCGGTCAAGTGCGGCGGCGTACGCGAGCGGTGAGATGTTCGGCTGGCCGCTGATAACCGACAGGTGTTCGTTGACGACAGGGATTCCGGTGACTTTAGCGCCTCCCTTCATCTTAAGATCATTATTGACAGCGAACAGATCCGCCGACCTGTTGCTGATATTGTGGTTATCGTATCCGCGCACGGTCAGCGCCGAATCGTAGTTCCCAGTGATCCTGTCGGCGTATAGCCCCCCGTAGACCGTCGGATCGATCCCGACGTGATTCGCGAACGGGTTCGTGCCGTCGATGGTCGCGATAACGGTGACCTCGCGGTTGGCCTCGTCGTGACAGATGACGTTCTTGTCGCTACCGTCGCTGATATCACAGGTGTTCGCGCTCGAGGCTTCGAACTCCGTTTTCAGGAACCTGTACCAGGCGTCGTGATACGGTGTGTCGGAGACCTCGATCGCGACATGACTGACGAAGGTGATGTTGCTTACGTTGAGGCCATTCGTTGACGACGGACGTTTCGTTACTCGGTTGGTACCACTCTTGACGTTGCCCTCCAGGTTCGTCACCGAGACATCGATTCGACCGACCTCGTTTCCGCCGGCCTGCTCGGTATAGTATCGGATACTCGGCTTCGAAACGACGCTCGAACTCTCCCCCGTTTTGCGCCAGGCGCCACCGGCTTGATGGGCTAATACGTTTCCTGCGTCGTCTTTTTTGTGAAGTGTGCCCATTGTTATACTTTCGCTTTCCGTGTCCCCATATCCGTTCGAGGCAGTGATCGTGATCGTCCCTTCATCGGATATTTCCCCTCCCGGGGCATGCACTGGTCCAGTGGTGTTATCCAGCATCGCTGTCTGGAGGTCCTTGTCGAACTGCCGCATCTCCTGTTCGCTCTGTTCGCCCGATGCCTGCATTTGAACAGCATCCAGTGCAACCATTCCGGCGGCAACCACGAGCGACCCTGCTATAATCACTAATCCGATCAGCAGAATTAACCCGACCTGTTCGTTCGCTCCTCGCTCCGATGGCCCCGTTACCGATGATTCTCTCCCCGTCCGATTCATTGATTGCCCTATCTATTACCATCTGTTTTATAAAAATCTGTGGCAATTCATACGCTGTCATATAAACTGTAACGAACGATTTAAACTGGCATGACGTATTGTGCTGCTAGATTAAATTGAAAAGAACGGAATGAACGATAGGGGCACCGACACTCGAGTACAAATGGGGGCACCAATGAGCCAGTGGAGCACATCCACGGCCCAAATGCCACCGCTCGCCGTCGACCGAAGAAAAACACTTGTATACCGGACGACGCCTAGACCCAAACAGATGACGCGTACAGCCGAGAAAATCGACGCCCTCGTCCGCGAGGATTCCTCGATGGCGGATGCACTCGAGTCTATCCGCGAGGAAGCCGACAGGAACGGCGGCGAGGTCCAGTGGGCCGACGTCAGCGACGAGTTGACGAGCGGACAGTGGGGGCGGCTGATCGAGAAAGGAGTGTTAGTCGACGGCGACGAGGGGTTCGTGATCGCCGATCGCGAGGCGTTCGATCGGGCGCTCGACGGTGACGGCGACGGCGGTACTGCAGCGGCCGACATCGAGATCGACGAGGAGGAATCGAGCTGGTCGCAGTGGGACAAGATGGCCGGTCTCGCGGCGCTCCTGTTGATGCCCGGCTACTGGTTCAATTCGATCCGAGAGGTCGTCGGGAGTACGGTCAATGCCGTCCTCGGGCCGCTCGACGCCGCGTTGCCCTTCTACGCCGTGATTCTGACCGTTGCCCTCATCACTGGCCTCTACTCGTCGCTGTTGCAGGCCAATCTGATGGACACGGAGCGCATGGGCAAGTACCAAGAGCGGATGCAAGCCGTCCAACAGGAGCAGAAGGATCTCCGTCAGGAGAAGAAGGAAGCCGAGGAACGCGGCGCGAGCGACGCCGAACTCGAGCGCCTCGAGAACGAACTCGAGCGCGCTCGCGAGGAGCAGATGGAGGCCATGGCCGACAATCTGGGTATGTTCAAAGAGCAGTTCCGCCCGATGGTCTGGATCATGCTGCTGACGATCCCGCTGTTCCTCTGGATGTACTGGAAGATCCAGACGGTGGGGATTACTGGCGGAGAGGCGACCGTCGTCATGCCGATCGTCGGATCGGTCGACTGGCAGTCCGGGCTGCTCGGACCGATGCCGGCCTGGATCGTCTGGTACTTCCTCTGTTCGATGGGCTTTTCGCAACTGCTGCGCAAGTCGCTGAACATCGACATGTCACCCTCGGCCGCCTGATCTGCTGCTGATCTGTCGCCTCGATCGCGGCTCGTTGCCCTGCATAATCTCGTTCGCAGATACGGTTACTGGCCGCGTTCGTGGATTCAAAACCCATTTTACCCGTCCCCTCGCAGATCGACTATGTTACTCACCGTCTCCGGCCCGCCGGGAAGCGGGAAGAGTACGACCGCGGAGTTGCTCGCTGACGCTTTCGACCTCGATCACGTCAGCGGCGGCGATATCTTCCGCGACCTGGCCGAGGAACGCGGCTACACCCCCCTCGAGTTCAACAAGCTCGCCGAGGAGAACGACCAGATCGACCGCGACCTCGATCGGCGACTGCGCGAGATCGCCGTTGAGGAGGATGATCTCGTCCTCGAGTCGCGACTCGCCGGCTGGCTGGCAGGCGACGAGGCCGACTTCCGCTTCTGGCTCGACGCACCGGCTCGGGTTCGCGGCGAGCGCATCGCCGACCGCGAGGACAAAGACCCCGCTCGCGCCACCGAGGAGACGAAAGCCCGCGAGGCCAGCGAGGCCCAGCGCTATCAGGAGTACTACGGGATCGATATTCGTGATCTGACGATCTACGACCTCTCGGTGAACACGGCCCGCTGGGAGCCCGACGCCGTCCTCGACATGCTCGTCACAGCCGTCGAGCGCTACGCTGCCGGCGGCGACGAGGGGAAAGCGATCGTCGACCTCGAGTCCGACTTCTGATGGTCCTGCGTGGTCCTCCCGCGGAGCGAACGCCCGCCGAGTTACTCACCTTCGGCGTCGTCAATCTCGACAAGCCCCCGGGGCCGTCCTCCCACCAAGTCAGCGGCTGGCTGCGCGACGCCGTCGCGGAGACGCTGGCCGACCGCGGTGCGAACGCGACGATCGATCGCGCCGCACACGCGGGCACGCTCGACCCAAAAGTGACCGGCTGCCTCCCGATCATGCTCGGTGACGCCACCCGGCTCGCGCCGGTCTTCCTCGAGGGCGGCAAGGAGTACGTCGCCGTCCTCGAGTGCCACGCGCCGGTCCCTGCCGACGCGGAATCGGTCGTCGCCGAGTTCGAGGGCCCGATCTACCAGAAGCCGCCCCGCAAGAGCGCCGTCTCCCGTCGCCTCCGCGTGCGCGAGATATACGACCTCGAGGTGCTCGAGACCGACGAGCGACGGCTCCTCCTGCGGATTCGCTGCGAGAGCGGGACGTACGTCCGCAAGCTCTGTCACGACCTCGGACTGGCGCTGGGGACGGGCGGTCACATGGGGCACTTGCGCCGCACCGCAACGGACCCGTTCGACGACCGGTCGCTGCACAGCGCCCACGACTTCCTCGATGCGCTGGCCTTCTGGCTCGAGGACGACGACCCCGAGCCGCTGTACGACGTCGTCGCCCCCGCCGAGCGGATCCTCGAGGGGATCCCGCGGGTCGTCATCGCCCCGAGCGCGGCCCGCGAAGTGGCCGAGGGCGCGCCCGTCTACGCGCCGGGCGTCCTCGAGGTCGACGACGGAGCAGACCGGGGCTCGCTGGTGGCCTGTTACACGCCTGACAGTGCAGCAGTGTGCCTCGGCGAGTTGGTCGGCGATTCGGACGCTGACAGCGGGGTCGTAGTCGACCTCGAGCGCGTCCTCGTCTGAGCGGGATCGAACACCGAGACGGGATCGCACTGTGCCCCCGAAACGACACGCTTAAACGGCGGACGCCCATCGGTTCACGTGCGGGACCGTGGGGTAGTGGTATCCTCTGCGGATGGGGTCCGTAGGACCCGAGTTCAATTCTCGGCGGTCCCACTCTTTCGGCGCGATAAATGATGGCGTGAAACGACTCCTGTGAGGAGAAACCATAGAGCAAGGAGCAGTGTCGGTACGACCGTGTTTCTGGTCGAAATTCTCTAAGTTATCAATTCCTCATGTATCGTGCCCTCAAGACATCGGGTGACTAGTAACAAATCTCAAACTTTGGACCTATAGATTCGGTTATTCTAATCAAAATTCTTGCCATTCTGAAATATGAGTCGGTCTGGATAGACCGGTTAGAACCGTAAATCGATTTTAGATGTCCGTCTGGAGAACGGTCTCGTCGCCTTGATCGTTGACACCGATTATGTTCGACCCATCAGGACATTGGAATGTGGCGCCAACACTACTCGCAGAGTTACTGTTGGCGGCACACTGGACTTCTGCCGTACCGTCTCCCAAGTTGGTGATAGTTACGTCCATATTGGAGTTGGAAGTATTGTTCTCAATCTGAAGCCCTGCCTGAGCTGGCGCACTCTGATTACTGCCCATATCCAGCACGAACGCCGCGATCACGGCCGCGAGAATGACCGTGATCGCGACCATCAGGATGACGCCGATAACGGGCGATACTGCACGTTCTTCGTCTGTACCAACCAGCTTCTTGCTGTAGTTTTTCAAATCCATGTTTGGATCTCGTTCATCGCCGGCCGTGAACGGTGAGAAAGCTTATTTACGGCCTCGATGAATCGAGGCTCGCGGATAGGGAAAGGGATCTGATTGGGACCTCCCTCACGTTCCCGCTTTCTCGAGCCGTCGTCGTCCGGCGCTAATACCCACGAGTGAACCACTCTCATATATATTTAAGGGAAGGTTATAGTCACGAACGCTGATAACACTTTCAAGCCTGATAATCAGCAGCTGCTATCCCAATTCCAGCGACCGCTTGAAGCGGTGCCGTCTTGCGGTTTGCTTGTTACTCCGACGACCGAGATGGATTTTACATGGCAGCCAATCCCACACGTTTCGCCCGTCGTCGAGGCGCTCGCGCACGGCCCGCACGACGACAGTGAGACACCGCCATCGCTCGAGTACACTCCGATAGACGACCCCGCCCGGATTGTCCGAACTCGTAACCTCCCATCGGTGAAGCGGCTCCCCCACACGAGCGCGCGACGACGTCTGGGGGCGCTCCGGAGCGCGGCCATTTGAGGAGACCGACGGGGCTCGAGTGCGTCTCATCGTGACATGGTGACGGAGTCTCCGATAGTGTCACTGAAATCCTGCTGGGGCGTCTTTCGGGGTGGGCTGCCGGAGAGCCGACGACCGCTCGGTCCGGTCCCGCGCTCGAGGCGATGTTGGAGGAATTCTAGAGAGACCTCCAACGCACTCGAGACGGATCTCGGTCGGATATTGAAAAATCTACATTACCGCCGTCGGCCTCGGAGCGAACGTGATGTCGAACGACGAAACGCGACGACGGTTCCTGGCGACGACCGGCGCGATCGGTGCGGCGTTGGTGGCCGGCTGTGCAGGGACGGGATCGACCGACACTGCTGACGACGAGATGAACGACAACGCGAACGAAACCGGCATGAACGGCGATATGGGGGGCGGGACCGATCCCGCGTCCGCCCCGCGGGCGGCGATCGATCGGTTCAGCGACGCAGCGAGCACGCTGATGGTCCGGACGGACGCGAACGACTTGCCCGGCCCTGACGAACCGATCGACTTCGACCAGGCCCCCTTCCTGACGCACGGGCTCGGCCCCGACGGCGAGCCCGTCTCCTACTACAACTTCGACGTCCAGCCAACCGCGCCGGCACCGATCTACGCCCTCTTCCGCGAGGGCGAAGACGAACCGGTGGCGGACCAGCGCAACATCGTCGATACGATTCCCGGCGACGAGGGCTATAACGACTTCTGGCACGTCCACGAGGTGACGGTGCCGGCAGACTACGAGGCCAACACCGCGACGAGCGTCGGGGACCTACGAGACGCCGGGTACGAGATAACGCCGACGAACGTCGTGAAGAACTGCCCGATCGTCCCCGAGGGGTCGACCGCGTCGATGCGCTACGGCGACGGGGAGCCGGAACTGGTCGACGGCTGGTACGACGGCCAAGTCGTGAGTTACTTCCTGTTCGAGGAGGCCCCGCTCACGGTGATGGACGACTCTGTTCCCGTCTCGCCGATCTACGTTACGTTCAACACGAACCCTGGCATGGACGGGGGCGGCCCGCAGTCCGGGTTCGTGACTGAAATGGAGAGCGACCGAACGCACAACGTGGTCGCGACGCTCCCCGGCGACGACGGCTACTCGCCGCTGTGGTCGGTCTCCGTCTACGACAACGCCGACTTCGATGCCGTCTCCGATCTCGAGTCGGCCACGGACGCGACGGTACTCGAGGCGGAGACCGCGACGGTCAACTGTCCGATCGTCGCCACTGGGATGGAAAGTCGTCCCTCGAACACCTCGATGTGAGACGATGACGTCACGATTCACCGCCGTGCTCGCTTCACGGCGTGATGTGGGCGGGACGCTGCTGGTGGCGTGGCTCGCAGGCGTCGCGGGCGTCGCCGGCTCGTTCGTCGTCGCGTCGTTTACGCCGTCGTTCATTGCGACCCCGATCGCGGACGGGCTGGCCCGGCACCTGCCCGGCGCGGTGATCACGTTCGCGATCGTCGTACTGGGCGATCTCGGCGCGAAGCTCAACGTCGTCACAGCGTTGGTGCTCGCGACCCTTCTGCTCGCCGGCGTTGGGTTGGTCGGACTCGCCGCCGGACCGCGTGTCGACGTGCCGCTGGCCGGACCGTTGATCGCGACCATAGCGGGTACGGTTGTAACGTTCGTCCTGACCGGAGCGGCTCTCGCATCGCTCGCGGCCGGCGCTGGTGTCGGCGCGGTTCTGACGGGCGCGACGCTGCTGGCGGCGACGACGCCGGCCGAGACCGACGCCGCCGAGCGGCGGCGCGTACTCGGCGGGGCCGCGAGCGCGCTCGCGTTCGTCACCGGGGGATATCTGCTCGGTGACTACCTCGGCACCGGTCGAGCACCACCCCCGGATGTCGATCCCACGACGGATGAGTCGGTCGTCGCGGCCGTCGAAGCCGCCCTGACCGAAGCTGACGAGAAATCGTTTGGCGTCGCGGGACTCGAGCCGCTCGTGAGCGAGGCGTTCTATCAGGTCGATATCAACGCGGCCGACCCGATCGTCGACGCCGACGAGTGGTCGTTGACTGTCACGGGCGCGGTGGAAGAGGAGACGTCCTACAGCTACGCGGACGTTCGGAACAGGGTGCCCGACAGTCGCTTCGTTACGCTCCGCTGTGTCGGCGAGTCGTTGAACGGGAAGAAACTCGACAACGCTCTGTGGACCGGCGTCCCAATCATGGACCTCGTCGAGCCGACGGCCCCCGCCGACGAGTGTTGTGTCATGCTCCGCGGCGCGGACGGCTTCTACGAGGAGTTCCCGCTGTCGGCCCTCCGTGACGGCTTTCTTGCCTACGAGATGAACGGCGACGTGTTACCGCGCGGTCACGGCTTTCCAGCTCGTGCGCTCATTCCCGGCCATTGGGGGGAGATCAACGTCAAGTGGCTCACCGAGATCGAGGTATTAGAGCAAGAACAGGACGGCTACTGGGAGAAGCGCGGTTGGCACGGGACCGGCCCCGTCGAGACGGTGGCGAAACTCCACGCGGTCAACGACCTGTCGGACGGTCGGGTTGAGGTCGCCGGCCACGCCTACGCCGGGACACGAGGCATTCGGCGGGTCGAGGTGTCGACGGACGGCGGCGACACGTGGACCGACGCCGAACTCTCGGAGCCGTTGCCGGGCGACGATGTCTGGCGACAGTGGCGACATCGCTACGATCCGCCGGGGGGTGAGCACGAGGTCGTCGTCCGCGCGACCGACGGAACGGGCACGCTCCAGCCGAACGAAGAGCGCGACGCGTTCCCGAGCGGTCCGACGGGATGGGTTTCCCGAACGATCGGCGGGTGAGCACATATATACCACTCGCGATGAAAACCTCGAGCAACGGCAGATGGAGAAGGCGCTCTGGTACCTACTGGTCGGGACGCGCGGCGGCGAAAGCCGGGTGCGGATCATCCGCGCGCTCGCGGAGCGCCCTCGGAACGCGAACCAACTCAGCGAACGGCTCGGCCTCGAGTACAACACGATCCGGTATCACCTCGACAAACTCGTCGAGCACGATATCGTCGAAACCGGCGGTGACGAGTACGGCAAGCTCTACTTCCTGACCGACCGGTTCGAACGCCACGAGGAGGAATTCGAGCGAATCATCGATCAAATGAGGGACTGACAATGGCAATGGAACCGAACCTGGCGATCGCAAGCGTACTGTCCGGACTGAATATCCTGCTGTTGCTCGGCCTCATCGCCGTCTGGAGTCGCAACTATCGGACGTTCAGGTCGTCGATGGTGCTGGGATTGATCGCTTTCGGTGTCGTGTTACTCGCCGAAAACGTGCTCGCCCTCTACTTCTTTTTCAGCACGAATATGCTCTACGCGGGCGACCAGTTCGCCCAGCAAATGCTACTCGTGCTCCGAACGCTCCAGTTGGCTGCAGTCGCGTTCCTCGCCTACGTCACGATGAAATAGTGATCGCCGGTTCGTTTTCCCGTCGGCGACGGCGATTTGTCTGACGCGCGTCAGTCGCGCGTCAGCAAAGGATCGTGGGGAGTTATTTACGACTTCGTTGGCGGGTGAGGTATGGCGAACTCAGCACCGACCAGTATGCAAGTCGTGCGGGCAGTGGCGGCCGAGGAAGGCGTCGATCCCGTTGAGTTGCAGCCGCCGCTCCACGAGGTCGTCGACGCCGATGCGCTCGACGAACTGTGCTCCCAAGCGGCGGACTCGAGCGGCCCTGCGCGAGCCGTCGAGTTCGCATACCGCGGGAAGCGGGTATGCATTGACAGCGAGGGGAACGTGGAGGTCGTGATCTCGGCCGATCCGAATCCCCCGGCGACATCCGACTGATAACGGGCCCGCTCGAGGAGGCGACGGTCGGCCCGTGACTGAACGAGGTGCGCGAGACGGCGCGGCGGCGAACGCTAGGGCTCGACGGTGACGACGTCCGTCGACGGCGTGTACATGTGGTCGTCGAAGAACGCCCAGTCGTCGAAGCCGGTGAGCCCGCTCGAGGAGAAGCCGTAGTACTCCGGCGGAGCGTTGTAGTTCATCACGCTTCGGTACCGCCAGAAGCCGTACTGCTCGGAGTCGATCCCCCCGAAGTCGCTGCGAAAGAGGCCGAGTGAGTGGCCGAGTTCGTGCATCGTGGTCGACCCCAGCCTGTCGGGGTCGGACCGCGGTTCGACCATCATCGTTCCGCGACGGGCCTTGCCGACGATGTTCGTCGATCCCGAATCACGGCCGACGTCCGCGACGATGACGAGATAGTGATACCCCTGCTGTGCCCGATCGAAGTATCGGGCCCGATACCCGTTGAGATCGTGCATGGTGGTCGACGGCTCCCACGGGATCGTCTCGTCGGCGATGAAATGCAGCGACGCGCCGGTCGATCCGTCGGGATTCTCGAGGGGGGCGTTCTCGAATGCGGTGGCGATCCGCTCGGTCTGTGCGCGACCGAGTTCGGCCCCCTCCATGGTGTCGATCTCGACGTAGATATCGGTCCGAAGCGGGTCGGCGTCGGGAAAGAGATCCTGCCGACGGATCTCCGCCCCGTCGGAGAGACCGTCGTCGTCGGTGTCGACGACCAGCGGATCGGTGCCGTAGTCGATCGCTTCCGCACCGTCGTTTATCCCGTCGCCGTCCGTGTCCGCGTCGGTCGGCTCCGTCTCGTACACCTCGAGTTCGTCGCCGTCGGCCAGTCCGTCGTCGTCCGAATCAGCCGTGAGCGGGTTCGTCCCGTAGTCCTCGACCTCGACGCTGTCGTTCAGTCCGTCGCCATCCGTGTCCTCGAGGTTGGGATCGGTCTCGTACGCTGTTGTCTCTTCGCCGTCGTCGAGGCCGTCGTCGTCCGTGTCCGCGTCGAGGGGATCCGTGTCGTACCGAGCGAGTTCGTCGCCGTCGTCGAGTCCGTCGCCGTCCGTATCGGCGACTGTGGGGTCAGTTCCACGCCGCTTCTCCGCGCCGTCGTCGAGGCCGTCGCCGTCGGTATCGCTCGCGAAGACGGCGGTTCCGTCGCGGAGTTCGTCCAGCAGCGTCACTCCGTCGGAGTCGGGGTCGACGACCGTCGTGCCGCCGACGAGCCCGGCCGTGAGGAGACCGACTACGAGGACGAACATACCGATCGACCGCGAAGACAGCATTTCGTGAAGGTCACGAACGAGAGAGTAATTAGAGTACGGGTGTCTTGGGTCGCCACTGAAGTGCGGCGATCGGTGCGGCCCGCAGAGCGACTGACCGACCGGGCCACGCCGCTCTCCGGTTCACTTTCACCACGCTGTCCAAACCCTCTTACACGCCGGCCCCGCAGACGACGATAATGGACGGGAACGAGCGCCTCGAGTTGCCGGTCGCCGACGACGCCCTCCCTTTCGATCCCGACGAGACGACGATCGAGGACGCCGACGTGTTCGACCTGCTAGAGCCCGCGGTCCAGGAGTGGTGGCTCGAGGAGTTCGGCGAGTTCGTCCCCGAGAACGAGGGGTTTTTCACGCCGCCACAGCGCGGCGCGATCCCGAAGATCCACGAGGGAACGAACACACTCGTCTGTGCGCCAACGGGGTCGGGCAAGACGATGTCGTCGTTTCTCTCGATCATTGACACCCTCTACGAGCGCGATCGGGAGGCGCCGGACGGCCTCGAGAACTCCGTCTACTGTCTCTACGTCTCGCCGCTGAAATCCCTCGCGAACGATATCCACCGCAACCTCGAGGTCCCCCTCGCGGGGATCGAGGAGATCGTCGCGGAACGCGACGGCGACGAGTCGATGGGGGAGATCCGCCACGCGATCCGCCACGGCGACACCGCCTCGAGCGAGCGCCAGAAGATGCTCGAGGAGACGCCCCACATCCTGAACACGACGCCCGAGACGCTCGCGATCCTGCTGAACTCGCCGAAGTTCCGCGAGAAGTTGCGGACCGTCGAGTACGTCATCGTCGACGAGATCCACTCGCTGGCGGCGGGCAAGCGCGGCACGCATCTGGCGGTGAGTCTGGAACGGCTCGAAGCGATGGCCGAGGGCGAGATCACAAGAATCGGTTGTTCGGCGACGATCGAGCCGCTGTCGCGCGTCGCGGAGTTTCTGGTCGGCCGAACGGAACCGGGCGGCGACCCGCGAGACTACGATATCGTCGACGCCCGGTTCGCCCGCGAGTTCGACCTCCGACTCGAGTGTCCGACCGACGATCTGATCAACACGCCCCGCGAGATCGTCCAGCAGCGGTTTTACCGGCGTCTCCACGAGCACATCCAGAACCATACGAACACGATCGTGTTCACCAACACGCGCTCCGGGGCCGAGCGGGTCCTCCACAACCTCCGGGAGGGGTTCGACGCCTACGACGAGGACAACTCCGGCTGTCACCACGGCAGCCTCTCGAAGGAGGTCCGCCAGCGCATCGAGGAGCGGTTGAAAGACGGCGATCTCGACGTGGTCACCTCCTCGACGAGCCTCGAGTTGGGGATCGACATGCCCCACGTCGATCTGGTCGTGCAGGTCGGCTCGCCGAAATCCGTCGCGGCGCTGCTCCAGCGGGTCGGCCGCGCAGGCCACCGCGTCGGCCAGACCGTCACGGGCCGGGTGATCGCGCTCGACCGGGACGAACTGCTCGAGTGTGCGGTCATGCTGAAGAAAGCCCAGGACGGGTTCGTCGACTCGGTGTCGATCCCGGAGAACGCCCAGGACGTGGCCGCCCAGCACGTCTACGGGATGGCCATCGCCGAAATCCGTCCCGAAGCCGAACTGAAGGGAATTCTGCGGCGCGCGTATCCCTACCGGAACTACTCGGAAGACGAGTACGAGTCGCTCATGCGCTATCTCACCGCCGAGTACGCCGGCCTCGAGGAGAAGAACGTCTACGCGAAGGTCTGGCGCGACGAGAACGACCCACCCGACGGCGAGCACCACTACGAGGAGTACCCGGTGGGCGAGCGCCTGATCGGCAAGCGCGGCCGGCTCGCGCGGGTCATCTACATGACCAACATCGGGACGATCCCCGACTCCTTTACCTGCGACGTGAAGACGCGCGCGAGCGACGAGTGGGTCGGTCAACTCGACGAGCAGTATCTCGATACCCTCGAAAAGGGCGACGTGTTCGTTCTGGGCGGCGACCACTTCGAGTACCGCTACCGCCGGGGCTCGAAGGTCTACGTCGATCGCACGAGCGCGCGCCCGACCGTCCCGTCGTGGTACTCCGAGCGGCTGCCGCTGTCCTACGACCTCGGCTGTGAGATCCTCGACTTTCAGGGTGAACTCCTCGAGCGCTACGAGGCCGGCGGGCCGCCGCGGGTCCGCGCGTGGCTCCGAGAGTTCCCGCTGGACGACGACAGCGTCCGTGCCATCGCGCGCCTGTTCGACTACCAGTGTCAGTACGCCGGCCGGGAGAGCGTCAGCACCCAGGATCGGCTCGCGATCGAGGTCGTCCGCGACCGCGACGAGTACGAGCGCCACTACTACGTCCACTCGAACTACGGCCGGAAGGTCAACGACGGGCTCTCCCGCCTGCTCGCCTATCGCTGCGCCCAGGAGGCGACCGCGAACGTCCGCGTGGCGGTCGCGGACAACGGCTTCGTCCTCTCGATGCCACTGAACCGGAAAGTCGATATCGAGGGCGTCATCGACGATCTCGAGTCCGAGCAGGTACGCGCGGACCTCCGAGCGTCCCTCTCGGGGACCGACCTGCTCCAGCGCTACTTCCGGATCAACGCGACCCGATCGCTGATGATCCTCAAGCGCTACAAGGGCTACGAGAAGTCCGCGAGCGAACAGCAGGTCTCCAGCGAGATGCTGCTGGGCTTCGCCGAGGATCTCGAGGAGTTCGCAGTCATCGAAGAGACATACCGCGAGATCTTAGAGGACAAACTCAACGTCGACGAGATCGAGGACATCGTCGCCGCGATCGACGCGGGCGACCTGTCGGTCTCGCGCCGACTGCTCGACTCGCCGACGCCACGAGCGTTCGGCCTCGCGACGCTGTCGGCCAGCGATGTCGTCCTCGCCGAGGACGAGAGCGCCGCCCTTCAGGCGTTCCACGAGCGCGTGCTCGAGGAGATCGGCGAGGAGTCGATGGCGGGGCTGACCGCGGGCTCCGAAGACGAGTAGCGGGGTGCCGGTCACGGTCTCTCTGAGGGGCCGTCGCCCGCCGCGACCCCGTCTCGCCGGCTGTCGGTTCCGGCCCGCTACCGGTTAACAGCGGTAGGGTTCTCCCAAACTGACTTTATGTTGGAAACTGAAGTGGCGCTATGTCACCGATGATGGTGTGTGAAACAACCGCACGAGAGTGCCGCGATCGCCGGGACGACGTGGCCGACGGGGTACCGGGTCGATCGACGAACGGCCGGTCGACGGGGTGGAGCTAGATGGTCGACCACGAGACCTGGGGCGACGAGCAGTCGACGACGACGGTGTCGGTCGACGGCCACGACCTCGAGGTCGCCTACCACGAAGACGGCGAGGGAAGCGACGACCCCCCGGTCGTTTTCGTTCACGGCATTCCGACCTGGTCGTTTCTCTGGCGCGATATCGTCCCCGAGGTCGCCGAGGACCGCCGGACAATCGCGCCGGATATGGTCGGCTACGGCAACTCCGCCATGTCGGACGACTTCGACCGCTCGATCCGCGCCCAAGAGGAGATGCTCGAGGCGCTCCTCGAGGACCTCGGCGTCGACCGGATCGCGCTGGTCGCCCACGACATCGGCGGCGGCGTCGCGCTGCGATTTGCCGCGCACAACCCCGACATCGTCGAGCAGTTGGTGCTGTCGAACGCCGTCTGCTACGACTCCTGGCCGGTCGAGTTCGTCTCGAACCTTGGCCTGCCCTCGACCGCCGAGTTGGATCGCGAGGCACTCGAGGGCCGACTCGACGGCGCGTTCGTCGAGGGGGCCTACGGCGAGGCCGACCCCGAGTTCGTCGACGGGATGAAAGCGCCGTGGCTAACGGACGAGGGCCACGTCTCGCTGGTTCGCAACGCCGTCGCGACGAACACGAACCACACGACCGAGATCGATTACGGCGCGATCACCGCCGAGACGCTACTGCTGTGGGGCGAAGACGACGTCATGCAGCCCTACGCCTACGCCGAGCGGCTGGCCAACGACCTCGCGGACGCCGAACTCGCCCCGCTGTCGGAGGCCTACCACTGGGTCCCGGAGGATCGATCGGACGCCTATGCTGAACGCCTTCGCGAGTTCCTCACCGGCGGGGGCGACTGATCATCAGTATCATGGAGGTACGATAATATGAGTGGAGACCCACCGAACTGGGAGTTCAAGGACCGCGATATCGCGATCCTCTGTGAGCTCTCGAACGATCCGCAGCTGTCGTCCCGAGAGCTGACGCAGGTCCTCGAGTCCGAGTACGACATCGACGTTTCCCACGTCACCGTCAGCGAGTCGATCCGGCGGATGCGCGACCAGGGCGTCTTCCGCGAGGCGATCATCCCCAACGAGGAGTACTACATCTTCGCGCTGTTCGAGTTCAAGTTCAACGCCGAGCACTTCGCGGAGCGCTGGCGCGACGCGATGGAGTACATCAGAGGGGACAAGCACACTCTCTTTTTCTTCCTCTCGGACGGGGAGTACCAGTGGAAGACGATCATGATGTTCCGCGACCGCCAGGAGGTCTCACACTGGATCCACGACTGTTACAGGGAACACGGGAGCGTCATTTCGAACATCCGCAACTCTGCGATCCACAACGTCCTCAAGTTCCAGACCGATCCGCGAATCTACGAGGACTTGCGAAAAGAACGCAACGAGCGGTAACCCCGCCCTAGTTATTAGCCGTCGATGCCGTCACGGAACAGCCGGTAGGTGGTCCGGCCGACGGCGGCCTCGCCGTCTTCGCCCTCGATGGTCACGTCGGTGACGCCGGTCGAGCCGCCGACGCGAAGCACTTCGGCTTCGGCCCGCAGGTCGCCCGTCGCCGGCCGCAGATACGAGACGTTGAGATCGGTCGTCGTCAGGAACGCCTCCGACGGGTTCTCTAACGTGCTGCGGAGCGCAAACGCACTCGAGGTGTCGATCAGCGTCGCGACGATCCCGCCGTGGACCGGATCGTATCCCTCGGTCCCGGTGGGGTTCTCGAAGTCCTCGTTTCGCTCGATGACGAGGACCGCACGTCCGTCCTCGAGGTGGTCGACGTCGATGTCGAGCCACGACAGGTAGCCGTGGTGCTCGACGAACGACGCCCACTCGGGCCACGCAGACGGCTCGTCCGGTCCGTCGGTCATGTTACTTACCCTCGAACTCGGGTTCGCGGTCCTCCGCGAACGCCGCGGTCCCCTCGAGGACGTCGTCGGTGCTCGACAGGAGGCCAAAGCCCTGGCTCTCCATGGCGATGGCGGCCTCGAGGCTCGCATCCTCGCCTTCGTTCATGACTTTCTTGGCGATCTTGAGGGCGATCGGTGGGCCGCCGGCGAGGTCGGAGACGAACTCCTCGACGGTGTCGTCGAACTCGTCGCGATCGGCCGAGCGGTTGATGAGGCCCCACTCTTCGGCGCGGTCGGCGTCGATGTGGTTGCCCCGGAAGACCAGTTCCTTCGCGCGGGTCTCGCCGAGGACGCGGGTGAGTCGCTGGGTGCCACCGCCGCCGGGAATCAGGCCGAGGTTGATCTCGGGCGCGCCGAACGACGAGCGCTCGGTCGCGATCCGCAGGTCACAGGCCAGCGCGAGCTCGAGGCCGCCGCCGAGACAGAAGCCGTCGATCTTCGCGAGGACGGGTCGCTCGAAGTCGTTGACGGTCTCGAAGGCGGGCGTCACGTCCATCAGGTCGGTCGGGTCGGCGTCGCTGAAGCCGGAGACGTCCGCGCCGGCACAGAACGCCTGATCGCCCGCGCCCTCGATCGTCGCACACCGGACCTCGTCGGTGTCGACCGAGGAGAACAGCTCGTCGATCTCGTTCAACAGGTCTTCCGAGAGCGCGTTCATCCGCGACGGGCGATCGAGCTCGACGGAGAGGACGCCGTCCTCGAGCTCGTAGTTCAGGTCGTGGAAGGGGCCGAGTTCGTCGTCGCCGTAGTCGTAGAAGCCGGCGCCGGCCGCTTCGCCGGTCTTGCCCTCCTCGACGAGCTGCTCGAGGTACGGGTGGGGTTCGTACCGTTCGGAGCCGGTCTCCTCGTAGAGAGTCTCGAGCTTCTCCAAGACCGTGTCGAGGCCGATCTTGTCGGCGCGACGGCAGATGCCCTCGGGGAAGCCCAGCCCGAGCTGGACGCCGGTGTCGACCGCCTCGGGTTTGGCGACGTCGTCGCCGACGAGGTAGGCGGCGGCGTTGATCATTCGAGCTTCGACGCGGAGCCAGTCGAAGTCGCCCGCGTCCTCGGGCTCGTAATCGGCGCCGTCGCCGTCCTCGTAGTCGTAGAACCCTTTCCCGGTCTTCTGGCCGAGTTCGTCGTTCTCGACTTTCTCCTCGATGATCGGTGGGACCGGCTGACCGGCTTCCTTGCGGACGTGGTAGCCGATGTCAATTCCGCTCAGGTCGGCCAGTTCGAACGGCCCCATCGGGTAGCCCCGCTCGTGGACCATCGTCGCGTCGACCTGGCGGATCGTGGCCTCGCCCTCCGAGACCATCCAGGAGGATTCGTCGCCGAACGGCCCGACGATGGTGTTGACGACGAACCCGCGGACGTCCTTGCGGACGTAGATCGGCGTCTTGTCGATCGACTCGACCCACTCGTAGCCGGCTTCGGCCGCCTCGTCGCTGGTTTCCTGGCCGTAGATGACCTCGACGAGGTCCATCTTGACCGGCGGGTTAAAGAAGTGTAGGCCCAGCACGCGCTCGGGCGTGTCGACGGCCTCCGCAATGTCCGTGATCGGGAGACTCGAGGTGTTGGTCGCAAGCAGCGTGTCCTCGCTGGTGTACTCCTCGAGATCGGTGAAAATGTCGTGTTTCAGGTCCAGATCCTCGGGCGCGGCCTCGATGACGAGGTCGGCGTCGGCGACGGCTTCTTCGAGGTCCGTCGTCGTGTCGATCCGACCGAGGACTTCCTCGGCGGAGTCGTCGAGCATCTCCTTTTCCTCGAGCTTCTCGACGCTCCACTTGATCGACTCGTAGCCGTCCTCGACGAACTCGTCTTTGATATCCCGCATCGTGACGTCGTAGCCGGCCATGGCCGTTACTTCGGTGATTCCGTGCCCCATGTTCCCCGCGCCGAGAACGGCAACGCGGTCAATGCTTTCGAGTGACATGGGCGTGTGGTCGGTCGGGAATGTCTTAATACCACCGAACCGGATTAGCAATGTTAAGCCCGTTGTCCCCCGTTTCACAGCACGTACGTCGATTCCCGTTCTCTATAAACGACGGTAACGTTAACTTGAGTTCATCGCGTGAATCAACCCCGTCAGAGCTGTTCTGCGGCGCTGCTCGCACTCGGGGCGTCGGCAACGAAGAAGACGAACCCGTTTCTCGATCCGTCGGTGGTTCCGCCCGCCACGCAACCGGCAGCACCCTCGGACGAAGAGTCGCGGATCGATCCCGCTACAGCGGCTCCTCGCCCTCGATAATTCGCTTCGCGCGCGCGGCCAGCGCCGGCACCCGATCGCGCATCTTCGGGTACATCGGATCGTCGCTGTTGCCCTCGAGGTAGCGCCGGAAGAACATCTCGCCGAGGCCGGCGAGTTTGTAGACGGCGAGCGCGCGGTAGAACCGCTCGTGTTCGAACTCGTAGCCGGTCAGTTCCTCCCAGCGGGCGACCAGTTCCTCGCGGGTCGGATACCCCTCGCGCTCCATGAACCGCGTGACCAACTCCGGAATCTCCGGCTCGGGGTCTTTCGTGTCGCGCCAGTACGACAGCATCCAGCCCAAATCGGCGCGCGGGTCGCCGAGCGTTGCCATCTCCCAGTCGAAGACACCGACGAGCTCCGGCGGTGTCTCCGGCCCGAACATGACGTTGTCGAGCTTGTAGTCGCCGTGGACGAGCGTGTGGGGGTGCTCCTCGGGGACGTTGTCCCGGAGCCAATCGCCGACTTCGTGGAGGTCGGGCACTTCCCGCTCGTCTTCGGTCACTTCGAACGCCCACGAGAGCTGTTTCCCCCAACGGTCGACCTGCCGCTGGGTGTACCCTGCCGGGCGGCCGAACTCGCCGAGTCCGATCGCCTCGTAGTCGAGGTCGTGGATTTTCGCCAGATTATCGACCAGTTCCTCGCCGATCCGCTGGCGATGCTCCGGCGTCGCGAACCGCTCCGGTTCGTCCTCACGAAGCACGTCGCCCTCGAGTTGCTCCATCACGTAGAAGTCGCTCCCGATGACGTCGTGGTCGTCGCAGGCGAGCACCGGTGTCGGCACGGGGACGTCGGTGTCGGCCACTGCGTTCGTCACGCGATACTCGCGGAGGACGTCGTGGGCCGTGTCGGCCGTCTCGCCCGGCGGCGGTCGTCGGATGACGAGTTCCCGACCGCCCCACGTGACGAATAGGGTCTCGTTCGAGTGGCCCTCCTGATGGCGGGCGATGTCGTAATCGTCGACTTCCCCGAGGTGGTCCTCGAGATACGCGACCAGCGCGTCCTCGTCGACGAGGCGCTCGTAGTAGTTCTCGCTCATGGCAGGCGCTCGCTGGCCCCGGCCCGGGTGGCCGATACGATGTCGTCGGATGTGTTTCGATGCGTGTCCGTCATTGTCGTGTGCCAGTATCTCCCCCCTTAACGAAAATAGTTACGCCGCGATCTCTCTTTTACAATGTTTGTGGGTCGTAAGTTACCGCGAACCACGGCCGCGCGACGGTCGCAGTCGTCCGTCAGCTGATCCAATGTCGGCAGACGCCGATCATTGGGATCGGGTGTGCCGGTGTTGCGTGCCCGAGTTCCGGAGGACGGCGACGGCAGAAAAAGTGACTCGACTCATCCGAGGACGTAGTCGAGTTTCGGGTACTTCTCGAGCAGCGGGACGCCGTCGATCTCGTATGCTTCGATGCGTCGGTCGAGTCCGAGGATCCGACCGGCACCGAAGGCGGCGACGGCGAGGAACACGAGCATGTACGCGAAGTCCCCGTTGATCAGGCCGTGGGTGATCTCCCAGTTCCCGAAGTAGAACAGGAGCATCATGAACGCGCCGAAGAACGCCGCGAGGCGAACGAGCGCGCCGACTAACAGCCCGATGCCGATGAGGAGTTCACCCCACGGGACGGCGACGTTGACGATGTCGACGAACCACGGCGTGGCTCCCATCCAGGCGAACACGTCCGCGAAGGGGTTGCCGTTCGTGGCCGCGCTGTGGGTCAGGTATCCGCCGGCGCTGAACCCGCCTTCCATGATCTTCGTGAGTCCGGAGTACGCGAACGCATACCCCATCATGAGCCGTAGCGCGAGCACGAACCACGCGCTCAGGCTGTGGGCCCGTCCGCGAACGGTCAGGCCGCCGAGGGTACTCTCGAACACGTTCGAACCGACAGTCATCTTCTCTGTAGCCATGAGTTCTTCACCTACTTCTATAGAAGGCGGTCACGAACATATAAATAAACGATAATTCTACAATCTCGAGAATCGGCTACCAGGGCGTGTATGTCCTGTGTGTGCTATTTTCTGTGCTATCGAATTCTTCTCTGTCAGTATTTAAATCAGCGTCGGGATACCACCGATTGGCTGGACCGATCGGTTACCGTCGATCACTCGCGCCGGCCGGTCTCACTCGTCTCCGCTCTCGTTATCGTCGACGATCTCGAGTACCTCTTCGGGCGATTCGATCCGATACGCGACGGCGGGGCCGTCGTCGGCTCCGAACGCGACGCCGTGCATCCCCATGTCGGCGGCTCCCTTCACGTCGTGGTCGTAGCGGTCGCCGATCATCAGCGACCGCGCGGGGGTGACGCCGGCCTTCTCGAGGGCCGTCTCGAAGATTTCTGGGTCGGGCTTGGTGCGGCCGACTTCCTCCGAGGTGGTGATCGAGTCGAAGTGTTCGCGGACGCCGAACCGCTCTAGCATTCGCCGGCCTTCCGCGTCGTCGACGTCGCTGATGACGCCGACGTGGAGGTCTCGATCGGCGAGCCGTGCGATCGTTTCGGGTGCGCCCGCGATCGGTTCGATCGAGGAGCTGACGACCTCGTCGAACCGGGGCTGCCACTCCTCACGTGGGATCTCTTCCCCGACGATCGTCTCGATCCCGCGGTGGTAGCCCTCGCGCGCGGAGCGGAACTCGGTGCCGTCGCGCTCGCGGAAGTAGTCCCCGACAGTCGTCCGCCAGATGTCGATGGCGTCCTCGAGCGTCGTGTCGACGTCATGGCGGTCGAGGACACTCGCGATGAAGTCCGCGTGGGCCGCCTGAACGGTGTCGAGCGCGAGGATCACGCCGCCGATGTCCCAGAAGACGGCCTCCCACCCGCCCGCGTCGGGGGTCGCCGCGCCAGCATCGACGGTCGCGTCCTCGCTCATCGCTCGGCCCTCCGGAGCGTCGAGCGACAGCCCTCCTCGCTCGGTTCTTCGCGGGCGCGTTCGACGAGGTCCTCGTCGGTGACGGGGAACTCGGGCGATTCGTCCTCGAGCAGCCCGCTGAGAGAGACCTCGGCCTGTCGATCAGGTCCGTACGTTGGGGTATCTGGTGACATGGGTTGGTCCGGGACGGCGGTCGGTTCGCCGTCGTGGGTACCTGTGGCACTGCCACCCATTCACTTAACACTACGGTATCTATACCCACCTTTATTAACAGTTGACGCGAATAGCTGGCTGGATTGAACAATGGTAAGCGAAATCCGACACGCAGGTGACCGCGAATGAGTACCGAACAGTTCAGCGTCGACGGCGAGACCGCTATTATCACGGGCTCCTCGAGCGGGATCGGCAGATCGATCGCGGAGCGGTTCGCCGCTGACGGCGTCGACGTGGTCGTCTGCTCGCGCGAGCAGGAGAACGTCGACCCCGTCGCCGAGGAAATCAACGAGAGCGACAGCCCCGGCCGCGCACTGGCGGTCGAGTGCGACGTGACCGACCGCGAGGCCGTCGAAGCGCTCGTCGAGGCCACCGTCGAGGAGTTCGGCGGACTCGACGTACTGGTCAACAACGCCGGTGCGTCGTTCAGAGCCGAGTTCGACGACATCTCGCCGAACGGCTGGAAAACGATCATCGACATCAACATCAACGGCACGTATCACTGCACGCACGCGGCCGCGGAGCATCTGCAAGACGGCGGTGGCTCGGTCATCAACCTCGCCAGCGTCGCCGGCCAGCGCGGCTTGCCGTTGATGAGCCCCTACGGGGCGGCTAAGGCGGCGGTCATCAACCTGACGACGACGCTCTCCTACGAGTGGGCCGACGAGAACGTCCGCGTCAACTGCATCGCGCCGGGCTTCGTCGCGACGCCGGGCGTCGAGAGCCAGATGGGCATCTCCGCCGACACCATCGACCGCGAGGAGGTCGGCCGCCGCATCGGTACCGTCGAGGAGATCGCCGACGTGACGCAGTTCCTCGCCAGCCCCGCTTCGTCGTACATGGTCGGCGAGACCATCACCGTCCAGGGCGTCCCGCAGATCAGCGACGACCACGACATTTAGTCGCGTCTGTCGCTCGTCTCTCTCACCGTCTTCGCCCGAGAAGCCCGTAAACGTTTGTTCGCACGCCGCCGGTTCCCATACACCCAAAAGGCAGTGTTTCGTCTGTGAATGACGATGACTGACAGAGATGTCCACTTACCCGTCGCCGCACAGCCGACGATTGACTCGATCGCCGACTACGCGCGGACAGCCGAGGACGTCGGCTACGACTGCGCGTGGCTCCCCGAAACGTGGGGCCGTGACGGCGTGACCGTGCTCTCGGCGATGGCCGAACGGACCGAGACGATCGATATCGGCTCGAGCATCCTCAACACCTACTCGCGCTCGCCGGCGCTGTTGGGGCAGACGGCGGCGACGCTGCAGGAACTCTCCGACGGCCGGTTCCGGCTCGGGCTCGGCCCGAGCGGCCCCGTCGTGATCGAGAACTGGCACGGAGTGGAGTTCGGCAACCCGCTCAAGCGGACGCGCGAAACCGTCGAAATCGTTCGAGAAGTGCTGTCGGGCGAGACGGTGAACTACGACGGCGATGACTTCGAACTGTCGGGCTTCCGGCTGCGCTGTGACCCGCCGGAGACC
This sequence comes from Natrinema marinum, assembly GCF_024296685.1. Taxonomy (NCBI): domain Archaea; kingdom Methanobacteriati; phylum Methanobacteriota; class Halobacteria; order Halobacteriales; family Natrialbaceae; genus Natrinema; species Natrinema marinum. Next base: position 2,097,182 of record NZ_CP100763.1, on the reverse strand, counting down.
ACCCCGCCGATCGAGGTCACCGGCATGGGCCCCAAGGCGGTCGAACTTGCCGGTCGGTTCTCCGACGGCTGGCACGGCATCATGCTCACTCCCGAGGGCATGGCAGACCGCATCGAGGACATCGAGCGCGGCGCCGACCTCGGCGACCGCGACCCCGACGACGTGCAGGTCTCCGCCGGCGTCACCTGCTGTGCGTTAGACGACCCCGAGGAAGCTCGCGCGATCACTCGCCAGCACATCGGCTTCTACATCGGCGGCATGGGCACGTTCTACCGCGACGCCCTCGAGCGCCAGGGGTACGACGAAGCGCCCGAAATCTACGACGCGTGGCAGGAGGGCGACCGCGAGCGCGCGCTCGAGCTCGTCGACCAGAACATCCTCGACGACCTCTGTGCGGCCGGCGATCCGGAAACCGTCCGCGAGCAAATCGAGCGCTACGAGGCTGTCGACGGAGTCGACACCATCGCGGTCAGCTTCCCGCGCGGCGCGGACGAGGAGCAGATCCGACAGACGATGAAAGCGGTCGCGCCCGAGAACTGAGCGGGCTCGACATTCCTCGGTTTCTCCGTGGTCAGTACAGGCTCTGCGACAGCAGCCCGGTCTAACCACGTTCGGGCGGGAATGAAAGGGGCGAGGCCGCTCGCGGTGCGAGGCGAAGTAAGGACCGCAGGCCGACGGCCGAGGACCGCAGCGAGCCACAGCCCGCGAGCGGACTCGGGGCTTTCTGGATGTATGCGTCCGCGACTCCGCGATCTTTGACGCGAAGCGAGCGAATCCTTCGACAGCTACAAACGGTGCATCGTCCCAGTTCGTGGTATGCCCGGCAAGGTGAGCCCGGACGACCTGCTCGCGCACGTGTTCGAGCGGACGGGGGCGGCCGACGAGACGATACTCCAGGGACCCGCAGACGGCGAGGACGCGGCGGCGATCGACTGGCCCGACGGGGACGGGACGCTCGTGGTCAGCTCCGATCCGATCTCGCTGGCCGCCTCGCAAGTCGGCCGGCTCGGCGTTCCCGTCGCGACCAACGACGTGGCGGTCTCGGGGGCCGACCCGCGCTGGCTGACCGCCGTCGTTCTCCTCCCGACCGGGACCGACGAGCGCACGCTCGAGGCGATCGCCACCGACCTCGACGAGGCCGCCCGAGAGATCGGCGCCTCGATCGTCGGCGGCCACTCCGAGTACGTCGACCAACTCGAGCGGCCGCTCCTCTCACTGACCGCGATGGGTTCGACCGACAGATTCGTCCCGACCGGCGGCGCCGAACCCGGCGATCGGGTCGTCCTGACCAAGGCCGCCGGAATCGAGGGCACGGCCATCCTTGCGGCCGACTTCGGCGGCGACCTCGCGGTCGACCCCGAGATCCGCGAGCGCGCCGAGGGGTTTCTCGCGGAGATCAGCGTCGCTCCCGAGGCTCGAGTCGTCCGCGAGTACGCGACCGCGATGCACGACCCAACGGAGGGCGGCGTCGCGGCCGGCCTGCTCGAGGTGGCCCGCGCCTCGAACGTTCGGCTCGAGGTCGATCGCGACGCCGTGCCCGTCCGCGAGGAGACGGCGGCGCTGTGCGAGGCCGCGGGCGTCGATCCGCTGTGTATCTTCGGCTCCGGCGCGCTGGTCGCGACCGTTCCCGAGGACGCGCTCGAGGACTGCCTTGCCGATCTCGAAAACGCGGGCCTCGAGGCGGCCGCGATCGGCACCGTTCGGGCGCTTGAGGGCGGCGACCCCGAACTCGTCCTCGACGACGAGCCGATCACCGAGCCGATCGAGGACGATCTCTACCCGCTCTGGGAAGCCGCCGACGCGGACGACTGACTCGCAGCCCCGCCAGTCCGCAGCGCGCCCAGCGTCGCCTCGACCAGCACGGCGTCGGGGTCGACGACGGCGTCCGCGCCGGCCCGCTCGAGCGCGTCGACCGACTCCTCGCCGGCGATCGCGACGATTCTGGCGGCCGTTCGCGATCGGACGGCCGCGACGAGTTGGTGCTGGTCGCCCGCGCCCGCGCCGACGAGGACCGCGTCGCCGGTCTCGAGGGCGGCCCGCTCGAGTGCTCCGTCGGCGGTCGGCTCGCCGCCGATCACGTCGACGCCGTCGGGAAATGTGGTTGCGTTTTCGCTCGTCACGACGGTAACCGCGGTCCGTCCGGCAAGCGCCGTGACGACGGGCCAGATTGTCTTGCCCGTTCCGAGGACGACGACTCGTGTGTCGTCGGCCTCGCCGCCGATCGCTCCGTCAGGCTCACGATCTCGTCCTTCCGTGGCGCGCCGACCGGTTTTGGTCAGATGCGCTTCGATCGCGGGGCCAAACAGGCTCCCGGCCGTGGCTGCGACGGTCGCCGGACCGAGAGCGACCAACGAGATCGCGAACAGCCGCGCCGCTTCGGTCTTCGCGTGGACATCGCCGTAGCCGACCGTACTTGCCGTCACGACAGTGAAGTACACCGCGTCGACGACGGTCTCGACTCCGTCGAACCCGTTTTGGAGCGCGTACGCGCCGGCCGTCCCGTAGCAGAAGACGCCAACGATCGAGAGCAACGCGCCGATCTGGGTCGCGTTGAGGTGACTCGAGCGGGTAAACCGCTTGCTCGTGGCCACGAGGACGACGAGTCCGCCGGCCGAGAGGACCACAAGCGGCACCGACAGCACCCGGGCGTGGACGATGCCGTGGGCTGCGGAGAGACAGACAAGCACGACCGCGGCGACGTAGGCCAGCCGATAGCCCCGTCGCAGCCCCCAAGCGGTGACAAGCAGGGCAAAGCCGATGATCGTCCCGCTGAAATCCGCTATGGACTGGACATCGCCGAGTACCCCCTCCGCTTCGAGGGCTGGTTGGGTGAGGATTGCACCGATTCCAGTCGCGATCGACGCGAACGCGATCACGGTGACGATCACGACCGCGACGCGAGCACTGGTCCGACGCGGGCGAAACGTCTCGAGCATACGAGAACTACGCGGCCGCTGGCGGTAAATCCACAGTTCACGTGGTCTCTGTGATCGTGTCTGAATGCGCGTCCGGCCCGTACACCCGCGTCTCACCGAGGGGATTCGAGCGCGTCGAACTCGAGGCCGCCGACGAGGGCCGGCACGAGGAGGATGCCGGCGATCAACAGCGCGTAGAGGACCACGAGGAGCGGTTCGACCGCGCCGACGATCGCCTCGAGACCCCGGAGGACGACCACGAACCCGCCGCCGACCGCGACGAGGATCGCCCCCTCGAGCCGAGAGCGAAGGTCCGGTAGCGCCGTCAACTGCCGCGAGCCGAGGAGGCCGCCGATCGAGCCGCCGAGGCCGAGCAGCGAGTCCTCGGTGCCGCCAGCGACGACGACCGCGGGAACCGCGAGGACGAGCGCGATCGCGAAGCCGGTCGTCGGATCGCCGCCCGTCAGCCGGTCCATCGCGATGACGAAGGCGATCCCGAGGACCGCGCCGGCGATCACGTCGCTCAGGTAGTGGACCCCGAGGGCGACTCGAGAGAGCGAGACGGCCGCGACGAGCGTGCCGGCACCGGCGACCGCGAGCGGATCGCCCCGGCGATCGTACACCGAGACGAGGCCGCCGTAGACGACCGCCGCCGCGAACGCGTGACCGCTCGGAAAGCCGTAGCCCTCGCGTGCGCCCTCGAGCGAGACGAGCAGGGCGTCCGCCGGCGGCCGCGGCAGTCCGAACAGCGTCTTGAGCGTCAACACCAGCGCCAGTCCGGCGACCGCGTAACTGGTCACCAACGCCGTCCGCCGGCGATCGCCACACCAGAACAGCACCGCGAGCAAGACCATGAGGACCGTCGTCCCGCCGAGTTCGGTGATCCACACGACGAACTCCGCGTACTCCGCCGGCGTGGCGTCGCGAACGGCCGCGCTCGTCTCCTCGAGTCGCATGTCACCGGCCGTTACTCTCACTAGCGGATAAATACCGGCGGTACGGAGCACGGCGGAGGAACCGATCGGCCCGCCGCGTCACCGACGCGCCCACTCGAGCATCCGCTCGTAGACCGGATCTGACGCCAGCGCCGACGCGTCCCCGACCAGCACCAGCGCGCGCTTGGGTCGGGTCAGCGCCACGTTGATCCGCCGATAGTCCTCGAAGATCGGTCCCTCGAGCGAGCCGGTCGCCGTAAAGGAGACGACGATGACCTCCTGGCTCGAGCCCTGAAAGCGGTCGACGGTGTCGACGGCCACGTCGTCGGGGACGTGTTTCGAAATTTCCGAGACCTGCGCGCGGAAGGGGGCGATGACGCCGATGTCGGTGCGCTCGAGGCCGGCCGCCTCGTAGGCCTCGATCAGTTCGGCGATTCGTGTGGCCTCCTCGCTGTCGGTGTACCGGCTCCGGTCGCCCTCGACATCGACGAACGAGACCGGATCGCGGAGGCCGACGGGAAGCGCGTCGCGGGAGACGCCCTCGAGATCGTCCAGATTTCGGCCCGCGACTTCGGGCGTCGCCGGCCGGAGTTGGCCGTCGTAGAACTCCCTGGAAGCGAAGACCTGAATGCGCTGGTTCATCCGGTACTGGCGGTCGAGCATGACGCCGGCCTCGGGATGGAGATCGACGAGCCGCTCGAACAGCGACTCGGTGAGATCGTTTTCCGCTCGGACGACCGGCGGGAGCTGCTCGTGGTCGCCGACGAGGACGAACCGCTCGGCCAAATTGATGGCCGCGTGCGTGCCGGGTTCGGTGAGCTGGGCAGCCTCGTCGACCAGCGCGGCATCGAAGGCCTGCTCTTTCATCACCCGCGAGCCGCAGGTCGCGGTGGTCGCCGCCACCACCTGCGCGTTCTGCAGTTCCGCGACGCGGTCCTCGGGGTCGCCGGCCCGCTCGAGCCGGTAGGGCTCCATGTCCTCGCGGACACCACTCTCCGAGCCGACGCGGACGACCCGATCGGTGTCGACGCCGTCCGCGTCCTCGAGTTGCTCGAGGACGGCCTCCAAGGCGTTGTCGACCGCCCGATTGGTAAACGCCGACAGCAGGACGCGCTCGCCGCGCTCGACCATCGCCGTGATGGCGCGGGCGATGGTGTAGGTCTTCCCGGTGCCCGGCGGGCCGTGGATCAGCGCACAGTCCTCCGCGCCGACCGCTTTCGTCACGGCCTCGTTCTGGGCGTCGTTGTTCGAAATGAAGGTCTCGCCGGGGTCAGCAAATTCGGGTTTCGCGCGGCCGAACAGGATGTCCTTGCGCCGCTCGTCGCCCTTGAGCAGCGCGTCGTGCATCGCGACGAGCAGCCGGTCGGTCGTCAGCTCGGAGGGGTAGACATCGAGTCGCGTGACCTCGACCGGCTCGTCCGCGGTCAGGACGACCTCCTCGTCCAATCGTTCGATCATCGCGAGCTCCGAATCGCCCCGAACCGGATGGCCGTCGCTTGCCAGCACCAGATCGCCCTCGCGGAGCTTCGAGGTCGCGCCACCGGTCCGACGCGCCCGCAGTTCCCAGCGCCCGCCCTCGAGCGGCCGCTTTTCGACGAACTCGAGGTCGATCAGCGCGCGGTCGTCGTCGGCCCGCTCCTCGGCCGTCTGCTCCCAGAGTTTGGCGTACTCGCGGTGGACCTCCCGCCGTTCCTCCTCGATGGCCCGGTAGAAGCGATCGAAGTACTCGAGTTCCTCGTCGGGCAGCGATTGGCCGATCTGACCGGCCTTCGACTCCTGATCGAGGCGCCCCGAGACGACCATGCAGGTATCCTGCTCGAAGCAGTACTCGCACTTCGCGTCGGCCTCGTAGCCGGTCGGCACGTCGCCGTTCGTCTCCATCGCCGTGATCTCGTTTCGCAGCCGGACGACGTACTTCAACAGCCCGTCGCCCATCGTGAACTCCTTGGCGGGGGTGAGATCGCCGGTCTCCTCGTTGCGATCCAGCGCCGAGTTCTTCGTGTAAAGTAGCGTTCCGAGGTCCACGTCGCCGCCGTGTTCCTCGAGTAACAGCGCATAACAGGCGGCCTGGACCTTGTCCTTGAATCGCGGTTCCTTTTTCAGGTTCTTGCCCGTCTTCAGTTCGACCGGCGCGCCCCGGCGGACGGCGTCGGCCCGCCCGCGAATCCCGAAGGTCTCGCTGATGAGCAACTGCTCGGAGCGCCAGCTATCCTCCTCGGTGAGGCGGCCCTGCTCGAGCCACCCTTCGATCGCTTTCGCGTTCTCGCGTATCTCGTCTTTCACCGCGTCGGGCGTCTCGCCGAGCAGGCCCAACTGGAGGCCCCGTTCCTCGATGCGGGCCTCGATCGACTCCTCGAGATCGCGCCCGCGCAGCAGGTCGCCGAAGACCTCGTGGACGAGCGTCCCCTTGACGACGGGGTAGTTCAGCGGCACCCCGGAGAGCTTGTTCAGGTAGTAGAGCCGGGGACACTCGACCCAGTTGCGGATCGCGGTCACGCTGACGAGGAAGGAGGGCTCGACGACGACGTAGGAGTCGCCGGTCGTGGCGAACTTCGTTTCGCCCTGATACTCCTCTTCTTTCGCGTCCGTCACGAGCAGTTCCATCCCCGGCTCGAGCAGTTCCGCCGACTCGGTCCACTTGTTCCACAGCGTCACCGTCGTCGTCTCGCGGCCGTCGACGGCGGCCGTCGTTCCGCCGTCGGTCGTCCCACCGTCGCTCCGCGTGGCGGATGTACCGTCGGCCGCCGTCCCGTCTCCGTCGCCGGCCAGCCGAAGCGGCACGTCGGCGAGGTCGCTCTCGCCGTAGCTCGTCGACACCGACCGCACCTCGACCTCGCCCGCGACGGTTCCGCGTACGTGCACAGCCTACCGTCACGGCCGAGCGATCAAAAACGCTATCGGTCCGGGTACCGCAGTCGGTGCCGCCCCAGCCGTCCGTCTCACCGGGCTCGCGGTCGCGGACTCGCCGCGGTAATAGCTTGTTACGGACGGTTTCGATCCCTCTCGAGAACCGACGGCAGCGGAACGGACGGGTCGCTTTTGAGATTCCGAGCCGTACCTCGTTCCCATGAGTGACCCCAACGACGACGACCGTCGGACCAGCGGGGACTCCGGGGCCGACACCGGCGACGAGCCGATCGAGCGGACCGAATCGGCGTCGGCGGATGCCGACTCCGGAACCGGGTACGGAGACCGGCTCGACGCGGGCCGCGACCACCGCGACGAGTCGGCCCGAGTCGCGAACGAGGAGCGCCGGCGCAAGGCCTCGACACTCGGCCTCGTCGTGGCTGCCCTCGGCGCGTGGGTCGCCCTCTCGGTGCTCGTCTTCGGCACCGCCGCCGCGCCGCTGTGGAACAACGTGCTGGTCGGCCTCGTCGTGGCCGCCGCCGCCGGCTACAACTACTACCGCCTGACCAACGACATTCCGCTCAGCGCCGCCATCGCGTCGCTGGTCGCCATTCTCGGCGTCTGGCTGATCGTCTCCTCGGCGCTGTTCGGGATGACCGGCGGCCTGTTCTGGAGCACGATCACCAGCGGCCTGTTGATCGCGGGGATCGCGGGCTTCAACGCCTACGAAGCCAGAGAAGCGCGAACGGTCGCGACCGAGCCCGGACCGGGCGCGTGAGTTCCTGCGCTCAGGATCGACCGAGGCCGTGGTCGCGCTCGAGCCGGCGAATCCGGTGTTCCGCGGCGTGGTGGCTCGTCGCGACGACGGCGAAGGCGATCATCGTGACGGCGAAGGCGATCGAGACGACCGGTGAGAGCCCGTTGACGTAACTGTTGCATAACTGGCCGAGCGCCAGCGCGAGCGGGGTCAGCGTCAGGAGCGCGCTCTTGGCCGGTGCGGCGCGAAACAGTTCGACGAGCGAGAGTTGCTGGCGGCCGGACATAGGGAAACCGTCTGTTACTCACTCTGGTCGGGGAGCCGTGGTATTCCTTTTGGTTCGACCCCCCGTGGACCGTCCGCTTGCGGCGTCTTTCGACCGGACCGATACGTTCATTCTGCCGGCGTTCCAATCCACGACACGACCATGCGGATACGCGAGTGGCAGGACGTACTCGAGGACGTCACCGAACGGGATGTCGATCCCGAGGATTGGCGTGCGGTCGCCGGCGACCGCGCCGGCGGCGTCGGCGAAGACATGTACCTCGCGCATCCACGGGCCGGCGTCTTCTTTCTGAAGACGTACGCGAAGAACCCCTTCGAGGTCCGCGGTGTCGGCGGCCGCGTCGCCCGCAAGGTAGACGACGAACTCGACTCGTTTCTCCCCGAGCGGGACTCGGGCGGCCGCTTCGCCGTCCAGTCTCCGCCGGAGGACGAAGCGCAGGCCGAGACGGTCGGGAAGCGACTCGAGACCGTCCTCGAGACCCATGCGGACGCGCCGACGCGCCCGCAGGACCTGTTCGACGACGTGATGGAGGCCATGGGAAGCCCCGCCTTCGGGCCGATGGAGTACGACCAGTACGACCGGCCCGACGAGCTCGACGACCTCTCCGAGCGTTTCGAGGAGGCCGACGAGCTGCTGCACTCGGAGCTCGAGGACCTGATCGAGACCGATGAGGTCGACCGCGGCTTCATGTAGACCGAACTTTTTACGCCTCGGGTTCGCCGCAGGCGAACCACTCTCTGCTCGAGGGACGCTTCGCGTCCCTCGTCGGGCGCAAAAACGTCCGCAGAAATCGGAGATTTCTGATGGGCCCGCGAGAGCGCTGTTCTCGCGGACTTCGAGGAAAAAGGCCGCCTCCGCGGGGCGTTGTCCCGCTCCGGCGGAGAATCGCTCACTTCGTTCGCGAATACTTGTGGGGAGTTCTCGTCGTTCGACGAGCGGACGGTGCCTACACAAGGATCGGAATCTGAAGCTTGCCTTTTGGTTCGACTACGCCGAGTTCCTCGGCGTACTCTTCGCGTAACTCGGAGAGAAATAACCTAGTGAGCCGACGCATAATTCTCGACGAGAAGGCTGTTTGATACAGCTCTTGCCTCCTCATTCCCTCGAAAAGAAGCTTCGATAAGCCGTGGCTGTTACGGGGTTTTTCTCTTAGCTAGAGACAGACGGCCTTTGACGAGTTATACCGCTTGTATAGAAAAATAACCCCAACCAGCTGTTGGAGAAGTGGGATAAAAAATCCAAAAATACCCCCGAGAGCGTATAGCAGTGGGAGAGGATGCCATTCTGAATCTGTTCCCAGAACGCTCTTCGCATCCTTATATACCATAATTGGGAAAAGAAATATCATAGTGATTCCAACGAACCCTAACAGACTAAGAACTAACAGTGTTACTTCAGTAAGTAGTCTTACATTTGCCTCGATAATGAGTAAACTCGCATAGATAGTTGGCAGCAGAACTATCGGAGCGACTACTACTCCCATAATCATGTACGTCCAAATTGTTGGTGAATGACTCTCTAGCCAGCCCATATTTTCATCCAATATTTTAGTGTATGTGAAATTTGCTATATCTATAGAAAGCCGTGAATGGTCAAACCAGTTTTGAGCAACGGGCCTGTGTCTCCATGCTGTCGTATGTTCTTTCACCAGCCCAATGAAATAATTGTTGGTCTGTCAGTTACGTTGTGGAGAACGGTGGAGACAGGCTTAACCTGCTACCCTTTCCGTGGGCCATGCGTATCAGCAAGAAACTGATGTAACCGCAGGATTGTCCCGTCAACAATCATCACGTCATGGAATCGGTTAAACTCTGTATCGACTGTCATCGGGACAAAGACCCCGTCAAGTGCGACTTTGACGAGGCCGCGGAGATACTCTGCGAGCAAGGTGTCAACCGATGATAAATGCTGCCGAAAGAGAGCGTCTCGTCAGCAGTAGCGTTTAGCTACGTCGGAAACCAGCGAGTGTTTGGCTTCGCCGGAGGTGAGTGCCAAACACGAACACCCAACCGAGAACGGGATTCGAAGATCACGGGCATGTTCGTCCACGCCGGGTTCTTCGGCGTACTCTTCAAGGAACTCCGAGGGAAACAACGTAGCGAGCGGACGCATACTTCGAGATACGAAAGTTCAGTTGCGTATAGACTCGACTTCCTCACTCTTCGGAAAAGATGCCTCGACAAGCTGCTGTCACGCGGTTCCTCGACTAACTACAGACGGATGGTTGCTCGAGTCACTCGAGCGCACCTGCGACTGCGTCCGGTGGGCCTTTGGAACCGGACTTCGACAGACTCAATATATGAGCGACCACGCCGAGTCCGTCGTCCGCGACTACTACGACGCGCTCCGCGACGGCGACCCCCTCGTACCCTACTTCCGCGACGACGACCCGACCGTCAAGTTCGGCATCAGCGAGTCCCTGTTCGGCGGCCGCGAGGTCGCCGCGGCGCTCGAAGCACAAACCGAGACGACTACCGACTGGTCGATCGAGAGCCGACGCCTCGTCGTCGACGAGCGCGACGGATTCGCGACGTTTGCCGATGAGGTTGCGATGGCCTGGATGGATACGGAGAGCGGCGAGCGCCGTCGGTTCGACAGCCGCTGGAGCGGGACGCTGATCGAACGAGCGGCGGCGGACGGAGCGGCGGCCGCGGACGGCCCGCGCTGGCAGTTCGCCGTCATGCACGTCAGTGCACCCCACGAGCTATGAGCCGCGGGCCGCGCGGCTCGACGCGCTCGAGCGTCCCCACGAGCGCGGCCGACCAGCTCAAGGCCGCCTTCGTCCTCTTAGTCGGGCTCTCTGGGGGGCTGATCGCGCTTCAGAGCGGCGCTCCGCTGACGGTGATCGGCGCGGCGGTCCTCGGCGGGGTCGTCGCCGGCGGGGCGTTGCTCTGGTATCTGCTCTGGATCACGACCGACTGATGCGAGCGCGTCCGCGGTCCACGGTCGAAACGCCTCGCGAAGCGCCGACTATCGGCGGTCGACGCGCCGGATCCACGTCCCCGGCGCGTCGAGTTCGTCGTGGCTGGGGAGGTTCTCGGGTTGCTCCCAGACCAGGCTCGCCGTCTCGAGGTCGCGCACGGTGACGACGTGTTCGAAGAAGTTCTTGCCGCGTCGGTACTGGCGCTCCTTGAGCCCGAGGCCGAGCAGGCGACGGAAGAGCTTCTGGAGCGGCCCCCGGCCCTGTCGGCGCTCGTCGAGTTTCCGCCGTAAATCCTCGTACTCCTCGTCGAACGCGTGGTCCATCAGGAGTTCGGCGTACCCCTCGACGACGGTCATCGCCGCGTCGAGGTCGCGAAACGCCGCCCGGTCGAACGAGCCCTCCGAGAGCTTCGCGATGCCCTCTTCCATTCGGGTCTCGAGGTGATCCGAGAGCCACGGGGCGGCCCCGAACTCGGCGGCGTGGGTTACCTCGTGGAAGGCGATCCAGCGGCGGAAGCGATCCGAATCGACGTCGAGCTTCGCGGCGGCGTTCAGGATGTTCGGCCGGACGAAGTACAGCGCGTGCTCGTCCGCGGGCGTGTCGGCCAACAGCAGGGGATCGTACTGGCCGAGGACGTTCCGCCCGAGGAAGGCGAGCAGCACGGTCATCGTTCCCGTATTGATCGTCCGGGCGACGCCGGGAAACGCGCCGGTGTGGGTCTCGAGGGTACTCATGACCCGCTCGAAGGTGGCGACGTTGGCGTCGATCCAGTGGTGGCGGTTCTGGATCTCGACCGTCTCGGGCACGTCGAACTCGACCCCCGCGACGGTCCGCACGGCCGCTCTCGCGTCCCGAACGTCGCGAGCGTAGGCCTCGCTCTCGCCGGGCTCGAGCTCGAGCGATCCGGGGTCGGTGGCCGCCTTGGCGGCGTCGGCGGCCGACCGCCAGTCGATCGCATCGTCACCGGACGCCCCGGCGACGGCCCGGGCGCTGCGATAGAGATTCACGACTCTCACTAGGGCAAGGAAGCGCAAAAGCGTTCGGCTCAGTTCCGTTCGATGTGACGCGCCGACGCCGGCGGTCGATTACCGATTAAATGTGCGTCCCGATCACCGCCGATCGGTGTCTACCGTGACGGCGATCAGTTGACGATGACGTCGGGCTCTTCTTCGGCCTCGAGTTCCGATTCCTCGTCGCCGCCGCGGAACTTCTGGGCGGCGACGGCGATGCCGACGAGGACGACGAGCGCGACCAGCGCGCCGACGGCGCTCTTGCCCGCACCGCTGGAGTCGTCATCCTCGGCGTCTTCCATCTCGATATCCGTTTCGGTCTCGAGCTCTGCCGTCGATTCGCTGCCGCCAAACGGTAGGGCGTCGCTGAGCGATCCCAGTCCGAACCGTGCGTCGCCGTCGAAGCGCAACTCGATGAGGGTGAAGTTGGTATCTCCCATAGGCGGACGGACCACGAGAAGTCACTTAGCCGTTTGGTTAGGTCTCTGTTACTGACGTTTGTAGCGATACGTTACGAGGCCCGTGCCCCTCTCACGCTCCTGGGGCTGTCGACAGCGAGTCTCGACGAATGGATACGCTTTTGTCGTATTGGTAGAATAACACGATTATGGTCCTGGATAACCCCGCCGTCCGATGGGGATACGGTCTGACCAGTGGAATCGCCGTCGCTGCTGTCGCCCTTCTCTTTCTGGACGGAACGGCACAGCTCATCGCGCTCGGGATCGCTCTCCTCGACGTGGTCGTCACGCCACAAATCCTCAGGCTCGCCGCCGAAGGCTGACCGGTCGGCGACTCGAGAGCAGCCGTTCAACGGTTCTGACACTAACCGCCGTTTGACGCCCGGTAGCTGTCGCCACAGCGACGACTTCGGCCGCGTACGGACCGGTACGATTAAGTGTCCATCACCTGCGGTGTTTCGTATGAGTGGACGACCGCTGGACGTCCTCGAGGCGTCACTCGGCGAACGCGTCACGGTACGACTCAAGAGCGGCGACGAGTACGTCGGCGACCTCGCCGGCTACGATCAGCACATGAATCTGGTGCTCGAGGACGTGACGATCCCCGTCGAAGGCGGCGTCGAGGAGGAAACGCCGGTCGAAGACACAACCATTATACGCGGCGACAACGTCGTGTCGATCACTCCATGACTGGCGCAGGAACCCCGAGCCAAGGAAAGAAGAACAAGACGACGCACGTCAAGTGTCGTCGCTGTGGTGAGAAGTCCTACCATACGAAGAAAAAGCAGTGCTCGTCGTGTGGCTTCGGCAAGTCCGCCAAACGCCGCGACTACGAGTGGCAGTCGAAGACCGGCGATAACTGATTCGCGCTCTCTCTGAGTTCTGTTCGGTTCTGTATTCGATCACGCTCCAGCCACGGTACTAGCACTGACGTGATCGACGCTCGAGTCCGATAGCGGCGCGACCGACGATCGGACCCGGTCGCCGATGGACAGCCCTTAGTTCGCCGCCGCGAAGGATCGTCTATGGAGACGTCAGACGCGTTCGCCGGACTCGAGTGTGTCGACTGTGGGGCCGCCGTCGACGCCGCCGAGTCCCACCGGTGTCCGGACTGCGGGGGGTCGCTCGACCCGAGCTACGACTACGACGCGATCGACCTCGATCGGGAGACGCTCGCCGACCGGCCGTTCGACTCGCAGTGGCGCTACGCCGAACTGCTCCCCTTCGCCCGCGAGGCCGCGGTGACGACGGACGAAGGTGCGACGCCGCTAGTGGACTGTCCCGAGCTGGCGGACGAACTCGGCGTCGAGCGCGTTCTGATCAAAGACGACGGCCGGAACCCGACCGGCTCGAGCACGGACCGGGGCGCGTCAGTGGCTGTCACGGCCGCCGCCGAGCACGGCGCGAGCGATGTCGCGCTTCCCTCGACGGGCAACGGCGGCCAGGCCGTCGCGGCCTACGCGGCCCGCGCGGGGTTGGACGCACACGCGTACCTCCCCTCGCGCTCGGGCTTCACGAACAAAGCGATGGTCAACGTCCACGGCGGCGACATGAACGTGGTCGGCGGCCGCTTTGGCGACGCCGTCGGGGCTTTCGAAGAGGGCCTCGATGAACACGACGACTGGTACTCGCTCCGGGCGTTCGACACGCCCTATCGCCACGAGGGCGCGAAGACGTTGTTCTACGAGATAGTCGAGGGGCTCGAGTGGACCGTCCCCGACGCGATCTGTTATCCGACGGGTGACGGCGTCGGGCTCGTCGGCCTCGCGAAGGCCGCGACCGAGTTCCGGGAGCTGGGCTTGACCGACGAACTGCCCGCCCTCTACGCCGCGCAGGCGTCGGGCTGTGCGCCGATCGTCGAGGCCCTCGCGGACGGCCGCGACGAACTCGAGCCGGTCGAGCACCCCGACACGATCTGTGGCGAACTCGAGGTCCCCGATCCCGCGGCGGGGTCGCGCGCGCTCGAGGCCGTCCGCGAAACCGACGGCGACGGCGTCGCGACCGACGACCCCGACATTCTCGAGGCCGCCGTGCGGGTGGCCCAGTCGGCGGGTCTCGAGTTGATCCCCAGCGCCGCGGCGGCGGCCAGCGGCGCGTGGGAACTCGCCGAGCGGGGCGCGTTCGACGGCGACGAGACGCTCGTTATCGTCAACACGGGCTCGGGGAACAAGGAGGCGGACGTGTTGCGCAGCCACCTGATGGGACAGGGCATCTGAGCTGCCGCCGAGTTTGCCAGTCAGTGGTATCCCTCGGTATGACGGGTGAAACCGCTAGAGGGGGGCAAGTTCGTCGATCCGGTCGACCGATTTCACCGACAGGGTCTTGACTGCGAGACGAGTAGACGAAACGAGTACCAATGTGTGAACATTCACCAGAGTGTTCGAACGGGGCCACGTGCCAGCTCGTCCTCGAGAACGGGCAGACCGGGCTCGAGACCGCCGAGTACTACTGCAAGGCCCACCTCGTCCTGCGGATCTGGGAGCTCGAGGAGGAAGGCTCGATGCGGGCTGTCAGCGCAGAGCAGTTGTAAGCTGCCGTCGGGAGTCCCAGACCACCGAGGAGCCGGTCTGCGACGGCTCGAACCCCGGATCCGCGAGTCGGGTTCGTTCCGTAGCGTTTTTGCTGGTTGTCGGGAAACGACGCGGTATGACTACCCCCTGGGAGGACTGGAACCATATTCTCAAACTCGATCCGGACAAGGAGCTTCCGGACGGAGTGACCTACGGCGACCTCTGTGCGACCGGCACCGACGCGATCGAGGTCGGCGGCACCATGGGCATCACCCGGGAGAACATGAGCGCCGTCATCGACGCCTGTGCCGAACACGACGTCGCGCTCTATCAGGAGCCCTCGAACCCCGAAGTCGTCCTCGAGGACGAGGTACTCGACGGCTATCTCATCCCGACCGTCTTCAACGCCGGCTCGCCGTTCTGGATCACCGAGGCCCACAAGGAGTGGGTCCGCCTCGAGGGCGACCTCGACTGGGCGCGAACGACGACCGAGGCCTACATCGTCATGAATCCCGAGGCCGACGTGGCGGAACTGACCGAGGCCAACTGCGATCTCGGCGCGGACGATGTCGGCGCCTACGCGACGGTCGCCGAGCACATGTTCGGCCAGGAGATCGTCTACGTCGAGTACTCCGGCATGCTCGGCGACGAGGGTGTCGTCGAAGCGGCCGCGGCCGCGCTCGACGACTCGACGCTGTTCTACGGCGGCGGCATCCACGATTACGACTCGGCGTACACGATGGCCCAGTACGCCGACGTGATCGTCGTCGGCGACCTCGCACACGACGAGGGGATCGAGGCAGTCCGCGAAACCGTCGAAGCGGCCAACGACGCGTAGCGCGGACCGGCAGCCCGCGATTTCTCGACTGCGGTGACAGTGGCCTAAACTGTTTTGTCGCTTCGCATTGCACGACGGCTCATGAGTCTCCTCGCTTCGTTCGAGGCGTCGTCGCCGGCGCTCGTCCTCGGGCCGACGCTCGAGGCGCTGCCGTCGGTCGACATCGACATCGAACGCCAGTACGCCCTCGACCCGACGCGCCCAATCGCGTTCTGTTGGATTCGCCATCGCGACCGTGAGCGAGTCGAACGCGCGCTCGTCGACGACGAGACCGTTGCGGACTTCGAGCGGATCGGCGGGGTCGAGGGACGCGATCTCTATCGACTGCAGGGAAGCCCGACCGATGTCGTGTCGGCCTACCGCCAGTGGGTCACCGCGGGCGGCGAACTCCTCGAGTGTCGCGGCGCGGACGACCGCTGGGAGGTCGAGATGCGCTTTCCGGATCGAACATCGTTCGGCGAGTATTACGACTTTCTCGCGGACGAAGGCGTCGCCCTCGAGTTACACCGGCTCTCCGACGGCGACGAGCGCCGGCGAGGGCACGAGTCGGCGCTGACTGACCCACAGCGGGAGGCGCTCGTCCTGGCCCACGAGCGCGGCTTTTTCGAGGTGCCACGAGAGACGGGGCTGAGCGAGATCGCCGACCAACTGGGAATCTCGACGCAGGCCGTCAGCGAGCGCCTGCGGCGCGGCCAGGCGCAGTTGATCGAGAACCAACTGGTCGAGTGAGTCGGCACCGACCGCCGCCAGTCACTCGGACACGAGGTCGCGCAACTGCGGGAGCACGTCGGTCACATCCTCGCGAAGCACCACGTCGGCGGTATCGTCGTGAGGCGTCGACTCGAGGTTGACGATGCCGACCGTCGCGCCGGTCGAGGCGGCCAGCCGCGGGAGCGAGGCGGCGGGCTCGACGACGAGCGAGGAGCCGATCGCGAGGAAGGCGTCGCTCTCGCGGGCGAGCACCCGCGCGCGTTGAATGACTGTACCCGGTAGTTGCTCGCCGAAGAGGATCACGTCGGGTTTGAAGACGCCGCCGCAGTCGCACGTCGGCGGTAGGTCGCCGTCGGCCGCGCGCTCGAAGATCGGATCGCCGTCGCGACGGTTTCCACAGTCCGTACAGCGAACCCGTTGGGAGTTGCCATGGAGTTCGAGGACGGTCGTCTCTGGCTTTCCGTCTACCTCGTTACCCTTGTTCCCGTCGCGGACCGAACCGACGGCATCGCCGTGTAGTCCGTCCGTGTTCTGGGTGAGGATCGCCTCGAGACTGCCCTCCCGTCCCATCGCAGCCAGCGCCTCGTGGGCCGCGTTGGGCCGGTATTCGTCGTCGAACATCTCCCGCTGGAGTTCGACGCGGTCGGCCCAGAACCCCTCGGGATCGCGCTGAAACCGGCCGTAGGCGAACTGTCCCTCGTCGAACCGCTCCCAGACGCCGTCGTCGCCCCGAAAGGTCGGCACGCCGGAGGGGGCCGAGATCCCCGCGCCGGTGAAGGCGACGACCGTGTCCGCGCTCCGTATCTCGTCGGCGAGTCGCTCGAGGTCGTCCATACGCCCCTAGTCGCGCCCGTCCGGCAAAACGATTAATCTCGGTGCGAACGACTGCGCTTAAGTTCCGCCTGCGTGAACCGGGAGGTATGCAGGACAGAACCTACACTGCCGACGCCGAGCCGGGCGACGACGCGACCGTTGCCGGCTGGGTCCACGAGATCCGCGACCTCGGCGGGATCGCCTTCCTGATTCTTCGGGACACGACGGGCAAGATCCAGATCAAGTTCGAGAAAGACGAGATGGACGAGGACCTCGTCGAGACGGGACTGGGCGTCTCTCGCGAGAGCGTCGTCAAAGTGTCGGGTGCGGTCGAGGAGGAGCCGCGCGCGCCGACGGGCGTCGAGGTCACGCCCGAGTCCCTCGAGGTTATCGCACCCGCCGACCCCGAACTGCCCCTCGACCCGTCCGGAAAGGTCGACGCCGACCTCTCCACTCGACTGGACAACCGCACCCTCGACCTCCGCAAGGACGAGATCCAGACGGTCTTCGAGGTCCGTTCGGACGTGCTGCGCTCGGTCCGTAACCAGTTCCGTGACTACGACTGTACGGAGATCAACACACCGAAGATCGTCGCGACGGGGACCGAGGGCGGCACCGAACTCTTCCCGATTACCTACTTCGGCGAGGAGGCCTTCATGAACCAGTCGCCCCAGCTGTTCAAGCAGCTGGTCGCGGGCTCGAACGTCGAGCGGGTCTTCGAGATCGGCCCGATCTTCCGCGCGGAGGAACACAACACGCCGCGGCACTTGAACGAGGCCACCTCGATCGACTTCGAGGGCGCGTTCTGTGACCATACCGACGCTATGGACGTCGCCGAGGGCGTCGTCAAAGCCGCCTACGAGTCCGTTCAGGAGAACTTCGGCGACCGACTCGAGGAACTCGACCTCGCCGAGGACTTCGCAGTCCCCGAAGGGGACTTCCCGCGCATCAGCTACGAGGAGGCCATCGAGCGCATCAACGCCACGGGCGAACTCGACGAGCAACTCGTCTGGGGCGACGACCTCTCGACGCCGGCCGAGGAAGCCCTCGGGCAGGATGTCGGCGGTCACTACTTCATCACCGACTGGCCCAGCGAGATCAAGCCGTTCTACATCAAGGATCACGACGACGATCCGCAGCTGTCGACCGGCTTCGACCTGATGCATCCGCGCATGGAACTGGTCTCGGGCGGCCAGCGCGAACATCGCCACGAGAAGCTCATCGAGGGCTTCGAACAGCAGGGCCTCGACCCCGACCAGTTCGAGTACTACACGAAGATGTTCAAGTACGGCATGCCGCCCCACGCCGGCTTCGGTCTCGGTGGCGAGCGCCTGATCATGACGATTCTCGGGCTGGACAACATCCGAGAAGCTGTTCTCTTCCCGCGAGACCGACAGCGACTCTCGCCGTAGGCGAGGTCGCTAACCGTCGAGCGGGAGCTCGTTGGACGACCGGAGGGAGTCCAACGGTGTTCCCGCGAGATCGTCAACGTCTGTCGCCATAGGCGACAGACCTGAGAGCCGCGAGGCTCATTTCGTTCGTCTCGCTCGATCGTCAGCGGTCCAGTACATCGGGGTCTTGCGTCCGCCTCGAGTGGAGACTGTCTCTCGGATCGTTTTCACGACTCCGTTCTTGGCGGTCCGTGGTCGGCAAATAGCGTGTCGCCCGACGATCGAGGATGGTGTCGATTCGTCCCAGCAGAAACGCACTACTCCAAGACGGCGATCCGATCGTGGAAGAGTGACTAGCTGAACCAGCCTAGCCCGCCGTCCTGATCCTCGATCGCCTCGGCGAGGTCGGAGCCGACTTCGTCGTCTCCGAGGTAGCCCAGATGACTGAAGACGCTAAAGGTGACGTCGACATCAGTGTAATTGTCTGGGGTATCGAATGGGCAGCCCGCACCGTCGTTACCGAGCGCGGCACCGAAGAGACCGCCGTAGGCCGATCCGACGGTCGTGTCGTTCTCGGAGTGGTAGTTACGGACTTCCTCGGCGTTGTCTTCGATACCGTCGTACCACTCACCACCACCGATTCCACCATCACAGACCATGTCTCCGTCTGCAGCAGCACCGATGGGTGCGACGGTCTCGACCGTATAGCCGGGACCGATCTCGTTTATCGTCTCGAGGACGACGCGACCGCCCAGCGAATGTCCGATGAGACGGACGTTGCCGCCGCCGTAGTCGTAGAACTCTTCGAGCATTTCGGCGAGTTCCTCGCCGACGTCTTCCGTCTCGGCGGTCGCACCCGCGAAATTAATTGTCGTGGCATCCCATTCGATCGCGACGTAGGCGTCCGCTTCGTAGCCGGCGTCGATCATCGACTCGGCGACATCCTCGGCTTGGCTTTCGACGGTCGTATCGCCGAACCAGCCGTGGACGAAGATGAACAGTTCGTCTTCGACAGGAAGGGACTGAAAGATACCTGAACCGAATATGCTACTTCCGACATCGATCACTTCGATATCGGGACCGAACAACTGTGCTGACGCCGAACCCGTCGTCGCCGCCAGTCCCGTCGCACCGACGATCGTCGTTCCGGTCGCCTTCAGTAGCGTCCGTCGCGTCGACGTGTTCGAGCCGTCCGATTCCACCGTTCTATTACTATCGGTATCTGGCATGATGCGGTAAATACGACCCCACCTGTGAAGGTGTTACTTTCTACCCATATACGAGTGTATTCATATCGGGTCTAGATGTGAATCGAGCGATATTTCGGCGACAGTCACCCGTCCGCGTCAATCGACGGCCGATCCCGTCCGTTGGCAACGAACGCTAACGCCTGACAGTGGTCGCTTCTGTGAGATTCAGACGTTCGAACATCCGATAGAGCGTTCATAGAGCACGTACGATACGTCGGCGGATCGACGAGCGCGACGAAAGGAGACTGCCGACGGAGACGCACGTCCGGCCGGCTGGGTTCGCCGACGGACCGGTGAATCATCCAACTATCTCCAATCACCGTTCGAACGATCCGCATCCGTGCTGCGTGGTATGGTCTCGGATCAGACCTGCTGGAAGGTCCAGCGCTGCCACGCACCGCCGTTCGAGGACTACTGGATCACGTTGGCGCCGTCCGCCGTACTCGCTTCGTAGACTTCGGCGACCTTGCCACTGTGGGCCGCTTCCAGCGAATAGGTGCCGTCGCCGTTGTCGCTGACGACCCATTCCTGCGTGGGGTGGCCGGTGTCGGCGTACTGCTGACCGTTCGCGCCGTCGCTCGTGTTCGCGTTCGCGACCTCGAGCAGTTTGCCGCTGTTGACGTTCGTGAGCCGGTAGGTTCCCTCGGCGATCTGTGCGGACGTTCCGCCGCCTCAGATGTCACGTCACCGACGCCGACCGATGTCGTACTGAAGACGCCCGCGACGACGGTCGTCTCGTAGCCGGCGTTGGCGAGGCCGTCCTCGAGACTTTGTCCCTGATCGCCGGCGGACGAACTGGCGCCGCCGCCGTGCAGGTAGATGACCAGTTCCGATTCGTCGCTACTGGGCAGTTCATCGGCGGCACCGAGGCCGTCGAGTTCAAACTCCTCGATGCCGGAACTGAACAACTGTGCGGTCGCCGACCCGGCCGTTGCCGACAGTCCGGCTGCGCCACCGATACTCGTCCCGCCGAACTTCAGCAGCGTCCGCCGGTTCGTCCCGTTCGATTCCGGCGTCTGATGGGTGTCGTCGTTTCGTCCCATGAACATTTTCATACGCGGTACAAGATGGGAATTTATGAAGTCTACTACGGCAATTTATACCAAGTGTCTATATGCAATACTCTCAAGTGGCGTACAATCCGACGCGTTACTGCTCGTGGTCCCGACGCTGCGATTTCAGCGAGAACAGTGCTCGGATCCGGTATGCGGGGTGTCTGTCCCCGCTTGCGCTCGCGGGGGCTATCGAGGTGCCCCCATCATGGCGTTCTAGTCTCCCGTCTGCGGCGTGGCCGCCGTTTGCGATCCCCCGGTGTCGAACTCGTTTAACCGCCGCTGGAGGTTGTTCGCCCGTTCGGCGAGGTGGCTTGCGCTCTCGGTCACTTCCGCGAGTGCCGAGGTCTGCTCTTCAGCCGCAGCCGCGGCGTTGCTCGCTTCTTCAGCGACCTGCTGGCTCAGCGATTCGGCTTCGTCGACCATCGAGACGATCTCCTCGGTCGCTGTGGCCTGCTGCTGGCTGGCGACGCTGATCTCCTTGGTCCCGTCGTAGGTCTGTTTGGCGTAGCCGGCGATCTCGTCGAGCGCGTCGACGGCCGCCTCGACGGTCTGGGCGGTCTCGGCGATCCCCTGGCGGGTCGTCCGCACCTCGGTTGCGGTCGTGTCGGTCTGGGTCTTGATGTCGGCGACGAGCTGGTCGATCTCGTCGGCCGACGATTTCGTCTCGGCGGCGAGCTCTTTGACCTCGCTCGCGACGGCCGAGAATCCCTCGTTGCCCGTCCCCGTTCGTGACGCTTCGATGTTGGCGTTCATCGCCAGCATGTTCGTCTGCTCGGCGACCTTCTGGATGAACTCCGTGATCTCCTCGACGCGAGTGACCTGCTGTTGGAGGTGTTCGATCTCCGCGACGGCGTCTTCGGCGTCCGTATCGATCTCTTCCATCGCGTCGATCGCCGCCTTCGCTGCGGTCGTCCCCTCCTGGCCGGCCTCCGCGGTCCGCTCGGCGAGCGTCGTCACCTCGTTCGAGAGCGACGTAATCTCCTCGGTGGAAGCCGAAATCTCTTCCATTCCCTCCGAAACGGAGCGGAACGTCTCGTGTTGGCGTTCAGTGCTGTCGGAGATCCGCTGAACGGCGTTGCTCACCTCGCTACTGGCCTGCTGGACCTCCGCGGCGCTGGCCGTGACTTGCTGGCCGTGGCCCGTGACCTCGTCGGCGAAGCGCTTGAGATCGTCGGTCGTCGCCTCGATTTCGGCCATCATCTCGTTGTACTCCGTTGCGATCTCGCTCATCGCCTCGTTGTGGCTGTCGGTGTCCATCCGACGCGTGAGGTCGCCGTCAGCGGCCTGTTCCATCACGTCGCGAAACTCCGTCGCTTTCGTTTCGAGGTGGCCCGCGAGCTCCGCCATCTCCTGGCCCTTCCGCTCGGCCCGTTCGCGGGCGTTCTCGGACTCTTGTAAGCTCTCGCGCAGCGAATCCCGCATGTTCGCGAAGGCGGCGTAGAGTTGCCCGATCTCGTCGTGCCGGTCGCTCTCGAGTTCCGTCTCTAAGTTGCCGTTCTCGAGTTCGGTCGCTTTGTCGGCAAGCGTGCCGAGCGAGTTGCTCGTCGATCGGCCGACGACGACGCCGATGAGGCCGAGGCCGAACAGCGAGACGAGCACGAGCGCGATTACGGACTGCGTGATCTCCTCTTGGAGGGCGAACGCTTCGGCGGCCGGGATGTGGGTCATCAGGACCCAGTCGGTCCCCTCGATGCGGGCGTAGCCCATCGACATCGTCCCCGTGTGGTGGCCAGACTCCATGTCCATCTCCACGTAGCCGACCTCGTCGTTGAGACCCTTTTTCACGGCCATCGAATTCGATTGGCCGTCCGATTGCATGTTGGGGCCGCCGATCTGCTCGTTGTGGTGGCTCAACACGACGGTCCCCTTCGAGTCGACTACGTGCGTAAAGGAGCCGTGGGCGTCCGCAGGCGTCTCGAGCGAGTTCGCGAACGCCGGCAGGTCGAGGAGGACGACGACGAGTCGGTCGTCGTCGCCGGCGGCCTCGGTGACGACGCCGGCGACGGGAACGTCGACGCTTTGCGCATCGTAGGGCTCGGACAGTACGGGTTGGTCGCCACTGAGATCGGCGTTCGTCCACGGCGCGTCGCTCACGGACGCGTCCTCGGCCTCCTCGCTCGTGCTCGCGAGGATCTCGCCGCTCGAGGCGTCGACGTAGTGGATCGCCGCCACGTCGTCGTGCATTCGCTCGTGTTCGGCTCTGAACGTCGATCGAATCCGATCCGTGTCGCCGCTTCGAACCGCGTCCGAGGACGCCAGGAGTCGCGTCTGTCCGCGATGGTGGGCGACCCACTCGCTGACGGATTCAGATTGCAAGAGCGTCGACTGGACCATCGATGATTCCGTGTCGTCCGCGAGACTCGTCCCCGTCTGAACGTAGATCAGGGCCCCGATAGCGGCGACCGCCGCGACGACGACGAGCAGTGCGAGAACGAGTTTGAGCGCGTAACTCCTTCTAATGCGGGTTGATAACGCAGTGACCGGATTTCCCATATACACCATCTGGGAATCATTACATCTATAAAAATCATTGGGTCCTGACCATTCCAGAACGTAAAGTGGACTCAGTGCCCGCAATAGCGATCAATAAGGGTTGAAACGATGATAATTGTACTCTCCACTAGTGTATATATTGGTACACTTTTATCCAGGCCAGGGAAATTATACTGGAACGTGACGGGGAACTGATCTGAGTACGGCCGGGCGGGAAAAAACGCAGGAGCCGCGTCGGTTCGACAGACGTGTGATCGCCGTCGTTCAGCTGGCAGAGCGGATCGACGGTACTGGTTCGGTTACTCGCAGCCGCCGTTGTTGATCGCCGCGGCGAGATCGGCGCCGACCGTCGCGTCGCCGAGATACTCGAGGTGACCGCCGACGCTGGCGGTCACGTCCACGTCGGTGTAGTTCGACGCGGGATTGCAGCCGGCGCCCTCGGTACCGAGTGCGGTGTCGCCGAGGCCGCCGTAGGCCCCGCCGACCGTCGAGTCGTTCTGCGAGTAGTAGTTCCGAACCTGACAGGCGTTGCTGAGCCCGGGATTCCACGGATCGCCGCAGATCTCCGAGCCGTCCGCGGCGGCCCCGAGGCCGGCGACGGTCTCGATTTCGTAGCCGCTCGAGAGCTTGGTCGAGGTCCAGTAGACACAGCGGCCACCGAGCGAGTGACCGACGAGACGGATGTTTCCGCCGCCGTTGTCGTAGAACTCCTCGATGAGACCGGCGACGACCTCGCCGACGTCTTCGGTGTCGGCCTCGGCGCCCAAAAAGTTGAGCGTGCTGCCCGGCCACTCGATGGCGACGGTCTGATCGGGCGAATAGCCGCCCGACTCGAGGGAGTTCAGCACGTCGGTCGCCTGGCTCTCGACGGTGGAGTCACCGAACCAGCCGTGGATGAAGATCAGGAGCTCGTCGGTGACTGGGAGGCTGCCGTCGGCGCTCCAGCCGAACCAGCCGTCTTCGACCTGAATGACTTCCGGGCCGCCGAACTGGGCGGACGCCGAACTCGATGCGGCGGCCAGTCCCGCGCCGCCGACGATCGTCGTGCCGGCGGTCTTCAGGAGCGTTCGCCGATCGGTCGTCTGCGATTCGTCGGGGGTGTCGTGGTCTGTCATGCGACGACTGCTTGTTTCGGGGCGTTTTGATTGGATTTTACTCCTCTATTATGAATGTATTTAATAACGGAGGGATAAAATGTTAGATTTGCATGATTACTATATCGACAGGCGCGACCGCTCTCGGCTGGTCGAGTATGCGCACCAAACGGAGTTCCGCTGACTGAAGCGGGTGTTCGATACCCTCGGCTGCTCGTCGTCGTGCTGAAAGAACCAAAACGTCGTGTCCGAATTCCCCTCATGAGCCGCGACAGTGGACGCGTCGTCGAAGCCGACGGATCTCACGAAATCGTGTGAGCGATCCAGACTCGGACCGGCAGTCGCGGCCCCGCAGGCACCGATCGGAGCCCCTGTTGCCTATCGGCGCTCTCGGTGGTTCTATCCGCGGTCTCGGATTAGACTTGCTCGAGGGTCCAGTTTTGCCAGGCGCCGCCGCTCGAGGACCACTGGACGACGTTGGCGCCGTCTGCCGTGCTCGCTTCGTAGACTTCGGCGACCTTGCCGCTGTTGGCGTTCTCGAGGCTGACGGTCCCGTCGCCGTTATCGAGGACGATCCAGTCCTGGCATGGGCTGCCGGTGTCGGCGTACTGCCGGACGTTGTCGCCGTCGCTCGTGCCGGCGCCTGCGACTTCGAGCAGTTTTCCGCTGTTGGCGTTGGTGAAGGTGTAGGTGCCGTCGCCGTTGGCGCTCACGTCCCACTCCTGGCACGGGTGGCCGGTGTCGGCGTACTGCCGGACGTTGTCGCCGTCGCTTGTGCCGGCGCTGGCGACTTCGAGCAGTTTGCCGCTATTGGCGTTCGTGAGTCGGTAGGTTCCTTCGGAGATCTGCGTGGGTGTTCCGCCACCGCTGCCACTGCCGCCACAGCCGGCGTTGATCGCCGCGGCGAGATCCGCACCGACTGTCGCGTCGGACATGTATTCCAGGTGGCCGCCGACGCTGGCGGTCACGTCTACGTCGGTGTAGTTCGACGCGGGGTCGCAGCCGGCCCCTTCCGTTCCGAGGGCGGTGTCACCGAGGCCGCCGTAGGCCCCGCCAACCGTCGAGTCGTTCTGGGAGTGGTAGTTGCGGACCTCACAGACGCTGCTGAGTCCGGGGTTCCACGGGTTACCACAGATCTCCGAGCCGTCCGCAGCGGCACCGAGCCCAGCGACGGTCTCGATCTCGTAGCCGTCAGCGAGTTTGGTCGCGGTCCAGTAGACACAGCGGCCACCGAGCGAGTGGCCGACGAGGCGGATGTTCCCGCCGCCGTTGTCGTAGAACTCCTCGATGAGACCGGCGACGACGTTGCCGACGTCTTCGGTGTCGGCCTCGGCGCCAACGAAGTTGAGCGTGCTGCCCGGCCACTCGATAGCGACGGCCTGATCGGGCGAATAGCCGCCGGCCTCGAGGGAATTCAGCACGTTGGTTGCTTGGCTCTCGACGGTGGTATCACCGAACCAGCCGTGGATGAAGATCAGGAGTTCGTCGGTGACCGGCAGACTCCCGTCGGCGCTCCAGCCGAACCAGCCGTCGTCGACGCTGACGACTTCTAGGCCGCTTGTCTGACCGGATGCCGAATTCGATGCGGCGGCCAGTCCCGCGCCGCCGACGATCGTCGTGCCGGCGGTCTTGAGGAGCGTTCGTCGATCGGTCGTCTGTGACTCGTCGAGGTTGTCGTTGTCTGTCATTCGACAGCCGCACATTTAGGTACTATTCGGTTGGGTTTTATCCCATCTTTCTGAGTATACTTATCACCCCTCGCATAAAATGTTACGAATAACAAATTGGTTATATGGCGCATCCGGCCGCCCCTTCTCGGCGAGCGCACCTTGCTCCCCCCTAGGTGTGCCCTGAAAGCAATGCGGTCGAGCGAAAATTAGAAGTCGAACCAGCCGCCGTCGTCGCCGCCATCGTCGCCGCCGGTGCCGCTACAGCTTCCGGCGTTGATGGCCGCGGCGAGGTCCGAGCCGACGGCGCTGTCGCCGAGGTACGCGAGGTGGCTACCGACGCTGTAGGTGACGTCGACGTCGGTGTAGTTCGAGGCGGGGTCACAGCCGGCGCCCTCGGTACCGAGTGCGGTGTCACCGAGGCCGCCGTAGGCCCCGCCGACCGTCGAGTCGTTTTCGGAGTGGTAGTTGCGGACCTCGCAGGCGTTGCTGAGCCCGGGATTCCACGGATCGCCGCAGATCTCCGAGCCGTCCGCGGCGGCCCCGAGCCCGGCGACGGTCTCGATCTCGTAGCCACTGCTAAGCTTCGTGGCGGTCCAGTAGACACAGCGGCCACCGAGCGAGTGACCCACCAGTCGCACGCTCCCGCCACCGTTGTCGTAGAACTCCTCGATGAGACCGGCGACGACCTCGCCGACGTCTTCGGTATCGGCCTCGGCGCCGAAAAAGTTGAGCGTGCTGCCTGGCCACTCGATGGCGACGGTCTGATCGGGTGAATAGCCGCCAGCCTCGAGCGAATCGAGCACGGAGGTTGCCTGACTCTCGACGGTGGTATCGCCGAACCAGCCGTGGATGAAGATCAGGAGTTCGTCGGTGACCGGGAGGCTATCGTCGGCGCTCCAGCCGAACCAGCCGTCATCGACCTGAATGACTTCTGGGCCGCCGAACTGGGCGGACGTCGAGTTGGACGCGGCGGCCAGTCCCGCGCCGCCGACGATCGTCGTCCCAGTCGCTTTCAGGAGCGATCGTCGATCGGTCGTCCGTGATTCGTCTGCAGGTCGCTGCTCATCGTGGGTGTCGTGGTCTGTCATGCGACGGTTCATCATATGCCTCGACCTTCGTTGTACTTTGCCTATCGTTATTGAGTGTATTTAATATGGGGTGGTAGATATTTTCCACAGCGGCGCACGGTTTTCAGGGCGTCGCAGAGAACGGCAGTGTTCGTGGTCTCAAGGGAGAATCGAACGCTGCAGTCGGTGACCGAGGCCGCGGCCATGGATCGCCACTGCGCCGAGAGAGACAGGGCCGGTCGGTGGACACGTCGCTGACGCTACCGAGTTCGACAGGAACGCGAGAACTCTCGAGGGGTCGGATCGGCAGTTATGAGTTCGGTGCCCCAGGGATCAATCGGAGCGCTTGCCACCTATCGATTCCCGGTACGTTTCGATCGTGGCTCAGATCTGCTGGAGGTTCCAACGCTGCCAGGCCCCGCCGTTCGAGGTCCACTGGTTCACGTTGGCGCCGTCGGAGGTACTTCCCTCGTAGACTTCTGCGACCTTGCCGCTGTTGGCGTTCTCCAGGGTGTAGGTACCGTCACCGTTGTCGAGGACGATCCAGTCCTGGCACGGGTGGCTGGTATCAGCGTACTGTCGAATGTTGTCGCCGTCGCTCGTGCCTGCGCTGGCGACTTCGAGCAACTTCCCGCTATTGACGTTGGTGAAGGTGTAGGTGCCGTCGCCGTTGGCGCTCACGTCCCACTCCTGGCACGGGTGACCAGTATCGGCGTACTGCCGAACGTTCGCGCCGTCGCTCGTGTCCGCGTTGGCGACCTCGAGGAACTTCCCGCTGTTGGCGTTCGTAAGCCGGTACGTTCCGTTGGCGATCTCCGCGCCCGACCCGCCACCGCCACCGCTGCCACCGCGGTCGACGGGTGGTGCGAAGTTACTGAGGTAGGCCTGCCCGAACCCGGTGCTCGCCTTGTAGGTGGTGTGACTGCCGACGGAGCCGCTTACGTCGACGTCCGCGTAGTTCGACGGCAGCGAGCCGCCCCCCCAGCCGCAGTCGGCCGGTCCGCTGCCGAGTCGTGCGATGGAGTCGTTCGTCGAGTAGTAGTTCCCGACGAAGTTCGCCACGTTCTCGATCGCGGCGTGGAACGCGGACCCGTCACAGGGCGCGTCGGTGACCTCGTAGGAGCCGATCGTGTCGGCGTTGGCTACCCGGAAGCGGCCCTCCGCGGCGGCCAGAAACTCGTACGTAACGATCCCGCCCATCGAGTGACCGAGAATTCGGATCGTCGTGCCGGGGTTCGCCTGGATGTACCCCTCCATCCAGTCGGCGAAGTCCGCGCCCTGCTGGCGGGCGCTGGCCTCGGCGGAGCTGGGGAGCCCGCTGTCGTCCCAGGTCACCGCGGTCACCGTCTCGGTGTTGCCGAGGCTCCGGATCGTATCCCGGAGCTGTGCTGACTGGCTGACGCTGGCCGACGACCCGGTGTAGCCGTGAACGTTGAAGATAACCTCGTCCTCCCCTTGCGGTGCCGCCGATACCGGTGGAATACCGCCTCGGAGGTCTACCTCCATGATCGAGTCGGTGTCCGCACTGGCCGACCCCATCGCGGCGCCGATCCCCACGGTCGCGGCGGCCGCCGTCGCGGTGGTCTTGAGGAGCGTTCGTCGATCGGTCGAATACGAGTCGTCGGGTGTACGCTCGTCTGACATACTACACCCCCTCATTTCGGTACGAGCCAGTTGCTTGTTCTCCCACTATTATGAGCATATTCAAAACACGGATGATGAAATATTATGCATCAATCATTCTGGGCCAACACGCTCAGCCGCCGTTTGCTCGGCGAGCACGCGACGTACACTGTACTTGTAGTGGCGTTGGCCCGCCTCTCGAGGATCGAACCGGCGAAGTGGGTAGCGTTGTGTGCGGGCGCCGCGCCCGCGGAACGTCGCTTGAGAGAACGCCCGCGTTATGTTCGGTGAGTAGACGACCCTGACGAAAAGCGTTCGACGACGGCTATCCGTCTTGCTGGGTCGCCGACGGACCGCGGTGAACCGCTCGAGGACCATCGGCTCCCGTCCGAACTATCCGCGTCCGGGCAGCGCGGTCGGCCCTGGGATTAGACCCGATCTAAGGTCCAGCGCTGCCACGCGCCACCGTTCCAGGACCACTGGTTCACGTTGGCGCCGTCGGAGGTACTTCCCTCGTAGACTTCGGCGACTTTGCCGCTGTTGGCGTTCTCGAGGGCGACGGTCCCGTCGCCGTTGTCGAGAACGACCCAGTCCTGGGTCGGATGGCCGGTATCGGCGTACTGCCGGACGTTCGCGCCGTTAACCGTCTCCGCGTTCGCGACCTCGAGGAACTTCCCGCTATTGGCGTTCTCGAACGTGTAGGTGCCGTCACCGTTGTCGCTGACGACCCACTCCTGACACGGGTGGCCGGTGTCGGCGAACTGCCGGACGTTCGCGCCGTCGCTCGTGTTCGCGTTCGCGACCTCGAGCAGTTTGCCGCTATTGGCGTTCGTGACGCGGTAGGTCCCCTCGGCGATCCCCGTCGGCGTCCCGCGAGGTGCACCGCCGCACCCACCGGCGTTGATGACGCCGGCGAGGTGGTTGCCAACGGACGCGTCACCCAGATACTCGAGGTGGCCGCCGACGCTGCCGGTCACGTCGACGTCCCGATAGTTCGGCGCGACGCCGCAGCCGGCCCCCTCGGTACCCAGCGCAGTCGTGCCGCCGAGGCCGTAGGCCCCGCCGACCGTCGAGTCGTTGAAGGAGTGGTAGTTGCGGACCTGACAGGCGTTGGCCATGCCCGGGTTCCAGGGGTTGCCACAGATTTCCGCGCCATCGGCGGCGGCACCGAGCCCGGCGACGGTCTCGATCGTGTAGCCGCTCGCAAGTTTGGTCGCGGTCCAGTAGACACAGCGACCGCCCAGCGAGTGGCCGACCAGCCGGACGTTGCCGCCGCCCGCGTCCTTGAACTCCTCGATGAGGCCGGCGACGACGTTCCCGACGCTTTCGGTGTCGGCCTCGGCGCCGAAAAAGTTGAGCGTGCTGCCCGGCCACTCGATGGCGACGGTCGCATCGGGCGAATAGCCGCCCCCTTCCAAGGAACTGAGGACCTGGGATGCCTGACTCGAGACGGTGGTGTCACCGAACCAGCCGTGGATGAAGATCAGGAGCTCGTCGGTGACCGGCAGACTCCCGTCGGCGCTCCAGCCGAACAGACCGTCTTCGACGTTGATGATCTCCGGGCCGCCGAGAAACTGGGCGGACGCCGAGTTGGACGCGGTGGCAAGTCCCGCGCCGCCGACGATCGTCGTGCCGGCGGTCTTCAGGAGTGTTCGTCGATCGGTCATCCGTGACTCGTCTGCAGGCCGCTGCTCATCGTGGGTGTCGTTGTTCGTCATGCGACAGATTATCATATGCCTCGTTCTCCGTTGTAATTTATTAATCAGAATTGAGTATATTTAATACGAGGCGGGCTGCGATTTTATCGCAGCGGCGCACGGTTTTTCAGGGCGCGGCAGAGAACGGCAGTGTTCGTGGTATCAAAGGAGAACCGAACGCTGCAGTCGGTGATCGAGGCCGCGGCTACGGATCGCCACTGCGCCGAGAGAGGAAGGGTCGGTCGGGTCGACTCGAGACGGCGGGTCACTGCGTCCGCTGATGTGACGAGAGGAAAGTCGCGCTGTAGCGTCTCGGCTCCGTAGACGTAGTCGTTTCTCCTCTGGGTCTGGTGGGTGGACACGTCGCCGACGCTACCGAGTTCGACAGGAACGCAAGAACTCTCGAGGGGTCGGATCGGCAGTTATGAGTTCGGTGCCCCAGGGATCAATCGGAGCGCTTGCCACCTATCGATTCCCGGTACGTTTCGATCGTGGCTCAGATCTGCTGGAGGTTCCAACGCTGCCAGGCGCCGCCGTTCGAGGACCACTGGACGACGTTGGCGCCATCGGCCGTGCTCGCTTCGTAGACTTCGGCGACCTTGCCGCTGTTGGCGTTCTCGAGGCTGACGGTCCCGTCGCCGTTATCGAGGACGATCCAGTCCTGGCATGGGCTGCCGGTGTCGGCGTACTGCCGGACGTTGTCGCCGTCGCTCGTGCCGGCGCCCGCGACTTCGAGGAACTTCCCGCTGTTGGCGTTGGTGAAGGTGTAGGTGCCGTCGCCGTTGGCACTCACGTCCCACTCCTGGCACGGATGACCAGTATCGGCGTACTGCCGAACGTTCGCGCCGTCGCTCGTGTCCGCGTTGGCGACCTCGAGGAACTTCCCGCTGTTGGCGTTCGTAAGCCTGTAGGTTCCTTCGGAGATCTGCGTGGGTGTTCCGCCACCGC
The DNA here is from genome assembly GCF_024296685.1 of Natrinema marinum. Taxonomy (NCBI): domain Archaea; kingdom Methanobacteriati; phylum Methanobacteriota; class Halobacteria; order Halobacteriales; family Natrialbaceae; genus Natrinema; species Natrinema marinum. The sequence goes on along the minus strand of NZ_CP100763.1, from coordinate 2,065,891 downwards.
TGCCACTGCCGCCACAGCCGGCGTTGATCGCCGCGGCGAGGTCAGAGCCGACGGCACTGTCGCCGAGGTACGCGAGGTGGCTGCCGACGCTGTAGGTGACGTCGACATCGGTGTAGTTCGAGGCGGGGTTGCAGCCGGCGCCCTCGGTACCGAGTGCGGTGTCGCCGAGGCCGCCGTAGGCCCCGCCGACCGTCGAATCATTCAGGGAGTAGTAGTTGCGGACCTCGCAGGCGTTGCTGAGCCCGGGATTCCACGGGTTACCACAGATTTCCGAGCCGTCCGCGGCGGCCCCGAGGCCGGCGACGGTCTCGATTTCGTAGCCGCTGCTAAGCTTCGTGGCGGTCCAGTAGACACAGCGGCCACCGAGCGAGTGACCGACGAGACGGATGTTCCCGCCACCGTTGTCGTAGAACTCCTCGATGAGACCGGCGACGACCTCGCCGACGTCTTCGGTGTCGGCCTCGGCGCCGAAAAAGTTGAGCGTGCTGCCCGGCCACTCGATGGCGACGGTCTGATCGGGTGAATAGCCGCCAGCCTCGAGCGAACCGAGCACGTCGGAGGCTTGGCTCTCGACGGTGGTGTCGCCGAACCAGCCGTGGATGAAGATCAGGAGTTCGTCGGTGACCGGGAGGCTATCGTCGGCGCTCCAGCCGAACCAGCCGTCATCGACCTGAATGACTTCCGGGCCGCCGAACTGGGCGGACGCCGAACTCGATGCAGCGGCCAGCCCCGTCCCCCCGACGATCGTCGTCCCAGTCGCTTTCAGGAGTGCTCGTCGGTCCATCGTCGATTCGCGTGCTTCGGGTCGATCGGTAGACGTGTCGTCTTCTGTCATGGTGCATACTACGAGAAGACATACCGAAGGTTGGCTTTTCTTTCTCTATACTGAGCACGTTTAAGACACATTATGATATATAGAATAATCACTATATTGTTTTGTATGAGGAATAGTCGTCTCGGTCATTTTGGTCGATAGCACGTCAGCACGTTGATTTCCATGGATGTCATACTTAGTATATTATCTGAACTTACACTATAATGATGGTCGACACAACGCCGCTGCGTGGAATTCTTCAACGTTATACCGTTCGGGCCGAAAGCGAAGGCGTAATGCGCGAGGAGGCGACGGCGTTCGTACCCGGACACATCACCGGCTTTTTCAGCGCCCACCCGGACGAGGACCCGACAAAGGCAGGGTCTCGAGGTGCGGGACTGACGCTGACGGATGGCGTCGAGGTGACGGTCGAGCCCGCGGCGGGCGACGACTCGACCGTCGTCCTCGACGGAACGGAGATCGAGATCGACCCGGTGACGACCGTCCTCGAGACGCTAGACGCGACCGCGCGCGTCGAGGCCGAATCCGAGGTCCCACTCGGTGCCGGCTTCGGCGTCTCGGGCGCGATGGCGCTCGGAACGGCGCTGGCGACCAACCGGGTGTTCGAACGCAAACTCTCCATGAACGAACTCGTAACGATCGCCCACGGTGCCGAGGTACAGGCGGGAACGGGTCTGGGCGACGTGGTGGCCCAGGCCCACGGCGGCGTCCCGATCCGCCTCGAGCCCGGCGGGCCACAGGACAACAAACTCGACGCGATCCCCTCGCGGGCGCGCGTGGAATACATCTCCTTCGGCGAGCTTTCGACGGCTGACGTGCTCTCGGGGGACACCGAGGAACTGACAGCCGCCGGCAAGGAGGCGCTGGCTCGGGTCGTCGAGGAGCCGACCCTCCTCTCGTTTCTGTACGCCTCGCGGTTGTTCGCGCGCGACGCCGGTCTCCTCACCGACCGGGTCACCGAGACCATCGCCGATGTCTCGGCGGCTGACGGACAGGCGTCGATGGCCATGCTCGGCGAGACCGTCTTCGCGCTCGGAACCGGGCTCTCCGACGCCGGCTACGAACCGTCGATCTGTGCGACCCACCCGGCTGGCGCCCTCCTGCGGTAGTTAAGTACCCCTGCTATCTATCAGCCGGTGTACCCGTCCTGCCGCCGAATCGCAAGCAAGCGCACCGATTTGGTTTAATCCGATGGTCGAAAACTGGTAGTAAACGCACTCGACACCCAGCTCTCCGTACACTATCACTCTTGAAAATGCTCATTACAGCCGTACTGACTTTCGATTTTGTCCGAATTTGTGCACTCGTCGTCGCCGAATCACGATTCGAACGAGGACCCGACATCACCCAAAATATAAATTATAGTATGTGACAGATAGAGTACCGATAGCCAGAACTTTATTATGGTGCGTTCGAGTTATCCGCTCAAGATTTGGCAATGGCTTCACGGACTGACATTCATCAAAACCTGTTTCAGCTGTACGAACACTACGTCGGTGAACCCGACTCGAGCAAGGACGTCTACGGGTATTGGCTGTTCATCGTCGGCTATATCATCGGCGCAGCGGGCGTCGCAACCTTCGTCGTTGGCTACGCGGGCGCGGCGGACTCCTATACCCTAATCAAAATCTCCGGCGTCACGGCTGCGACGGGGCTCGCGCTCTGTCTGTTCGGTATCGTACTGATGTTGCCGGTGCGAAAGCGGGGGATACAGGCCAGCGTCGTCGGACTCGCGGTCGCCTTCGGGGGCGTCGGCTTCTTCGCCTGGGCGTACCCGTACAACTGGCGCGCGCTCGGCACCGACTACAGCGTCGAAGTAATCTCGGTGTACACGTTCGGTATCGGGATCATCGCGGGCGTCACCGCGCTGGTTCCAGTCCTCACCGGTCAGCGAGGGATGTTCGTCGAAGAGGAAGGACAGACCGAAGACCCGGAGATTCTCACGGGCGACGCGATGGAGAGTGCCCAGTTCGCCGTCTTCCGCGACGAGAACGGCGACTGGAAGTGGCACGTCCTCCACCTCGAGGCGCTGGCCCAGAGCACCGAGAGCGCCGTCACGCGGCCGGACGCGACCGAGGGCATCGAACGCGTCAAGTCCCAGATCAGCTCCGCAGGGCTGATGGAGCTGACGACCTCGGCGTTCCGGCTCTACGAGGACCGCGACGGCACCTGGCAGTGGACGCTCGCGCGCGACGACGGCTCGATCGTCGGCTCTTGTGCCGGCGAGTTCGACCGACGCGACGGTGCCGAGGAGTCGGTCAGCTTCCTGAAAGACCGTGGCCCCGAGGCCGACGTGATCGAGATCGAGGGCGCCGCGTTCACCTACGAGCAGCGGCGTGACCAGTGGTACTGGCAACTCGTCGATGATGACCGCACGCCGCTGGCCTCGAGCGACACGGGCCACTCGACGCAAGAACGTGCCGAGGAGGCCGCCCGGACGTTCGCCGAGCGGTTCGACCGCGCGCGAGTGCTCGATGTCGAGCACATCGGCGTGGAACTCTGCGAGGGGACCGCCGGCTGGACTTGGCGGTTCGTCGACGCCGACGACGACATCATCGCCACCAGCACGCACGAGTTCAGCTCCCGACGCAGCGCCGAGGAAGCCGCGGGCGACCTGCTGCCGGAACTGGACTCGGCGTCGATCACCGTCGCCGGCGAACCGACGTTCGAACTCTACGAAGACGACGACGAGTGGCAGTACCGACTCGTCGACGCGACCGAACACGTCGTCGCGCGCGGCCCCGAGGGGACGCCCGAACTGGGCGGCTCCGAGGCGTGGGCCGACGAGTTCAGCGAGAACGCGCGCGACGCCGATGTCGTCGAGATCGGAAGCGCGGAGTACGAAGTCTACCCAGCCCCGGATGCCGCGGGCGACGAATACACGTTCAGCGAGGCCGAGACATCCGCTGCGGCGATCGAAGACCCCGATCTGACACCCGACGGCGGGACGGTCGCAGACGATGGAGCCGACGACACCGGGCCATGGAACTGGCGACTCGTCACTGACGACCGGGACATCATCGCGGCGAGTAATGTCCCCCACGGTGACGCGGACTCGGCCGCCGACGCGATCGAGCGCGTCCGCCAGCAGGCCAGCGAGGCTGACCTCATCGAGTTCGAGAACGCCGCGTTCCAGGTCTACGAGGCCGACGACGGCGAGTGGCGCTGGCGGCTCATCGACGAGGACGGCAACGTCTTAGCCGACAGCGGCGCAGAACACACCTCCCGCGGGGAGGCCGCCGAAGCGATGATGACGCTCAAAGAGCAGGCCCCCGACGCCGAACTGCTCGAGATCGAGACCGCCGCCTTCGAACTGTTCGTCAACGAAGACGACGAGTGGGGCTGGCGGCTCATCGACGCGGGCGGCAAACTCGTCGCCGAGGACCCCAACACCCATCCGACGCGCGACGCCGCGCGCGACGCGATGAACCGTCTGCTCGAGCACCTCGATTCGAACGTGCGGACGATGGATCGAGCGATCTTCCAGACGTACCCGACCGAAGACTGGCACTGGCAGTTCGTCATGCCGGACGGCGAAATCGTCGCCGTCGGCGGCGAGGAGTATCCGACCCGTGACGAACTGGTCGACAGCCTCGACGACGTGCGCGAGGCCGCCGCGTCGGCTCGCCAATTCACGATCGGCGATGTCTCGGTCCAACTCTACGAGACCGACGACTGGCACTTCCGCCTGCTCGACCGCGACCGCGAGGAGATCGCCGACTCGAACGTCTCCTTCGGCGAGCGCGACGCGGCGATGGCCGGCGTCGAGGACCTCGCGGACCACGCCGCCGACGCGCCGATCTTCGCGATCGAGGACGCCGCGATCCGCCTGACCGACGAGGACGGCTGGTCGTGGGAGCTGGTCGACCGCGACCGACAGGTGCTCGCCGAAGCGGTCGACACCGAAGCGACCAAGGACGACCTCTACGACGTGATCGAGGAGGTCCGTCAGCTTGCGCCGATGGCCGGCCGGGTCGACTTCGACGTGGCCTCCTTCGAACTCGTTGCCGACGAGGACGATCGCTGGCACTGGCGGCTCATCGACGAGGACGGCCGAACCGTCGCGACCGGCTCCGAATCGTACGAGACGTCCGACGCTGCCCGCGAGGCCCTGGAGGACGTCCGCGAGCTGATCAAGTCCGCGAGCATCCTCGAGATCGACAGCGTCTCGTTCGAGCTCCACATCGACGACGACGGCTGGGTCTGGCAGCTCATCGACGAGTACGGCGCGACGATGGCCGAGAGCACCCAGACCTACGAGACTCGGACCGCAGCCCGCGAGGCGATGAACGACGTGAAGGCCCAGGCGCCCGAGGGCTGGATCACCTTCACGGAGTAACGGTCGTTCGGAAGCCGATTTTTTGCAGTCGCTCGTCCGTGCCTGACTCGATGCGATTGCTGCGTGTGTGGTGCATATCGATCGTCCCGTCAGGTATAACGGACCGAAGAGACGACCTATTTCACCGGAGGATCTCGGTATGACACAGCCGACACGGGGCGACGCTACCGTCAAGGAACTCGTCCGACAGCACTGGAACGGCCGCGCGGGGACGTTCGACGAGGAGAGCCACCATGGAATCCACTCCGACGAACAGCACGACCGCTGGCTTTCGGTGTTGCGCGAGTGGGCGGGCGACGACGCTCATCGCGTCCTCGATGTCGGGTGTGGGACAGGGGTCGTCTCGCTGTTGCTCGCAGAACTCGGCCACGAGGTCGTGGGCGTAGACTTCGCCCCGGAGATGCTCACACGCGCCCGCGAGAAGGCCCGACGGACAGCGTGCTCGGTCGCGCTCCAGCAAGGGGATGCGGAGACGCTCGCCTTCCCAGATGCCACCGTCGAACTGCTCACTGCTCGCCACCTCGTCTGGACGCTTCCCAATCCCACTGCGGCACTGCAGGAGTGGCAACGAGTCGTCGAGCCAGGTGGTCGGATTCTCCTCATCGAGGGGTACTGGGATCACGACGAGCCGTGGGACGAGTACGAGGATATGTACGACGACCTCCCGATGTACGATGGCCGACCACCAGACGAACTGGCCGACGTGCTCGCCGACGAGGGGTTCTCCGATGTCACGTACGAACCCCTCGTGGACGCGACGCTGTGGGGCCGAGAACCCCACCACGACTACTATATCATGAGTGGCGTAGTCCCCCGCTGATGGTGCCGAGTTGGCTCTCCGCAACTGACGATTCGACGAGAAATACGTGTCCTGCACTGAGCGATAGCGACGGATGCTTACTCGACGTCGTCGGGTTCTTTGGCGGTGAGTCTGTGGCCAGTTTCTCGACCGTGTTCTACAATCACTTCTGCAGATTTTTGCCCTTCCTTCGTTACCAGTTTCGAGAACGTACATTCAGTACAGACGATGCGGACGTTCTCTGGGGTCTGCATGGTTCCAGTTGTCGAGGGTTCCTCGTTCTTGGACATGTGTAGTCACTGAGGGGGAATTCGTGTCCATTATGATGTGTTCCACGTGACAGCGACGTGGAGAGAACAAGGTGCGCTCCTCAGCAGAACGGGTCTCTGGTTCAATCGTCCCCTTCATCCTCGGGGTGCAAACACACGATATGACTCGTTATTCCGTACTGGATAGAGTCCCTTCTGATAGATAATTGTTTGTGAGCGAACAGCGACTCTTACCTACTCGCTTCGAACGAGACGTGCGCACCCGGTACTGCGTACCGATTTCAGCATCCTGTCCGAACAGCGAAGCCGTGCGCCCTCGATAACACGCCGGCGATCAATCGGCTTTTTTATCGACGGTGCCCAGTCTCCCCACGTGAGCGATTACGACACCGTCTCCGCCGACGTCGAGCACGAGGAGGAGATCCCGGAGGATCACCCCAGATATCAGGATCTACTCACCCGCCACCGAATCGAGCGGGGCGTCGAGAAGGGGATCACCCACCTCCAGGGGATGCACGCAGAGGGCCGGGGCAGCGCGTTCGACTACCTGCTGGGCGAGGAGACGATTCCCAGCGCCGACGACGCCGAACGGGCGGCCGCAGCCCACCTCCTGCTCGCCGACCGGCCGGTGCTCTCGATCAACGGCAACGTCGCGGCGCTGGTTCCCGGTGAGATGGTCGAACTGGCCGACGCGACGGGGGCCGACCTCGAGGTCAACCTGTTCAATCGAACGCCCGAGCGCATCGAAGCCATCGCGGATCACCTCCGCGAGCACGGCGCGGACGAGGTGAAGGGGATCGAGGCCGACGCGCACATTCCGAACCTGGACCACGAGCGCTCGAAGGTCGACGCCGACGGGATCTACGCGGCTGACGTGGTTCTCGTACCTCTCGAGGATGGCGACCGCGCCGAGGCGTTAGACGAGATGGGCAAGACCGAGGTCGTGATCGACCTCAACCCGCTATCGCGCTCGCCGCAGGTGGCCGACGTACCGATCGTGGACAACATCATCCGCGCGGTGCCGAACATGACCGAGCACGCGCGAGACCTGGCCGATGCCGAGGAAGACGAACTGCGCGCGATTATCGACGAGTTCGACCGAGAACGCGCGCTCGAGGACGCCGAAGAGCGAATTCGATCGGGCGACCTCTGATCGTGCGTTCTTCAAGCTCCGCCAGCGCTCACGTCTCCGCGATCGTCGGCGAGACCGAATCGCGCTTCCCTTCGTGCTCGACGACCTGCGGCGCTGCTTCGCCGTCGACGAACGGTAGCTTCGACGCGAACGCTCCCTTCGCCTCCTTGATACGGTAGTACGACAGCCACAGCGCCTCGCTCGCCCGTCGCGCGAGCGAGTTGTCGATTTCGTAGTCGATGCCCGGCCCGAACGCGAGTTCGTCGCCGTCGACGAGCCAGCGCCGCGCGAGCGCGACGCCTTTCTCGGCGTCGTAGCCGCGGGCGACGTAGTGGTGGTACGGATGACGCGTCCACGAACACTCCCAGTGGGCGTAGACGTCGATGCCCGCCTCGTTCTCGAGGTCGTGGAGGACGATGTGCAGTTGCTCGTCGGCGAACAGCGACGGCCGCCACACCCACGACCCCTCGGAGGTGTTGCCGTCCATCCGAACCTTGAGCGCGGCGACCGGGTTGCGCGAAAAGCCCAGCCGCTCGAGGACGTCCTCGAGTGTCCCCTCCGAGCAGTGGGCCGTGAGGGCGTACTCGTCGGCGGTCGTGTGACTGACCGCGTAGCCGCCGAACGTCCCCCGGAGGAGGAAGTGCACTTGCGGAAGAAAGCTGCGCCGCACGGCGTTGACGGCGTCCTCTTGGGAGGTCATCGGTCGGCGTGGTTACGACGACCGATCGGAAGAGTGTTCGGCCGGCACCCGTGGGCGATCGCTCGAGCTACCGTCTCTGCGATCGGAACACGCCTCCTGCGGCGCGGTCGCGGGAGCGAAACTCGGCGGGAAGGTCGGCGGGGCCAGCGGTGCCGTCGCTGCCGGCGTCGGCGCGGCGACCGGTTACCTCGCCAGCGCGGCCCGCGACCGCGCCCAATCGGTCCCGAACCCGTTCTTGGACCCTGGGTCGACGGCTCGAGTCGGGCGATATAAATTCCTGCTCCGGTTCCTGCCACACATGGACGCCTACGAGTTACTCACGCGAAACGCCGAGGAGGTCGTCACCGACGAGGAGGTCCGCGACCTCGCCGAGGATCCGGCGGGGAAACGCGCCTACGTCGGCTACGAGCCCTCCGGCGTGCTCCATCTGGGCCACCTGCTGACGGCGAACAAGCTCATCGATCTGCAGGACGCGGGCATGGAGGTCGTCGTCTTGTTGGCGGACGTCCACGCCTACCTCAACGGGAAGGGCTCCTTCGAGGAGATCCGCGACACCGCCGAGCAGATGAAGGCGCAGTTCCTCGCGTACGGCCTCGACGAGGACAACGCCGAGTTCGTCTACGGCTCGGAGTTCCAGCTCGACGAGGAGTACGTCCTCGACCTGCACGCCCTCGAGGTTGGGACCACGATGAACCGCGCCCAGCGCGCGATGGCCGAGATCCAGGGCGACGAGACGGCCAAGGTGAGCCACCTCGTCTACCCGCTGATGCAGACGCTGGATATCGAGTACCTCGACCTCGACCTCGCCGTCGGCGGCTTAGATCAGCGGAAGGTCCACATGCTCGCCCGCGAGAAGCTCCCGGACCTCGGCTACGAGGTCCGGCCCGCCATCCACACCCCGATCGTCGCGAACCTCTCCGACGGGGAGGGGAAGATGTCCTCGAGCGAGGGGATCACCATCTCGATGGAGGACTCGACCGAGGACCTCGAGGAGAAGGTCAACTCGGCCTTTTGCCCGCCGACGCGGGATCCCGAGGGCGACCTCGAGAACCCCGTCCTCGAACTGTTCGAGTACCACGTCTTCCCGCGGTTCGACGAGGTCGTCGTCGAACGTCCCGAGAAGTACGGCGGCGACCTGACCTACGAGGACTACGAGCGTCTCGCCACGGATCTCGAGTCCGGTGAGCTTCACCCCGCCGACGCGAAGGGGACGCTCGCGACCTACCTCGACGAACTGATCGCGCCGGGCCGCGAGAAGCTGCGCGAGCTCCGGGCCTGAACCGGCTCACGCGGCGGCCCGTTCGACTCCCTCTCTCGCCCAGCGGTCTGTTTCTGGAGCGTCGTCGCCGATCCGAACCTTGCACTCGGGCCCTCCGAACTTCGGCTGATCCCGCCGATTGAAGTACGAGCGGCCCCCTCTCGAGGCTATGAACGAGACACGACGGGCGATCCTCGCGGCGCTGTCGGACGGTCCGGTCTCGGGGCCGGCACTCGCCGACGACCTCGAGATCTCGCGGGCGGCGGTCTGGAAACACATCGAGGAACTGCGCGAAGCGGAGTTCGCGATCGAGAGCGGGCCGAACGGCTACGAACTGGTCGGTGTCGACGCCTACAACGCGCCGGCGATCGAGTTCGGACTCGAGGCCCCGTTTTCGGTCGAGTACCACGACACGCTGGGGAGCACGAACGACCGCGCGCGCGAGCTAGCGGCCGACGGCGCGGCCGACGTAGCCGTCATCGCGGACGAACAGACCGGCGGACGCGGCCGTCTCGAGCGCGAGTGGTCGGCGCCGTCGGGCGGCGTCTGGGTGAGTATCGTCACTCGGCCCGAAATCACGCCCGCACAGGCCCCGTTGTACACGCTCGCGTCGGCGGTCGCGACGGCGACGGTCGCCCGCGAGGCCGGCGTCGACGCCTGGATCAAGTGGCCAAACGACGTGGTCGTCCCGGTCGGCGACGACGGCGACTACCGAAAGCTCGTCGGCATCCTCACCGAGATGGAAGGCGAAATGGATCGCGTAGACTGGCTTATCCCCGGGATCGGGGTCAACGCCAATGTAGACGCCGACGGGCTTCCCGAGGGCGCGACCAGCATTCGGGACGAGGCCGGCGATGTCGACCGGCGGGCGTTCGTTCAGCGCTTGCTCGAGGAGTTCGATCGCTATCGGATCGACCTCGACGCCATCGTTCCCGCGTGGCGCGAACTGGCGCTGACGCTCGGCCAGCGCGTCCGAGTCGAGCTACCGTCGGGCGACGTCGTCGGCGAGGCGGTCGACATCACCGACTCGGGGGCGCTCGAGATCGAGACCGACGACGAACGCGTGACCGTCTCGGCGGGCGACTGCGAGCACCTGCGCCCGGTCTGAGCGGCGACCCACCTCGTCGCTCACTCGGCGGCGAGGTGTGGCCGTTCGGGGCTGTCGTCGACCGCGTCGGGATCGACCTGCACCGTGAGGACGGGAACTGCGGCGCGCCGGACCACGCATTCCGTGACGCTGCCGAGCAACAGTCGGTCGATCCCGCCACGGCCGTGGGTCCCCATCACGATCAGGTCGCACTCGCTTGGATCGGCCGCGGCGACGATGGCGTGACTCGGCGATCCCTCGCGTACTTCGGTCTCGACCGCGATGTCCGCCGGCGCGAGGTCCGCGACCCGTTCGACCGCGGCCCGCCCCTCTTCGTGGAGCGCGTCGCTGATTCCTTCGAGCGCGGTCTCCATGGGGAGGCCGCTGTAGCCGGTCACGTTGACCACGTAGAGCGCGCGGACGGTCGCGTCGTGGGTGTGCGCGAGTTCGAAGGCGTACTCGAGCGCGCGTTCGACCTCCGGGGAACCGTCGGTCGGGACGAGGATTCGGTCGTACATTGCGATACGTGATAGCATACAACAAGCACCTATATCAGCGTTTTCATGGCGAGAATTCCGCCCTGTAGCACCGTTGTCCCGCTGGTGGCGACCGACGGAGCGATCGGCAAGCCGGCACTCGCCCGCCCGACCAGCGACGGGCGCGCGGAGGGGAAACGCTGATACAGCCGCCCCGCCAACCGAATTCCATGAGCGACACGTCGTGGACCGATCGGATCGTCGGGGACCGCATGACCGTCGATCAGGAGTTCGCCGCGCGGATCCGGGAGTCGCAGTTTTCCAACCAGCAGTGGAGCCTGATCATGACCGCGACGGAGTTCGAGATCGAACACCCCGACGACCCCGATCGGGCCCAGATCGTCGCCAACACGGACAAACTCGAGGGAGTGATCCCCGAACTCGACAACGTACAGGCGGGGATGGGCGCCATGGCCGGCGGGCCCGGCGGGCCCGGCGGCTCCACCGACTCGAGTTCGTCGAGCGGCGGCGTCTTCGACTCGATCATGGGCGCGCTCGGAATCGGCGGCGACGGCGGGTCCGCGGAAAAGGAACAGCTCGAGGCCGCCGAACGGCTCACGCAGGAGTACGCGACGGAGATACAGTCACATCTCGAGACGAAGGGGCGATGGGAGTCCGTCCGACAGCACGTCGCCGACGACAGCTAACACGAGTGTTCGACGATTGCTGGCCCTCGCGCCGGCAACTGACCGGCGACGACAACGCAGGCGCGACGGAGCGCCCCGACGGCCGCGCGCGATCGGGCGGCAACGTGGCGTCGGGCCCAAGCCACAGCATCTATAGGTACGGTTCCCGACCGTAGGAGTATGTCAGACGAAGTCCAGACGACGACCTTCTCGATCAGTTCCGACGACGGCGCGACCGACGAGGTAACGATTCCGGCGGGACTCGTCGATCTCGTCGCCGAGGGCGACCAGACCGACGCCGAGACGGTCGGCGACGTGATGCTGCTCTCGTTTGCCAGCCGCGCCCACCACATCGTCCACCACGGCGACGACGCCGATCCGGAACTCGAGGCCCAGGAAGCAGCAGTGATGGACCTCTTCGAGGAGCGGTTCGGCGTCACGTTCGGCGAAGCGACCGGTCACCAGCACTGACGACCGCGCGACTCGACTCGCTCGCTTCCGACACCGGTTTTCCGCGGCCAACCTGCCGCGACGAGTCGGACGATAGGCTGTCGATACGAGACTTATCCGGCACCGGCGGTTTCGTTTCCGGTGTCTGCGGTACCACCCTCGCCAGCCGCGCCGCCGGTTCCGTCGCCCGTCTCGGTCTGCCCGTCGCCGGTCGCGTTCGGGCCAGCGTCACCGTTCGCGTCGGGCTGGGCTGGGTCCGTGGTCTGGTCGGTGCCACCGTCGGCTTCCGGCTCTTGTGGGCTGGGCGGTTCGGGCTGCTCGGGCGGCGCTGGCGTCTCGGGTTGATCCGGCGGTGTCGGTGCGTCGGGCTCTGCCGGGCCGGTCGGCTCGAGTTCGCCGGCGGGCGGCGTCGCCGCGGTCAGCGGCTCTTCGTAGCCGAAGTTCGAGAGGTCGACCCGCCAGACGAGGCGTTCGTCGGTACGTTCGGGCGTCCACTCGGCGGTGAACGTCTGCTGTCCGGGCTCGAGTTCGGTCGGCGGTTGGGCGGTCGTCGTTCCCTCGACGAACTCGCTGGTCGCGGCCAGCGCGGCGTCGTTCGGGTTCTCGTATTCGAAGGTCACGTCGATGCCGTCATCGGTCGAGGTCGTCTCCGCGACCGAGATCGCGGGTCGATCCGGCCGGACCGAATCGAGACACGTCTCGTCGGGGTTCGGGTAGTCGATGCCGCCGACGCGCGCCGCTTCGGGTGAGCTGATACCCGATATGTAGGTTCCGAAGGTCCCGTAGTCGGGCACCTCGACGATCACGCGGTCGCCGTCGGTCGTGACGTTGCGCTCGTCGCTGATCCGGAAGACGATCGTGCCGTCGAACGGCGCGCTGACATCCTCGCCGACGGTGATCATGTCGTCGACGATCGTATTTCCGAAGCCGCCGGTGGTATAGAAGCCCGTGCTCGCGGCGACCCGGTCGCCTTCCTCGAGCGAGGCGTTGACCTCCGCGTACGTGCAGTTGACGAACGCGACATCGAACTGTGCCAGATCGCCGTCGACTGCGTACTCGACCGTGTCCGTCTCGAGGACGGTGCCGTTTGCGGCGTCGACGACCGCGACCTCCAGAGTCGCGTTCGACTCGAGCGGCGGCTCGAGGGGGAACTCGAGCGGGCCGATCGTCTCGTTCGCGCCGAAGGCTTCGGTCGCCGTGCGCTGCGTGCCGTTCTCGTCGGTGACGGTGATCGCGTAGTCGACGGACGCGTTGGCCTGCGTGACGGTGATCGCCCCGCCGTCGCCAGTTTGATCGGCTACCGAGAGGTTCGCCGTCGGCCGGTCAGGAGCCGGTTCCTCGAGGCCGTACGTGATCGTCTCGTTCGCCAGCGCCGCGTCGTCCGCCGCGGCGCGGACGGAGACATCGACGGTCGTGTTCGTTTCGATCGGGGGCTCGAGTTCGAGGACCGCATCGGTGGCCGTCGTGTTCGCCTCGAACGCCTCGCTGTCGACGCGCTGGCCGTCGTACTCGGCCGCGATCACGTACGGGACGGACGCGCTCGCCGCGTCGACCGCGAGCGTCTCGCCGTCGCCGGTCTGGTTGTCGACCGAAAGCGATCCCTCGGGGCCTTCGTCCGCGACGGTGTACGCGATCGTCTCGTTCGCCAGCGTCGTCTCGGCGGCCGCGTCGACGACGGCCACCTCGAGCGTCGCGTTCTCGGCGACGGACGGCTCGAGGTCGATCGTCTCGTTTTCCACCGGCTCGGCGGCCGCGATCGGCTCGGTCGCCGCGAGCCGCGTGCCGTTCTCGTGGGTCACGGTGAGCGCGTAGTCAACGGTCGCGTTCGCCTCGTCGACCGTCAGGCTCGAGCCGGTACCGGTCTGGTCGGCCACCGCCAGCGTTCCGCTCGGCTCGTCCGGTGCTCCCGTGACCGTCACGAACGCGCCACCGAGAACCGGCGCGCCGGCACCGGTGACGTACGGCGGGTCCGCCTCGCCGTCGGAGTCGATGTAGTCGAACGCCTCGTTCGCGTTCGTGTCGTGATGGGCGACCGCCACGACCGCCCCGCTCTCCACGAGCGGTTGGTCGAGTTCGATCGTGACGTTCTCGCTGGTTCCGGCCTCGAGGTAGCTCGAGACGCCGATCACGCTCTCGGGCTCGGCGTCGACGGCGACGCCCTGATAGACGGCCACGAAGCCGCCTTCCGAAAGGGAAATCTCATCGACGGTGACCCGCTGGCCGCTCGAGGCCTGGTCGGCGATGTCGACCGAAGCGGTCCCCTCGAGCCGGTCGACCGTCTCGAGGCGCTGGACGACGGTGACCGCGACGCGCTGGCTGATGACCGTCACGTCGTCGGTCTCCTCCTGTATCGCGTAGGCAGTCGCATCGGCGGCCGTCTCCGCGGTCACCCGCTGGAGCTGCTGGACGCTGATCTGCTGGCTCTGGACGGCGTCGGCTGTCTCCGTGGTGGCGAGCCGGGCGGCCGTCTGGATCTGTTCGACGGTCGCCGACTGGGTCTGCGTCAGCGCGCCGCTCGCGCCGCCGCGCGCGAGGGACTGGACCTGCGTGATCTCGACGAGTTGCGTCTGGGTCACCGCCCCTTCCCCGGCACCGAACGCGGCGGCCTGTATCTGTTCGACGGTCACCGTCTGTCGCTGGATCGCGGACGTGATCGCACCCTCCGCGGCCCCGACTGCGGCGTACTGGATCTGCGTGATCGAGACGACCTGGCGCTGGACCAACACGCCGCTCGCGCTCCCGGTCGCCGCGGCGTGGATCTGCTCGACCGTCGCCGCCTGGCTCTGGGCGATCGCGCCCTTCGCCGCGCCGAAGGAAGCCTCCTGGACCTGCGTGATCGAGATCCGCTGATACTGCTCGATGCGGATCGTCTGGACCTGCTTCAGCGAGCCCCGGCTCGCCCCGCGGGCCGCGGCCTGGGTCTGCTGGACCGACACCCGCTGCTTCTGGACGAGCGCACCTTTCGCCGCGCCGGCGGCGGCCTTCTGGACCTGCTTGATCGTCACCCGCTGGCGCTGTTCGACTTCGACGCGTTGTTCCTGCGTCACGTCGATCCGCTGTTCCTGACTGACGTTCGTCGCCCCGTCGATCGCCCCCGCAGCGGCACCCGCCGCCGCGTGCTGGACGTGCTCGAGCGTCACTCGCTGGCGCTGTTCGACCGTGATCGACTGGTACTGCGTCAGCACGCCGTAGGCCGATCCCTGTGCAGCCTCCTGAATCATCGGCACTTTTCCGGTGTCTTTCGCGCCCGCTTCCGTCGCAGCACCCGCGGCCGCGCCCCTGGTCGCGACCTGAATCTGTTCGCCGGTCACGCGCTGGCTCTGTGCGAGTCCGCCGTGGGCCGCGCCCCAAGTCGCGGCCTGCAACTGGGTCGCGTTCGCCGACTGGGCCTGCGAGAGCCCGCCGCCGGTCGCCCCGGCGACCGCGTGCTGGATCTGCGTCGCGTTCACCGACTGTTTCTGGATCAGCGCGCCGTGGACGGCTCCCGCCGTCGCCGCCTGTACCTGTTCGGCCTCGACGGTCTGGTACTGGGTTACTGCCGCGCGAGCGCCCTCGAGCGCTGCCGCCCGCTGCTCCTGTGTCACGTTGATTCCCTGGGGCTGGACGAGTTCGACGCCCTCCGCGACGCCCGCTTCGACCGGCGAATCGTTGGATTCCTGAACCGCGTCCTGCTCGGCTTCACCGGCGTCGGCCGCCGACTCCCCATCGAACGTCACCAGTTCGAACTCGGATTCGGCGGGCGGCGAAGCGTTCTGGACGGCGGCGGCCTCGAGCGCAGCCATCGGACCGCCAGTCCCGGCACCGTCCCCGGTCGTTTCGCCACCAGCGGTGACCCGGTCGGCGCTGCCGCCGAGGATGGGGACTGCGACGACGCTGCCGACCAGCGCGACTGCGAGCAGGACGACGGCCGCGGTCGTTCGTCGCCGTCTCATCTGTCGATCCCTCCCGCGGCAGCGTCCGCGAATGTCGTTTCGCTCTCCCTCCGACTTGACCCCATTCTCGCCCCGCGTCGCCCCTGATCGCCAGCCGTCTGACTACCGGTTCCCATTTTCCCATCACGGGGCCGAACGTTCGCATAAGACCGCTGGTCGTTCCGGTTGGTGGGGTGAGACAATCAGCTGTTACCGCGGACGACTGGCATCTCTCATGACGGAAGCGATCGGCAGCCGCGCTGTGGCGACCGCACTCGAAATATCGGCAGCCGACCGAGACTTTCATCGAAACTGTGAGGAAGCGCTTTGTTTCGTGCTGCCGCGGTATCGAGGGAGACCCGGAACCCGTTCGACACTACCTGTAATATCGCTCACCACTCGTCTCGGAAACCGAAGTTTTGATCCCGGTTTACGAGAGAGCGGAGGTATGGCAACGGATCAAAATTCGGTCGAACTCGTCGACGACGACGTCGTCAAGCCCTTCGCGCGGGCGGCGGTCCTCGCGGCGCTGCTGGGCGCGTCCGCCTTCGTCGGATCGATTCCCATCCCGTTCTCGCCGGTTTCGGTAACGCTGCAGGTACTCGTCGTCTTCCTCGCCGGACTCTACCTCGGTCCGTACTGGGGGACGGTCTCCGTCCTGCTGTACCTGACCGCCGGCGCGGTCGGGCTCCCGGTCTTCGCCGACCGCGCAGCCGGTATCGGCGTCCTCGTGGGTAACAGCGCGGGCTATCTCTGGTCGTATCCGATCGCGACCCTGCTGATCGGCGCCGTCGTCGATCGGTGGAGCGAGTTCGGTGATCCCGCGGAGCTCTCGCGGCCGGTCCTCGTCGCGACGCTGCTCGCGGCGCTGGCGATCATCTATCTGCTCGGGGCCGCCTGGCTCGGCTACGTCCTCGAGTTGACCCCGATCAAAGCGGCCGAACTCGGCGTCATTCCGTTCGTTCCCGTCGATCTCATCAAGGTCGCTGCCGCGGTCGCTATCGTCGAGGGGGGACGCATCGCGACATGACCGCCGACCGTCGCGTGTCACAGCGATGATCGAGTTCCGGTCGGTCTCCTACGCCTTCGACGACGTGCCCGTCCTCCGAGACCTCTCGCTGTCGATCGACGACGGCGAGTTCGTCCTGCTGGCGGGTGCCAACGGCAGCGGGAAGACCACGCTGTTACGCCACTGCAATGGGCTCTTAGAGCCCGATTCGGGCGACGTGCTCGTCGACGGGACGCCGGTCGCCGAGGATCTGATCGCCGCCCGCTCGAGCGTGGGGATGGTCTTCCAGCACCCGCGCGATCAGTTCGTCGCCGCGACCGTCGGCGCGGACGTGGCCTTCGGCCCCGAGAATCTCGGGCTGGCGCGGGAGGAGATCGACCGTCGCGTCGCGGCCGCGCTCGAGGCGGTGAACCTGGCCGGCCGGGGCGACGAGCGGATCGACACCCTCTCGGGGGGCGAACAGTCCCGCGTCGCCATCGCCGGCGCGCTCGCGATGGAGCCGACCCACCTCGTGCTCGACGAGCCCTTCACTGGACTGGACGAGCCCGCACGTCGGTCCGTCCTCGAGCGCCTGGAAGCGCTGTCGGCCGACGGAACGGGTGTCCTGCTCGCCACCCACGACCTCCGTGACGTTTGCGGGCTCGCGGACCGCGTGATCGCCATGCGGGACGGCCGCGTCGCCGTCGACGGCCCGCCCGCGGACGCGCTGGGAGAACTCGAGGGGCTCGAGGTACGAATCCCGGACGCCGCACGATGCTGACCTACGAGCCCGGCGAGAGCCTCGCCCACCGGCTCGACCCGCGATCCAAGCTGGCGGTCCAGATGGGATTCGCCGCCACCGCGCTGGCCCATCCGACACCGCGCGCGCTTCTCGCCTTCTCGGGGTTGACGGCGGTCGCGCTGGCTGCGGCGCGACTGTCGCTTCGCCGGACTCTCGTCGCCTACCGGTTCGCACTGCTCCTTCTCGTTCTCGCGCCGCTGCTCGCCGGGGTCACCCTCGGTGCGCCCTGGTTCGACCGCTCGGCCGCCGTCGCCTCGGGACTGGCGAGCTATCGGGTGCTGCTCATCCTCCTCGTCAGCGCCGCCTACGTCCGATCGACGCCGGTTCGGGACTCTCGAGCGGCGATTCAGCGGACGATCCCCGGCAAGCCGGGCCAACTCCTCGGCGTCGGCGTCGGGCTCGTCTTCCGGTTTCTCCCCGTGCTCTACGGCGACCTTCGGACGATCCGCGAGGCGATGGCCGCCCGGCTGGGAACCGAGCGCGGCGCCGTCGACCGCGCCGGCACGATCGCGGTGCTCGGCGTGATGCGCGCGTTCGAGCGGGCCGATCGGCTCTCGCTCGCGCTACGAGCCCGGTGTTTCGCGTGGAACCCCACGCTCCCGCCGCTTTCGTTCTCGTGGCTCGACTATCCCGTGCTCGTCCTCGCCGTCGCCCTCGCGCTTTCGACGTTCTACTAATCCGTTTCGAACTCGACCGTCTCGATCTCCGCGATCTGATCTTCGATCGATTCTTCGACAGGTTCGACGCGTTCGATGTCCCCGATCTCCGTGACGATCTCGGCGGCGGCCGGAATCGCCCGGAAATCGACTATCTGTGCGCCGAATCGCTCCTCCTCCGCTCGATCGTGACGGCGGCTCTCTATCGCCTCGAGCCGGGCGATGCCGTCGCCGTCGACCGCGAAGCGAAACCGCGGCGCACCGTAGGTGACCCGCTTTTTCCCGACGTTGGTCTCGTGGCTCGTCTCGTAAGAGAGTCGGAGGTCGACGTGCTCGAGTCGGCCCGCGTGGTCATAGGCCGCCGATACGTCGTCGACGGTCACCGTTAGCTCTCTCGAAGTCATGCCACCCGAATGATCAGGGGCGGGTAAAAGAGTTAGGGCGCCCGGGCGTTTCGTCCGGCGTCCGGCGAGTCGCAGCGCCGTTCCAAACGTGTTTGGGGCCACTGCTATGCCCACCGCGTACCTTCCTTGGGGCACGGCAGGAAGCCACGAATCTCCTGGGCCATACACGCGAAGGTCCTGCCGTCGTACCCCTACTCCCTCGTCGGTTCAATCACCTTCAGCGCCGCAGCCCCGGCGTCGCTCAGTTCGCCGTCCGCGGCCGTTCTCCGCCGGAGTCCGACGGTGCGGTTTCCCTCGACCCGCACCGAGCAACTCGTTCGACGGCCGTTTCGACGGATTTGCTATCGTCGTATTTGGTTTATCCCTGTTTCGTCCCGCTCACGAGGGGCTATCGGCGAGGGCTCGACTACTGTGCAAACCGGGAAAACAGCGATCGAACTCAGTGCGCGGGTTCGCTCACCGAAACGGCCGCCCCTCTCTGGCGTACGCGGCCGCGGACCGAAAGAGGTTCGTCGCCATCAGACTCTCTTCGGCGGCCGCGCGTTCGTCGTACAGTTCGGCCGCAGCTTCCCGGACGGATTCGTCCGCCGGAGCGGCCTCCATTGCGTAGTCGACGAAATGCGTTGCCCGGCGGTACTCCCCGTCGGAAACCAGTTCCTCGGCGCGCTCGAGCAACGCGTCCGGACCGCCGGCCAGCGCCGCGATCTCTTCGGCCTGATCGTCGCGGGTGGCGGGCTTCAGGTCGCTCGGTCGCCCGTTCCACCAGCCGCCGTAGCGCCGGATCAGGTTCCGGACGATGAACTCGCTCTCGTCGTAGATCTCCTCGAGCCAGGACGATTCCGCGTCGGGCGCGTCGACAGCGTGCACGATGTCGGTATGTGGCGGGGAGCCGTCGTTCAGTGCCTCGATGGTCTGGTCTACGATCGACTCCAGATAGGCTGCCGTCTCCTCGAGGCGCGTCCGAATCGCCGCCGGATCGTCGACGACGGCGCTGCCGTGTCCGGGGCAGAGGTGGGCCGGCTCGAGGGCGGCGATTTCGCGCAGCGTCTCGGCCCACTCCTCCGGATACCGCTGGACCTTCTGGGGGTTACCGGCGTTCGGCGACATCGAGATGAAGAAGTCGCCGGTACAGACGACGTCTCGGTCCGGACAGTACACCCAGCTGTGGTCGTCGGTCTCCCCGCGGCCGTGGCGAATCTCGAAGGTCGTCTCGCCGACTTCGATCTCGAGTTCGTCCTCGTAGAGGGTGTCTGGCGTGAGATCCGGTGCCCGGAAGTTCGTGTCCTCTTCGTACCACTCGTCGGCCGCCGACACGGCACCGCCGAACTGGCGGGCATTGATCGCCTCGTTGTGGCCGATCGTTCGCTCGTATCGCGCCCAACGGTCGGGCATCGCCTCGTGGGCGATGATTCGCGGTCGCTCCTGGTCGTCGGTGAGGAAGTGTTCTAGACCGTGAACGTGATCGGCGTGTCCGTGCGTGAAAACCGCCGTGTGGACCGGCCGATCGGTGAACTCTCGGAGCGAGTCGTTCAGTTTCGGACCGAGCTCGCCGAGTCCGGAATCGACCAACACGAGGCCCTCATCGGTCTCGAACGCGGTCACGGCGCTGAACTGCGAGATGTAGTACGTGCGCTCGGTCACGTCCGTCGGCTCGTCAGTCCAGCCGATATCGCGGTAATCCGTGGCATCGTCGGACATGCCCAAGCACTACCATCGTATCGACAAGTAGCTTCGGCAGGCACCGTCTAGTTAGCGCGGTTTGAGAAGCGACCAGGTCGTAGAGCTAGTTTGACATGCAGTTCGCAGACCTGCTCAGCGAGTGCTACGCGGCGGAGGACCCGGCCGAGATGGGAAGAGTTTCCAGCAGCTGTCTACCGGAACAGCACATACTATGTTTTACGAGGAGACAATAAATTAATAAACTGAGGATAATACAATAACATCGAATTGACGAGAAACCCAGCTCATGGCGTGATCCCGGTATATTTCCACTATTGTCGGCGTCATCGCCACAGGCGCATTGCTCTTCTATAGCGTATTGGTCGACTCAGCACCCTCGGTAGAGACGATCACCATCGTTCTTCTTTGGGTGCTTGGTCCCGTGGCGCTAGCGTATGAAGCCTCACGTCGCTGGTTATAGGGTGTGCACGTCTGTGTTCGGTGCGGGAGTCACCGGAGGCACTGCCTGTATCTGTTGTGTGCTGTCCGGAATCGGATTCGTTAGTATCGAACGTAACGTTTGTAGATAACGGAGTATGTGGCCATAGCCTCACCCGAGTCCGTCTATTCCGATTTCACAGTTAGTATTACTTTTCACCACCCGGACCAGTGATAGCAGGTGGGACGACGGCCACGACGAATTGGGCTCCGATTCTACCTCCCAGAGCGCATTCGCTGTTCGCGAATTTGCTCGCAGCAGAAAGAGCCGGTGGAGGGATTTGAACCCTCGACCTAATCCTTACGAAGGATTCGCTCTGCCAGTCTGAGCTACACCGGCACACTCGCGTCGTTCACGTCCCGCGCATTCATTCGTAGGACCGATACCAGCCATAAGGATTGCGAATCGGTGTGGTCGTGTGATGGCGTCCCGACCGAGCGGCTAGCGCTCGAGGCGCACGTCCAGACAGACGTTCAGCTCGTGGGGGGCGTAGGAACGGACGGTGTGGCGCGTCTCGACGGTGACCTCGTATTCGGGCTCGGCGGCCGCGCGGATCGCGCGCTCGCCCGGACCGAAGGGGTCGTCTTCGTGCTGGATGTCGTAGTAGTGGATGACGCAGTCGTCGCCGGCGATGGCGACGGCCGACTCGAGAAACTCGTCGGCGCTGTGAGGGAGGTTCATCACGATGCGGTCGGCCCAGTCCTCGTAATCGGATGCCACGTCGCGAACGTCGCCGTTGATAGCGGTGACGCGCTCTGAAACGCCGTTTCGGCGGGCGTTCTCGCGGAGATAGTCGATCGCGTCGGCGTTGATATCGACGCCGACGCACTCGGCGCCCCGTTTTGCGAACGGGACGACGAAGGGGCCGACGCCGGCGAACATATCGAACGTGCGCTCGCCCGACGCGATTTGCTCGACGACGCGATGACGCTCGGTCGCGAGCCGCGGCGAGAAGTAAACGTTCGCGAGATCGAGGAGGAACTCACAGCCGTACTCGCGGTGGACGACCTCCGTGTCCTCGCCCGCGAGCAACTCCCAGTCGCGTACGCGAGTCTCGCCTTTGACCTTCGAGGCCTTGTTCAGCACCGTTTCGACGGGGAGATCCGACTCGAGAATCGCGTCTGCGATCTCGCGTGCGCGCTCGCCGTCGTCCTCGTCGATGAGCGCGGCCCTGCCGAGTCGTTCGTAGGAGGGCTCGAACGCGAGGAGGTCTGCGGGCGTCGTCTGCGTCTCGCGTTCGTCGACCGTGCGGGTGACGATCGCGGCGTCCTCGAGCAGCTCCCGCGCTGCGTCGGGGTCTGACACGGGAACGTAGAGCCACCCGTCTTCGACGGCGATCTCGTAGGCGTCGTCGATCAGGTCCGCCTCGGCGAGCGTCGTTCGCGTCGCTTCCCCGTCCTCGCGCGCGACGCGGACGCACGGCACTTCCATACGCGAACTGGCCGACGAGTCGCCGTAACGCTGACGTTTTCGTCGCCGCGCTCGAGGAGGAAAACCCATGAATAAACCAGTAGTCGATATATCGAATCGTCCAGTGCGGGGACAAATACGATGCCGGCCGTTGAGGTACGGGACGTATGACAGACCGGACGAAGGCGACCGAGCCTATTCCGCTCCAGCGACGGGGAACGATCGATTACATGCGGATGGCCGGAAAGCGAAGCGACGTTTACGGACTCGTGGAGTTCGACGTAACCGAGGCCAGACGACGCATTCGCGACCGGGAGGAGAACACGGGAGAGTCGCCGTCGTTCACGGCGTTCCTGGCGTACTGTCTGGCTCGGGCCCTCAACGATCACCCGCACGTCCAGGCGTACTCCGACTGGCGGGGTCGGCTCGTCCGGTTCGACGAGGTGGACGTGAACGTCCTGATCGAACGGGAGATCGACGGTAGCCGGATCGCCGTCCCGCACGTGGTCAGAGCGGCGAACCAACGGTCGTTCCGGTCGATCCACGAGGAGATTCGAACTGCCCAGACGGACCCCGACGAGGGCAGACAGACGGGAGTGACCTCGTTGGCCCTCCGGCTCCCCGGACCCCTTCGGCGGCAGTTGTGGCGGTTGCCGCAGTTGTTTCCCCGGCGCTGGAAACGGCTGGCGGGCACCGTGGCCATCACCTCCGTCGGCATGTTCGGTACGGGCGGCGGCTGGGCGCTCAGCCCAACGAACTACACGCTTCAACTGACGGTCGGTGGGATCGATCGCAAGCCGGGGCTCGTCGACGGTGACATCGAGCCAAGAGAGTTCCTCAGTCTCACGGTGACGTTCGATCACGACATCGTCGACGGCGCCCCCGCCGCGCGGTTCGTCCAGCGGCTGCGAGAACTCGTCGAAGGGGCACACGGGCTGGAGTGAACGGCAGTGAGTGCGTCTCTCGGCCTCGGCTCGTTCGATAGTCTGCCCGTCGACGGACGGATCCTCCCGGTCCTCCTCGTGCCTGCCGATTCAAGTCTTCGGTAGCGTTTACTCCAGAAAGTATCAACGGTTGGGTAGCTTATGTACTGCCGGCTCGTTGCCCGGTTGCAGCATGGACGAATACACGCTCGAGGTTCCGGATGCGACATCCTCACCCGCCCTAAAGGGCGGGGCTTCCTACAAGGGAAGCCTCAAGTCGGAGGTTTCAGGACTCGAAGGCCGCAAGCGTCGTCTGTCGGGATTGCCGACTCGGCGTGCGGTGTCCTGTGGCCGTGTCACAACGGCACCCATTCCGTGGCGAGTCATTGCGTTCCGGTTTCCAAGGAACGCTCTCTCCCCATGGATCGACGCGACCGGCGATATTCGCAGCCGCGTTGATATCTGCCTGAAACGTCGAAACGTGACACTCCGCGTTCGTACACGTGAACTCGGCTTGCGATCCACGACGGCCGATGTGACCACAAGCGTGGCACGTCTGAGACGTGTAGCGCGGGTTCACAAACTCGACCGGAATACCGGCTTCGAGCGCCTTGTCCTCAATCCGGCCAGTGAGCCGAGCAAATGCCCACGCGTGAAGTCGTCGGTTCATGTACTTGCCGTAGTCCACGTTCTCACGGATGTACGTCAGGTCCTCGAATACGATTACCGGGTCGTCGAAGGACCTAGCGTACTCGACGGCTTCTCGAGACGCCTTCTCGACGATGTCCGTCAGGGCGTTCTGGTAGTGGCCGAAGCGTTCATCTACGCGCCACTCGGCGGCGTCACGCTCTTGCAGACGCTTCAGCGTTGTGTACATCTCCTTACGAAGTGCTCGCGCACGACCGCCGTCGTAGATGTACGGTTGGATCGGGGTGTCGTTCTGACAGGCACAGCCCGTCAGCAGTTTGGATTCGCCGATATCGAAACCAATTCGAGTCGGCTCGTCCGGGATCTCTGGGTCGGCGACCTCGTACTCGACGGTGATGTGCAGCACCCAGTTCGTGCGGTGTTCTTGGAGTCGGAACTCGCCGACCGAGACGTCCTCGTTGAGCAGGTCGAACCACAGCGATTCCTGTTCGGGATTGATCCGAAGTGGAATCCAGAAGGCGTTGCCATGTCCTACTTGCGGGACGCGCCAGCAGAACTCGTGCGTTCGCTCGCCCGAGTGGTCAATCCGAAAGCCTCGGTTCGTGAATCGAACCGGGTGGTCATCAGCCAACTCGGAAGCATTGTACGTATCTCGGAGCTTCGGGACGTAGTTCTTGAGCGCGTCTTTCGCGTAGGACGTGAGCGTGTACGGCGTGACGACATCGTTGACCGCCGTCTGCGTGTCCGCGCCACTCTCGAAGGCGTCCGAGAGGGCGCGTCGGTAGGTCGCCACAGTACGCTCGAGCCGTTGCTCTTTACCCGTTGTAGGCGGGGCAAGCGTGGCTTCGAGCGTTTTGGTGGCAGTTACCGTCACAACTACGAGTACGATAGCGTAATAGTTAAAACTAACGAAAAACTAACCATGTATATAGATGCCCAACTTGAACATCGAAGTAGATCAAGAAGAGTACGATCGTCTAAGCGAGATCAAAGACGCACACGGTCTCACCTGGAAAGGGGTGTTGCTCCAAGGTGCAAAGTCGTTGGACACCGAGGGGCCGTTGTAGGGCAAGTCGAGACACGAACGAACACGATTCCTCTCCGTGCTAAGGCACGGGGTTTCTTCGCTACCGCAAGGCGATGACCGTCTCGCTTCGATCCGCACTCGAGGGAGCGACCAATCACCTCTCGATCGAAATCGATCGGACGACCGCCGTCGTGACGGCGATGCTCGGTCTCGATGCGGTCTGGTGGCTCCTGCTGTACGGCGGCTCCGTCCCGATGCCGGGGATGCGGTGGCTGATGGCGGCCGAAATCCCGATGGCCGCGCCCGGCGCGATGGAGCGTGCCGTCTTCCACGTCGGGACGCTCGAGGCGATCGCCGGGTACACCGTCATGTGGGGCGTGATGATGTGGGCGATGATGCAACCGGCGATGACGCGGTTCACTCGCGAGTACACCGCCGCGTATCGGGGATCGGCCGTCGGCGCGGCGCGGGCGCTGGCGGCCTTCCTCGGGGGCTACTGCGTCGTCTGGGCGGCCTCGGCCTGCGTGCCGCTCCTGTACAACGCGGTTCTCCCGGGCGGAATCTACGGGCTCACTCGCGAGTACACGCCCTTCGTCATCGGGGGCGTTCTCGTTCTCACCGGGATTTACCAGGTCTCGCGGTTCAAGCGGTCGCGCCTGCGGACGTGCTGTGCGTCCGTCGGCTCGCATTCGGACGATGCAGTGGACGCGGTTCGGGCAGGAGCACACCACGGTGTTCAGTGCATCCTCACCTGCTTCGGCGTCTTCTTCCTCGCGATGATCTTCTTCGGTGAGATGAACCTCGTCTGGATGGTCGCGCTGACGGCCGTCGTGACGGTCGAGCGGCTTCCGACCTGGGGCGAGGAACTGGCGGTCGGCACCGGCGTCCTCTCGCTCGTCGCGGGCCTCCTCGTACTCTTGCTCCGACCGGACCTCCCGCTCGCGTTCGCGCTCTGAGACTGCCGTCGGCGTCGCCCCTTCGGCGGGGGCGTTTTCCGTTCGACGCCCGTATCGGCTGCTATCGATGAGCGAGCGAACGCGACTCACGACCGTCGAGACGGTCCACGAGAGTCGGTCGTGGCTGTTTACCTAAAAATCAGGCGCTAATGCCCCGTCCTCAATAAGCAACGTAGGGAGCGAAGCGACCGAGTAGCGCAGTAGGGCGGGGATACAGCGCCGTCATCGTCACACATACACTCCACAACGACAGGCCCACAGGCCAACCAGAACGTTTATGAGTCCCGACAATGTATCTACATCGTACATGGGGCAGTTCACAATCAACGGCCACGAAGTCGTGGATGGCGACGTGAAAGCCACCGGTAACGGCGCTCACGTCTACGTCCCGAAACGCTGGCGTGGCGCGGACGTGAAAGTCGTCCGCACATCCGACCCGAACGACGAATAGATGAACTACAACTACAGGTATCGGCTGAACCCGACCGACGACTTCCGCGAGCGGTTAGCGTGGACTGTCGATACCTGTAGGCAGGTCTACAACCATTTCCTCCACCGTCTCAATAGACACGACGATACCTCGTCGTACTCCGAGCAGAAGCGCCTACCGGACCTAAAAGACTGGTGGAGTGGCCTGCGAGACGTTCACTCGAAGGTACTTCAGAAAGTCGTCCAGCGGTTGTACGACAACCTCTCGACGCTCAACGGCCGGAAGCAGAACGGCTACAACGTCGGGGAGTTAAAGTGGAAAGCACCGAGAGAGTACCAGTCGTTCACCTACAGTCAGTCCGGCTTCACACTCAAAAACACGAGTGGTCGGACGCGACTGTGGCTCTCGAAGATTGGTGACATCCCCATCACGTTCCACCGCGACCTGCCCGACGACGCCACCATCAAGACCGTCACGGTCAAACGCGAACCCACCGGCACGTGGTACGCCATCCTCGGCGTCGAAACCTCTGACGACCCACCCGAGAAGCCCGACGAGGTGACTGACGCAGTTGGTATCGACGTGGGAATCCTGAAATACGTCCACGACAGCGACGGGACCGCCGTCGAGTCGCCGGACCTTTCCGACGAACGCGAGCGGTTGGAACGCGCTCAACGCAACCTCTCGCGGAAAGAACACGGTTCGAACAACTGGGAGGAAAACCGCAAGACGGTCGCTCGACGCCACGCCGACCTGAAGCGCAAGCGACGTGATTTCTTGCACAAACTCTCGGCGTACTACGCCCGCGAGTACGACCTTGTAGCGGTCGAGGACTTGGACACGAAGGGGCTGGTCGAACTACCGGGCAACTCTCGGAACCGAGCCGGTGCCTCGTGGGGGACGTTCCTCCGAATGCTCGAATACAAGTGCGAGCGGGAAGGAACGCACTTCGTCGCCGTGGACCCCCGAGGCACGACCAAAGAGTGTGCGTCGTGCGGAACCGAGACGGACAAGCCGTTGTGGGTACGCGAGCATTCGTGTCCGTCGTGTGGGTTCGAGGCGGACAGAGACGCGAATGCGTCGTGGAACATCCTTTCTCGCGGTCTTGAACAAGTAGGGACGGGCTGTCCCGAATCACCGCCTGTGGAGACTGCGCTCCCTCCGGACACCGATTCGGTGTCTGCAAAGCGCGTCGTGGAAGCAGGAAGCCCCACCCTCAAGAAGCGAACCGCGTCAGCGGTGAACGAGTAGGGTGGGGAGGAAGTCACGATCGAAGACGAGCACGGAGAGGAAGACGAGGTCATCCTCGTGCCGTGCGACGACGGCGTCGAAGCCTGGATCAACCGGTGTACGCACGAGGCTCAGCGGCTCGATACGGGCCGCGGCGCGGCGATGCGCGACGGGCAGATAATCTGTCCGAAACACGGCTCGATGTTCGACTCCTGTTCGGGCCACTGCGACAACGGCGAGGCGGCCGACACCACACTGCCCGCCGTCGACGTGACCGTCGACGACGGCGTCGTCTATCTCACCGACGGCGACGTGAGCTTCGCCCACGAGGGCGGATCGACGACGAGGACGATGACGACGGCCCCGCGTCGACCTCCCATATCGGCTTCTGACTGTAGAGCGACGATCGAACCGAGATTCGCGTCTCGAAACAGCGACCTACGGCTCCTCGTGTCGGCGCTCGGGGTGTTCGTCCTGTCGCTCGAGGAGCCGTCGGGCCTCCTGCGTCCGCCTGTGCTGTGGGGAGGTGATCGCTTCGCCGGTGCCCTCGATACGCTCCTCGGCGTCCTCGACGGCGATCCGTTCGCGGAGCCAGGCAATGATCCGTCGGACCATAGTGAGACTACATTTCTAGATGACATAAATGTGCGGCAGGGCGAGCGGTCGCAGGCGGATCGCCGCGTCGGGACGGTTTCACCTCGGCTCCGGCTCGCTCACGTGGCAGAGAACCGGAAATCGATTCGAACGGCGTCCGACGGCGTTACTCGACGGTGGAACGCGGCGGCCGGTCTCGAAAGCATATTCCGGATGCTCCCGCTACGACTCGCTATGCTCACGTTCATCGGTCTCGGCCTCTACGACGAGCGGTCGATCACCGTCGAGGGCCGCGACGCCCTCCGGGCGGCCGACCGCGTCTACGCCGAGTTCTACACCAGCCGGCTGATCGGGACGACGATCGAAGACCTCGAGTCCGCCCACGAGATCGAGATCGACGTCCGCGATCGGGCGGGCGTCGAACAACACCCCGAAGAGATGCTCGAGGCGGCCGAACGCGAGGACGTGGCCTTTCTGACGGCGGGCGACACGATGATTTCGACGACCCACGTCGACCTCCGGTTGCGGGCTCACGACCGCGGGATCGAGACGCGGGTGATCCACGGCGTCACGGCCCAGACGGCGACCAGTTCGCTAACTGGGCTGCAGAACTACCGGTTCGGGAAGGCGACGACGCTCCCGTTTCCCTACGCCCACGGGGCCGACGGTCTCCCCGCGAGCGTGACCGAGACGATCGATGCGAATCGGGCCGACGGGCTGCACACGGTCGTCTACCTCGATATAAAAGCCGAACGCGAGGAGTACATGACCGCCGACACCGGCGCCGACCTCCTCGCCGAGGAGTACCCCGATCTGGTCGGCGTCGTCGTCGCCCGCGCGGGCAGCCCCGACCCGCTCGTCGAGGCCGGGACGATGACCGACCTCGCGGACCGGACGTTCGGCGACCCGCTGCACCTGCTCGTCGTTCCGGGGGAGTGTCACCTGCTCGAGGCCGACGCGCTGGTCGAGCTGGCCGGGGCGGATCGCGACGCCCTCGAAATCGCCTGATAGGGGGACCGTCGGACGAGGCCGGCGCCCTCTCGAGCGGATCCGACCGCCGGGGGATTTACGGTCGGGGCGAGAAAGGGTAGCGCATGAGCGGCCCGGAGGGCACGGACGAGTCGGCCCGCGACGTCTCGGCGACGGCCGACGCGTCGGGCGAGTTCGATCGGGAGACGATCGAACTGGCTCGCGAGGAGCTTCGGACGACGTTCGACTATCAGATCGAACGGATCCGCGAGATCGACGCCAAGGCGATCGAGATCCTGAAGGCGAACCTCCTGTTGATCGGGGTCGTCTTGACATCCTCCCGCGCCTAAAGGGCGCGAGAATCCTCACATTGGGGACTCGGCTCATGCCGAACCACCACGCGAGCGACTTTCTCCTATGCGTGGATACTCCGGTTCGTGCGCGCTTCTTTGGAACTTTCGCGAGAGTGTGGTAGCTCCGACCAGTGGTGGTCGTCCCACTCGAATCGCACGGGCCGTGCCATCGGCCGTGGTACGTCTGTTTCGTGCCGCCTCAGGAACGCCTCCGACGCCGTGAGGTCTGCGTGACCCTCGAAGCCGCAGGTGCACGTGAGCGTGTCGCGGTGGCGAGTCGTGTCCTCCGTCGAACCACAGTTCGGACACGTCTGTGAGGTCCATGCTTCCGTTCGCACTTCGACGGAGATACCGAACTCCTCGGCGGTATACGCCAGCCGGTCGATGAACGCGCGGAACGACCAGAAGTTGTGTGTCTTGGCGTTCACTCGCACCGACCAGTGCGTCTCCAGTACGTTGGTGAGGTCGCCGACGTACACCGTTGAGACACCCTCCTCGTATAGCCGTTCTACGAGATCGCGGGCGAGTGCGTCCATGGCGTGGTCGCGTCGACGCGTCTGTCGGCGGTACAGCCGCCGTATCCGGTTCGACGAGTATCTGCCCTCGCGGAGTTTTGACTGTAGCCGGGCGATCTCTCGCGTTGTTTCGCGGAAGCGTTCGAAGAGGCCGCGACCTTC
Source organism: Natrinema marinum (assembly GCF_024296685.1). NCBI lineage: Archaea > Methanobacteriati > Methanobacteriota > Halobacteria > Halobacteriales > Natrialbaceae > Natrinema > Natrinema marinum. The sequence continues at coordinate 2,035,724 of NZ_CP100763.1, read as the reverse complement.
ATACAGGTACTGCTCGCCGGTAGTGGTCGTACAGGCGACGATGTTGTTCACACCGATATCCAGAGCGGCGGTTTCGTCCGCCAGTGGTGAATCCAGTCGAGAATTGTCGACATTGACTGGCTGAAAGGCCCTGAATTGGTCCGAAGGCTCGTCGTAGTACAGTTCCAATCGGCCCTGCTTGCCGTTCCACTCCGGGTCGCCCGCAACTTCGAGGCGTAGACGCTCGGTGTAGCCAAGGCCGTACTTCTCTTTGAGTTCTTTCCCGACGGGAATCTCGAGACGTGAGCAGTCGCCGAGTTTCAGTGTATACTGGTCGTTGCGAACGTAGGTCCGCAGCGTACGACCGTCGTCCTCCTTGCCCCAGTAGCCGGGTGGGGAGCACCTCTCGCCGTCTTGTTTGAGCGAGAAGAACGATTTCCACGCGCTCTTGCTCTTCCGAATGAGCTGTTGGGCGGTGGCACTGCCGAGAACACCGACATACTGTTTGCGGTAGTCGGCGGTGTCCCAAACGCTTTCGCCGTCGAAGTACTGCTGGCGCCGTTCGTAGGTAAGCTCGTTCCAGAGGCTGGCAGAAGCGTCCAACAGTTCGTGCAGTAGCTCCCGATCCTGTTCGGATTGGGGGCGAACGACGAACTTGTTGGCCCGCTTCATCATTATATTCTACAACCATGACATACATAAGTGTATGTATTTTGTAGGTGGGTATGGGACGGACCCTGCACATTAAGGTTGACGATGAACAGTACGAGTGGCTCTCTAACGTGAAAGAGAAGCGCGGCCTCACGTGGCGAGGGATGCTTATCCACGCCGCCGAGGACTTGGAGACCGAAGACGGCCTGTAGTCGGTGACTGTTCGGTAGTGCCTACCGCTCGACCCCCTGCCTTCAGACGGGGGCATACGCTTTATTTTCTGTCACCGGCGGCTCGATCGTGGTCCAAGTCGACTTCCCGGTCGCGCCGTTCGTCAACCTCTTTACGGTCGCCGGCGGGTTCCTCCTGCTGGTATCGACGGGACTCGCCGGCGTGACGTACACGGCGTCGAACCTCAGGGGCGGCATCGACGGCGACGCGGTCGAGGCCGCGCTCGCGACGGCGCGGGCCGAACCGGCCGCCGACGGCGACCGGTTCGAGGTGCGACTGCTCAGAAGCTACGGGCGGTGGATCGAGTACAACGCCCGGGTGACGGCCGTCAACGATATGTTCGCGACGATCACCGTCCTCATGGTGATCGCGGCGTTCGTCTACGTCGTCGCCGGGATCGCGGTCGGCGCGCTCGGCCCGTCGACGCTCGTCTCGGTCGGCGCCTTCGTCGCGCTCACCGCCGCGCTGCTGTGGCTCGGGGCGTTCGCGTACTACATGGATCACCTCGGCGCGAACGACGAGCGCTGGGAGGGGACGTTCGACGGCGTCAGGATCTCGAAGGGCGTAACTCGAGAGCGGGGGCTGTCGACGCTGCGATCGATGCGCAGCGAGGGCGCGACCGACGAACGGGAGGAAGAAGCCGCCGCCGAGCGGCCGCCGAAGCCCTGAGAACGCCGCGACCTCAGCCGCGCAGGACGGCCTGGAGCCGCTCCATGAAGTCGCTGGGGACCTCGATGTGAGGCGCGTGCCCCGTCTTGCCGAAGACGACCTCCTCGTACTCGCCGCCGCGGTCGGCGTAGGTCTCGCAGACGGCGCGGGTCTGATCGACCATCGGCTGGGGCGGGAAGACGTCCTCGCCGGGCCAGCCGGGTAGTTCTCCCATTCGGCCGAGCGTGCCGACGTCGAACAGGGACGCGTTCGAGACGATCTGGTCCGAATCGCCGCGGATCCACGTGATCGGCGGCTTCTCGTCGGGGTCGATGTCGGTGATCGCCTCGAGGTCGCAGTACTTCGGCGAGGTGACATCCTCCCAGCCGTGAACGGCGGGGCTTCCCCTACAAGGGGAAGCCAATCTGGCAGGTTTCAGTCCGAGTAGGCCGCGAGCGTCATCTGCGAGGATTTCTCGCTCGTCTCGCGGTGGACTGTGGCGCTGTCACTGGCGCTCCCGTTCCGAGGTGAGTCATCGTGTTCCGGTTCCCAAGGAACGCTCTCTCCCCACGGATCTACGCGACCGGCGATGTTCGCCGCCGCGTTGATATCTGCTTGGAACTCTGTTACGTGGCAGTCGTCGTGCGGACAGACGAACTCAGCTTGTTCGTCTCGTCGCCCGAGGCGGTTGCAGGCGTGGCAGATTTGCGACGTGTACGCCGCGTTGACGTACTCAACTCGAATCCGGGCCTCGGACGCCTTGTCCTCGATACGGCCCTGGAGTCGAGCGAACGCCCACGCGTGGAGACGCCGGTTCATGAACTTGCCGTAGTCGAGTCGTTCGCGGATGTACGACAAGTCCTCGAGCACGATTACCGGGTCCTCGAAGGACTTAGCGTACTCGACGGCACACCGAGATACCTTCTCGATGATATCCGTGAGCGCGTTCTGGTAGTGGTCGAATCGCTCGTCGATCCGCCACTCGGCGGCGTCGCGCTCTTGCAGGCGTTTCAGAGTCGTGAACATTTCCTTGCGGAGGTGTCGGGCACGACTGCCACTTTCTATCATCGGCTCCCGTGGTACGTCGCGTTTGAGGGCACAGCCCGTAATCAACGCGCTCTCACCGACGTCGAAACCGATGTACGTTGGATCGTCCGATTCAGTCGGTTCGTCGACGGAGAACTCAACGGTGACGTGCAACTCCCACGACGTTCGGTGACGCTGAAGACGAAGCTCGCCCGCTTTCGCGTCGTCGTTGAGCAAGTCGAACCACAGAGATTCCTGTTCCGGATTGATCTGAAGCGGAATCCAGAAGTTCGTCCCACGGCCGGGTTGTGGAGCCTGCCAGACAAAGCCGTATTCACGCTCATCAGAGTAGTCGAACTTCGCAGCCCGGTTGACGAGTCGAAGTGGATGCTCGTCGTCGAGCTCGCGGGCATTGTACGTGTCCCGAAGCTTTGGGACGTAGGACTTGAGCGCGTCTTTGGCCTGATACGGCAGGTCATAGGGCGTCACGATATCGTTGACAGCGGACATCGTGTTTGCCCCAGCGTCGAAAGCGTCGTGGAGTGCAGTTCGGTAGGTGTCCAAGAGGTTCCGTAGGCGTTGCTCTTTGCCCGTAGTGGGCGTGGCGAGCGTAGCCTGCAGCGTTTTCGTCACCGTATCGGACGCAAACTTAGATATATCTTAGACGAGATTAAGTATATCGGAGTGTAAGAATGACTTGTGCCAAACATCAATTTCGAAGTAGACGACGACCAGTACGAACAATTGAAAGAGACAAAGAAGCGCCAAGGTCTGACCTGGAAGGGAATGATGCTCTACGCGCAAGAACAGTTGGATTCCGAGAGAGGAGAATGATCGGCGGACAGCGTAGTCGAGTGACGCGATTCCCCACCCGGCCTAAAGGCCGGGGTTCCCTCGCTGTTTAAAGATGGCCCCCGGTACCACGGCCCCGGTGATAACTCTCGGGTCGCCGGATCGACTGCTGAGGCCCGCTCAGTCGTTCGCAGGGACGCCGTCCGGGGACCGTAGTCCGGAGCGGCGACGGAGCGTCCCGCCGATGAGGGCGGCGACCGCTGCGAAGGCGGCGACGACGACGAACAGCGTCGTCGGCGTCGACCGCGTCAGGACGAGCCCGGCCAGCGCCGATCCGATCGCGCCGACGCCGAAGATCGCCGTGTAGGAGTAGCCAAAGGAGAGTCCCCTCGCGTCGGCCGGGGTGTACGCCGAGATCGCTTCCTGATTGATCGGCGCGATCGTGAAGGCGAGAAACCCGAGCAGCCCGGCGACGACCAGCAGCGGTCCGAGCCCCGCGTTCGCCGCCGGCACGAACGCGAGCGCGATCGCCGAAAGCGCCGCGTAGCCGCCGAGCAGGGCGGTCTCGACTCGGACGCGGTCGGCGATGATCCCTCCGACGTACTGGCCGAGCCCGCCGATGAGCAGCAACCCGGAGTAGACGTACTGGCTCGGCTCGAACGACCGCCCGGCCAGCGCCACCGCCTCGAACAGGGGGAGTCCCGCCAGGATATCGGGCAAGAACGTGAACGTCGCCCGGTAGTACAGCCCGTAGAGGACCCCGGTCGCGAACACCAGCGCGAACCCGCCGGTGAAGAGCAGTTTCGAACTGGCGACGAACGTCGCGAGGCTATCGGGCTGGTCCCTGCCGGCTTCGTCGCCCGTCTCGCGGGCGTCGGCCCCGGCTGTCTCGTCGAACTCGAGGCGCGCGCCGACGACCGCGGCCGCGACGACCGGGACGACGAGCAGGGCGGCGACGGTCCGCCAGCCGACGAACGCGAGCAAGACCGCGGCGAGCAGCGGGCCGGTCGCGACGCCGACGTTGCCCGCCGCGCCGTGGTACGCGAAGGCGGCGCCTCGCTCTTTCGCGCCGCGGCTGAGCAGGGCCAGTCCGGCCGGATGGTAGAGGCTCGCCGCCGCGCCCCACAGCAACAGCCCGACCGCGAGCACCGCGAGCGTCGGCGCGACGCTCACCAGCGCGAACGAGCCGGCCATCCCGAGCAGGCAGGCCAGCACGAGCCGCTTCGAACCGATCCGATCGGCGAGCAGCCCGCTCGGTAGCGCGCCGATCCCGATCAGGGCGTAGCTCGCGCCGACGACGGTCCCCAGAACCGCCGGCGTCGCCGAGAACGCCTCGAGCCAGCTGACGACGAAGATCGGGATCACCAGCTCGTAGGTGTGGAAGGTCGCGTGGCCCAGCATGGCGAACGCGGTCACGGCCCTGTCGTTTCGATCCATTCGAAAACGGTGGTCAGTCTCGGTCTGCGAGCCGTTACAGCCGGTCGATGATCGCCTCGGTCACGTCCTCGGTCGAGGCGTCCCCGCCCAGATCGGGCGTGCGCGGCCCCTCGGCGAGCGTGGCCTCGACGGCCTCGTGAACGGCGTCTGCCTGTTCGTCGTAGCCGAGGTACTCGAGCAGCATGGCCGCCGAGATGATCGTCGCGGCCGGGTTCGCGACGCCCTCGCCGGCGATGTCGGGCGCGGTGCCGTGGACCGGCTCGAACAGCGCGCGGTCGGGGCCGATGTTGGCCGAGGGGAGCAGGCCGAGCCCGCCGACGAGGCCGGCGGCCAGATCCGAGAGCACGTCGCCCGCGAGGTTCGGGCAGACGACGACGTCGAACTGCTCGGGATCGAGACAGACGCGCGTCGCGAAGGCGTCCATCAGCACCTCGTCCGTCTCGACGCCCGCGTCGTCGGCGACCGCCTTGACGGTGTCCCGGAAGAGGCCGTCCGTCTCGCGCATGACGTTGGCCTTGTGGACGATCGAGAAGCCGTCGTGCTCGTCGCCGGCGACGTAGTCGCAGGCGAACTCGGCGAGGCGTTCGGAGGCCGATTCCGTCACGACGCGGGTCAGGGTCGACACGTCGTCGGTCAGCCGGTCTTCGTGGCCCGCGTAGACGCCCTCCGTGTTCTCTCGGAGGAAGACTAGGTCCGTCTCGGGTCGCACCGCGTCGATCCCCGGATACGCCTTCGCGGGGCGGACGTTGACGAACGAGTCGACCGCCTCCCGGAGCGGCAGGATGACGTCTGCGGCCGAGTCACCGGCCGCGCCGAACAGCGTCGCGTCGGCCGACGCCGCGAGGTCGTACGTCTCCTGTGGGAGCGCTTCGCCGGTCTCCGCTTCGACCGCGTCGCCGGCGTCCGCTTCGACGAACTCGAAGTCGATATCCAGCGACTCGAGGACCTCGACGGCGGCCGGTGTCACTTCCTGTCCGATCCCGTCGCCCGGGATGACGGCGATTTCGTGAGTCATGCCCGAACATCGACGGGGGGCCGAAAAGAGCGTATCGATACCGGTAGCGGGAGCGGCCGACGACATCGGTTGCGCCTCGCGGTCGCGAGCGTTGATAGTCGAAACCGGTCACGCGCTCGGTCAGAAAGTAGGCCTCTTCGCGCCAATCTTTATACCTCGTTGCAGATAATAGGACAGTGTCCGACGAGATGAAACACCAAACACGAGTTTGTCTGCGTCTCCAACCCGGAGACGATACGAAGATATTCAGATTTCGTGCTGCGGACGACCTGTTACGACTGCTCGTTGACGCCCACGAATCGGAATTCACGATAGCAGAGCTCGCCAGCGAAACGGACCACAGTCGATCGACTGTCTGGCGAGCGATCGACCTGCTCGAAGAACTCGATGTCGTCGAGATACGTGAGACGACACAACGGAAGTACGTCGCCATCGATCCGAACCATCTCGAGAAAGACGATCCTGTTCTCGCTATCGAGCAGACGGAATACCACGAACCTGTTCGAGCATTCGTCCGGCGAGTCGAGGATGCAGCCGAGGAAGCCGACGAGATTGATCGGCTGCTTGGGTTACTCATCTTTGGGAGCGTCGCTCGCGGTGAGGCCGACCGGAAGAGCGACATCGATGTGTTCGTCCTCGTCGACGGCGACCGAACCGTCGCTCGCCGTATCGTCTCTCACATCGCGACCGAACTTGGAGAGGAGCGCTTCGATGGCGATCGGTACACGTTCGAACCGTTCGTCGAAACCGTCGAGAGTGCACAGCGCGCGGGTGAAAAACTCCGAGAAGTATTTCGGGAAGGGATCACCGTCCGAGGCGGTGAGGAGTTCCATCGAGTCAGAAAAGAAGTGATGAGTGATGAGTAGTACTCGAATCGAGACGCTGATAGATGAGGTGCAGGCCGCGTTCGACCGTCGACCGGACGAGATCGAAACCGGGTTGGAGACGAACGAAGCGGACCTCCTTCAGCTCCGGAAGTCATGTCGACTACTCGCCGGAGCAGCGGCGCTTCTCGAACAAGGATACTACACGCTCGTGATCGAGGCATCGTTCGTCGCCATCGAACGGGTCATCGAATTCAAACTACTCGAGGGCGGTGTCGAACCGAGGGATTTGCCGGGAACGCATCCCGGCGTGTACGCGGACGCAACCAGACGCGGTATTCTCTCGGAACACGTCGCCGAAAATCTGCAGGACCTGTGGCGAAACCATCGAGCGAAGACGTACTACCAGGACGGGCTCGCCGCGAGAGAACGCGCGCAACTGTTGTTCGAACTCGCGTCGGAGACGCACGAGTACGTGGTCAACCAATCGTCGAAGCGTCACGAGTGCCGTTGCGGATGAGCGACGACGGGGTCTGTCGCCGCTCAGGGACTGCCGACGCCGCTCGAGACCCCGACCGCGTCGGCGATCGCGCGGCGCTTGAGCAGGACGAAGCCGACGGCGACCAGCGCGAACCCGCCGACCGTCAGCGCGCCGATCGACTCGTCGAGCAGGACTACGCCGGCGACTGTCGCGACGATCGGCACCAGGTAGCCGATCAGCGCCGCCTCGAACGCACCGTGGCGCTCGAGGATCCCGAAGTAGATCATGAACGCGACCGCGGTCGCGAAGACGCCGAGATAGAGCAGGGCGGCCAGCGACAGCGGGTCGAACACGGCCGCACCGAGTCCCTCGCCGAACCCGGCGCTGACCGTGTGCAAGACGAGGCCGCCGACGAGCATCGACCAGCCGACCAGCGGCAGCTGCTCGAGGGTCGGATCGGCCCGCTGTATCAGGACCCCTCCCAGCGAGACGCTGCAGACCTGGCCGACGATGAGCAGCCGCGCGGCGGTGTCGCCGGCCAGCAGGTTCCCCGGATCGGGCTGGACGATGAGGCCGACGCCCAGAAAGCCGATCGCGGCGCCGACAGCACCGAGCCCCGAGAGGCGCTCGCCCAGCAGCGGGATCGCCCAGAGCGCGGTGATGATCGGTACGAGTCCCTGCAGGATCGCGGCGACGCCGCTCGGGACCGTCTGCTGGCCGAGAAAGAGCAGGCCGTTACCGGCGATCAGGAAGACGCCGCCGCCGGCGATGGCCGCTAGATCCTTCCGCGCCGTCGGTCGCCACCGCTCGACCCGGACGACGGCCGCGCCCAGCAACAGGACCGCGGCGATGTCGTAGCGGGCGGCCGCGAAGAGCAGCGGCGGCAGCGACTCGAGACCGACCGAGATCGCGGGAAAGGAAAATCCCCAGAGAACGGCGAGCACCACGAAAAGCGGTGCGTCGAAGGACCGAGACATAGGACAGGATACCGGCCTGGCGCCGAAGTATCTCGCGATGTCGGTACGGACCTGCCGGTTCCGGCGTGATACCATGGACCATGACGCGGCTCGAGTCGGTACGCCTCGCTCGAGCGGCTGGAGAAACGAGCGCGACGAACAGTCGAAACCGAGCCGCGAAATGGGCGTCGGAACGCGCTACTCGGCTTCGGGAATCGCGCTTTCCTCGACGTACGGCAGCTCTCGAGCTCTCTCTCGGACCGCGCCGGCGTTGGACTTCATCAGCGCCGTCGTGTCCCAGACGCCCTCGACCAGAGCCTTGCGCTGGGCCTCGTCGACGGTGACGTCGATCGTCCGCCCACCGTAGGTGACTTCCTCGGCCTCGACGTCGATCTCGATCTCGCCGTCGGGGTTCGCGTCGACCCAGTCCTGCAGTTCCCCGATCGTCTCGCTGTCGGCCGTGACGGTCGGGATGCCGAGGGCCAGACAGTTGCCCGCGAAGATCTCGGCGAAGCTCTCGCCGATGATCGCGTCGATCCCCCAGCGCATCAGCGCCTGCGGGGCGTGTTCGCGCGAGGAGCCACAGCCGAAGTTCGAGTTGACGACCATCACCGACGAGTCCTGATAGCGGTCCTCGTTGAACGGGTGCTCCTTCTGGTTGTCGTCGTCGTCGAAGCGCAGGTCGAAGAACGCGAACTCGCCCAGGCCGTCGAAGGTGACGACCTTCATGAACCGCGCGGGGATGATCTGGTCCGTGTCGATGTCGTTGCCGCGGATCGGGACGCCCGAGCCGGCGACGTAGTTGACCTCGGGAATCTCGACTTCGTCGCTCATGCGAGGTTCACCTCCTTCAGGTCGCGTACGTCAGAGACCTCGCCGTTGATCGCCGCCGCGGCGACCATCTGCGGGCTCATCAGGACGGTCCGGCCGTCCTTGCTGCCCTGTCGGCCGACGAAGTTCCGGTTCGAGGAGGAGGCACAGGCCTCGTCGCCCTCGAGCTGGTCTTCGTTCATGCCGAGACACATCGAGCAGCCGGCGTTGCGCCACTCGAAGCCGGCCTCCTCGAAGGTATCTTTGAGCCCCTCCTCCTCGGCGGCCGTCTGGACGCGCTGGCTGCCGGGGACGACCATCGCGCGCACGTCGTCGTCCACCTCGCGGCCCTCGACGATCCGGGCGGCGCGTCGCAGGTCCGGCAGGCGGGCGTTCGTACAGGAGCCGAGGAAGGCGACGTCGATGTCGTAGCCCTCCATCGTCTCGCCGGGCTCGACGCGCATGTGCTCCTGGGCGCGCCGGGCCGTGTCCTGCTTGTCTTCGGGTAAATCCTCGGGTGCCGGGATCGGCTGGGTGACGCCGACGCCCTGCCCGGGCGTGGTGCCCCAGGTGACCACCGGCTCGAGTTCGTTCGCATCGATCCGGACGATATCGTCGTACTCGGCGTCCGCGTCGGAGCGGATCGACTCCCAGTAGGGTTTGAGTTCGTCGAACTTCTCGGGGTTCTCCTGGAAGTAGTCGGTCCCCTCGAGCCACTCGTAGGTGGTCTCGTCGGGGTTGACGTAGCCCGCGCGGGCGCCGCCCTCGATGGACATGTTACAGATGGACATCCGGCCTTCCATCCCCAGCGACTCGATGGCCTCGCCGGCGTACTCGTAGACGTAGCCGACGCCGCCCTCGGTGCCGAGCCGGCGGATGATCTCGAGGATGATGTCCTTCGCTTCGACGCCCTCGCCGAGTTCGCCGTCGACCTGAATCTTGCGGACCTTCTGTTTCTCCATGGCGACGGTGCCCGTCGCGAGCACGTCGCGGATCTGGGAGGTCCCGATGCCGAAGGCCAGCGCGCCGAACGCGCCGTGAGTCGAGGTGTGGCTGTCGCCACAGACGATCGTCTTTCCGGGCTGGGTCAGCCCTTGCTCCGGCCCGATGACGTGGACGATCCCCTGATCGCCCGTCGTCGGGTCCGAGAAGTCGATGCCGGCCTCGCGGACGTTCTCCTCGAGTTCGGACATCATCTCCTCGGCCGCGTCCTCGGCGTAGGGCCGAGACTGGTCGGCCGTCGGGACGATGTGATCGACCGTCGCGTGGGTCAGCTCCGGGAAGGCGACCTCGAGGTCGCGCTCGCGGAGCATCCCGAACGCCTGCGGACTCGTGACCTCGTGGATGAGGTGGAGGCCGACGAACAGCTGATCCTGTCCCGTCGGCAGCGTCGTTACCTTGTGGCGATCCCAGACCTTGTCGTACAGCGTGCCCTCGCTCATTCCTCGTCCTCTACGGGTGTTCGGCCGCGCTCGAAGACGCGGTTCGCGCCCTCGGCGTCCTGTGGCGGCGTGTGATCCACGTCCGCCATCGTGTCGGTCGGTTCGTCGTCTGTGCGCCCGTTCGAATCGGTTGCGGTCCGTTCGCTACGGTCCGTCCCCCCGTCGGCTGCGACGGTCGGGCCGCGATCGAACAGCCGGCCAGCCGTCTCCCCGGTGTGGGGGTTCGTGTGGCTGACGTCGGCCATCGTGTCTGTCGGATTGTCTTCGCTCATTGGTGGTTCGGTCTCAGTCGTCCGCCTGCACCTGGACGGACTCGTCTTCGTTCTCGCTCGCTTCGTCCTCGGCCCACGCGAACAGGTCGCGCAGTCGCGCGCCGACCTGCTCGATCTCGTGGTTCTTCTCGGCCTCCCGGAGCTGGTTGTAGCTCGGGCGGCCGGCCTGGTTCTCGAGGATCCACTCGCGGGTGAACTCGCCGTTTTGAATCTCCTCGAGCGTCTCCTCCATGTTCTCGCGAACCGTCTCGTCGACGATGCGGTCGCCCCGCGAGAGGCCGCCGTACTCGGCCGTGTCGGAGACGGAGTCCCACATCTCGGCGTGGCCGCCTTCGTACATCAGGTCGACGATCAGCTTGAGCTCGTTGAGACACTCGAAGTAGGCGATCTCCGGCGAGTAGCCCGCGTCGACGAGCGTCTCGTAGCCGTGTTTGACCAGCGAGGTGACGCCGCCACAGAGGACGGCCTGCTCGCCGAAGAGGTCGGACTCGACCTCCTCCTGGAACGTCGTCTCGATGACGCCCGCGCGGGTACAGCCGATCCCCTTCGCGTACGCCAGCGCGCGTTCTTCCGCGTCGCCCGTCGCGTCCTGGTAGACCGCGAGCAGGCCGGGGGTCCCCTCGTCGTTCTCGTAGTTGCGGCGGACGAGGTGGCCCGGGCTCTTGGGGGCAACCATCGTCACGTCGACGCCCTCTGGGGGCTCGATCTGGTTGTAGTGGATGTTCAGCCCGTGGGCAAACTGCAGCGTATCGCCGGCCTCGAGGTTCGGCTCGATGGCGTTCTCGTAGACGTCAGCCTGCACGGTGTCGGGCACGAGCACGGAGACGTAGGAGGCCTGCGCGACCGCGTCGGCGGGCGTCTCGACGGTCAGTCCGTCGGCCTCGGCGGCGTCCCGCGAGGAAGAACTCTCGCGGAGGCCGACGACCACGTCGACGCCGCTGTCCGAAAGGTTCAGCGCGTGGGCGTGGCCCTGGCTGCCGTAACCGAGTACGGCCACGGTCTCGTCGTCGAGCGTCGATACGTCAGCGTCGTCGTCGTAGTAGATGTCGGTGGTGAATTCGTCAGTCATCGTTAGCTGTCTGCGTGTATGTCTCCTGATTCGCCCCGTCGGCGGGCTGTGCGGCTTCGGGCGCGGCCGTCTGGTCGGTGCCGCGGGCCAGCGCCGTCGTCCCGGTCCGTGAAATCTCTCGAATGCCGAACTGACTGAAGGTGTCGATCGCGGCCTCGATCTTCTGGCGCGCACCCGTCACCTCGATCGTCGCCGTCTCCGGACTCGAGTCGACGGTCTCGCCGTCGTACATGTCCGCGACGGCGGCGACCTCGGCGGGCCGGTCGGCGTTGACCTTGATCAGGGCCAGTTCCCGGCGCATCGCGTCTGGCTCGAGTTCGCGCACGGAGATGACCGGCACGAGTTTGCGCAGCTGTTTCTCGACCTGGTCGATACCGGGATCGGGCTCCTCGACGACGATCGTGATCCGCGCGAGGTCCTCGTCCTCGGTCGGGCCGACCGTCAGGCTCTCGATGTTGAACTGCCGCCGGGAGAACAGCCCGGAGACGTCCGAGAGGACGCCGGGCTCGTGTTCGACCAGCGCCGAGATGACGGTACGTCGTGGCTCGTAGGTCGCCTCGACCTCGGGGTCGATGCGGATACCCTGTTTGTTGCGTCGACCCCGCGGGGTCGGGCGCTCCTCTGGACTCGGACCTTCTAATCCACGTTTCATAGCTGGTCCTCCGTCAGCGCGAACTGGCCGTTGTCGCCGCCGCTCGGCACCATCGGGTAGACGTTGGCGTCGGGGTCGATGTGGACGTCGATCACCGACGGGCCGTCGTAGGCGATCGCTTCCTCGATCGTCTCCGCGACGTCGTCGTAGTCGTCGATCCGGAAGCCGGCGGCGCCGAAGGCCTCGGCGAGCTTGTCGAACTCGGGCATCCAGTGGTAGTCCGAGGCAGAGTGACGGCCCTCGAAGAAGGCGTCCTGCCACTGCCGGACCATGCCGATGTACTCGTTGTTGAGTACGGCGACCGTGATGTCTAAGTTCTCCCGGACGGCGACCGACAGCCCCTGTAGCGTCATCAGGAACGAGCCGTCGCCGTCGATGCAGACGACCTCCTGATCGTCGTCGGCCGCGAGTCGTGCGCCGATCGCCGACGGGAGTCCGTACCCCATCGCGCCGAGGCCGTGACTCGAGACCCAGGTTCGGGGCTCGGTGTAGGTCCAGTACTGACAGGCCCACATCTGGTGTTGGCCGACGCCGGTCGTGACGATCGCGCGGTCGCTCGTGGCCTCGTCTAACGCCTCGACGACGAACTCCGGCTGGACCGGCTCGTCCTCGGGGGCCTCGTAGGCCATCGAGTAGTCGGACTTCCACTGCTGGCACTGGGCGCGCCACTTCTTGGCCTCCGGCGAGGCGTCGACGGCGTCGGCCAGCTGTTCGACGACGGTCTCGGCGTCGCCGACCAGCGGGTAGTCAGCGTGGATGTTCTTCGAGATTTCGGCGGGATCGATGTCGACGTGGATGACCTCCGCGTCGGGCGCGAAGGTCTCGATGCCGCCGGTCAGGCGGTCGTCGAACCGGGTGCCGATCCCGATCAGCGTGTCGCAGTGGGTGATCGCCATGTTGGCGTAGCCCGTGCCGTGCATCCCGGCCATCTCGAGGGACAGCTCGTGGTCCTCGGGGAACGCGCCGATACCGGGCATCGTGGTGATGACCGGAATCTCGTGTTCGATGGCGAACTCGCGGCAGGCCTCGCTGGCCTCGCCTTTGATGACGCCGCCGCCCAGCAGCATCACGGGTTTGTTCGAGGTCTCGATCCGCTCGGCCGCGGCGTCGACGATCTCGGGGTCGGCCCGTTCCTGCACGCGGTAGGTGTCGGGCACTTTCGGGGCGTCTGGCTCGCGGTCGGTCTCGCCCTTGGTGACGTCCTTGGGGAGGTCGACCAGGGTCGGCCCCGGTCGGCCTTCGCGGGCGAGCGCGAACGCCTCGCTGACGTCGCTGCCGACGCGGTCCGAGTCGCTCGAGAAGGTGTTGTCCTTCGTGATCGGCGTCGTGACGCCGGTGGTGTCTGTCTCCTGGAAGGCGTCGTTGCCGACGAACTCCGTCGGGACCTGCCCGGTCAGCGCGACCATCGGATCCGAGTCCATGTCGGCGTCCGCGATGCCGGTGACGAGGTTGGTCGCGCCGGGGCCAGAGGTCGCCAGACAGACGCCCGGTTCGCCCGAGACGATGCCGTAGGCGTCGGCCGCGTGGGCCGCGCCCTGCTCGTGGGCCATCGTCACGTGGTAGATGTCCGAGTCGTAGAGGGCGTCGTAGACGGGCATGATCGCCCCGCCTTGCACGCCGAAGGCGTACTCGACGCCCGCGTTCTCTAACGCGCGGACGACGGCCTCGGCGCCCGAGGTGACGGGTTCGGTCGTCGTCTCGGCGTCGGCGTCGGTCGTCGACTCGCTCTCGGTGGCCGCGTCGGGCGCGGCGCTGTCGGTGATCTGGTCGTCGTCCTGTTCCTCTTCCGGTGTGACCTTTGCTGCGCGTTCGCTCATCGATTGCCTCCCGCCGGTGTGCGGCGATCGGGTGGTGTAGGGTGGTGTGTCATCTGCTGGATTGCTGATCGCTCGGAGAACGATACGGATTCCGGTCCGAAGCTACGAGGTACTGAGGGTGGGGCTAGGACGCCCCTACAATACGAATCGGAGCGAGCGCGCCGTTGCCGACCGTGCGAACGCGAGCCGACAGGGGAGCGCTGACCGTCATTACTGACAATGTAGCTCCCCCGAGGGACATAATGGTTACGAGTCCGGTCGCTCGAGCGCGACAGCAGGGGCTCGCGGCCGGTGGCAAACGGGGAGGACATCCCTCAGGCGCGCACCTCCTCGTGCTCCTGCTGGCGTTCGACGCCAGCCTCCTCGGCGAAGCGCTCCAAGACGTCGACGGTGACGCGGCGCTTCTCTGCCCCGTAGTCTTTGACGCGGCGGGTGACCGCCTTGACCTGCTCGTCGGTGGGCTCGAAGCCCCGCTCGACGAGGCGTTCCCGTACCGAGTGGGTGCCGGTGTGCTTGCCCATGACGAGCTTGCGCTCGGCGCCGACCATCTCCGGGGTCATGACGCCGGGTTCGAAGGTATCGGAGTTCTCGATGACGCCGGCGGCGTGGATGCCGCTCTCGTGGGAGAAGGCGTTGTCGCCGACGACGGGCTTGTTGCCCGGCGTCGCCATCCCGCTCTTCTCCTCGACGATCTCCGACAGTTCGGTGATGCGCGTCGTGTCGATCCCCGTATCGGTCTGGTAGAGCGACTCGACGGCCATCACGTACTCCTCGTAGGCGGCGTTGCCGGCCCGCTCCCCGATGGAGTTGACCGACACCTGCGCCTGGGACGCGCCGGCTTCGATGCCGGCCAAGGCGTTGGCGGTGGCCAGCCCGAAGTCGTCGTGGGTGTGGACGTCGACCTTCGCGTCGGTGTGGGCACAGACCTTCTCGATCATGGCCTTGAACCGGGTCGGCGTCGCGACACCGCAGGTGTCCGGGATGTTGATCCAGTCGGTACCGGCCTCGGAGACCGCTTCGATGACCTCGATCAGGTACTCCTCGTCGGTTCGCGTCGCATCCATCGGCGAGAACATGCAGGTCACGCCCGCCTCTTTGATGCGTTCGACCGACTCGACTGCGCGTTCGACGACCTCCTCGCGGGTGGCGTGCATCGAATCCTCGATCTGGACATCGCTGGTGGACACGAAGGTGTGCACCATCTCGACGCCGGAATCGAGCGCCGCTTCGATGTCAGCGTCGACGACGCGGGCTAAGCCGCAGGTCGTCGAACTGGTGGACGAAGCGATATCACGAACGGCCTCAAACTCGGCGTCCGAGTTGACGGGGAACCCGGCCTCGATGACGTGGGTTCCCATCTCGTCCAGAACGGACGCGATCTGCCGTTTATCGTCGTAGGAGAACGAAGTGCCGGGCGACTGCTCGCCGTCCCGGAGGGTCGTATCGAAGACACGTGCTGACTCTATTTCGTCAGTGGAATCTAACGTGCCCTGGAAGAACTCGACCCCCCTGACTGTTGTCAGAGGATGGGCTGTCTTGTGAAGACATTGTATCTGAATCCCAGGTGCGACGATATATATAAAGCTAACGCTGTCTTCACTGAGAGTCGGACCGTCTGATCATCATGATCGTTCGTGAACGGTGGAAAATCGCACGACGGCAGCGTCCTATTAGTTCGGGGTACGTCCTAATACAGTATTTATCACCGCGGCCGTCTGCAGTAGTCACTGCCTGACTTCAGCGCGATCACCCCCGATTCGACCCGCACTCGCTCGTTCGAGCGCTGGCGCGCGCTCGAGAGTGGCCGTTCGGTCGGTCTCGACTCTTCGAAACCGTATCGATACCGAAATTGTGCAGTTTCGTCGAATATCGGAGACAAGTGGTCGGTTCTTCCCCCGATCGGTCGAGAATCGCGCGCTCGAGACGCCGCTTCCGTCGAGACGCTCGTCCCCGGCGGCCGACGTGGGACATGTGAGTGTCAGGATTTTATGCGGGGTCGTGGTACGCCACCGCGCATGACATCTGACGAGGTCACTCGGCTACTGACCGAGGCGTACAACGACGAACTCGAGACCGTGATGAACTACCTCTCGAACGCGATCGTCCTCGACGGGATCCACGCCGAGGAGGTCAAAGAGAGCCTCGAGGTGGACATTCAGGAGGAGCTCGACCACGCCCGAATGCTCGGCGACCGGCTGAAACAGCTCGACGAGTCCCCGCCCGGTTCCGAGTCGTTCGAGGCGAGACAGCACAGCCTCCAGCCGCCCGAAGACACGACCGACGTCCAGTCGGTTATCGAGGGCGTCCTCGAGGCCGAAGAGGACGCCATCGAGACCTACCGGTCGCTGATCGAGGCCGCGACAGAGGCGAACGATCCCGTCACGGAGGACGTGGCGGTGACGATCCTCTCCGACGAGGAGGCCCACCGGACGGAGTTCCGCGGGTTCCAGAAGGAGTTCCCGATGGACTGATCGGTCCGCATTCGATAATCTCCGCGAGCGAACGAATGCGCGGCGCAAAGCGCCCGGAAGGCGAACGGCGGAGTCGTTCGAAACGCCGAAGACGTTTCGTGATGACGAGAGAGCTTTGCTCTCTCGAACCACCGTGAGCCAGTGAGCGAGCGGGCCGACGACCGATGTGGAGGCCTCTTCGGGGCCGGAACGGAGGGAGGAGTGCTTTTGATCGACCTTTTGCGAGGGCCAACGAAACTGGCCCGGAGCGCAAAAAGTTGCCGAACGTTTTTCTAATCCCGGTTCGAGCCACCTCGTATGAGCGATTTCGACCTCGACCTTCGGGCCGTCGAGGAACACATCGACGACGAACTCGAGCTCGAAGGGAGCATCGTCCTCGGCGTCCTCGACGGGGAGACGCCGGCCGAGGAGTGGCTCGAAGCGATCTCCAAGGGAAACGTGCTCGTCCTGAACGTCGACGGCGACGTCAACGAACTGGCCTCCGGCTTCGCGCGCGATATCAAAGAGTCGGGCGGTAACCTCGTTCACTTCCGGGGGTTCCTGCTCGTGACGCCGCCGGGCGTCGACGTGAGTACCGAACGGTTATGAGTCGGTGGGCGGCGAGGCGCTCGCTAGTCGTTTCGATAGATGGGTGAGCGGAAGCCGACGCCGCGAGCCCGAAGGAACCATCCCAGTTCGACCGCTCCCCAGAGCAGCCCCGTAGAGAGCGCGACGATCACCGGACCGATGTCGGACGGTCCCAGCCACGTCGGGCTGGCGTGGACGAGCGCGTTGACGAAGCGGGACGGGACGAGGTCCCGGAACCCGTCGACGATCGGCTCGAAGAGGCCGAGGTCGATGTCGCGGCCGCCCGGATCGTCCGCGCTGCTCGTGCGGGACGCGAGGCCGAGCGCGGCCGCGCTTCGCCCGCCGGCGCTCTCGTCGCCGGTCTCGAGGCGTTCGGCGTCGTACGGATGTTTGAACCGGGCTTGCCAGACGATACCGCCGGATTCGTTCACCTCGAGCACCCGCTCGCCGTCGGTGTCGACGATGAGCGTGCTCCCGCCCGGCAACCGGTCGGCGTCGCGGGGCCACTGCATCTGTGCGTCTGACCAGACCCAGCTCCGGTTCCACGTCCCGTTTTGGCGCTGGAACTCCTGGACGCGTCCGTTCTCGGAGTCGGCGACGACGACGGCGGGCCCGCCCCGACTTTCGGGGATATAGTCCGGATTGTGCTGCTCGTTGAGTATCGAGTAGTCGTCTTCCGCGCCGAGCGTCCAATCCTCGAGCATACCGGTCTCGGGGTCGATGAAGACGACCTGATCCTGGTTTCGCAGACTGGCCATTACGGTGCCCGCCATCCGCCCCCGTTCGATGTACTCCACGTCGTTGAGGTGGACCCAGTTGCCGGGGTAGGGCCCGCCACCGGAGACGGGGAACTCGCTCTGGGCGTCCCAGGTCCACTCGATCATCTCGGTCTTTGTGTCGACCGCGAACACCTGATCGGCGGCGATGTCGGCGACGACGATGTGTCGGTCGTTGATCCGATCGGCGTCGTGCCACTCGCCGGCGGTCTCTCGATAGACGTACTGAGAGTAGATCTCGGTCACCTCGCCCGTCGAGAGGTTCGCGCGTTCGATGACGTTTCGAGCACAGGGCGGATCCTGACACTGCGGACTCTCCGCGTACAGCGTGTCCGTCGCGGCGTACTCGACGGTCATTGAGGCGTTCGCCACGGGGTCGACGTCGTAGTATTTCGTGTGGGTGTCGTTCGAATAGATGCGGCTCCCGTTCGGCGCATACGCGACGATGTTCCCGATTCGGCCGGACTGCGTGACGACCGTGTGATTATCGGTCGACGGGACGGTGCGGACTGTCCCCGTGTTCCCGGCCGTGGAGTCGGCGACCGCGCTGTAGACGATCCCCGCCCCGCTCACCACGAGCACTGTCAGAAACACGATACGCAGTCGCCGTCTCGTTATCCGCTCTGCTATCGGCCCGAGTGCCACGCGTACCATTTGGCAGTTGGCGTCTCTCACCGGCGACGACAATAGTGTTTCAGGGTAGCCTCTCTCCGTGAGGACTGTCTCTTCAATCGACTAGCACGGACCGACGGACCGCTCGCCGAGCGACCGCTCGACGAGAGCGTTCTCGTGACCTGTATTGTCTCCCGATCAGGAACGTAGCGGGAGCCAAGACGGAGAGTTAGCGGTAACAGTCGTTCGGAACTGGGGGGAGACCGCGAACAGCGTCAAAAAGTAGCTGAGTGCTCCGACCGCAACGAGGGAGACGACGATCAAGGCATTGTGGCTGATATCGGATGTTTCGAAGAGGGATCGGCCCGTTTTAACCACGACAGCCATCATCACCGCAGCAGCGCACTGTCTCGCCAGTTCGCCGGCGGGGACCGTGAAGGCAACGAGTTGCCGAAGTGCCCGATACGAGAGGACCAATCCGACACACGCGGAAAGGACGGTTGCGACTGCAGCGCCGACCCAGCCGGTCCACCAGACGAGAAGAATGTTCAGTAACGCGTTCAGCACGATGAAGACCGTATTGATTCGGAACGCGATATCGGGTCGGTCCAGCGCGTTCAAGGCGTTCATCAGTTGTTTCTGATAGCCGTATATGAGGGCCGCGAGGATCAGGAGCCCGAGGACGGCCGTCCCTTGCGTAAACGTCTCACCGTACAGGCGAAGGAGTCGGTCGGCGAGGATGACACCACCGAAGAGCCCGGGGATGACGATCAGACCGCCGTACGATAGCGAATCGGTGATCAACCTCGAAATCCGATCGCGATCCGCTGACGCTTCGGCCTGGCTCAGCTCGGGGAACAGCGTGGCACTCACCGCGCTGTCGAACAGCGTGAGGAACGTCGCGATGCTCCAGGCGACGGAATAGACGCCCACCAGCGCGGAGGGGACGAGCGCACCGAGCACGACGATGTCGACGTCGTTGAACGAGCGGGATTTGAGCCCGCTGAGCCACGAGAACTTCGCGAAGTCGAACAGACTCCGAAAGTGGCGTTTCCGCGGCCGTGTCACGTCGACCGAGAGGAACGCCGCTCCGAGGAGAACGGCGAGGAAGGCGCCGATCGCGTGTCCGATGAGCATCCCCGCTAGTCCGAACCCGGTGAGGACGAGTCCGATCTGGGCCACGCTCCGGA
Organism: Natrinema marinum; assembly: GCF_024296685.1. NCBI lineage: Archaea > Methanobacteriati > Methanobacteriota > Halobacteria > Halobacteriales > Natrialbaceae > Natrinema > Natrinema marinum. The sequence goes on along the minus strand of NZ_CP100763.1, from coordinate 2,016,006 downwards.
AGCCGGTCTGTATCGGCATGAGCAGTCCGGAAAGGTGGACCAGTCGTTCTCCCTGAAGCGCGGCGGTGACGAGCGAGGACGACAACGAGATCAACAAGAGCACTGCGACGAACGGTGCGACTCGCTCGCCGACGTAGCCGTTCACGACGGCACCGAACGCGAGTACGCCCAGCGAAAGCCCCAGTCCGAGCACCGCGACGATAACCATCCCAGCGGTGAAATGCGCCGACGGCTCCTGCCCCTCGCTGATCCGTTTGACGACCGCCGACGCGATTCCGAGTTGGCCGCCGAGCGAGAGCCACGCGACGATCGCGAGGACGATCGCGTAGTGGCCGAGGACCGTCGCACCGAGCGTACGTGCGAAGTACAGCGTCGCGACGAACCCCAATGCCGAGCCGACGAGCTTGGAGGCGAAGACGACGAACGACGTCTGGCCGATTCTCATATGGTTCTGAAATTCTTCTCTCTGGGAGGGCTGTGCGACCCCCTTCGCTAACCGCGATACTCTCGTCGCACAAATCCGTTGTGAAGCGTTCCTCCTCGATGCCGAATTGCGTCTCGAGTTGGGCGTCGAGCTGTCGGTGTTCGACGCCTGCGGCGCGTGTATCGCCGTGCAGCGTCGAACGACGGACCACGGAACCTGACCAAGCGACAGTCGAACGGGAAATTCCGTTCGCGACGGCTGCTACGGCGACGTGAACGTCAGGAAGTGCCCGTCCGGATCGCGCACGACGATCTCGTCGTCCGTCTCCCGATCGACGGCCCGCACTCGATCGCGCACCGCCTCGAGCGCGGCCGCCGGCTCGTCCGTTTCGAATCCCAGGTCGACGTGGACGCCGCCGCGGGCGTCGGCGATGCCCAGGTGGGGCTCCCACAGCTCGAGCGCCATCGGGCCGTGGAGGCGCACGCGCTTCCGGTCGTCGCCCTCGTCGACGGTCTCGAAGCCCAGCGCCTCGTAAAACGCCTGCGCGCGGTCGAGGTCCTCGACCTCGAGCACGACCTCGAAGATCCCGTCGATCCCCGATCCGGCCACGTCCTGCTGGCCGAGTTCGACGCAGTTGCCGTCGGGATCGTAGAGGTATAGCGACCGCGCGGGGCCGAACCGCGCCTCCTCGAGGTCGTAGTCCGCGGAGAGCCGGTCCCACCAGTCGTCGTACTCGGCCTCGGGGATCGAGAACGCGTAGTGCGTGTGGAGACCCCCGCGCGGGACTCCGGCGGGACGACGGAGGACCAGATCGGTCTCGCCCGCCGCGAAGACGAGCTCGTCGTCGCTGCGCTCGCGGACGGTCAGCCCCAATTCCTCCTCGTAGAACGCCTTCGCCGGCTCGAGGTATTTCGCCTCGAGCGCCAGCCAGGCCAGCCCGGAAAGCATGGCCGTTCGTACGTGAGGGATCGGCATAGAAGCGTCGCCGGCGCGTCGAGGCCGGCTGCTCGCGCGGGACGATTCGACGGTTGGACGAACATTCGACGGATGGACGCGAAGCGATAGATACGGTTCTGGGCTATCTCTACGTGCCCATGAGAGCACCACTCCCGACCAACAGACTCGTCTCGCTGACGCTCGCCGGCGCGGTGCTGACCGCCGTCGTCGCGCTCGCGCTGGCGGCTCCCGGCCTCGGACTCGTCGGCGATGCGCCGACCGACGGGCCCACGTCGACGCCGCTCGCGAGCGACGCACCGACGCCGAACGCGGACTTCACCCCGGCGGTCGATACGCAAGGCGGTGAGTACGAGGACGAGTACGAAGACCACGAGGAAGACGACTACGAGGAGGACGAACACGATGAAGACGAGTACGGCGACGAACGGGAGGACGACTAGCTATGAGCCTGGCGGAGACCCTCACCGCCGCCCGCACGCGACTCGGTGACGCGAGCCTGACCTTCCGGTGTTGCGATACGGAGTTCGTCGTCCGGACGACCGGCTACCGCGCCGACGCCGCGGCCGAGCGCGCACGGCGGACCGCGCTGTCGCTCGAGGCCGAACTCGACGCGTTCGATCCCGAGAGCGCGGTCGCGCGGCTCAACCGGACCGGCAGCGTCGAGAACGAACACGTCGCCCGCCTCGTCCGGCGCGGCCTCGAGTACGCCGAGCGTACCGGCGGCGTCTTCGATATCCGACAGGGCGCGGTCGAACACGACCTGAAGGCGTACCTCCGCGGTGACCGAGCGGATCTCGCGGCGTCGTTCGACACCGACTCGGACGGGGCGGTGGGCGTCGACGGCGACCGCGTCGACGCCGAGGTCGAACTCGATCTCAACGGCCTCGCGAAGGGGTACATCGTCGACCGCGCGGCCGCCGCGGCGGCGGGTCCTGGCCGGCGCGGTTTCGTCAGCGGCGGCGGCGATATGTCGCCGCCGACCGGCCCGGTCGCCGTCGAGAGCCCCTACGGGGACGCCCGCCCGCTCAGGGTCCTCGAGACCGACTGGAACGTCGCCACGTCCGGCGGTTACCGTCGCCGGCGCGGCGGCGTCGACCACGTCTACGACCCGACGACGCAGCGGCGCGGCTCGCGCCACGAGTCGGTCACCGTGATCGCGAAGCGGGACTGTACGGAGGCCGACGCGCTCGCGACGACGCTCGCCGCCGCGCCGCTGTCGGACGCGCTCGAGCTCGCGGCGGACTGGCCCGACCTCGAGGCGTTCGTGGTCCACGACGGCATCTTCCACGCGACGGAGGGATTCGATGCCCACGTCGCATAGTCAGACGATCGCGATCGTCGCGATCGTGTTTTTCGTCCTCGCGCTCCCGGTCACGTGGGGGATCGCCGACGTGCGCGAGACCCAGGCGGTCGACCGCGAGAAGAAGGATCTCGTCGATTCGACGGTCGCGACGAGACAGGCGCCCGCGGATTACGACGGCGACGGGATCCGCGACGCCGCGGACCGCTGCCCGACGCGTCCGGAGACGACGAACGGCTTTCAGGACGGCGACGGCTGTCCGGACGTCGTCGCGACGACGGGGGCCTCGTGATGGAGATTATCTGGTATCTCGACCGCGCGGCGGCGCTCGTCGCCTATCCCGCGTTGTATCTGGCCGTCCTGACGGGGATCTTCTACAGTGCGCGGTCGTTCGGTCCCCTCCACCGCCTCGCCCGCTCGGTCCACATCGAAATCTCGGTGTTCGCCATGCTCGTGACGCTGCTCCACGGTGTCCTCGGCGTCCTCGACACGTGGTTCATCGTCTCTGGGGCAGCCCCTCAGCCCGCGTATTCGACGACTTACCTGCTCGCCGGCGTCGTCGTCGGCGTCGGAGCGCTCCAGTTGCTCGTCGTCGCGGTCCTGGGCTTTCTGGACGCGCGCCGGTTCGAGCGCCCTTGGGGCCCCCGGGTCGTCCACGCGTTCGCTTACGGCGGCTTCGGCTTCGCCACGGTCCACGCGGCCGCGGTCGGGACCGACGTCGCGGGACTGATCCGGCCGGTCTTCGGCCCGGCGGTCGTGTTCCTCGTCTACGTCCTGCTGTTGCGCGTGCTGGCGGACAGCGGCCGGCTGTCGACGCCCGCGACGGCGGAGCAGTAGTCAGTAGCTGTCCCAGAGGTCGAACAGCCGGTCGACGACCCGGTCGGTGAACGTCCGCCGGTGGACCGTGTAGAGGTACTGGACGCGCTCCGGATCGCGCAACTCGTAGGCGACGCTGCGTCCCTGCCGTTCCTTGGTCACGAGGTCGGCCTCCTCGAGCTTCGAGAGGTGCCACGAGACCGTCGAGGGCGACCGGTCGAGGCGCTCGCTCAGCTCGGCGGTCGACAGCGCCCCTTCGACGGCGAGGTGGGCGACGATCCGGCGGGCGTACTCGCGTCGCAACGCGTTCATCACGGCCCGATCGGCCTCGTCGAACTCCTCCGCGGGATAGTACCGGGTGTACTTCCCGTCGTCCGACACGTCCACCAGCCCGCGTTTTTCCAGCCAGCGGAGGTGATACTGGAGCGTTCCCTGGGCGTACTCGAGGTCGTCGAGCAGGCCGCGAAAGTGTACACCCGGATTGGCGCGGACGTGCTGGTAGATCGCCCGCCGCGACCGGAGTTCGAGCTCCGGCTCGCGGTCCGGATCGGCGTCCGTCATGATCAGCCCCGGGAGAGCGCGACGAAGAAGGCGAGCAGTCCCACGAGGATGAGCGCGGCCGCGCCGTGTTCTATGAGCTCGACGGTCCGAAAGGAGAGGTACGGGAGGAGGTAATACTCGAGGAAGACGACGACGCCGTAGACCGCGAACATGAGATAGCCGACGGCGACGACGCCCATGCGGCGGTCGCGCTCCCGTCGCCACGCCAGCAGGCTGAGCGCCGCCAGCGTTCCGGCCAGCAGGAAGATACCGAGACTGATCGACTGCTCGAGCTGTTGGGCGAGCGTCAGTGCGACGACCCCCGAAACCGGCGATACCATTCGGTCTGATTCGACCGACGGTTCGGTCGGGAAAAAGGATTGTCGTCCAACCGTCGAATCGAGCCGGAGCGCCGCTCGGCGGCGCCTCGAGACCCCGATTTGTCGACGAGATTTTATCAGTACCCCGTCCGTAGCCCGGATCATGGCATTTCGCGCCGACGAGCGTGCGACCGATTTCCGGGAGATCGACCGATTCGACGGCGGCGTCGGCTGGATCGCCCACCCCGACGAGCGGATGCAACGCGCCAGCCACGCCCTCGCGGTCGACGGCGAGGTCTGGGTGATCGACCCCGTCGACGCCGACGGGCTCGACGACTTGTTCGCGGAGTTCGGCGACGTGGCCGGCGTCGTCGTCGGCCTCGACCGGCACAAGCGCGACGCCGCCGCCATCGCCGACCGCCACGACGTCCCGGTCTACCTCCCCGAGTTCTTCGAGGGCGTCACCGAGGACATCGACGCCGCGGTCGCCCGGTTCGACGAGGAACTCTCGGACACCGGGATCCGATCGCTGAAAGTGGTCGACAACCGGTTCTGGCAGGAGGTCGCTCTCTACAATCCGGCCGACGGGACCCTCGTCGTCCCCGAGACCGTCGGGACCGTCGATTACTTCCTGGCGGGCGACGAGGAACTCGGCGTCCACCCGGCGCTGCGATTGAAACCACCCCGGGAAGCGCTGCGCGAGGTCGCTCCGGAGCGCGTTCTCGTCGGCCACGGCGCCGGCGTGATGGATCACGGCGCGCGCGCCCTCGAGGATGCCCTCGCCCGCTCTCGGCGGGGCGCGCCCAGACTATACGCCTCGACCGCACTCGACATGCTGCCGATCTGACGAGCCGCGGGCCGAGACCCGGACCGCTGACTCGCCCTACGCGTGGCATACATTGAACTACCGCGCACCCTAAACTGCCGTGTGGTCTACGTAACCCGCGCGCTCGTCGACGTCCTGCTGGACCTTGCCAGCGACGCCGATCCGTCGCCGCTGACGACCGGCGTCTCCGTCACCGCCGCGAGCGAACTCGAGGGCGAGAGCGAGCTGCCGCCAGACACCCCGGTCTTCACGGACTTCTTCCTGCCGAACTCCGACAACCCCGTCAACGCCGTCTTCGGCGTCGACCTCTCGACGCCCGCCCGCCAGACCCAGGGCCGGTTCGTCTCTCACCCCGTCGGCGAGCTCGAGGTGACCCGCCGGGACGACCTGGCCCAGATCGTCTTCGTCGCCGTCCCGCCGTGGGAGGTCGACGAGCGGTCGTTCGCCGCCTTCGACCGCAGCGGCCGACGCCAGCCCCTCGAGATCGTCGACGCCGCGCCGCCGGGCCAGTCGCTGACGGACTGAGCCGGCTCGCGCTCGGAGCAGCGCCGAGGCTAGCTGTCGGTGTGTCTGGCTCGGCCGAAAAAACTCGAGTCGGGCGTCAGCCCCCGAAGGACACCGGGAACTCGTCGTCGCCGATAATTCGGTCGATGATGCCTCCCGGGCTCCGATCACGCCCGTCGTCGTCGCGGTCGTCGGACGGAAACTTCGGGATGTGAGGCACGTGTGGCGACCCTCCACGTAGAGCTAACCGGCTCGAGGCCCAAAAGCGCTGGCCCCCGGTTCTCGGCGGCCGCGGTCGAGCGAGTGGCCCTTTGCGAGCCGCCCCTGTCGGAACGTGAAGCCGGCGCTACGTCACTCGAGGTAGCCAAGCCCCCGGAGCTGTTCGGTGATCTCTTCGAACTCCGCCTCGGTGAGTTCGCCCTCTTTCTGGTGCTGGATGACGATACTGCGCAGGAGGAACCGAACGAGGTCGCTGGTGCTCTGGAAGCTCGTCCCTTCGATCGTCTCCTCGACGCGGTCGGCGAGATCCTTCGGGATCGACACCGTGGTGTATTCGGTCATACGCCATACTCCGTCGCGGCCCCCAAAGGCGTGTCGACGGACGACGGCGGTTCGCGGTCGTCGGTCGCTACTGCGTCCGTCGGCGGCGGCTATCGTGTCAGTCGTCGTCGATTCTCGCCGGTCGTCTCCGCAGGCGTTTTTATATTTGGCTCCGTACCCAAGGGTACAGGCATGGGAGTCCGGCCACCATCGAGCGGAGACGACGAGGAACCCGACAGTATCGAGTTCGGCATCGCCGCCGTCGACGCCCGTCTCAGAGCGTCCGATCTCTCCTTTCCGGCCACGAAAGAGGACGTCAAGGCCGAGCTCGGCCACGAGCGCATCCCCTACGACGTTCACGGCAACGACGTGGCGCTCGTCGAGATGCTCGACCGCGTCCCGACGACCCAGTTCGACTCCCGGCAGGAACTGCTGAACCAGCTCCACCAGCCGTTCGAGGAGTACCGCCGGAACAGCTCGAGCGGCGTCGTCGCACAGGTCCGCTCGCTGCTGCCGTTCTGAGCCGCGCTTCGATCTCGCGTCCGCTGTTCTCGCTCGTTTTTCGATCGTCGCGCCGGGAGCCCAGCGGCGCTATCGACTACGCGTGAGCCGAGCACCCTCGATAAGCGGGAGATCGCCCGAGTCTCTCGAGTTAATCGTCGCGTGCCTCGCGTGCGATCCGCTCGAGCCGGCGCCGTTGCTCGCGGTGGAGGGTCACGAGCATGTCCGAAAGGACGCCGAACATGAGCAGTTGGACGCCCAGAATGATCGCGGCCGCCGAGACGACGGCCATGACCTCGTGGCTCTGCGTGTACTGGATCCACTCCCAGAGGACGTAGGCCGCGATGAGGGCTCCCGAGAGGATCCCGGCGACGCCGAGGCTCCCAAAGTAAAAGAGGGGGTTGTTCGTCTTGGCCAGCGAGTACAGCGCCAGCAGGATCGTCCCGCCGTCTCTGACCGGGTGGAGGTTGGTCTCGGACTCGTCGGGGCGCGCGCGGTAGCTGACCGGGACGACCGTCGTCTCGATCCCGTGTTTGACGCACTCGACGGCCAGCTCGGTCTCGATCGTGAAGCCGTCCGAATCGAGCGAGAGCCGCTCGAACGAGTCGACGGTAAAGGCCCGGTAGCCCGAGAGGATATCCTCATAGTTGGCCCCGTGGACGAAGCCGAACGCGCGGTTGATCATCCGGTTGCCGAACCCGTTCAGCGCACGCATCGCGTCGTCGTCCATGTCCGCGAAGCGGTTGCCGATCACGTGTTCGTAGCCCCGCGCGAGCGGCTCGATCATCTTGTCTGCGTCGGCCGGATCGTAGGTGCCGTCGCCGTCGAGCATCAGGACGTACGGCACCGTCACGTACTCGAGGGCCTCGCGGACGGCCTGGCCCTTGCCGCTCCCCGACTGGACGAACACCTCCGCGCCGTGCTCGCGGGCGATCTCGCGGGTATCGTCCGAGGAGTCGCCGTCGACGACGACGACGTTCGTGTACCCCTCCTCGTAGAAGCCCTCGATCACGTCGCCGATCGTGGCCGCCTCCTCGAGCGTCGGGATGAGCACGCAGACCTCGTCCGGCGTGATCTCGTCGGCCTCCTCGCCCACGGCGACGGCCTCGCCACCGTCCGAGAGGACGCTCGAGTCCGCACGCACCGCGTCGTCTTCCATCGGGAGGTACTCCCCCGCGGATCCGCAAAAGGCTACTGATTGACTAGTGTCGGGCTTTTACCGGTATATACGGCGAGAAATGACGATCAGTGGGAACTGATTTTCAGCAGGGATCGAACGTGTCTCGCTGCGTTACCACGTCAGCCCTTCGTAGACGTCAACGGCGTCCTCGTCGACGTCGATCCGGCGCCCGTCGACGACGACGGAGCGAGCCATCCCTTCGAACGTGAGGTCGTCGAACTCGGGCCAGTCGGTCGCGACGACGGCCCCGTCGGCGTCCGCGAGCGCACCGTCGGCCGAGTCGGCGTACTCGAGTTCGGGGTAGTCGGGTCGGACGTTCTCGATCGCGACCGGATCATAGGCGACGACCGTCGCGCCGCGCTCGTGGAGGTGCTCGATCACGTCCAGCGCGCGCGACTTGCGTACGTCGTCGGTGCCGGGCTTGAACGAGAGCCCGAGGACCGCGATGCGCGCCCCCTCGAGAGAGACGTGTTCTTCGAGCAACTCGACCAGCCGCCGGGGCTGGTCGTCGTTGACGTCGACGACCGCGTCGAGCAGTTCGGGCTCGTATCCCTGCTCGCGCGCACCGGCCCGCAGGGCGTTGACGTCCTTCGGGAAACAGGAGCCGCCCCAGCCCAGCCCCGAGCGCATGAAGCGTTCGGAGATTCGGTCGTCGAGACCGACCGCCTCGAGCACTTCGTAGGCGTCCGCGTCGTACTCCGTCGCGATGTTGCCCAGCTCGTTGACCAGCGAGACCTTGGCCGCGAGGAAGGCGTTGTTCGCGTACTTGATGAGTTCGGCCTCGCGGATGTCGGTCTCGACGAGGTCCGTTTCGTCTCGGTCGAGAATGGGCGCGTACAGCTCGCGGAGGGTGGCGGCCGCCTCGTCGCTCGCCGTTCCGAGGACGACCTTGTCGGGTTCGAGGAAGTCCGCGACGGCGGTCCCCATCCGGAGGAACTCGGGATTCATCGCGACCTCGATCCCCTCGCCGATCGGGGTGCCGGACTCGGCCTCGAGGATCGGCGCGACCACCTCCTCGGTCGTGCCCGGGAGGACCGTGCTCTTGACGACTACGAGGTGGTCGTCGTCTTTCTCGGCCAGCGCTCGCCCTAGCGACTCCGCGCCGGCGCGCATGACCGCGAGGTCGAGGCTGCCGTCGTCGGTCTGAGGCGTGGGGAGACAGAGAAACGTGACGTCAGTGTCGCGGATTTCGTCGTAGTCCGTCGTCGCGCGGAGGGTGGTGCCCGCGTGGGCGGCGATGCGTTCGGCGAGGCCCGACTCGTGGATCGGGGCCTCGCCGGCGTTGATGCTGGCGACGATGTCCTCGTCGATCTCGACGTTGATGACGTTGTGGCCGAGATCCGCAAGACAGGCGGCGATCGTGGTACCGACGTAGCCGCTGCCGACGATAGAGACGTTCATAGGGCGTGAGATGAGCGGTGGACGTTAGACGTTTTTGGGTTCGAGCGGACCCGATTCGGTCCATCGATTCGTGTCCAGCTCGTCACTAGGTCGGGTCTTCGTAGCTCTCGAGGGCGTCCGATCGTACCACGTCTCGAGTAGTCACTCGCTCTTCTCTCTCTTTTCTACTATCGGTCGAAAATCCTCTGTATCCACTGAACGATAGACTTCGACTGATCTTCTTTCGACGGGTCAGGCGTTGCTTCTCGAGTCATCGGCTTTGCCTCATATATCTCGAGCCGTCGCTCGAGTTGCTCGATACGCGCGGTCTTCTCCTCCAACTGCGTTTCGAGAGTCGTAGTTTGCTTTTGAAGCAGTGAGAACTTCTCCTCGAGGTACACACGCTCACGATCTCGCAGTGACTCACCGTTCTGCCCCTTCGTCTCGCCTTGGCCTGTCCGTGAAGGCTCGTAGAACTCAGAGGTGTGCGAGATTGCGCGAGCGATCGTCTTCTCACCGTACGTTGAGCCATCGGCGTAGTGAACCTCAGACCACTTCGGACGGTCCAGTCTGGATCGGCGAAACAATCGATCCATTTGGACAGCATGGCCACCAGTCCAGAATGCGAGGAGACAACACAACGCCATATCTGCTTCCGACTGGCTCGCGTACCCGACAGTCGACCCGTTCCAGAGACGCTCGAATTTCTCCCCATTCGATGCGTTTCGTGCCTTCTCGAGTATTTCGTCGTCCGTAAGGAGCGGTTCCGAACCCCCCTCTGGCGAAGGCATCGGTGATGGAATCTCGTGGGCATCATCGTTGATTTCGCGAACGTACGCCGCGTGAATCTCCTCGAGGTCAGCTTGTCGGTGTTCGATTCGTGTCGGCGTACCCGATACGTGATCACCGGTGACGGTGAAGTATCGGGCGTGGTCGTACATTTCGACATGCCCACGTCGATTACGACCCGCTGGAAGCTCTCCGCGAATCAATACGTGATAGCCAGTCTCTGATGGTGAAATTTCGGTATACGAGTCTAACTGGTTGATGATCCTCTTTGCTTGCTCTGTTGGCTGACCGGTTGCTGGGTCGCGACAGTCATCTAAATCGATTCCAACAAGCGAATCAGTGCTCGAAAACACGAATCCAATCCCACTGGCTGCCGTCGGACTCGACCCGAGATACGCGAGCGCAGTCTCGAGACTGCTCCACGTTCGATCGTCCGTCGTCGATGCGAATTCTGCTGTCTGTGGGTCGATCGGAACCTTCGTCGTCTCTCCATCCCGTTCGGTTTGCTCCCAGCAGATCCACTGCTCTCGAGAACGCAGTGTCTCAGGGATTGCTGTTTCGTCAATCATAACTCTCAGTCAGAGAGGGGTCTCCCCTTCTGACCGCCACCCTTGGTGCGGTCAGAAACACCACCACTATCAGTAGACTGACCTGGCAACTCGGACCGAGACTGTACCTTCGGATCGAAGTCGATAACCGCCTTCTCGTGGGCTAACGCCCGAATCTCTATACCGCGCCATTCGCCATCGACGCCAACGAGAGCCTCTGAATAACCTGCTAAATCATTACCAGGGACCGCATCCTGGACGAAGCGCATTTGCGCGGAGTTCAGACCGAACTCGTCGGCCCACTCACGGTCCATTCCATCGAGATGGTGGAACTGTTTGATCGCACACTGGTCAATGATCGCTTCCGACTCGGGATGTTGGAAGAACTCGTCGACGGTCTGGGTCACGAGTCGGATCGAGAGGTTGTGATGTCGGTGGTGACGGAAGACGATCTCGAGGTACTCGAGACTCGCTGCGTCTTGCATGATGTAGCGGGCCTCGTCGATAACGAAGACGACCTCCTTGTCCGTCTCTTTCGCACGTTCGTACACCGACGAAATCAGTAGTTGCATGATGAGGCTCGTACTGCCGCCGAGACTCCCCTCCTGCTGGGCGAGATCTAAGTAGATCACCTTCTCATCACGGATATCGAACTCCGTCTCACGGCCGAGATTCTCATAGCGGCCGCCTTCGGCGAACGGTCGTAATTGGTCGATGAGCCACGTCGCGTCCTCACGGATTTTGAGTATCTCTTCGTGTGTCCGAACGACGTAGTCGTCAGGGTCGTCGACCATCCCCTGAAGGATATCGAGGGCGTCACGCATCGTCGGACTCTCATTTTGATGCGTCGCGATATCGTCGGTGATTCCCTTGCGGGCGTATGCCTCCTCGATTGCCGTCTCGAGTGTCGTCCGCCGATCGCCGAGTTTGATTCCGCGGAGGGCGAAGTAGTTTGACAGGAAACTCATCACGCTGTCCAGTTTCTCACGATATGGACTGGCGTCTTCGCCCATCGCCCGCTGAACCCGTTCGGGAGTGGGCTTGATCTCGAGCGGGTTCAGTCCCATGTTCCCGCCAATCGTGATCCGTTCTCCGCCGAGCGCTTCGGCAACACCCGCCCAGTTATTCAACGGCTCGAGGATGATCCCGATTCGATCTTCGCTATCCTCGATCGAGCGGATGAAGTTCTGTTTCGAGCCGAAGGATTTCCCGGAACCGGGATCTCCGATCGTGAACATCGCGTACCCGTTTTCTCGAGCAAAGGGATCGATCACGACCGGGCTCTGATTCCGCCAGTGGACGCCAAACTCGACGCCGCCGTCTTCGAGGATCGTCGCGTTGTGCGGCGACGCCAACAGTGCCCCAATAGCCCCGCCGAGTGCCGTTGCCTCCCGACCAAAGGGATTCGGACCGATCGGTGCCGCGGCCTGGATCGCGAGGTCCTGCTTACAGATGGCCGTCTTCGGTGTGAGCCCTGCCGGTTCCTCGCGGAGTCGGCTCTTGATCGTACGGACAGCATCTCGAAGCTGATCACGCGACTCCGCACGGATCGTGATGAACGTTCCCTGATCGAACACACGGCTGCCGTTCTCGACGCACTTGTAGGTCGAGACCGCTTCACCAGCTCGTTCTTGGAGATACGCACCGCGAACACTTCTCTCGAGGTCTGCATCGGCCCGGAGATCGTCCGCGACTCGCTGGAGTTCGTCGCGTGCTTGCTGTTGATTCTTCGGCGTGACGTGAACCGTCAGGTCGAACTCAACGTCGGTGAGCTCGAACAGTTCGTTGAGATACCCGTCTTTCGGATAATCGGGATAGTCAGCGATGTAGAGCGTAGACGTCCACTGGTTGCCAACGCGTGCCGTACGGGTCTCCCACTCGATCGCAGCCGGTGCAACTGCGTGCTTGTGCTGTTCCGTAAGATCATCGAGCAACTCTCCCTCTTCGAGTCCCTCCTCAACGAGTTCGTCCTCGAGCAGATCGGCGATGATTCAAGCGGTCTGAAATACTGAACCGACGGATCGCGAAGCAGATGCGGAGAACGATATTGGATGGCCGCTCATCTCGACAGCATGGTCCTGTTCGAAGAGTTCTTCGGCGATAGAGGGGCTAATGAAACTTATACCGCCGATTACGAGGTGGTTCATGTCCGTCTGAATGGAGGGATCTTAGTTAGTCAATTGCGACCGTGTCGTTACCAGGTGAGGCCTTCGTACGCTTCGGAGACGTCCTCGTTGACGCCGATCCGCCGGCCGTCGACGGCTCCTTGGGCTATCACGTCGAACGTGCGGTCATCGAACTCGGGCCAGCTGGTCGTGACGACGGATTACTGTTCTGGCGCATCTGCCGTCTGCTCTTCCGACTGGTCTGCCGTCCGCTCGGCGAGCCACTCCTCGGCGCGTTCCCGGTCTTCCGGATAGCCGACGTCGATCCGTTTGCCGTCCATGCGGATCGCGTCGATCGTCCGCCCGGACTGAATGAGCAAGTCGATTGCGTCCGGCAGTTCGTACTCACCGCGATCCGAGGGCTGGACGAGGTGGCAGGCGTGGAAAATCTCCGGCGTGAAGGTGTAGAACCCAGTCATGACGAGGTTCGACGGCGGGTCGTCGGGTTTCTCCACGACCTCGACGATTTCACCGTACTCGTTGGTATCGAGGACGCCGTATCTCGAGGCCTCCTCGTACGGGACTTCCTCGACGAGAAAGGCGGCGTCGGCGCGGGCTTCCTGCTGGCGATTGATCACGTCGCCAAGGTTCGCCCGGAAGATGTTGTCCCCGAGCATGAGGACGAAGTCGCTGTCAATATGGGGTTCGGCCTGGAGGATGGCGTGGGCGAGCCCGAACTGTTCGCGCTGGTGGGCGTAGGTAATCGGCGCGCCGCGGTACTCGTCGCCGTAGCGCTCGATGATCTGCTCTTTCCGGTAGCCGACGACAACGACGAATTCAGTGATGCCGATGTCGATCAGGTTGTCGAAGACATCCTCGATGAGGGGCTTGCTGTCAACTTCGACGAGGACCTTGGGCTTGTCTTCGGTGAGCGGCCGGAGACGAGTACCTTTTCCGGCTGCTAAAACCACTGCTTGCATATTCTATATGGTTTCAGCCGGGGATTATATGTCTTGTGAGCGATTCAGATTCGAGTTTACTGGACGTGTCATCGCGAGCTAAATTGAGCTCTCGATCGTTCTTTCGCTTGACTCCCGCTCAACTTTCAGGTTGACCTGAGGAGAGATCGAATACGGGGGTACTGTCTAGTTGCCCAGTTTGGGAACGAGCAGGTCGTTGAGTGAATTGGACTAAAATTCACACAGATCTGCTCGCAAGCACTATAATGCGGGTTTAGAAGAATCGTGGGAGAACGAGCGGATGGTGACGCCCGTCAGGATGTTCGCCGTTCGCCTCCACGAAACCGGTTGTTCGCTCCGTGAGTTAACAACGACCTTGACGGGATTAGGCGTTAGACGCTCGCATGGAGTGATTTGGAAATGAGTTCATCGGCTGGCTGACAGCGGGTGCGACCCGCTTGAGGCGCAGCCGAAGCAGGTTGCGATTGACGAGAGCGCCATCATATTAAAGACAAGTAATCTTAGCTGTACGCTGCAATAGAGACCGAGACGAACCTCATACTCGACGTCGCGTTATCACTCGGAATGGAACCGATCCGGCAATTGTGTTTTTGCAGGACTTGACTATAAATTAAATATATATGACATGATATTTCTCGTGGAGTAATTCGGCTATCGGCTGCCATGCTCGATTAGGGTTGAGCGGTCAGGTCAACTACACCGAGCGAAACCTCGCCAAAAAGTGACTTCATACCCTCAAAGGCACCGTCTAGTTAGTGCGGTTTGAGAAGCGAGCAGGTCGTAGAGTTAGTTTGGATCAATGCTCGTAGACCTGCTCAGCGAGGGCTACGCGGCGGAATTTGATGAATGTTGGGAGCGTGAGCGGACGGCGACGCCCGTTAGGGTGTTCGCCGTCCGCCTTCACGCGACCGGTTGTTCGCTTCGAGAGACACAAGCAATTCTCCGCTTGATCGGCGTAGAGCGCACTCATCAAGCAATCTGGCACTGGGTACATCGGCTGGCTGACAGCGTACCAGACCCGCCGACGGCAAAGCCGTCGCGGGTCGCTATTGATGAAACTGCTGTCAAGATCAACGGAAAATGGTCTTGGGTATACGCTGCAATAGATCTAGACTCGCGGCTGATTCTCGATGTCGCAGTGTTCGGACGACGAGGCACCGATCCGGCTGCTGCGTTCCTGCATAAACTGACCGAGAAACACGATCTCTCCGAGACGGTGTTTCTCGTTGATGGCTACGGTTATCTGACTGCCCTCTCTCGATTAGGGCTGAGCGGTCAACTCGACTACGTTGATCGAAACCTCATCGAAAAGTGGTTTCATACCTTCAAGATGAGAGTTGACCGCTTCCATAATTCATGGGTGGGCAGTCGGGCGAGCGTCAGAAAATGGCTTGAACAGTTCGTACACTACTACAATACACAACGACCGCACCAATCACTTAACGGACAGACGCCAGCGGAGGTGCTTAACTAGACAGTGCCCCCTCAAAATGCGCATCGACCGCTTGAACAATTCGTGAGGGGGCAGTCGTCCGAGCGCACGCAAATAGGTTATGAACAATTTATGCACTACAACCGCCAGAGACCGCATCAAACTATCAACAGAAAGACGCCAATCGAGGAGGTGCAGAACTAGATAGTGCCTTCTTCAGGAGTTAATTTCTTGCCAATTCCCTTCGCTTTCCAGAACCAGTACATGGATCCGGAATCGTCGGTGTCGACGGCAGTGCGATTAGTTGCTGGTATATCTCGAGTTTGAAGAACCTTGGATTGCCCGTTGCAGGTATGGACAGTAGACAGGGTAAGAGGACGATCCTGATCAGAACCTCAGGCCACAGGTCGTATTCGGAGGTGAGTCTATTCATAAGATGAACCACCCTAGCAGGATCGGTGACACTGCTACTCGGTTGGGGCCTTAAAGAAGAGGCGTTGAAAGAGACACTGCTAAGTTAGCCTATTCCAGTTATTAGTTCTGTGAAAGTCCTGATTACGATGGCCGGAAAGGGAAGTCGGTTCAGAAACGTCGGTGTCTCCATTCCGAAACATGAGATTTCGGTCAGGGGCCGACCGATGTTTGACTGGGCGATGCAGAGTTTAAAAATGTTTTTTGATTCGGAGTTTATCTTCGTGACGCAATCTGAACACGCCGCCGCATCGTTCCTTGAAGAAGCGTGCGATCGGCTCGGGATTTCGACGTTCCAAGAGGTCTCTCTTGATGAGTATACCAATGGCCAAGCAGCTACGGCAATGGCCGCTGATCGGCTGATTGGCAACTCTGAATCTGTCGTAATATACAATATCGATACATACATTGAGGCAGGCCAGATCTCGCCCAGCGATATTTCAGGAGACGGGTTTATCCCAGTCTTCGAGACACCTGGCGAACGTTGGAGTTTCGTTCGTAAAGACGAAGACGGAACTGTTACCAGGGTCTCAGAGAAGGAAAAGATCTCGGACCAAGCGACTGTCGGCTTTTATCACTTCGCAGAATGGGGCTCGTTCGCCGACGCGTACGAAGCCGCAGCCTCGAGTGTCAAGTCAAAATACGGCGAAACGTACGTCGCGCCGCTGTACAACTATCTGATCGAGAAGGGTCTAGAGGTAACAACTCATCAAATCGACAGTGAGAGCGTTCACGTTCTCGGAACGCCGGACGACCTTCGCATGTTTGACCCCGGCTTTAATCCAGAAAGCACTGAGTAACAATATGCTCGATCAATCCGCCACAGACATCTTAATCGTTCCGTCAGCGGTGCTGGTTCCTGACGAATTGCGTCTCGACGTCGGCTCGATTCCTACGGGGCTGATTCCACTCCAAGGTCGACCAATCCTCGAGCGAATCGCAGACACGTATGAGGAAATCGACTTGACGAAGGTCGTTGCGGTATCCGAGTCGGGAGACCTAATCCGTGAGTACGTCGACCGGAGTGCATACGAGTGGGAAGTTATCGATGTCGGCGAGACGGTCAGCGTGGGTGATACTATTTTACGAACTCTCGAGAGCCTATCAGTCGAAATGCTAGCCAATTCTGATCTTTATATCAATTTCGCAGACACCCTCGTCGAGCCGGTCCAGCGCGTTTCTGGCCGTGATTACATATCTTACACAGAAGAAGATCGGTCCTATCGATGGACGACTTTCGATATCTCGGGTGGGGAGATCGATACAGTGACAGAGAAGTATAGCTCGGTCGATGAGGGGACACGCCCAACATTCGTCGGCCAGTTTGGGATTACAAATGCGAGAGCCTTTCAAGATGATCTTAAAGTGGCCGTTGAAACTAATTCTCAGGGCCTTGATCCTTTCTACCAAGGCTTACTATCTTATCTCTCAGACCACCAATATTCTCTCCGTGAGCCCGATGTTTGGTTAGATGTCGGCCATCTAGACACCTACCACCGGGCGGCGAAAGAGTTCCTGAACGCCCGTGAATTCAACGAATTAGAGGTCAACGAGAAAAATGTCATCGCAAAGCATAGTGACGATACTAGTACGCTCATTAGCGAGATTAACTGGTATAACCAGATTCCAAATCAACTTCAGCCGTATCTCCCACGTCTCTACGACTGGTCAACTGACGTTCAAGACCCCTACATTGAGATGGAGTATATCGGCTATCCGTCCTTAAGTGATCTACAACTGTACGGATCTCACGGAGACCATATCTGGGATAACGTATTCCACCGGCTATTTGATATGCTCGCCGAGTTCCGACAGTTCAAGGTGGAATCATCCTCGTCTGTCATTCAAAATTCGCTGAAGGAGATCTATCTCGCAAAAACGCGACGACGGCTGAGTGCGCTACACGATAGTGGTCGTGCGGACGCGATGTTCGAAGCAGAAAGCGTTTGCATTAATGGACGCTCATACCCCGATGTTTCGACGATTCTCGAGGAGATCGAGGACCTTGTCTATTCAGTTGGCCTTCTCGATCAGGAAGAATTCTCCGTAATCCACGGCGATCTTTGTTTCCCGAATATATTATACGATCCTCGGAACGGGATCCTGAAACTCATCGACCCACGCGGGGAATTTGGGGAGTTCACGATCTACGGCGATCCACGATATGATGTCGCGAAACTGCGTCATAGTGTCGCCGGACACTACGAGCATCTTATCAATGGTCGATTCTCTGCATCATACGATCCAGAGTCCGCTTCGATTGACTACGAGATTTACACCACTGACCGTCAGAAAGCCCGTAAATCGCATTTCGATGCACTTCTTGAGGAACGTGACGGGATTAGCCTCAAAACGGTGAAACTGGTCGAGGGTTTGTTATTTTTGAGCATGGTTCCGTTGCACGCAGATAGTCCATCACGGCAGCAGTGTATGCTTGCACAGGGAATTGAGAAAGTAGCGCCATATCTTGAGTAACCAGTAAGTTTGTAACGGCTCCGTCGTAAGAGGATATTATGAACCCTAGACCGAATAAGCGGGTTGTATTCGATGTAGACGGTGTCATTTGTAAAAAAGACGCTGAACTGGACTATACTGATCGAAAACCCCACGAAGAAGTCGTGGAGCAATTGCGGAAATATAAGGAAAACGGCTACTACATCATTCTCTATACAGCCCGGAATATGAATACTCACGAGGGCCGTCTCGGGCGGATCAACGCCGACACGGCGAAGACCCTTTTAGAGTGGCTGGAGGAGCACGAAATTCCTCATGATGAGATTCACTACGGAAAACCATGGTGCGGACATGACGGTTTCTATGTCGACGATAAAGCAATCCGTCCGACTGAACTGCTGGAGTACAGCCGCGACGAAATTGAATCACTCTTAGAAGCAGAAGCAGAGGCAATCCATCAATGAACGCGATCGCTGTCTCCCTGTACGATAAGTTCGACGACCTAGCTGTCTTGGTAGATATCATCCGTCATAATTGGGAAGAAGACTACTATATCTTGGTCTGCTCAAACCATCCTGATGCTCACAAGAAAATCTCTGCGATTGAGGGAGAGATTGATTTCTTTGAGCAAGGTGCGCAGATCCGATATGACGATCTCTCGGCAGTCTCTCGGTCAAGAAACAACCTGAGTTTTCGTATCTACGATTCGATCCGAACCTCCTGTAGAGCCGCCTTTGCTAAGGACGATGTTGATTATGTAATGCATCTCCATGCCGACGCCTGGCCGCTTAGTGAAGAGGAATTCAAGAGCCTAATTCAGGACATGGAACAGAATAACTACTCTGTCGCATTCCCTAGCAATACTCGCGCATTTATGGACAAATACTCTCCGGGTAGTTTCGAAGACAACTTCTTGGTGTTTGATGCCGCAGATGCGGCCGCTGTCAATCTCTTTGAGCATTCACCTCTAGAATTACCCCCGACGTGGATACACCAAATTCTCCCGTTTCTCTGTATCCCGAAATTTGGGTGGGGGAAGATTTACCAGTATACAAATGGGGCAGAACGGGAGCACTGGGACGGAAAACCTAGCGCTGAGATTTCCAATGATGCCCGACCAATGTTTCACAATCCCACATTCGGGCAAGTCCACATTGCTAAAGAGGACTTCGCCAGTGAGCTCGGAAAAGCTCTTCAATCCTACTACCTGAGGGACTACGGAATCACCGACGGTGAGTATGTTCAACAGCTATTAGATGATTATGAGTTGCCAGACGATGAATTGTTCCGACGTTTAGATGCCTACCTCGAAAGATTTAACGATGAACTCAAATGGTATCTCCTCTCAGACGATTCGTTTGGCCGAGATATACGGAAAATAAAAGAATTTCTGGAGGAGAAGTCACTACCTGAAAAAGCCATTATATCGGTGGAGAGGAACTCCGAAAATCTGTTCATCCAACCCTTGCTGAAAGGGGCGTTCAAGAGTATAAAGCAATTGATAACGGATAGCCCTCCGGAGTCGTACAACAAATATCCAAATCAATCAATCAACGATCGGTTTAAGCGGGACCTGAAGGAAAGCGATTTTCCAAAAGAACTGCGGGAGGATTATCGGGATACGTTTGAGAAAGGCGATCAATAGGGACACTCGTTCAGGGAACATCAGTCTGTGTATATTTCCGAACATATTGAAATTGGTAACCCAACTGAATGAGTCTCACACACCCACCGATCAGGTATTTTTCCACCGCAGTATTCAGAGGATTTCTTCCAGTTCAACAAGCATACTGTACAGACCCCCGATGGCAAGCGCGAGCCATGCATGAACTAACAGCGTATCAAAAACAGTGTCAGAAAGCAATCGCGCACCGGCGACGATCCCCGTAATCGATACGACGAACCAGCGCCCCGCTAAGGCGAGATATTGATATGGCGACGATAGCAACATCAACTGGACCCACAAATCCCGCGTGACTACTATGAGATACGGCCGCACCTCTATGGTGAATTTCTTCTCCCAGCTTGCAATGTCTCTTTCGGGATTCATTGCGACAATTGTCCTTACACGCACGCTCGGACAGAGCCAGTACGGCACGTACGTTGTCGTGCTATCCGTACTTTCATGGGTCTTGATCGGCGGTCAGCTTGGTCTCCCGCAAGCAGTTCGAAAACGTGTTAGTGAGGCTGACGACGGCAATTATATTGTTTCTGGTGCGGCTGTACAATTTGCGTTGTATGGGGTTGTAGCGATCTGTCTATGGATCGCCCGTCCGTACTTCAATGATTTCATGGGTATTGAGGCGACTTGGATCCTCATCGCTATGTTGGCTGGACAGCTTGCACTCGGTTTCGTCCAAATGGTCCTTGACGGTCAGCACCTCGTACACGTATCAAGCATTCTCTCTCCAATTGAATGGACGAGTCGTAGTATCGTCCAGATCGCTCTAGTTCTTTCGGGATTCAGTATCATCGGCGCGTTTGCCGGGTACATCCTCGGTACGGTCGTTGCAGCCGCTATCGGGGCGTACTTCATTACTATCCCAAATGAGCTACCATCACGGCGAGACTTCTATCGATTGAAATCGTACGCGCAATTTTCGTGGCTCGGTTCTATCAAAGGCCGGACCTTCTTATCGATGGATACGATTATCCTTGCAGTCTTTGTTTCACATAGCCTCATCGCAGTCTACGAAATCGCATGGAATCTCGCCTCTCTACTCGCCATCTTTGGGTCGTCTATCTCTAAGACGTTATTTCCAGAGATGAGCAAATTATCGTCGGAAGGGGAATCTGCGGACCAAATTTCTGGGCTGTTACGCGTCAGTCTCGCGTATTCAGGACTCTTCATCATTCCAGGGCTGACCGGGGCCGCTCTCGTCGGCGACATCGTTCTGACTATCTATGGTTCCGGATTCGAGATGGGGTATTACATTCTTCTCGTGCTTACATTCGCTCGGCTGCTATACGGCTATATGGGGCAATTCCTCTCCACGATTGACGCGCTTGATTATCCGGATCTCACGTTCTCTGTCAACGCTATTTTCGTCGCGGTGAACCTCTCGTTGAATATTCTACTCACATGGCAGTTCGGCTGGTATGGAGCAGCAGCAGCGACGACTCTTTCTGCCGGGATCGGCCTGCTGCTCGGATATCATTATGCCAATCGCGTCATTGATGTCATCCTTCCAGTGAATGAAATCGCTAAACAGTGTCTATCTGCCGGCATTATGGCTACGGTCGTTCTCGTCGCGCGTGTGATGGTCGGTGATTCATTGCCGGTTATCGGTGTACTCGTTATCGTTGGCGCTACAGTCTACTTCTCAGTACTACTCGTACTCTCCCAAGAGTTCCGTACGACTGTCGAAGATAATCTCCCGTTCCGGCTCCCAGTGCTCTCTCCGGAGTGAATCGGTTATCTCATTACCGTTCGTTCTGCTATGGAGAATACATGCAGACAAACGTCCGGGAGTGGCTCTCGGAGATGCGGGAACAACTTCGTGAGAATCCGACTCGAGCACCTCTTTACGTTGTTTATACATGGTATCTCATCCTCTGGTATGCGGTTACGTCGCGAATCCCATTCGGAACGAACGTCTACGAACGTGACTGGGACATCCTGATAATCCTCGATGCATGCCGGGTTGACACGCTTCGCGAAGTTGCGGACGAGTACGACTTCATTGAGGATATCGATACGATATGGTCAGTCGGGAGTCAGTCGGACGAGTGGATGGCGAATACATTTACCGAAACGTACCACGAAGAAATAGAGCAAACACACTACGTGGTTGGAAACGGTCACGTTAGCCAGCTGTTCGAACGCGGTGATCTGCCACCGAAGAACAATACGACACCAATAGATTTCTCGAAATGGGATCTCGTCGATTTGGCAACGTTTGACGCAGTAGATATGGTCTGGCGAGACTACCATGACGACACCTATCACGTGGTTCTTCCAAGGGTAATGACTGACCACGCAATCGAGGCTGGGCGACAAGACAATCCCGATAAACTGATAGTGCACTACATGCAGCCACACCTGCCATATATCGGTCAATCAGTATGCGAGGGACGGCCACCAACCGATATTGAAAGAGATGGATACAAGCGTCTCGAAACTGGTGATGCAGAACATGAGGAAGTCTATAGACTGTACAAAGAGACGCTCCGTTTTGTCCTTGATGACATTGAAACCCTCTTGGAAAACATAAATGCTGAAACCGTTGCGATTACTGCTGATCACGGCGAAGCGTTTGGAGAGTTAGGAGCGTACGGTCATCCAGAAGGGTTCCCTCATCCTATTGTGAAGAGAGTACCCTGGATAACGACATCAGCAAATGATATGGAAACACGGAAACCGAACTTAGGACCAGACACGGCTGAAGAAACAGACTTAGAGAAACACCTCCGGGATCTCGGTTATCGGTAGGCCCCTCAACTATTCAATCAGTTTTGTTATATTAATATGTGTTTCCTGACAGCAGTGTAGAAGCAGTTATCAGGCGAAGTCATTAAACCGACCGAGTCTCATAGGGGAACCAGTTATATGGGTCTCGACCACTCCGACTTCGAAGCCTTTGAACTCGAGCACTCGCTCTTCGAGTTGCGCGTTGATGGGGTGCCAATCTGGGAACGGATCCGGTTTCACGTCCACAGAGAGATTGCCGAGCAAAACGGAACTGGACAGGCTCACACCGGAGTCGGTGACGACTGGCGAGATTACCTTCGTGGGGCAGGGTTGTTTCTCAAAAACATCGTACAGAAGAATCCGTATCTTACAGCGGAACACGATATCCTCTTCTGGGGTCATCACAGACGGAAAAAGCGAGACGACGGCTATTGGTGGGATATCTACTGCGATCCGATTCACGAGTGCAGTGATTACGACTACGTGCATTACGAGAAACCACACATGTTAGAACACCGTAGTCCGGCGCGAACGTCGAACCTTCGCTACCTCGATCTCATAGAACACGGTGGGACCATCCAGCAACTCTTAGGTGTGAACGAACCATCAATCCCGAAAGCGGAACGAGATCGACTTGAGGCGGCTCAAGACGCAATCCGAGATCGGTTCGATGCCGACGTCGATCTAGTTTCGATGGCGAAAGAAGCCCTTCACGTTCGACGGACGACGCTTCCGCTTTACCGATGGCTTCTCAAGCGAGTCGATGCGGAACTGGCCGTCATCGTCGTAAGCTATTGTCGAGAAACCTTCATCGATGCCTGCAAGGAACAAAATGTTCCAGTTGTCGAACTGCAACACGGCGTCATCTACGATCATCACTTTGGCTACTCGTTCCGCGGTCCTCGGACGAAGGAGACATTTCCCGACTATCTCCTCACCTTCGGTGACTTCTGGAAGGAGTCCGTTGAGTTTCCGATTCCAGACGATCGGGTCTTTCCCATTGGATATCCGTATCTCGAGCAATCCATCGACAAGTACGACGATGTCGAAACCAAAGACCAGCTACTATTCATTTCTCAAGGAACGATCGGCGAGCAACTCTCAAAATTCGCACTGGAAGTCGATCGACATTCGGAAATCGACCACGAAATCGTATACAAACTCCATCCGGGAGAGTACGATCGGTGGGAAACAGAATATCCGTGGTTGCTTGAGACAGATATCGAGGTTGTTGATAGCTCTGATCGTCAATTGTATAAGCTATTTGCCGAGTCAGATGCACAGATTGGCGTTGGTTCTACGGCTGTCTACGAGGGATTGGCGTTCGGACTCCAAACGTACATTTACGACTGTCCGGGATCGGAGGTACTAGAGCCTTTGGTAAACGAAGGTTCCGCCAAACTCGTGACTTCAGTCGAGGGGTTTGTTTCATCACTTGGCCGTGAAGAAGGAACGTTTGATCGTGAATATTACTTTGCACTGAAGGCAACTGAACAAGCAAGAAACGTCATTGGACACTTAGCCGATAACGGAACACCGTATGAACTTTCGATCGAATAGATTATATAAATATTTCTACCGACCCGACAGTAATTTGGATCTCTAAGCCAGAACAGTGATAAGGAGAGAAACAAGCGAGATAACTATGACCCGCTCTCAACCAAACATTCTTTGGATTACACTTGATAGTGTTCGAGCTGATCACACTTCTCTCCATGAGTACCGGCGAGATACGACGCCTGAACTCTCTCGAATCGCCTCCGACGTAAACAGTGTTAATTTCAAGCACGGAATTGCACATAGCACTCGGACACCGGTGTCAGTTCCGTCTATGCTCACAGGCTTATATCCATCTCGACACCGAATGATTGGGACAAGTTCGGGGGATATGCTTCCCAAATCTATGAAGACTGCTCCGGAATTACTCTCGAAACAAGGCTATCGGACTATCGGTATCTCTGAAAACGGATATGCAGGTGAGGCGAAAGGAATTGATGAACGATTTGATGATTTTATTAAGTCATCTCCGTCAGGCATCCGAGACTTGTTCTCGCATCAGTACAGATCTAGCTTTCTTAAGTATAGTCTCAAGATGCGAAAGCACGGTCCAGGCTTGACGCTAGATGCTGGCGAACATGGGAAACAGAATTCCTTCTTTACGACAGATATCACGAAGCGGAAACTGCGTCGCGTCTCAAAGATGGATGAACCGTTCTTTTGTTACGTCCACTACAACGACCCCCATCACCCATACATTCCGCCGGTTTCCTGTCGTGACGAGTACGTAGACGAGATCAATGCGACGATAGGTGAGGCTGTTACGTTCGCACAGCGTATGCACGACGAGATGTACGAGTGGATAGCGAATGCACTGCCGCTCTCAGACGACAAACGAGAGATATTATATGCGATGTACGATGCAACGATTAAATATACGGACGCATGTGTAGGGGAGTTATTCGATTTCGTCCAGAAGAGATTTGAGGATACAATCATCGTCATTACAGCGGATCACGGTGATTTATTTGGGGAATATGGCCTCCTCGGACATCATATGGTACTTCACGACGGTTTGATCCATGTTCCACTTATCACCTACGGACTTGACGATGTGGATCACCATGCGGAACGACCCACACAGCATATTGATATAATGAATACCATACTTTCATTAGTCGGTACTGACACGTCTCAGTTTCAAGGGTACGACATACGACAGCAGTCTCGTGATGTTGCAGTTAGCCAAGATTTGCGTGGTACAGTTGACGATAACGAGGCTCAGAACTACGAACGTATCCGTCAGTATAACCCTGATATCGACCTCTCGCATCTTCCACGGTCTCTCATTACAACTGCTCGGACAACCGAGTTTAAACTCGTACAGACAAAAGAGGAAAAGAAACTCTATCAGTTACCTAATGAAAATAGTGATGTTAAAAATAGCTATCCATCTATATACAAGGAACTTACTTCGTTCTTAGATACATGGCTAGAAACCGAGGGTAAACCATTTGAAACTGCGCCAAAAGAACCGAAGCTGGCAGAAGAAACGGAACAGCATCTCCGTGAGATGGGGTACATCTAAACCCGCTATGCAACGTACTACCGTAGCAATCATAACCAAAAGAATATTAGAAGAATGGTTCATATGGACAGATGAAAGATGTTAGGTGACTTATCTCGTGTATTAGTTCCGATGGCTAAATTATTATTTAACTATATGAATAAAATAGAAAGGTGGTACTATACAATGAGAGTTAAGTTAACAGCAGAATCAACTGGCAAAGACCTGAGAGTAAATGGAAAATCCTATGTGAACGCAAATACGGAACTAGGAGATAATGTCAATTTTAATGGGATGAAGATTCGTGGCGATGGGAAAGTAACGATAGGAGATAATTTCCACTCTGGACCGGACTGTCGCATTTTAACTCGGAACCATAATTATGATAACGGGACTAAGATCCCCTATGACTCCACGTATATCCGGAAAGAAGTATCTGTAGGAGATAACGTCTGGATGGGAGTTGATTCAATGATCTTGCCAGGAGTGAATATTGAAGAAGGAGCAATTATTCAGGCTGGTTCAACCGTTGTATCTGATGTTCCGAAGGGAGCGATCGTCGGAGGTCATCCAGCAGAATTATTCTCTTATCGAGACATGGAACATTATAAGAAAATGAAGGAAGAAGGGAATTTTCAATAGTATTTTACATCATGAAAATTATAATAGTTAAAAAGAATAGATCAATCATAAGTCTGCAAGACTTGATCCATCGGTGAGGGGATAAAACTACTAATGATTACAGATACGTCATGATGTTCTAACTCATTGAAAATGTATTGGCGCTGGTAAAAATTCTGTTGGTGGTCGAGGCGAATCCGCCGCCATTCTGTGGGGCGGCGAATTTGTCAACTACACAGTTATTTCATATAGTCCTCCACTGACCATATTCGATATTCTGTGAGATAACATAAACCGGTAAGTGTAAATCACACCGTGAATGATCCATTGCAAGGACCGATGGTAAACATAACTGCTGTTCTTCAAGCCAGAATCGGCTCTACTCGCCTCCCGGGTAAAGTCATGTATCCACTTAACGGCCAGCCAGCACTCGAACATGTCGTCACTCGAGTCAGTCACGCGGACGCCGTAACCGATACCGTCGTCGCAACCTCCACAGAACCTCAGGACGATGTAATTGAACAGTACGCACCCAAGTTTGGCGCGGATGTCATCAGAGGAAGCGAATCGAACGTACTGAGTCGGTTCGAACAGGTAGTCGAGCAGTACGAACCGGAAATCGTCGTCCGAGTGACGGCTGATTGCCCACTCATCTCTCCACGATTTATTGACGCTAGTATCCAGCGTATCAGGGAAAGCGATGCAGAGTATGTGTCCGCTGGTTTCGACCGAACATTCCCTCGCGGAGTGTCATGCGAGGTTTTTACAGCCGAGTCGTTCGAGCAAGTGAATGCTAAATCGACTGAACCTCGTCATCGCGAGCACGTCACACCGTACTACCGGGAGCATCCCGAAGCGTTCGAGCTGTCCAACCTAGGGTCCAACCAGGTATTTGATGAACCATGGCTGCAGGATCGTACCGATCTCCGACTCACGCTTGACGAACCGGCTGATTACCATCTGCTCGAGACAGTGTATCGCGAGGTAGAGTACGAGGAAATGATTGACATTGCTGATGTGATCAAGTATATCGACAAGAACGGACTTGTGGAGATTAATGATCACGTAGAACAGAAGACCGTCTAATGAGAGTCGGAATTCGGGCCGATGGTGGTCCATCCATTGGATTTGGGCATTTGGTTCGAACAGGTGCTATCGCGGCGGAGTGTCTTCGCCGGGGAGATACTGTCGTATATTTTACTACGACGCCTGACTCTGTCTCGACAACGCTACCGGATCCCATAACGATGGAAACACTGGACACCGCGGACGATCCAACAGAAGTGGTGCAGGCACTCAACGAATGTACCATCGATACACTTTTTGTAGATTTATTTGAAGCAGATACAAAATATCAGCGAACACTCTCTCAGAGTGATTCAAGAATCGTTGTTCGCCATAACTATATGAATCATACTGTCTGTTGTGATGCTCTCGTTTACGGTGATCTGCATGCGCCCGCTCTTGATTACGAATGGATCGGAACAAAACCGGAGTTCCTGCTTGGGCCCGACTACGTACTTCTTCGTGAACAATTCCGTGAGGCCACACAAAAAGATACAAATTGGAAGCAAGAGCCGACCCGGGCCCTGATCACGATGGGCGGGAGTGACGTATCAAACGCAACTCCCGATATTATGAAGGCTTTCCAAAATTTCAGTGGAACCGTTGATGTAGTCATTGGGCCAGGCTTTTCGAATACGGAAGAAATAGAGCGAGCGACTGAATCGCTCTCTACCCAGTTCAATCTATTACGCTCTCCTGATAACATGGCAGGACTCATGCGGCGGGCGGATCTTGCAGTGAGTGCTGTAGGCGGAACTGTGTTTGAGCTGCTCGCCGTTCAAACCCCTTTCGTTGGGATACCGCAAGTTGATAACCAGATGCAACGGGCCGAGGTGCTGCGTCGGAACGGACTTGCTAGTATCGTCACTACCGATGACGAAGTTCTATCCGAAGTTGAATCACTGGTGAAAGATGACGGAAAGCGAAGAACATTATTTGAGCGTATGGCTGGTGTTGTTGATGGAGACGGAGCGAAACGGGTTTACGAAGCGTTTTAGATATGGTTGTTTAGCTGGATGAAGGCTTTATGACGAATAATGTATATAAAATATATTAATAATACATACGTATTCTCTCTCAGTTAGGCCTCCTGTAGTAATGCGTTTTCTTCTCCAGTCCGAATTAGAGAAGTCAGTTCATCACCAACGTTGAATAGTGCGTCAATTATTGAAAGATGGGATACAAAATCACCATATAATTGATTATAGCGGGGATGATCAAACTCGTGCCAGTATAGAGATATGCCATTTTCGACAAATTGGTTTACATTTAGGTAGTCTTTCGCACCAGGGCCAGAAATGTACTCATCAGCGTTGATGTGCTGTAAAGTCTTTATAAGCTTATCTGTCCCACTACTATCGATATCAAAATCTGACGAGAGACAGAATTCTACATCGTCAATGGACAACTCTTCATATAATTTCTTTATTAAATGTATATTTAGGTCTCGCAATGACTTCCAATCCTCATTATATATATCGTTGAGTAAATGGATATAGTCGTCGAAGTATGGTGCACTTGCTGATCCATATGGAACCGATTTTGGACCATACGCAGATTTGATGGTTGATAGGTGCTCTTGTTGCCAGTCTCGGGCTTGGTCGATTCGAACAGATCTAATATCCTGTCCGAAGTCCTCAATCACTGGGACTTTTAACCACTCGGTCTGTCCACTGGCTTCTGGGACCTTTATACGGTTTCGTTGCTGCCAAGAGTCACGACTGAACTGGACGTCATCGTAGAATACGAAAACATCGGCCTGATCGATCATGCCAAAGTATCCCAACCAAGGGAGGTACATCGGTTGTAGGACGACTGCCTTCATAGATATCCGAGATCTTCGAGTCGTTGTTTTACCTCGTCTGAATGTTCCTCGTTAGAGAGCAACTGACCGTACTGTGCCCTTAGTTGCTCGTCCATTTGCTCGGCGATGTCCTGTCGCTTGTCAATCATGTTAATTTCCTCACCAGAATCAGATGTTGTATCATAGAGTTCTCGGGTATCTTTGTCGACCGAGACGATGTATTTCCAGCCATCGCGACGAGAGACAGAGAACCGGTTGAACGTCGATACCGACTCTTCATCCGCTTCACCGATTCCGCCGAACTGATCATGTGTCGTCGTGCTACTAAACGCGTATTCGGGAAATTCTCCCTTCCCTTGTTCGAGTTGGGGTAGTAGGGAACTCCCGTCCAGATCATCCCTTAACGGTGTGGTACCGAGGGCGTCCAATATCGTCGGAAGAATATCGACAGATCGAACCATCTCGGAGACCGAACCCGTGTAGTCGATGTCAAAGTTGTAGAGGATCAACGGAACTTTTAGCGCTTCGTCATACAGCAATGTTCCGTGGAGATCAAAGAGGTCAACCGTTGACTGATCGTCGAAGCGTTTTCCCCAACTCTCGCCGTGATCGCCAGTGATCACGATTGCCGTATCCTCAAGCAAGTCCTCTTTACGAAGCCGATCGATAATTGCACCGACGTACCACTCACTAAAGCGTTCGATCGAACGTTCGTATCGATACTTGGCCTCTTCAAGACCTTCACCACCTTCCTGAATGAGAGACATCACCTCGTCCTTACCTCGATGCCATGCCTCACTCGAGTATTTCAGCGTGTACGGGACGTGTGTCCCCCGGTAGAGGTTGTATATAAAGAACGGTTCGTCCTTGTTCTCCGAGATAAAATCAAGTAAGGCTTCGAGATCGTACGACCAATCGTCGTGATCAACGTTTTCGGAGAAGAGTTCGTCCCTTCGGTCGCTGTCGTAGTAGAGTGCAGTCTTGTAGCCGTCCGCTTTGAACTGATCAAATACAGTTTCCCCTTCGTCGACATCTGAGTCAAAAATTCCGATCTCGTGAGGATACTTACCAGTCCCGTGGGATTTCACCGATGGAATCGTCCACGGAGCGGCTGAAACGGTATTTTCGAATCGAACACCGCTTTCAGCTAGCTCATCAATCTCCGAAGACAGGACGGAATCGTTTCCGTAGCAACCCAGATAATCGGCTCGAAGCGAATCTGCGATAAGATAGATTACGTTCTTCTTAGTCTTCGTCCCCATACGGGAGAGTATCGCATTCAAGGTATAAAAACAGTGGAGTCACAGGATCTGAACGTCTACGTCATCCACGTTGACTGGATCTCCCTCGGAGAGGTCGTTGATTGCTGTTGCTCCGACAACGTCTGTCATATATTTGGGAGCAAGACCTTCGCGTTCTAAGGTGCCTGGTCTGAGTGCTCGAACAGCATCTTCAGTAATAATATCGCCTTCATCGATATCACGTACGACAAAAAGACTACGGGTAGCGCGACTAACGGATTCCCTCTCGACAGACGAAACAGCTAACTCCCCAGTTCCTAAAGCCCGTTCGGTCCTGCGAACCTGTTGGATCATTTCAGCTAGTTCGTCGGGCTCGAGTGCAAAGGAATGATCCGGCCCCTCCATCTGGTTATCGAGCGTAAAGTGTTTCTCGACGACTGTCCCTCCGAGAGCGGTCGCTGCTGC
Source organism: Natrinema marinum (assembly GCF_024296685.1). Classification (NCBI taxonomy): domain Archaea; kingdom Methanobacteriati; phylum Methanobacteriota; class Halobacteria; order Halobacteriales; family Natrialbaceae; genus Natrinema; species Natrinema marinum. The sequence continues at coordinate 1,985,268 of NZ_CP100763.1, read as the reverse complement.
TGGTGAAATTGCGGGCTCCGTGGTGTGGTCGGAAAGTCCTACCAATGTTTCAAACTCGTCTTGTAGCGACTGGACGGCTTGAACGTTGATTTTCTCTAGCGGCGTCGGATACGAGGATACACAATGTAACAGAACGAGATCGGCGACGCCGTTCTCACGAAGAACCGTGACGGCTTCGCGTACCTCGTCGATACTGTGGCCCCCGGTAGACATAATGATCGGCTTGCCATACTGTGCGAGTTCCTCAAGGAACGGATGATGCGACAGTGTAAACGACGCCACCTTGAATGCGGGCACGTACTCCGCGAGTTCTGCAGCCGATCGCTCGTCAAACGGCGACGACATGAACTGTATGCCTCGCAACTGGCAGTGTTCGGACAGCTCTGGGATCCATGTGTAGGGTTGCTCGAGCCTCTCCAAGAGCGAGTACGTCGAGTCCTGGGGATCATCGACGAGATGGCGATCATCGACGTACAGATCCTCTGCTCGGAAGGTCTGAAACTTCACTGCGTCGGCCCCAGCGTCTGCAGCAACGTCGATGAGTTCCTTCGCCGTCTCGAGATCACCGTTGTGATTCGAACCGGCTTCGGCGATAACGTATGTCGGCTCGTCGGGACCGATTGCTCGATCTCCGATTTTGAACGATTCCATGTCCGTACCCCGTCACGGAATAGCAATAAGCCCACCTACTTGAGATCCGCGTCGCGAAGTGATTCGATTGCCGTCAAGACGTCCGTGACATCTCGGTCACTCATTTCAGCGTGTAACGGAAGACTCACTAGACCGTCGTACACTCGTTCCGTTTCGGTGAAGAGACCGGGTTCGTACCCGAACTCCTCCTGGAAGTACGGATGGTAATGGAGGGGGACGTAATGCACTTGCACACCGATGTTTTCTGCATGGAGTGCGTTCACGAACTCGGTTCGATCACAGCCGAACGACTCACGCACTTCGATCGCGTAGAGATGGTACATCGGATCTGATTCGGTCGCGTCGGGCGGTGTCCGGATCCCATCGATCTCGTCCAGTGCCTTATTGTACTGCTCGATAATATCGTCACGTCGGTGCTTGAACACCTCAAGACGGTCTAACTGCGCTAGACCGAGTGCTGCCTGCAGATCGGTGACATTGTAGTTGTAGCCGATGCCCTCAGTCACTTGATACCACGGTTCGTCGTCGTGACCGCTGGGGCTGTATTCCATATCGAATGATCGGAGTCGACGACATCGCTCCGCTAGTTCGTCGTTGTCGGTTACGACCATTCCTCCCTCGCCCGTCGTGACGTTCTTGACTGGGTGGAAGCTGAACACGGCTATATCACGCTGTGCGCCGATTGGTTCGCCTCGCCACGTGCCACCGAAGGCGTGACACGCGTCCCAGATCACTGTCAGGTCGTGGTCGTCGGCGACCTCGAGTAATCCCTTGATGTCGGCCGGGTGGCCGGCGTAATGCATCGGAATGAGCCCGACAGTATCGTTAGTCACCTGTTCCCGGACTGCGTCCGGATCCAGCGTGCGGCGATGTGGATCGATATCCGCAAACACCGGGGTTGCCTCGTTGTACGTCGCAGCGTGGGCCGTCGAGACGAATGTCAACGGTGTCGTGATCACATCATCGCCAAGTTCGAATCCGGCTGCTCGCCCGGCTAAGTGCAACGCAGTTGTTCCCGACGTCGTGGCGATTGCATGCTCTACACCAATGAGCTCGGCCACGCGCTCTTCGAACGCTTCGACCGTCGGCCCGCGAGTAATGTAGTCTCCCTCGAGCGACTCGAGGACTGCTTCTTTCTCCCGTTCGGTAATACTTTGACTGCCGTAGCCAAGTACCTCGTCGCGTACCGGTTCGCCCCCGTAGTATGCTGGTTTGCGAGCCATTATGACTCGTTTTGTTCTCGAAGCCAGTCTCGAAGTTGATCGATGCCTTCCTCAAGGGACACCTGCGGTTCCCAGCCCAGCATCTCTTCGGCTTTCGATGGATCGCAGAGGAGTTTCTGAACCTCGCTCTGCGGATGGTGGTGTTCGACGTGAGTGATCTCAGTGTCTTCCGTTGCGATGACTTCTGCGAGTTCGTTGATGGAGATATCTGTACCCGTACCGGCGTTCAACACTTCTCCGATGGCGTCGTCCGAGAATGTTCCGTCGACGATAAATCGGGCACAGTCAGTTGCGTACAACAGATCCCGGGTTTGCGTCCCGTCCCCGAAGATTTTCAGGGGTTTACCCTGAAGATCGCGATTCGTGAAGATCGACACGACACCGCCTGCCATGCTCGTTTTCTGATACGGACCGTATGTATTGAACGGTCGGAGAATCGTCACTGGTAGATCGTAGCCGTGATAGTATCCCTCAGCGAGGTCTTCGGCAGCGAGCTTCGATCCGGCGTATGGCGAGGCTGGCTTTACCGGATGCTCTTCATCGATTCCGGCGTCGGAATCGACCATGTCGTACACCATACACGTCCCGACCAATCCGAGTCGCGCCTCCGCTTGACGGCAGGCTTCGAGTATGTTCTGCGTGCCAACGACGTTCGACTCAAAGTGCGATTGCGGATCCTCGAGACTCTCCTGCACGTCAATCTCCGCAGCGAGGTGGATACAGGCATCGACATCGTCATCAAAGCGACTCGTAACGGTTTTCGGGTTACAGACATCTCCTTCCACGAGATCGAACCGTTCCGAGTCTTCGAACTCGGCAATATTTCGATGTGAACTGTTAGAGAGATCATCCAACCCTCGAACGGTATAGCCTCGCTCGAGCAATTCCCGGACGACCCAACGACCGATAAACCCTGCAGCACCGGTAACAACTACTATTTTGCTCATTAGTGATCGATAGCGCTTGTTCCGTTAAAACTGTCACTCTGCTCTTCCGATTCCGTCTCAGAGCCGTGGTTTCGGTCGAAATCCGACTCTGTCGCAATCAGAGGACCGTTTTCTTCGAGTAATTTTACGATCTCGTCTTTCGAAAGTTTCGGTGCATTCTCGGAAGACAGAACAAGCTCCGATGGATCCGTGAATCCGACTGTACTTGTTTCCGCCTGGAACTCGTCCATCTCCGGTTGAATCGCATACATCTCGTCGTTCTCGTATGCGCGTTGTGCCTCTCGCTCAGTCATGATCTCCTCATGGAACGTCTCCCCGGGCCGCCGTCCGATCACGTTTATGCCGATTTCCGTTGGGTCGTACCCGTATTCGGGTGCCAAAGTTTCGATCATCGCCTCTGCGAGATCTTCGATCTTCATCGCAGGCATTTTGTAAACGAACACTTCGCCGCCTTGCATTTTCTTTATCGCCTGTGACACTAGATCGAAAACATCGTCGTAGGTCAGGAAAAAACGGGTCATGCGCTCGTCAGTAAGGGTGACGGGCCCTCCATCGCGGATTTGGCCAGCGAAAATCGGAATAACTGACTGCGAAGAGTTAATGATGTTCCCAAACCGGACTGATGCGAACCGGAGGTTCCGATCGCCACGATGGTTGTTGCCTGCTGTAATGAGTTTCTCTCCGAGAAGTTTCGTCGTACCCATCGTGTTCGCCGGATTTACGGCTTTATCACTGCTCGTAAACACGACGCGTTCGACGTTCGCATCGATCGCTGTGTCGACTATGTTCTGTAGTCCCAGCGTATTCGTTTTCACCGCTTCGAACGGATTATATTCGCATATATCGACATGTTTCATCGCTGCCGTGTGAATGACGATATCGATATCTTCCATGGCTCGTGCTAACCGATCCCTGTCGCGAACATCGCCAGAGAGGTAGCGACATCGCTCATCGTCTATGGTTGACCGGACCTTTGTGAGACCTGGTTCGTTATTGTCGAAAATCCGTAACACGGACGGATTTTGATCTAGGAATCTCGGGATCAATGTTCGAGCAACTGATCCGGCACCACCTGTGAGAAGAATGTTGTTTCCCGTAATCATCATCTATCAACTGTTATAGAGTCCCTATCAACCTATTGGTACGGCCTCTCCGATTCAGTCGGTTAAATAATACAATTCATTATATATGCGCAATATCTGACTTTGATCTATGAGGTCGATATCCATTTCATCGATCAGGGGGTCGTTCGCCTGAACCCCACCGTTACCAAGTTCGTAGAGTCACACAAGTACCGAGCCCAGACTTTCACAATTCTCGTCCTAGCAGTACTGGGCTGAAGAGATAGTCGGTCTGACCTGCCGGAATAGGCTAGCTTGGAAGGATATGATCCAGTGCGGTTCTAACCAATGAGGGGTGCTTTACGAGGGGACCGGAAGCCACTCGACGATACCTTCCAGGTGAACCAAAGAAGGTTCCAGTACCCGGTTACGCTGTTGACGGTCCAGTTCATGTGGTCGAGTCACACTCTCATTCCACGGTCACGCTCTTCGCCAGATGCCGTGGCTTGTCGATCGACCGTCCTAGCTCGTTGGCGACCCAGTAGGAGACCAGTTGAAGTTGCACGTTCGCCGTGATTGCCCCGGCCACGTCGTTCGAGGCCGGCACCTTGAGCACCCGATCCGCGTACCGCTCGACATCTGTCTGCCCGTCAGTGACCGCAACGACAGGCGCGTCGCGCGCTTCGACCTCTTTTACGTTACTAACGGTCTTGTGGGCGCGTTCGCCGTCTCCAATGACGACCGCGAAGACGGGCGTCTCCTCAGAAACCAGTGCCATCGGACCGTGTTTCAGTTCGCCGGCGGCGAACCCCTCGGCGTGGCGGTACGTGATCTCCTTCATCTTGAGTGCACCTTCGAGGGCCACGGGGTACTGGTGGCCCCGGCCGATGAAGAAGAACGCATCGGAGTCGACGTACTCCGCGGCAATCTCCGACGCTCGCGACGTGTCCAGAACGTGCTGGACCTGATCGGGCACGTCACGCAACGCCTGCACGACATCGTGCGTCGACGCGTCGCTGAGCCGGCAGGCCAGTAGCGTCAGCGCGACCTGCTGGCTCGCGAAGGTCTTCGTCGCGGCGACGCAGATTTCCGGCCCGGCCCGGATGTAGAGCGCGTGATCACATTCGCGCGCAGCAGAACTCCCGACGGTATTCGTCACCGCGACGGTCCGCGCGCCGGCGCGGTTGGCCTCGCGCAGCGCCCGCATCGTGTCGGCGGTCTCACCGCTCTGAGTCACGCCGACGACGAGCGTCGACTCGCCGACCAGCACCCGATCGGCATCGTACTCGCTGGCCAAAAACGTCTGAGCCGGGACACCACGCTCGCGCAACAGTTCCGCGCCGAACATGGCGGCGTGATAGGAGGTGCCGCAGGCGACGAACTGCACCGGCCACGACGGCTCGAGATCGGCCAACTCCGCGAGCTCCACGGTACTGCTGAGTCCGTCGACGCGACCGCGCAGACACTGACGGAGGGCCGTCGGCTGTTCGTTGATCTCCTTGAGCATGTAGTGGTCGTATCCAGACTTCCCGGCGTCTTCGGCGTCCCACTCGAGGGTCTCGACGGTCGTGTCGACGACGGTCCCGTTGGCATCCGTAACGACGAACTCACCGGGCGAGAGCCGCGCGAACTGGCCGTCCTCGAGGTAGACCACGCGATCGGTGTAGTCGATGAACGCCGGGGCGTCACTGGCCAGATAGTAGCCATCATCGCCGATCCCGAGTACCAGCGGCGATTCCTGCCGGGCCGCGTAGATCTCGTCCGAGCTGGCGAACACGGCCGCGACGGCGTAGCTCCCCTCAAGGCGATCGATCGCCCGCCGAAACGCGGTCTCCGGCGCCGCGCCCGCAGATAGGGCCTGCCCGATCAGGTGCGGGATGACCTCGGTATCCGTCTCGCTCTCGAAGTCGACGCCCTCAGCGGTCAGTTCGTCCCGCAGTGCCTGATAGTTCTCGACAATGCCGTTGTGGACCACCGCGACCCGATTCTCGCTGTCCGTGTGCGGGTGAGCGTTGGCATCCGACGGCGGCCCGTGTGTACTCCAGCGGGTGTGGCCGATCCCGATCGAGTCGCCGCGCAGCGACTCCGTCGGCAGCGTCGACTCGAGCGCCGAGAACTCGCCTTCCCGTTTGTGAACCCGAAGCGCTCCATTGGCCACGGCGACGCCTGTGGAGTCGTAGCCGCGGTACTCGAGGCTGGAGAGCCCGTTCAGCAGCACGTCGATCGCGTCGGTCTCGCCGTTGCCGACGTAGCCGACGATCCCGCACATCAGTTGCGTACCTCCGTCTCAGCGTCGATCGAGCCGCAGACGGTCACTCCGGTGCCGAGCACGGCGCTCGACCCGACGACCGTCCCCGGCGCGTACGTCACGCCGCCCTCGTCGCGCACTCTGTCGGCCAGCAAGGCGCCAAGGTCCTCGTCCCGGTGGATCCGGTCTCGGACGTGGACGTCGCCCGGGCCGCCGACGACGGTCGAACCGGGACCGACGCGGACGCCGCGGCCGGTCACGCAGTCGACGAGGGTCGCGTTCGGTCCGATTCGCGTGTCGGCGTCGACGACGCTGTGTTCGACGACGGCGTTCGAATCCACGGTGACGTTCTCGCCGAGACAGACGTTCGGACCGATCACCGCGCCGGGGCCGACGACGCAGTCCTCAGCGACGACAACAGGTTCGCGGACCGTCGCGTCCTCGTGGATCCGTGCCGAGGAGCCCACGTGCCTCTCGACGATCCCATCGGCCGTGTCCTCGAGGAGGGCGTCGGCGACCGCCAGCAAATCCCAGGGGTAGGTCGCGTCGATCCAGATCCCGTCGGAGACGACGCCTTGGACCGTTCCCACGTCGCCGTCGATCAGCGCCGCGAGCCCGTCGACCAGCGTGTGCTCGCCGGGCCGGGAACTCGCCGCTCGGACGGCGTCGAACGCACGCGCCTCAAGGGCGTAGACGCCAGCGTTGAGCTGGTAGCTCCGATCGTCCCGCGGATTCTCGACGATCTCGGTGACTCGCCGGGATGACCCGTCAGCCCCGTCGCGCTTGAGGATCACGCCGCCGTAGTCGGCAACGTCGCGGTGGCGAATCAGTCCGAGGGTGGCCGCGGCGTCGGCGTCGTGGGCCGCGACGACGTCCTCGACGATCCGCCGGTCGACGAGCTGGTCGCCGTTGACGACGAGCGACGGCCCCTCGATTTCGGCCTCAGCAGCCAGCAGCGCGTGGCCGCTCCCGAGCTGTTTCTCCTGAATGACGTAGGTCAGTGGTACGTCACGATAGGTCGATCCGAAGTGAGACTGGACACGATTGCGGCCGTAGCCGACAACGACGGTAATATCCGTGACGCCGGCCGCAATCAACGCGTCGAACACGTGCTCTAGAATGGGTTTGGTGGCAGCAGGTAACATGGGCTTGGGCCGATGTTCCGTCAACGGCCGTAACCGCTTCCCCTCTCCAGCGGCGAGAACGATAGCGGATCGAACGCTCATTGCCTCCCTCTCGTAATACAGTCAGTGTATGTCTTGTGGTGAATCGGCGAATGGATCGCAATATCCTCCACCATACCGGATACACATATTTTGAACACATATAGAATTTCAAGATAAGATTTGATAAGGAATCCGGAACCTTTTCGCCAGAGTTAGGCGTATCACTATTCGGTGAAGATCAGGACGTGAATCCGGATATTTCGGTCGTCATCCCCGTTTATAATGATCCGAAAGGTCTCTCAACCACTCTTAACTGCCTAGTACAAATAGACTATACAAACGCCGAGTTTGCCGTCGTGGATAACGGCTCGGTCGATCGAACTCCTGACACTGTCCGTTCCTATAATGACTCTCGAGTTCTTCTCTACCGTGAAACGGATATCCAATCTTCCTACGCCGCCCGCAACACCGGTATTCGAAACACCGATAGCGACATCCTTGCCTTCGTCGACGCGGACATGACCGTCTCTGAGGACTGGCTTGAGTCGGCCCTCCAAACCTTCCAAACTCAAGACGCCGACTACATGGGTTGCAACGTCGAACTCACCCTCCCGGAGGACCCCGCGCTCGCCGCTCGCTACGATCACCACACCGGCTTCCCCGTCCAGCAGTATCTCGAACACCAGCAGTTCGCACCGACTTGTTGTCTCTTCGTCCGCCGTGAGGTCTTCGAGGACATCGGCCTCTTCGATCATAGACTCATCTCCGGCGGCGACAAGGAGTTCGGCAATCGAGTTCACGACGCGGGCTATGACATGCACTTCGCCGAGGACGTCACGATGTATCACCCGACGCGAAACACCGTCCGCGAACTCGTCAACAAAGATCACCGTGTCGGCCGCGGTCTCTGCCAACTTCAGCGGTATCATCCCGACCGATACGGTACGCCGGGCGTTCCGCCACGACCGAGCGGCGTCAAAACCCCCGATCCAGAACTCGGGACGAGCGATCGGCTTGCCTTCAGTGCGCTCTCGACGTTCCTCACCGGGGTGCGTGGCCTCGGTTACTATGGGGAGTACCTCACCGGCGATCGTCGTGATGACCTTGGCGGGATACCAGAACTCGACTGATGGTGCCGCTCGAGCGTGAAATAACCGAACTCTTCGATAGACGCCTCAAGTGAATTTGTGAGAGTCCGTTAAGCCTCTAGCGCTGCGTCGTGATCAACAGTTAATTCCGATCGATCGACGTCGGCCAGCCCATATAGGTAGCCGAACCCAACAGCCGCGGTGAAGACGAAAATCGTCACCAGCTGCTTCACTTTCGGAATCGAGGGCCGCTGCAGAAGACTCGAGAGCCGATCCGGAACGAATTCGAGCATTAGATGCCCTAAATACGCGTTCTTGTCGCCCTTCGCCTCGGGCAACAGCAGATCCATGATCCGCTTCGAGTAGCCTTGCCAGAACGAACGGAACACGAGCCACCGGAAGTCTCCACGGTAGTCGAAGAGCTTGTGATGGACGACAGCATCAGTATTGTAGATCACGCCCTTGCCATACTTATTGGCCATCCGGATACAGACCGGCGCCTCGTGGGCCTGGATATGCCGATCACCCTGTCGCCCGGTGTTCTCGTCGTAGCCACCCACCGAGAGGAACACGTCCCGGCGGAAGGAGATGTTCGAGCCGTACGTGTTGCGCAACTCCTCCATGTGCTCGCCCATGCCACGCTCGTCACAGCCGACGAGCCAGTAGAACTCCGCGGGGAAGAAGTCCGGCTTTTCCGTCACCCAGTCGGGCGCGACGTGGCCGCCGACGGCGATCGCATCGGTTTCGTCGTAGACGCGTGCCAGTTCGGCGACCCAGTCTTCTTCGGCGACGGCGTCGTCGTCGATAAACGCCACCACTTCGCCGGTCGCGAGCTCGGCGCCCCGTGTGCGGCTGTAAGAGATGCCCTGGTTCGCGTCGTTACAGTGGAGGACAACCTCCTCGAGCCCGCCGTAGTCTTCTTGGACCCGTTCGAACACCGCGTCGTTCCCGTCGACGACGAGTACGACCTCGAGGGGCTCATACGTCTGGGCGAGGACGCTATCCACACACTCGGAAAACACGTCGTAGCGGTCCATCGCGTACGTACAGATGACGACGGAGACCTTCATCGACGGCGGATTTCGGTGAGGTGCGAATAAGCTTTTTCCTTCGCGGAAGATTCCACTACGCAGACAGTCTGTAATCGACGAGCGTCAGTAAATCTCTCAGGTGGGTTGCCCGTATATTAACTCGCCACGACTATATGGCAAGGCTTATTCTTCGGTTGGGGTTGGTACACGCTAATGAGTACTGACACCGAACACGTCGAGGAGGGCACCGAAACATCTCTCCTCGCGTCGTTCCGCGACTGGTATCACCTCCCCGTCCTCGGGGCGGTGATCCTCTTTATGATCTGGGTGCGCACCCAGTCCTATAGCCGATTCGTCACCGAGGACGGGGCGCCTGCGCTCGCGGGCGTCGACTCGTGGTATCACTGGCGAACGCTCAACTGGACGGCCGAAAACTACCCGCATACGATGCCGTACGAGGTCTGGACCGGGTTCCCGACGGGCAACTACGTGGGCCAGTTCGGCACGCTGTACGACCAGCTCATCGTTACTGCGGCGATGATCGTCGGCCTCGGCGATCCCTCCCAACAGACGCTGTACGCGGTCGCGCTCCTGTCGATCCCTGTCATGGCGGCGCTCGTCGCGATCCCCGTCTTCTACGCGGGCCGGCGCCTCGGCGGGACACTCGGCGGCCTCGTCGCCGTGGTCGTCCTCGCGCTTGCAAAAGGGCAGTTCCTCGCGCGCTCGACGGTGGGTCAACTCGACCACCACACCGGCGAGATCCTCTTCATGGCGATCGCCGTCCTCGCGATGATGGTAGCCGTCACCGTCGGCGAACGCGAGAAACCGATCTACGAACTGGTCGCCGACCGCGACTGGACGGCCCTCCGCACCCCTGCAATCTACAGCGCCCTCGCGGGCGTCGCCCTCACGCTCTACATGTGGGTCTGGCCATCCGGCGTCCTGCTGGTCGGCATCTTCGGTGCGTTCTTCGTCGTCCAACTCTCGCTCGACTACGCCCGCGGCGTCTCCCCCGACCACCTCGCCTTCGTCGGCGCAGTCAGCATGGGCGTTACCGCCCTCCTCATGACGCTGCTGATCGAGAACCCCACGATGGGCTCGACGAGCTTCGGGCTGCTCCAACCCCTGCTCGCTTTGCTCGTGGCCGTCGGCTGTCTGTTCTTGGCCTGGCTCGCCCGTGAGTGGAACAACCGCGATCTCGAGCGTCAGTACTACCCCCTCGCGGTCGGCGGCCTCATCGCGGCCACGCTGCTGGTCATGTGGCTCGCCCTCCCCGACCTCTACAACGCGACCGTGGGTAACGCCATCCGGCGGATGCTTCCCATCGGCGGGACCGCGACCGACCTCACCATCGTCGAAGCCCAGCCGCCCGAGGACTTCTTCAATCGCGTCTTCACCGAGTTCGGCGCGGCGTTCTATACGATGCTCGCCGGGCTCGCCTTCCTCGCGATCCGGCCGCTGTTCGGCCGGAAATTCCGCGCCGAGCACACGCTCGTCATCGTCTGGGCGCTGTTCCTCATCAGCATGGCCGCAACGCAGGTGCGCTTCATGTACTACCTGCTGCTCGCGGTGGCGATCGTCAACGCGGCGTTCATCGCCGAACTCGTCCAGCTGTTCAATCTGGATCTCGAGCGCAGCCTCGCCTCGCTGCGCGAGCTCGAGACCTACCAGGTGATCGTCGTCGTCCTCGTCGTGCTCCTACTCTTCGCGCCACTGCTCCCGCCGCTCGCCTCCGCCACCGCGTGGCAACAGGGCAAAGCCACCGGCCCCCAGAGCGATTCGATTACGTGGGAGGGGTCGAACGAATGGCTCCAGGAGAACACACCCCGGCCGGGCAACTACGGCGGGGCGAACAACGCCGATCAGCTCGACTACTACGGGACCTACACGCCCGGTGACGGCGACTACGACTATCCGGAGGGCGCCTATGGAGTCATGTCGTGGTGGGACTACGGCCACCTGATCACCACGCAGGCCGAGCGGATCCCCCACTCGAACCCGTTCCAGCAGAACGCGCGGTCCTCGGCAGCGTTCTTCACCGCCGAATCGGAAGAGCGCGGTGAACTGATCATGGAAGCGATCGCCGAAGGCCAACCGGTCGCCGACAGATCCACCGAGGAACTCCGACAGGCGGTCTCAGAGGGCGAGTCCGGCGAGCCGATCAAGTACGTGATGATCGACTACGCGATGGCCGGCGGGAAGTTCGGTGCGATCACCCGCTGGACCGGCCCCGGCTACGGCCACTACGTGACGCCCCAGAATTATAATGGCGGGCCGATCAACGCCAGTGAGCTCGGCCAGGTCTACGGCGACCTGCCGTACGACGACACGATGCTGTCCCAGTTGTACTTCGACGACACCAACAACATGGAACACTACCGTCTCGTCCACGAAGGCGCCGACGCCGGGACGGCCACCTACGTCAGCTACGCACAGGTCGACAACAACGGGCAGGTCGTCTTCCTCGGCCCGAACAACCAGCCGGTCCCCGCGGGTCAGGGCCGCCCCGCCGTGGCCGTCAACCAGCGGATGAACCCCCAGCGGATCGCCCAGATCCAGAACCACCCGAACTATCAGGTCTTCGACGTCAAGCAGGCCGCCGCCGTGAAGACGTTCGAACGCGTCGAGGGCGCGACGATCACCGGCAGCGCCGACGAGGTGTCCGACCCCGCAAACGCTACCGTCGCCGCACAGGTCGAACTCGAGACGAACTCGGGGCGGACCTTCAACTACACGCAGCGCGGCACGCTCGCCGAGGACGGGAGCTTCGAGCTGACGGTGCCGTACGCGACGAACGACGCACTCGGCGTCGACGATGGCTACACCAACAGCAGCGTCGAGGCGACCGGCAACTACACCGTCAACGTCATCGCCTCCGAGAACGGATCGATCGATCAGTACAGCGGCGAGACAGCCGTCCCCGAGCCCGCGGTGATCGATGGCGAGACGGTCGACGTCTCCCTCGAGGCGGTGGAGAACCCGTCGGGCAACGAATCGGCCGGCAACGAAAGCAGCGGTGAGACCAGCGAGAGCAGCGGTAACGAGACCGGTACCGGCGACGGGACCACAGCGAACGCCGTCACGCCAGTCGCGGCCGAGCCAGCGCGCTGAGGCCACGTCGCTCCAGATCCGGTTCGATCAGAGCGCATTTCCTGTCCTCGAGTCGGCCATCATCTCTCGGTTTCGCGTCTGTCGCCTCGCGTCTGTCTCCTCTCGTTCGGTCCAGCCGGTGAGCGGCGAGTCGGTAACTGTGATCCAGATCGATACCAGTGTGTATTCTCGCACTCACGATTAGCGGACGGAGCCGAGACTGCGCGCGGCGTCGGCCGAGACGATGATATCTCGCTCCCAGAGTCGGACTCCACTGTCGGCGACATCGTCGATGAGGTCAGCCAGTGCTTCGAAATATGCGCGGTAGCGATTCTCGCGCACGGTCACCGTCGCCTTCCCGTCGTGGTCGACGGCGCGGTTCTCGAGAGAGGCGTAGACGAACTACTCGCGCGTCTCATCAGGAGCGTCCGCGAGATAGGCCGATAGTGTGAGCCGCTGGTCGGCCTTCGGGCCGACCGGCACACCGAGCACGGCAAGGACGCGTCCCCATTTCATATCAGGTGAGTAGTTCCTGCTACTGATATTGTTCCTTTTCTTTTCGAGGATCATTGACGAGTTCGAATAGCCGAGTCCCTTCATGAATACATTTGATGTAGCCAGCGGCCTCAAGGACCTCGAGGCGATTGTAGACCGTGTTTCTCGAATAACCTGTCCAATCTACTAACGCACCCTTCGTTACTCGACCACCCTTTAGTTCGTCAAGGATCGCCTCGTCAGCGGGTCTGAGATCGTCAGGATCCATCGATTTGCTTCCTTGTGTAGCCGCCATGCGCATATATTCCACTAGTACGCATTTAGAACTGCTGCTACGAACACCAGATAAGCATGTGCAGATAGCACAAGTTCTAAGACAGAGGGGTTCCTAGAGGTTAGCAAGTGCGGGATGCCTCAGTAGAATTTGAGGCCGGTGTTTCAGGCACCGACCCCGTGCTGGAGCAACCAGCAATGGCAACTACGTCATCTACTACAGTAGACGTTTCGGATGGACAGCAAAATGAGATCATCCTCGAGCAATCGGGGAGCTACTACGACTACCTCGGGAAAGACGGCGAAGGATACCATCATCACGTCGATGAGGCCACGAACACCGTCTACGTAACGCCAGATCGCGCGGAACGATTCCTTCCAGACGATGCAGGACTCTACTGGTTCCGCGTTCGGGGCGAATTAGATCACATCGAAGAACTCGAGCGCGACGAAGATCGCGATAAGTGGGTCGCATACGTCGACTCGGTCAGAGGCTGGACAGACCGCCCGGTCTGCCTCGACGTCACAGACATCTTCGCCGCGATGCACGAGGGCGATCGGCGATGACCGACGAACGACGAGTCTCCGTCACACTCGAGCTTGAGCACCCCATAACCCCGGGCGATCTCGAACGCGCCTACTGCGAACTGCTCGAGCAGGCTGCGGAGGGGCGATAATGGACGCACTGTCCCTGCAGTGGACGCCCGCACAGGGCCCACTGCGAAAGCTCGTCTTCGAGCCCCAATCCGGCGGCGAGTACGCGTGGGCGCGCATCGAGTTCGAACTCAGCGAATCCCAGTGGCGAGAGGTCGGCATCGAGTATCTCGAAGAACTCTCATTCACCGTCACCGACGACGCAGAAACGACGGCCTCTCACGCTCACCCCCAGCTCGAAGGAGGTGACGCTGATGCGTAGTCTCTCGGAACACGGAGATGTCGACATCGGTACCCTCATAGAAGCCATCGACCACCTCCGGAAGCAGAACAAACGACTCACGGAGCGCGTCGAGACGCTCGAGGGCGACCTCGAGCAAACCAATAACAAACTCGAGCGACTCGAAACTGAGAAAACGGACCTCCAGGAGACAACCCACCATCTTCGCGACCGGCTCGAGGACTACGAACAGGAAACCACGCGGCTTGACGCACTCACGGATGCGGCGCGCAAGCGATCAGGCGCGAACAAACAGCGTATCGAAGAACTCCAGGCCCGCGAACTCGAGAAGGGGGCCCACCTCCGCACGGAGACCGTCGACCATCACGAAATCGATATCGACGGAGATCACCTCGAGCGAATCACCAAAGACGACGGCCACCCCTATTACCGCCTCCCTCACTCGGAAGATCCACTCGACCGCGGCGGCAGCGTCACGCTCGCCCACGGCGATTTGCTCCCGATTCAGCAACTCGCCCAAATGGACGAAGAGATGCTTCGCTCGACGGCAAATGCCCTCCCGACACGGCTCGCCGCAACACTCTGGAAAGCACGAACTGACTCAAGCGTTGGCGACAACCCGTGGAAATCGGGCTGTAAGGAGATCGCCGAGTACGTCAAGGCGAGCGATCTGAAACACTGGATCCGCCGACAAGAGCCTGGAACGAGCGAGACATACGCGAAGAAACTCGTCTCCCGGACGATTGATGCCATCCTCGACCTCTCGAATCACCGTGTTGCGGTTCGGAAACGCACCGAGCGCAAGAACGGCCTCGAGTACACCGAACGTCGGCTCATACTCCCCACCGACGCAGAGATCCCCGGTGAGACACCAAACTCATGCACACCAGAACAGACTCCGAAGACAGGTGGCGTCCACAGCCACCCGTAGACACTGGGTAGAACACACCCGCGAGAGGGGCTAACTCTCTCAGCACGCAACACCCACACATCACGCAGGCAGTTGGTTAGTAGGTCAGTTAGCTGTCGGTGGCTCTCTCGAGCGGGTCTCGGCGGGTACGTCCGAATACGGTCTCGAACATCTCTTCCGGAGACGACAACTGTCCACGGATACGGAGACAGCTCTAGCCCACCGCCACTCTCAGCCGGGCAATCATCGGTGAGTCACGGGCCCACACCGACGCTGAATCGGCCTGCACCGCGGTCGCTGGCAGGTGGCGTGGCCCGTTCTGTCGTCCCCGCCTGCCACTGGTCGTCTGCCCGCACGGTTGGTGGCCTGTCTTGAGACCGAACGTCGTCGCCAGCCGCAATATCTGCTCGCGTCAGTTCGGATCGTAGGGATTCGTTGCTGTATCGAGCCGATAGACATCCTCGACAGCGTCAAAATCATCGTCAAACGCATACAAGTAGCCGACCCCCTCAGTTTGCATATATGCGACAATACAGGCATCGACGAAGGAGAGGGGTTCGTGTTGGCGAAAGAGGGCCTTCCCCGTCGCGAGGGCATCGGTGGTGAGTGAGTCGATGTGGAAGCGGGCGTTTTCTTCGATGCGATCGAGGAGGTCGACGGCTGCGTCGTGGCCGGCGTGGGTCGTAAGTCCGTTGAGCGTTTCCGCGAGAACGTAATCGAGGACGACTGCTTCTGGGAGCGTTCCATTGTCGATTCCTTGGAGCACGGGAAGCGCAGCATCGTGGGATCCATCCCGCCGGTATGCAGCGGCAAAGAGGACTGTCGTATCGATGAGTGCACGAGGCATTTACTCGACGTTGACGCCCCAGGCGTCGTGATCGCTCGTTACATCGGTCGGTTCCTCACCAGCGTAGCCGTCGAAGTCGGCGAATGTGCCTGTTTGTTGTTGGATGACTTGGACCCGAATGCTTCCGTCGTCTTCGAGATGCCAACGGAGCTGATCACCATCGTCGATATTGAGTTCACGCCGAATCCGGGCGGGGATGTTTGCCTGGTTTCCAGATACCTTGCTTTCGGCGTCGATTCTGTCGCTGTTCATACTTCCCGGTATGTGACCGGCCATGAAAAGCCTAGTGTGCCGTCACACTACAGTAATAGAATAGAAATTTCGACGAGGAATTTCTGGGCCGTCGCGTCGTCGATGTCCGCCGTGTCGACGCCGGCGGAAGCGTCACGGATACGGCGCTGTATACAGTCAACTATGAGCAAAAGCATCCGTGTCGCCGATGACACCCACGCGGCGCTCGCCGCACTGAAAAGCGAGGACGAGACGTTCGACGAGCTGCCCTCCCGGCTTATCCGCGAGCGCCGCGAGAGCATTCAGGCCGGAGCTGGCCTCTGGGCCGACAGCGACGCGGCCGCGAAGGCGTGGGGGGCGCGCAGCGAGATGAAGTAGGACGTCGGGCGGCGATGACAGCTAGACAGCGGAAGCCCTTTCTCGATCAGGCCGGCCCGAACCAGCGGCACGTAGTGTTCCCAGCAGATGAACGCTCCCAACTGGCCGACAGCTAAGCACGAGCCATATCTTCGCGACCGGAGTCATACTCATGCAGTTCGGGCCCTTCTTGATCCTACGAGTGCGCTCCAATGGGTTCTCGTTGCTGGGGAACGCTTAGCCGCGCTGACCGGTGTGCTGAGCGTTCTGCTTGCATGGGTCTGTCTGGCAGTGGCCGGGTCCACATACCACTGTCGTTCAGCCCTCAGGCCAGTCACTGTACGGCACCGGCTCAGCGGTCAGTTCCACGAGGCCATACTCGTCGGCATCGTCGACCCAGGGCGGGACGGGGTCGAGGAGTTTGTCGGCGACGGACTCGGCCGCCGCGGGCGCAGGACGTCGGGAGACCTCGAGGAATCAACCCCGCTTCTGCAGTTGGGAGATGCACACCAGCCTCGACAGCGCCGGTGGTCGTGGCTGCGCCGCCGGTCGTTACTGAGCTCGAAGCACGTCTACGATTGACTCGAGCTCCGCTTTCCGGAAGGCGTGGTCCGCCTGCGACGAATCATCCGCATCGAGTTCGCCGATTTGCCGGAGAATCCCCGCTCGCATCTGCGCCTTCGGCGGCAGCCGGTCCGTCGTGATGTCGTAGTCGACGGCCTCACAGATCGCGGCGAGGTCTTCTTTGGTGAAGGCTGTCGATTCAACACGTTCAAACCGGCCGACGGCGGTCCTGATCTCATTCCGGAGGTCGGCAACTGTCGGGCTCATACCGACACTGTGACGGCGCGCCGGCCTGTAGATTTCGCTCCTGCGGTGGCCTCGGCCTCGGTTACAGTGGTGGGCACCACTCACTGCAGACACAGTTGCGAGAGAGGAGGCTCGGTTTTTGTCGGTGCGACGTGACGTCCTTCCCTCCCGGACGGTCGGCGGGATGGAGGGCCGACACTTGGACAGCGCGCCCCGCATCGGCCGCGGCACTGGTCGGCCGGCCAGCAGCGGGGGCGGTCGCTCGAGATCGTGCTGGCGACCAGCAGCCTCCCAGAGCAGGGCGCTGCCACCACTCGGCACGCAGTGCCGGCAGACCAAGCGCGTGACCGGCCCGTGACAGTTATGGTGTTAGGGAGAATACTAACAGACAGCGATGAGCGATGAGCGATGATGTCACCGTCGTCCGCGATGAGATTGAAGCCTATGCGGACGGAACTATCGCCCGCGTTCGTGTGCTCGCCGTGCCCGAGTCGAAGAAGTTCACGGAGGGGCTCAAATACGCGTTTCACTACGGAGAGGCCGGCGCTGACGACCCGTTCATTCGGTTCGACAACCACCACGGCGTCCATGAACTGCATCTCGGCTCAGAAACGGTCGAAACGGACTACCCTGGGTTGCAGATGCTCTACCGAACATGGCGGGCGGCACTCCCCTTCGACAAACGAGACGACTGGTAGTGCGACGGTGGTTGACCGACGGAATACCGCTCATCACGTACCGCAGTCGACTACATAGAAAATCAAACCTCAAAAACCAATGTCTGGAACGCTCCACGTCAAGATCGGTGCTGATTCGGATCGCAGCGACCTCGAAGATACCTTCGCAGCTCTCGATGCCGGTGAAAGTGTCGACCCAAAACCCTCGACGCTCTCGGTTGAGGACCTCGAGACATTTGGCCGTATTTTCCGACCAACGAATCTTGAGCTCCTCGAGGCGATCGCCGACCACGAACCAGAGAGTATTCGTGAACTCGCCCGGATCGTCGATCGTCACCCGCCAGAAGTCACCCAAAACGTGACTGAACTTGCTGACTACGGCCTCATCGAACTCGAGCAGAACGGTCGCGCGAAGCGTCCAGTCGTTTGGTACGACGAGATCGACATTGACCTCCCGATCGGCCAGCATTCCCCCGACTTTGCACCGGCGTGATTATACTCACGTATATTGTAAGGGTTTAGCTCAACCGAGGCGCTAAGCCCCCTTCCTCAACGAGCGCCGAAGGCGCGAGTAGGGAGGGGATACAGCGCCTCGGTTAAGCTAACGGAGGTGCGAATTCAAAATTCGTAGTGAGCAATCTCCTCTGAATCGCAGGTGAAACACTTGTCAACGTCTATTGCGAATTTTTGGCCACAGTTGCGGCATTCGTATAGTTCCGTTTTGCTGGTGGCCCTCTTCTTACGGCCTTTATTCCGAAATAGTTTGAGCGTTCCCATGCTATCCCCCCTTCATTATAAATCTTAGCGACAGGGAGACATCAGTATTTTCTTTGATTATGGCGAATTTATCAACATATGGCCAGTGGGGGAGGGGTGGACGATGCTTTTCTCACCCGTCTCGAACAGCACCCTCGAGCAAGCACAACCCCGGACACCGTCCGAAACGGAGAGGCGAATTCGACAGGGGTCGTGCAGCAGTGCGAATACGGAGCGTAATCTGGACCTTCCACGTGGTTAGCGGATCACCGAGCGCGAAGCGCTCAGCCGTTTGTACCTTCGCGGGGCACTTCCCGTCCCACGTGCATCTCACTCGCAAGAAAAAGATGGAATTTCATTCCTCGTTCGTCTCGTCACCGACAGCGCGCGTCGAGACGTTGACGAAGTAGTCATCGAGGATATCCCGGCCGAGCAGAACGGGGTAGTTCATATGCTCGCGGTCGATGACGTCCGCGGTGACCTCGTGCCAGCGGTCGCCGACGCGGACGTCGAGGGTGACGAGGGGACGCGAACTGCTCGACTTCGAGGAGCCGGAGCGGACGCTCGTCGTGCCTTCAAGGGGGCCGGCGCCGACCTCGGCGGCGAGCGAGAGGTCGACGGTGGTACGCTTGGCCCCTGTGTCGGACTTCGCAACCGCGGTCGCGATGCCGCCGCCGGCGGCGACGTCCACGCGCTCGGTGTAGCCAACAGTACGGAAGTCCTCGTCGGGGCCGAGGTCGGGCGCACACGCCGGCCACTCGTCGGCGAGGCGGGTCTCGTGGTCGGCGAACCCCGCATCGTCGACCGTCCCGCCGGCGCGCTCGATGGCGAGGCGCGCGATGTAAGGCGCGGGGCTCGCGCCCGTCGCCTCGAAGAATCCCTTGAACCCCGCGGTGGCGTTCACTTCGAGGACGTACGGATCGCGCTCCGTCCCGATGACGTCAACGCCCGCGACGTCGAGGTCGAGCGCGTCGACGGCGCGCACCGCGGTCTCGCGGACGCCATCGTCGAGGTCGTGGGTGACGTTCTCGACCGCCCCGCCAACCGCGACGTTCGTCCGCCAGTCGCCGTCGGGCGCGTGCCGCCGCATCGCGCCGACAACCTCGCCGCCAACGACGTAGATGCGGACGTCGGAGGCGCGATCGCCCGTGTCGACGAATCCCTGGATGAGTGTTCGGCGCGACGCGGGCGGGCGGTCGTCGGCCTCCTCGGCGATCGAGACGCCGGCGCCGTTCGTGCCGAGCACGGGCTTGCGGACGTAGCGCCGGTCGCCGCTGCCGGCCCCGTCGCTTCGGCCGTCGAAGTCCTGGTAGGTGTCAGGGACGGAGACACCCGCGTCGGCGAGGATGCGCAGCGCCGCGGGCTCGTACGTCGTCCGGAGGACGGCTGCGCTCGGGTTCAACACGGGGATCTCGTGGTCCTCGAAGAGTTCAACCACCCCGAGGTCCGCGAGCCCCGTGTCGCTCTTCGTCAATAGCAGCCGGTTCACCACCGCGTCGACGTCCGGCTCGACGCGACCGCGGCCGCCATCGACCGCGAGCGAGAGCGTCTCTTCGCGAATCCACACGGGCTCGTGGCCGAGCGCCTCGATCGCGTTGAGGATCGCCTTCGTCTCCTTGCTGTTGTGCAGGCTCAATACCCCGATTCGTTTCTTGGGTGGTGTCTCGGTCATCTTAGTCACATCCGGTCGTCCGTGGTATGTTGTATGTTACCACTATTTATACGTACCTCCGTCCGCCGTCGGTCGATTCGCGAGCGGGTCCTTCTCGGGTTGGATTCCCATTTCCGCTGCTGTTCGTTCGAGCTCGGCGAGGACACATTCACTCACGGGGCGGGCGGTGAACGTGCACTCACCGGTGACAAGTCTCTCGTCGGTGAGGCCGAGGACGTCCAGTTCGTATTCCTTGAATCACCACTGCCCGATGTCATGGAATCGTCGGTCGATGAGCTCCGGGAACTCGCGCTGGCAGAGGCGTTCAAACAACGGGCTCACTTGACATCCTCTCCGCGCTGAAGGGCGAGGATTCCACGTTGGGATATTGTGGCCTAGTTAAAACCCTTGCTGAGGAACATAAGAGTGAGTAGCGTAAGTGATGATGGATGGTCTCCCGAAATCTCAACTTCTTCAGTTCGTCGAACGTGCGATGGTGTTGGCTCGCCGTGCAGTAGCCCGGTTCTCGACACGTTACCCAGCTGGAAGCAGAAGTTGGTATTCCATTAGCAGGGTTAACACCGGTGCGATAGTTCCGAAGAGAGGTCCGCGAGTGATCGTGTCGGTCTCTCGATCCCACCTCACGTAGCCAACCGCAGTGAGCCTCGGGAGGTGGTTGTGACGAAGTTCCAATCGGTCTGACTCCGACCAGGGTCTCTCGATCTCGGGGTCGTTGATACTGAAAGCCGTTCCAGGACCGGCCGAAACGAGTTCGCGAAGAATCCGTCTCCGCATCGGATGGCTGAGCTGGTAGAAGAGTTCGTTTCGCAGTTGTGCAGACTCGGCCAGGCCGCTGTCGTCCTGAAACATGATCTCTCTCTCTTCCATGGGACATCGTCCCACTGTATGAGAATAGCAGTTGACGCTAGTCATCTAGCTCTTCGAAGAACCAACGAGCGACCTTTCCCTCAGCGAGTCGCAGGTGGCGAAGCCACGTCGAGGCGGCGATTCCCATTGATGCCGCAATCGTCTCCGCCTGGCTATTTCTGGGCCACTCGAAGTAGCCCGCGAGATACGCCGCTCGAAAGACCTCCGCCTGCCTGTCGGTCATGTCACTGGTGAGTGACTCGCGATACTGTCTCGTCGTCGTGACCGGCCGGTCCAAGATGCGCTTTGCAACGACCTCTGCGCCGGGATATTCCGTCTCGACCTCGTTGAGAAGTTGCTGGAGGTCTGCGTGAGCCCCGAGTTCGGCGATGACCGTCGTAAGACCCCCGGTGGTTCGCATCGAGTGACCGCTTGCCCCGGCTTCGACAAGCGTTTGAATGGGTGACTCCGCCAGCGCTAGCTCTAAGAGCGTCACTCTGTCGGATTCAAAAACGACGCGGTATTCATCCACCTCGGGGGATTCGGCCGCCATCGCCTGGACGGCTTCGGGTGGCGCTCCCGCCACAGTGACATATTGGAGCAACCCTCCTTCTGAAGCCGAAACCATCCCTTCGAACTCACAACTGCAGCTCAGTTCGGCGGAGAATCGACTGAAAACGTCATCTTCGATCTGAATCTCAAGTTGTATTATTGTATCTGCGGCGAGTGTCTCCTGGGACTGCCGTTTCAGTTCTCGTTCGTCTTCCAGCTTTTTCTCCGCTTTTCGCCGCTCGGTGACGTCTCGGATCACCGACAAATGTCTGTTCGGGAGAATGTTCGGTGTTGCGGCGAATTCGACGAGTCGGTGCTCGCCGTCGGCACGGACCAACGGAAAGAGGCCTCGATCTCGGTCCGACGCCTGGAAATTTTGCCACGCCGTCTCGACGTCGTATCCCTCGGCGGCGAAGTCGGCGATCGTTCGGCCGAGAAGTTCCTCTCGCGGGAGACCGAACAGTTCGCACGCCGCTGGGTTCGCGTCGACGTACTGCGCGTCATCGTCAGCGATCAGTATCGCGTCGAACGCTTCTTCGAACACGGCGCGGAACTGCTGTTCACTGGCGGCGAGCTCTCCGTACTGTTTCTCGGACGCATCTCTAGCAGATCCCGATTCGAACTGCTCTACTCTCGGTGGAACCCACCATACCCGCCCGCGAGCACCGACCTTCTTTGTATGCAGGATGCCGGACTCGGCCAACTGTTGGAGTTTCTTGTACGCTGTCGTCCGAGCACACTCGAGTTCATCCGCGATTTCACGCGAGGTATAGGGCACGCCCGGCTCGAGGATCGGAAGGAGTTCTTCGGTTCCCTCTGGAGCCGGGGGTGCTCCGCCGTTCATACACCGCAATAGGCTGTTGTGGAGATATCGTTGACGGTATCTCCACTTTGTCCTACAGGTAACTGTCAGGTTACATTGAGCATTGCGCGCTCGACGGCAATCTCTGACTACCTGACGAATCAACGCCTGGTGAGACTGGAGCTGTCCTCGGGCCCGGTGGTCCTGATGGACATACAAGAACTCTATTCTCGTGGTCGTTGCGAGAGCACGCTATCGGGATGTGATCCCTGCACGTGTCGTCGGTGACAGAGAAACTCCCACCCCACGGAGCGAACCGCAGAGCAGTGAGCGAGCAGGGGGAGCTCGGTCACTAGTCGGTTGCATACGCTGAGAGGACACAGAGGTTGTGCTCACGGAGCTGAGCGGTCGCAAGCGACCCAGTGACGTGGCCTTTCTCCAGTACGGACAGCGACAGCCCCCTGTAAGCCGATCGCTGTCGGTTGTACTCGATGATGCGATCCCACCGGGCGAGAAGCGGGAAACAGTCGGCTGCCTCGACGGCCCTAAACTCCGCCTCGAAGTCGAGTACCTCACGGAGTTGATCTGGCTGATATCGAGCCGCTTCAGCGGTCATTTTCCGATAGACTGACGAGACGAACATCTCGCCTAGCGCAGCTCCGGCGAAGATCGGGATGTACCGATCGACGGAGTCGAAGCAGGCCCGGTGGAGGTTGATAGCCCAGCCACCGAGGCTGATGCCCGATGCGAGGACCGAGCTACTGGTTCGATCGCTCGCCTGTGTCGCGAGTGCGTCGATGAGGGCGACCGAGGAGGCGATCATCCCAACGAAGTTCTCGAGGTCACCCATCGCCTGGGCGTAATCCATAGTCGACCCGTCGTGGAACGGGGCCCTGACGGCCACGACGTTGGCCGGGATCCCGTCGTCGGTTGCGACGAACAACCGCCGAAACGAGTTCGAACTGATCCGCCCGAAGTCGAACGGTCGCTCGCCGCTCCCGTGGTGATAGATGAGCGTCGGATAGTCCGGACCCCGCCACTGCCAGGGCATGTACGCCGCCTCGAACGCCCCGATGGGTGTGTCGACGGCCACGGTCCGCTCACCAGCGCTACTGAGGTCGTCGACACTGGCCTCCGATTCGCTCGCCACCTCGACGAGCGGCCGCGAGTCGAGCGACCGGGCGAAGAACTTCGCATCGCGCAGGAGGAGCGCACTAACCTGGACGGTCCCGACGTCGATGAGTTCGTGGCTGGTCGTCACCTGACTTGGAAGCCCGGTTCGGACACGCTTCGTTCTCTACGTCGGTTTTGGGTCCCTCGCAGGCTGACCGTGTACTCCTGTGACCTATGAACATCGCACTAGCGATACTGAAGCTGACCGCAGCCAGCGTCTTATGACCGCCGCTGAGGTGCCCAATCATAACGCTGTTTGGCTGCTCGAGTACCTCACCAGTTGCGATGAAGTCGATTCCTACCTATGTTTAAACAGCGAGAGAATCCCACCCCTTAGAGTGAGCGTGAATCGCGTCACTTGACTGTGCAATCTACCGTCTACAGCAGTCCGGATACCATACGGAACCTATTAGTACCAAAATAACGTACAAAAAATTGTGCGAACTGAAATCGATCTGGAGCGGGGAAGCGCCCTTCACGAACGGGTGAAGGACTACGCCCGCGATAATGGCATCCGACATCCTCGTGCCTACGCTGAACTAATCGAGAAAGGATTAGACATCAGTGACGACGATAACTAAGACGCTTCAAGCGACGTTCGCCCCACCCACCGCGCACAAGCAGTCTAAACTGAATGACCTACTTGTAACGTACCGTGACAGTCTGCAAGAGGCGTTCGATGCCGGGGCGAGTACCATGTCGGCAGTCAGCGACATCGTGACTCCCTACGACCTGCCGTATCAGGCCAAAGCCGCGCTCTGCAACTACGTTCCGAAACTGTGGAAGACGTACAACGCCAAACAGTTGGACGACGAACACCCGATACGGCTTACGAATCAGGCTGCGACGTTCGACCACTCCGAGGAACGCGACTACGAGTTCACGTGGTGGGTTCCACGCCCCGGTCGGGGAACGAACTTCTGGATTCCGCTCCGCATCAACCCCGAGCAAGAAGGCCTCTGGCACGACCTCGTATCCGAGGACGCGAAGGCGGGTGAGATACGGCTTCAGAAGCACCGGAAAAACTGGGTACTACACGTCACCGTCGAGTACTCGGTCGAAGAACCAGAGACAGACTGTGACGCCACACACATCGGTTTAGACATCGGAGAAACCGCCCTCATCACGGGCTGTGCCCTCAAGGGTGGTTCTCCGACTGACCCGTTCGTGTGTAGCGGAAGCAGAGCGAAGCATCTCCGCAAAGAGATGCATACGACCCTGAAACGACTCCAAGAGCGTGACGCATCCGAGTGGCGGATTGAAGACCGCTTCTCGCACTACCAGAACGCGCTCACCGACATCGTGGAGAAGGCGTCTCGGGAAGCCGTTGAGTACGCCCAACAGTTCGATAATCCGGTGTTGGTAATGGAGGACTTGACGTACATCCGTGAGCGTCTCGACTACGGGAAGTACATGAACCGTCGGCTTCACTCGTGGGCGTTCGCCCGGCTGCAAAGGCGTATCGAGGACAAGGCGACGGAAGCAGGCATCCCTGTCAAGTACGTGAATCCGGCGTACACCTCGCAGACGTGCCACTCGTGCCACCGCATCGGTCGGCGGAACTCCCAAGCCGAGTTCCGGTGCCCGAACGGCGACTGCCACGTTTCGACGTTTCAGGCCGACATCAACGCTTCTGCGAATATCGCACGACGGGTTGACCCGTGGGGAGAGAGCGTCCCGCTTGATAAGGCTGGACGCGATGACTCGTCTCGGGATGGGTGCGATTGTGACACCGCCACGACTCACCGTGAGCAGAGCGTACCAGCGCAGATGACGCTCACGGCCTACGAAGAGTCTGAACCCTCTGCCAGCATTCACGAGACCGAAGGTCTCGTGCAGTCCGCCAGAACCGAAGGTCTCGTGCAGTCCGCCAGAACCGAAGGTTCTGAAGACGACGACTGACTGGTATTCCCCATGCGTGGGAAGCCTCGCCGTAAACGGCGAGGAGGGTGTCACGACACAGTTCGAAACCCGTGACCGACCGACCTTCTCGATCCGGGGCGTGACGCTCGAGAGTCTGCAACTCGCCGGCCTGTCGTTCCTCGTTCTCGCCGCCGGTTTCATGACGGTCATCATGCTCGCGGCAGCGATGGTCCCTGGGTACGATTTCCGCGGCGGGGCCATCAGTGACCTCGGAACGTTTCCCGAGACGGCGCTCCTGTTCAACACGTCGCTCGTGCTCGTCGGCGTGCTCAATCTCGCGGGCGGATACCTGTTCTACCGCACCCACGGGGCGCGCTGGCTGCTGATCGTCTACACGCTCGCCGGTCTCGGTGCGGTCGGTGCCGGGCTGTTCCCGCTCGACACCGGTGGTCTCCACGGCCTGTTCGCGCTGTTGGCGTTCCTGTTCTTCAACGTCCAGGCGCTCGGGACGGCCGCTCGACTCCGCAGCGCGATGCGGCTCCTCTCGGTTATTGCGGGCGGTTCGGGCCTCGTCTTCGTCGTTCTGATGGTCCTCGGCGACGCCGGCAACGCCGCGGCGTTCGGGCCGATCGGTCATGGCGGCACCGAACGGATGATCGTCTACCCCGTGATGCTCTGGTTGGTCGCCTTCGGCGGTTACCTGCTCGCAGAGAGCGAGGGGGCGGAGCCGTCCGTCTAGCACTCTGCATGAACCACACCTCTGACCCCATAGTCGGACGCGTGCCGACCCCGCACGAGCCCTCACCGGCGGACCGGTTTCCCCGCTCGTCCGGGAACCGGGTATTCGGATCGAGCACCACCGCGCCGAGGTCTGCCACGTGAACCGCTCTTCGATCCACACCGCCGTCGTGGTGGCGCTGGTCGTCGTTCTCGCGAGCACGCCCGCCGTAGCGACATCCACCACGTCGACGGCTCGCTCGGCCGACTCTGTCGGGCAGGCCGAATCGGCCGACCTGTCTGATCGGGATGAGTTCGAGCGCTGGCTCGATGAGACGATGGCCGACCACGTGGAGCGCCACCGCGTCCCGGGTGCGACCGTCGTCGCCGTCAAAGACGATGAGGTGGTCCTCGCGAAGGGCTACGGCTACGCCGACCTCGAGTCCGGTCGGCCAGTCGTCGCCAACGAGACCGTCTTCAGCATCGGTTCAACCGGCAAGCTCGTGACCTGGACGGCGGTGATGCAGGGCGTCGAAGACGGCCGGCTGGACCGCGACCGCGACGTGAACGACTACCTGCGTGACTCCGAGGTTTCCGTCCCGGATACATACTCCGAACCGATCACTCTCGAGCACCTCGGCACCCATTCGGCGGGGTTCGAGGACACGCTCGACGGGATGGTCGTCGACGATCCCGCGGAGATCCGTCCGATGGAAGAGATTCTCGCCGAGCACCGGCCGGCCCGCGTCCGGCCGCCGGGCGAGTTCGTCGCCTACTCCAACTACGGAACGGCACTCGCCGGGCACGTTCTCGCCGAGCAGTACGACACGACGTTCGTCGAGTACGTCGACGGGCGGATTTTCACCCCGCTCGGGATGAACGATACCACGTACGCCCAGCCCCTCCCGGATCGGCTCGAGCAGCGGCGAGCTATCGGGTACACGTCTCAGAACGGGGACTACCGGGCGCACCCGCCGTTGGTCTGGACGCTGCCGCCTGAGGGCGGGTCGTTCCGGACCACGGGGACGGACATGGGTCGGTTCATGCTGGCCCAACTGAACGAGGGGGCATATGGCTCCGCACGCGTCCTCGAGGCGGAGTCCGTCGAGGACATGCATCGTCGTCACTTCACGAAATCACGCGCCGTCCCCGAACTCAACGGGATGGCCTACGGATTCATCGAGATGGATCGCAACGGCGAGCAGATCGTCGGCCATTGGGGTGACACCCCCCGCTTCAAGAGCCTGCTCGCGCTCTTCCCGGAGCGAGACGTCGGCCTGTTCGTCGCATACAACGCGCCCGGCGGTCACGCCGCTCGATTCGAACTCCTCGAGGAATTCACCGACCGGTACTACCCGCGTTCGGACGCGCCGCTCGTGGATCCACCGGCGGGCGCTGCCGACAGAGCCGAAGCGCTGGCCGGTGACTATCGATCGCTGACAATCTCGGAGTCCTCGTGGCAACGGATCCTCGGCGTGATGACCCGGACCTACACGGTCGAGGCGACCGACGACGGTTCCCTCACGACCGAGCGACTCGGCGAGGGGACGCGCAGGTGGGTCGAACGCCGACCCGGCGTCTACGAGGAGGTCGGCGGCGACGAGATCCTCGTCTTCCGGTTCGACGAGGACGGCCGAGCGACCCACCTGTTCCGGGGTGCGTTCGGGCCGGCGACCTACGAGCGCGTCCCGTGGTACGAATCACTGACCGTCCTGCAGAGCGTCCTCGCTGTCGGAGTGCTGGCGTTCGCCTCGGTCCTCTCGCTGTGGTTCGGCGCACCGCTCTGGCGGCGAGTGCGCGACCGAGACGCTCCGACGAGGCGCGAACGACTCACCCGGGGGCTCCTCGGTGCGGTGAGTCTCCTGTGGCTCGTCGTCCTGGTGATCTTCGTACTCGCCTGGATTAATCTCAACGCGGAGGTCGCCTCACCGTCGCTCGCCCTCCAGGCCGGGAAGGGACTCCGCTACGTCGCACTCGCGGGAACGGCTGGTTGCGTCATCGCGACCGGGTTCGTCTGGCGTGGGGACTACTGGAACACGCCACTCAGGGTGCACTACACGGGAGCGACGCTCCTCGCGCTTCTGGTCGCCTGGCAGCTGTATCTGCTCCGCGTCCTACCGCTGTGAAAATACACGATATCGATATGATTACCACGCGACCATCGGAGGATTGACCCGTGAGCCAGCAGCGGATCCGGGGCATCGTAGACGATCGCCCTGTTGCGACGTTCTTTGTCTTGGCGTATGCCTTCTCTTGGGTAGGGTGGCTGCCGGTCGTCATCGGGATGGGGGAGCCAGTTCGGACGCTCAGTTTCGTCGTCGGGGGATTCGGCCCAGCGCTCGCCGGTGCAGTAACAACCTGGCTCGACGGCGAGTCCGTCCGGGCGTGGGCTCGACAGATAGTCCGCTGGCGCGTCCCACCGCGGTGGTACCTCGCTGCGTTCCTCCTCCCGCTGCTCGTCGTCGGCCTGGCGAGCGCGGCTATCGTCCTCCTCGGAACCGACGTGAATCCCGCGGTGCTGTCGGGACGGTTCTCGCTCGTTCTCGGATCGTACGTGTTCGTCGCGCTGATCGGCGGCGGGAACGAGGAACCCGGGTGGCGAGGATTCGCCCTCCCGAGACTCGAGAAACGGTACGCGCCGGTCCCGGCCACGCTCGTTCTGGGAGTGGTTTGGGCGTTCTGGCACCTCCCTCAGCTGGTCGCGGACCCGAACGCCGTATACAGCTTCGCGTGGCTCGTCGAGGAAACTCCCGGTATCGTTCTTCGAGTCGTCAACATTGTGGGCTTCGCGTTCCTCCTGACGTGGATAT
The DNA here is from genome assembly GCF_024296685.1 of Natrinema marinum. NCBI lineage: Archaea > Methanobacteriati > Methanobacteriota > Halobacteria > Halobacteriales > Natrialbaceae > Natrinema > Natrinema marinum. The sequence goes on along the minus strand of NZ_CP100763.1, from coordinate 1,956,077 downwards.
ACAACGAGACGGAGAGCGTCCTGCTCGCTCTGCTTCTCCACGCGGGCATCAATACGGCCAACAGCACGCTCGTCCCGCTCCCGATCGAGGCGATCACCGGCGAGAGCTTCACGACGGTACTGATCGCGGTCGACGTCGCGGTATGGATCGTTGCCGTCTTGCTCATCGCCGCGACCCGCGGACAGCTGGGATACGACCTCCCGCGGGCCACCGCCGATGGCAAAGCGGATCGCTGACGCTTCGATCTCGCCGCCGTCGTCGCTGCATGCGATAGACGAGTGGAGAGGCCCATCGGGACGGACGACGAACTCGAGGTCGCGAGTTCCGGAGGAAACCGCCAGAAGACGACCGCGTGTGCGTCGGTGTGATCCGCGACCGTGCTAGTAGTTCCCACGCCTGTCGGTAGTGACCGCGCCACGGGAGTGACAGGGGGAGTCCTGCGCTCATCGCTCACGTATCGGCTCAGATTCGAGCCGCTCGACCCCGAACCACGCCGAGCCGCGCAGGGGGGCGACAGTGAGTCCGACAGCAGGAAGCGGGGACTGTCACTCACACTGATATAGCTGTCACGGCGTGTCGCAGGCTGTGAATCCGAGGGAAGCACCTACCAGCCACCGACACGTCCGTTCGGCGAACGGCGGTCAGTGCTCGTGACGCGGCCGGTTCGGGCGGACTGATTGGAGCCGGCGCCACCGCGATTACGGCCCCAACCCCGACGCTCGTTCATTCATATTTATTCGTATATGTAAGTATACGATAATTTTATTACCAACGGCGACAACCATTGGATTGCTATGGACGCGAAAGACAGCATGAAGGATTACCTCGCACAGCACCCCCGAATGATCGGCGCCCTGTTCACCCTGTTCGTCCTACTCAGCCAGGCCGGCTCGGTGGCCGCGGGCACCACGTCGCAGGTCGGACCCTAACGTCGATTCGAAGAACCAGTTGCACGCGCCCGTTCGTCTTCTTCGCCGCCACCTACGAATAATAGTCACCGATCAGCCAGCGCGCTGTCCGGACGTCGTCAGTCGATGTCGATCGGACCGATCCCGTCGTTCCAGCGCAGTCGGTCGTCGACCAGCACCGGCAGTTCGGTCCAGGTGAGGTACTCCTGGAGCGAGTCGCGGTCGACCTCGGCGAACGGCGTATAACCGGGCGTGAGGTGTCTGTCTTCGACCGTCTCGAGCGTCGAGGCCGTCGCGGTCCCGAGCTGGAACTCCTTCGTCGAGTACGATCGCATGGCGAACTCGAAGCCGCCGTCGCCGTCCCGGTCGAGTTCGATGATCGCGGGCGCGCCGCCGTCGGACTGGGCGATGTCGGCCGAGCCGTCGCCGACGATGAGGTACTGGTCGCCCAGTCCCGCGTTCCGCCGGGCGATCTCGAGCGCGCCGCGCAGCGGGAAGCCGCGGTTGAGCAGTCGCGCCATCGTCTCGCCGGCGTCGACGGCGTCGTCGTTGACGACGTCGGCGTCCGTGCTGACGCCGCCGAACGCGCCGCGGCGGGTGAGCGCGAGCCCCTGTTCGTAGGAGCGACAGGCGTTCAAGAAGAAGACGCCCACGTCGACCGACTCGAGGGTGCGGACGTCGAGGTCGCCGTCGGGACACTGGAGCCCGTCCGGGGTCGCGTGGCCGATGTAGTGGACGAAGTCGTAGCCGCCGTCGGCCAGCAGGCTCGCGAGGCGATCCGTGCTGACGCCGAACTCCGAGCGGATCTCGAAGGGGAGCATCTCGCGGTTGCCGTAGGTCTCGTCCAGGAGGTCGTGCTCGTCGATCATGCGGACGTCGTTGCAGACGAGCAGGATCTCGATCGACTCGTTTCGCGCGTCGCGGGCCAGCTGGTTTCGGTAGGCCTCGAGCGTCGCCTTCGAGGCCTGCTGTGGGATGCCGTCGCCGAACCAGGCGTGCTCGACGGATTCGTCGGTGATCGCGGGAACGACGAACGACGATTGTGTCGCCGACGACGGCTGTGGCGGGCTGCGAGCCCCGCTCGTCGAGCGGACGAGCCCCGAGAGCTCCTCGGTCGCGGTGCCCGGGACCGCGTCCGGCGGACTGCCGCGCGTATCGCGGACGATGCCGAGCTCGTTGACGATGAACGGCAGCAACTCGACGGTCTCCGGGTCGGCCGGGACGTGTGCGGTCAGCGGCCAGCGCGGGATGTGTGGCTCGATCGTCTCGTAAGGGACCTCGAGGTACCGCTCGAGGCGGGCCGGCAGGTCGGCCTCGTACAGCGTCGCGAGGTCGTAGGGCAGCTCGGCTTCGAGTTCCCGTCGCTCGTGGAGTTCGTACCGAAAGATGCCCTCGGTCCGGGTCAGACAGTCGAGGAAGAAGAACCGCTCGAGCAGTCGCGCGACGGCGTCCTCGAACCCATCGTCTGCGGGCAACGGCCGTTCGAAACGGTCCGTCTCGAGGGCGGGCTCGTCGCCGGTCCGTACGGTCGCGCCGAGGAAGAACGCGAGCGGCGCGGCCCGGTAGAGCGACAGCCGGTCGGGCGGGACGGTGAGCGTCACGTCACCGGCCGGCTCGTCGATCGCGTCGGGAATCTCGAGGGCGTCGCTGAGTTCGATCAGCGGCGGATGACCGCGCAATGTCGGCCACGTCCGTTCGGCCGAGGTCGTCTGCAGCGCCGACGGGAGCGCGGAGATCACCTTCGCCATGGAGGCGATGTCCGGCCCGGTCGTGATCGTGGCGGCGGGTCGCTCGTGGAGCGACCGGCCGCCGAGCTCGATCGTCGTCGGTCGCTCGAGCGCGATCCGGATCGAGGTGAGGCCGATGTCGATCGTGCCCGGCACGCCGATCCGGCAGTAGAGCTTGATCGGGCCGCTCAGACCGATGAACTGGGTCCGGTCGTCGAGCTCGACCGTCTCGCCCGCGTCGAAGCTCGCTTCCGTCTGCCCGCTGCGGTCGTGGACGGTGACCGAGTAGAGCTGGTCGAAGACGAGGCCGTCTGTCTCGATCGCGACCGTCGTATCGACCGGGAAGCAGAACCCGTCCGTGTCGATCTCAGCCGGCGAGACGGCCCCCGCCGTCTCGATCTGGAGGCGGCGCTGCTCGATCGAGTCGGCCACCTCGAGTCCTGTCGGCGCGGTCGTCTCGGTAAAGGAAATCGTCATTGCTCGCCCCGTTGCTACCCCACCTATTCGGCCGCACGATCAAAAAGGGTCGTATCGGCCATCCCGAGGAAGGCGGTCCCCTCGAGAATCGGCACGCTCGATCGAATTTTCGTCTCGTACTCGTTGCACTCGAGAAACGGAGGTTCGTGCTCCGTTCCCGACGCTATCGATAGCCTCGAACGACCCGATCGTCGACTCCGGATGGGCCGACAACTAGACTCACGAGGAACTCTCTTTAGCGTTAGTCCTCAGATTGCGTTATAAAGACACTCAGATGAGAGTAACACAGCTCATTGCCGTGGCTCGGTATACCGTAGCACGGATGAGGGATTCCGACAGCTCAGACCGCATGCGGTGTGGGGATTCAGAATCGACGATCGACCGCCGGAAGATCCTCCGGTCGACCGCCGGTCTCGCGGTGGGGACCGCCGGTCTCGCGGCGGCTTCCGGATCGGCGTCGGCGACGGTCGAAGCGCTCTACGAAGCGCTCGAGTGTACGGCCGACGGAACCTGGCAGGCCGCACCGGACGGCTATCCGGTGCTCGACCTGCGCGGCTCGACCCCGACTCGGTTGGGCGATTGGCCGGACGATCCGCGGGACCTGACGATCTTCGTCCACGGGCTCGGCGGCGACAGCGACGACGGCTGGAAGGACCAGGCCTACACGTTCGAACAGGCGGCCCGGCAGAACGGCTGGGACCCGACGCAGATCGCCGTCCTCTACAACACCGGCGGCGACTCCCTCGACTGGGAGTCGTCCGTCGACAAGGCGAAAACGGCGGGCCGACGGCTCGCGGACTGGCTCGGCGGATACGCCGCCGAGAACGACGTCTCGTCGTACAGGGTCGTCGCCCACTCGCTGGGCGGCCACGTGACCGGGACGCTGCTGAACGAACTCGACGGCGACGTCGTGATCGACGACGTCGCCCTGCTCGGTCCGGCCGTCCCGAAGGACAGCGTCTGCAAAGACGACGGGCAGTACGCGCCGGGAATCGAGGCCTCCGCGGAGGCAGTTTACAACTACCGATCGTGGGACGACGAGGTCGTCTGTGACCTCTACTCCTCGGTGATCCTCGGATCGGGCAACGACGGTCTCGGCTGCAAAGCACCGGACTGCGGTTGGTTCGACTCGCCGCCGTCGAACTTCGAGGACAACAGCGTGACCTTCTCCGTCGACGGCCACTGCGACTACCCGCGGCCGGACGTCGGCTGCGTCGACGAGGTCGTCGACGACTTCGGCGTCTGATCTCGCCGGAGACCGGTGCGTCCGGTCCGGACGCGAGTACCGATATCGAACGGCTCGGCCAGCCGCGGTCGAGGACGCGACCGAGCGGGTCGACCGCTCGCACAGTTTTGTCGCTCTCGTGGCGCGTTCCGACTCGAGAAAGAGCGACGAGCGCTGACGAGACGCCGAGCAGGCCGAACGCCGTCCCGATCACCTCGAGATCGAAACCGATCGTCTCGGCCGCTCAGCCCGAGCGCTTGTCGTCGAGCGCCGTCGAGAGCGCCCGGAATACGAGCGTCGGAAATCGCGGTTCGACCGTGCTGGGTTGGCGACCGCCGCCGCCACCGGTGTCGACGGTCTGCAGGGGCACCCGTTCGATGACGCCGTCGTCGGCCAGTTCGTAGAGGAACCGCTCGACGGTCCCGGCGGTCAGCGACGAGCGGTCGGCGATCGCGGTCGCCGTCTCGCTGATCGGTCGCTCCGTCGCGTCGAGGTCGACGAGCGCGAGCAGCGCCCGCTGGCGGGTCGCCGAGAGCGCGAGCGGCCGGCCGACGTGGACGCCGTCGTCGGGCACGGCGGCCCACGCCGCCTCGAGGTGCCGGCGCTCGAGCCGATCGGCGTCGTCGTCGGTCGCGAGGACCGCGGCGCCGAACAGGGCCGCGAGCGCGTCGTGGGCGTTGCCGTCCGCCCACCCGGCGAGTTCGCGGACGGCGTCGTGGGCGAGCGCGCCCGCCGCGAGGCCGCTCGAGGCCCGCTCGGTGAGCACGTCGACGAGTTCGTGGTCGCGATAGGACGGCACAGTGACGGTCGGGCCGTGGTGCCCGTCGGGTTCCCGGTGGCCGACCGCGACGGTGGCGACACTGTCCGCGACAGGAGACAGGAGTTCGCGGACGCGATCGGCACCGAGCGTGCCGGGTTCGTCGTGGTGGTCGATCGCGACGACCGCGCGTCGGTCGGCGCGCGCGAGCCGATCGCGCAGCCGGTCGCGCAGCTCGTCGGTCCCGACGCCGCCGTTCGGGACCTGCTCGGTCGACAGCCCCGCGAGGACGGCCCGATAGAAGGCGAACGCGCTCTCGACGCGGCGGCCGTCGACGGTGACGAACCACGTCACCGGCTCGGACCGCCCCCCGCGGGTCGTCGTGGCGATCGCTCGGCTCGAGCCGCCCAGTTGCTCGTTCAACGCAGCGAACGACGCGGTCACGACGGCCGACGTGCCGGAGCCGGGCGGGCCGACGACCGCGACCGGTGGCGGCAACGCGCCGTCGAAGACCGGTTCGAGCGCGTCGAGCAGTTGCTCGAGGACGGGACCGCGACCGACCGGTTCGGCGGGGTGGACGACCGGGCTGAGCTGGTCGCGGTCGACGATGACCCGCCCGTGTTGTCGTCCGGACCGCCGCCGCGCGATGCGCTCCCGGAGGTCCATTACTGCGCTCGAGCCTCCGCGTCGGGCCCGACGAGCGCCGCCGCGAGCACCTCGAGGGTGTGGGTAATCTCGTAGCCAGTCCCGTGTTCCATCTGCATCGAACAGGTGGGACACTCGGTGAGCCCCTGCGCTGCGTCCGCGTCGTTCATATGCTCGAACATCTCAGACCCGATCTTCATGGAGGTTTCGTAGTTCTCCGCCTTCCAGCCGTAGGTGCCGGAGATGCCCGAACAGGAGTCGCCGACATCGTGTGCCTCGACGCCGTCGATGCGCTCGAGCAGTTCGACCGTCTGACCGTCGAGGCCCTGATTGCGGGCGTGACATGGCGCGTGGTAGGCGAAGTCGTCGAACTCGTCGCCGACCGACGTGCCCTCGAGTGCGCGCTCTAGATCCTCGTGAACCCGGAGGTACTCGACGGCGTCCCAGGTGTTCGCCGCGACGTCCTCGATCCCCGCGATGTCGAACAGCTCGGGGTACTCCTGGCGGAGCGACATCGAACACGAACTGCAGGAGGCGACGATGTCCGCGCCCTCTTCGAGAGCCGCGCCGAGTTCGCGGACGTTCGTCTCGGCCGACCGACGCGCGTCCGCGAGCATCCCGTTGGCGAACATCGGCGTCCCCGAGCAGTGCTGGTCCGGGACCAGAATCTCGTAACCGAAGTGCTCGTAGACCCGCACGAGCGCCTTCGCGACCTCGGGGGTGTTGTAGTTCGAGTAGCAGCCGTGGAAGTAGGCGACGCGCTTGTCCGGATTCTCGACCTTCGCACCGCCTCGTTCTGTCTGCTCGCGGGACGATGTCCCGCTCGCATGGTCCGAGGGATGCGTCGCATCACTCGCGACTCGCGCCTCCCGCGCTCGCTTTTTCGAGGTGGCGTTGCCACCTCGCTTCGCCCACCACTCTCGGAAGGTCTCGGTCGCGAACTCGGGAAACTCCCGCTGGCTCGTGATCCCCAGCACTTTCTCGCCGAGCCACTGCGTCGCCGACAGCCCCATCACGACGTTCGTCGTCCGCGGGAACGCGGCGGCCAGCGGCGCGAGCCGCCGGTAGTTCGCGAGGATCCGGTTCCGGACGTACTCCCGCGAGAGTTTGTCCATCCGCTCCTCGACGTACTCCCCGCGAGCCGTGTTGTGCATCTGCGAGAGCGGCACGCTCGAGGGACAGGCGCTATCACAGCGCATGCAATTCGAGCACTTCATCACCGACTCGTCGATGTCGTGGTCCTCCTGGCGCTTGAGCCGCCACTGTTCGGGGCCCTGGAACTTCGGTCCGGGGAACTCGTCGTCGACCTCGGCGACGGGACAGTTGGTGTCGCAGGTCGAGCACTTGTAGCAGTCGTCCGCGCCCGGTCGGAGGTCCGTCTCCCCGCCCTCAGGAAAGACCTGAATCGGTTCGAACGCGTCGTCTTGGTCGTCGTCGTCGATCGATACGTCGTCGGTCGGTCGGTCCGCGTCGCTCATCGAATCACCTGTCTGGATCGGTCGCTGTCGGTCGAGCTAGTCGTTCGTCGGCGTTCGAGGTCGCCGTTGGCGCCCGCGAGAGCGCTCACTGACATTCCTCCGCGGCGCGTCGGCCCGCGACGTAACCGGTCGCGAGCGAGACGCCGCCCCCGGACTTCTCGGCCGCGAAGTCGTACCCGCCGAGTACTGCACCCGCCGCGTGGAGGTTCGCAAATTCCGGAGCGTCGTCCGCGTCGAGCGGTCGGAGAGCGCGGTCGACGGGAACCCCGAACCGCGCGTAGGGCTGATCGCCGAAGACATCGTCGACGAACCAGTCGTAGCGGTCCGCGGGGTGGGGAACGTGACAGTCGAAGATCGGCTCGTGGACCCGCTCGCGGTCGGATTGTACGCCCTTCCCGACCAGCCCGCCCGTCGCGAGGACGTACTGTTCGGCGCGGTGGGGAATCGCGCTCCCGTTGCGGTCGACGATCACGCGCTCGATCCGCTCGGGACCGGCGGCTCCCGTCTCGGCAGCGTCGGTCTCGTAGTCGACCACCGGCACGCCCGTCGTCACGCGGACCCCCGCGTCCGCGACCGCGTCGTAGAGCAGGTCCTCGAGGCGCATTCCGGGCAGGCTCGGCGGTCCCATCGGCACCTCGAAGACGTCGACGCCGAGCCGGTCCGCGAGGTCGCGACGCACGTCGGCGGCCCGTTCGTCGCCGAGGATCGCCGGGAAACCGACGCGGGGCTCGTCCCCGAGGTGGGGACGGACGGTCTCGGCCAGCGCGGCGCGCGCGCCGGTCTCGCCCGCCGCGGTCTCCACGACTTCGTCGCGGTCGAGGAGGTGGGCGTACCGAGTGATTTTCGCGTCGTCCCGGCCGATCCCGGGGAACCGGACTGTGACGCCCCGGGCGTCGAAGGGGACGCCCGCCGCCTCGAGGTGGGCGGCTGCCAGCGGGGCGTCGAAGTCCGGCAACGTCTCGAAACCGACGAGCAGCGCGTCGCCGTCGGCGCTCGCGAGGCCGGGCGCGGTCGCGGTCGGATACCGCGCGGTCGGCTTGACGGTGCCGCCGTGGGTCGGGACGAGCGCGTTCGCGTCCGTGTGCGCCCCGTCGTATGCGTCGCCCGCGACGGCGTCGAACAGCTCGAGGGCCTCGCGGACCGCCTCGAGGCCGACGCGCTCGTAGGGGTGGCCGTCGGGGAGGTCCGGGATGGCCGAAAACGGGTCGGCGAGCGGGCCCTCGCCGGTCGGCGCGTACCCCAGCACGTCGATCAGCCCGCTGGCGTGGCGGAGCGTGCTCTGTCTGTGCGAGATGAGCCGGACCCGAACGTCTCCTCGGGCCGCGGCCAGCGCGGCGGTCGCGCCGGCGAGTCCGCCGCCGACGACGAGCACGTCGTCCTCGATGGCCATTCAGCGGTCCCCCCTCGAGCCGCTGACCTGGTTCGTTGCCATCCCGCCGTCGTCGAACGCCGCGAACTCGACCTCGCCCGACTCGCTCGCGGGGTCGCGGTCGCGGTTCATCGTCGTCGCGTGGAGGGCGTAGGTGAGCATGGCTTGCGAGAGCTGTTCGCCCCACAGCGCGTGGCGCTGTCCCTTCCAGCGTTCCTGAAAGAGCTCGTCGAGCGCTTCGCGGACCGTCTCTTCGTCGTGTGCGGGGTGGAGCTCGTTGGCCATCGGCTGACAGCAGAAGCCGCCCTGACAGTTCCCCATCGAGGCGCGCGTTCGGATCCTGACCGCGTTCAGGTCCGCGCCCGACTGCGAGATCGCGTCTCGAACTTCGGCCCGCGTGACGCCCTCGCAGGCACAGAGCACCGGGTTCGCCGCGTCGGTCGCGAGCACCTCGCGCGCCCGGCTTCCCAGCCGCTGTCTGCTCCGGCGCGCGATCGGCGAACGGAGGCCGAAGTCGTCCATCCCCGCCTCGAGCGTCTCGATCTGCTCGCTGCCGGGCAGGGGTTCGTCGGCCGTCACGCAGGAGGCGGTCACCCCGAGTTTCTCGCAGACGTGGTCTGCGATCTCCTCGGCCATCGCCCGGTAGGTGGTGAACTTGCCGCCGACGATGCTCGCCATCCCGTCGACGCCGTCGCGGTCGGCGTGATCGAGCAGGAAGAAATCGCGCGTGATGTCGGTCGGGTCCGCGGTGCCGGTTCCCGGCGGTTCGTACAGCGGGCGCACGCCCCAGAACGAGCGGATCGTGCGCGCCTCGGTGAGGATCGGCACGAGTTCGGAGAGCGTATCGATCATCTGATCGACCTCCCACTGCTCCTCGGGGTAGTCGTCCGGATCGGACACTTCTTCGTCAGTCGTGCCCAAAATCGCGGTCGTCTCGTGAGGGACGACGATGTCGGCGTCGCCTTTCGGCCGACAGCGGTTGATCACGGTGTCGACCTGCCGGACGTTCATGATCGTCATCACGCCCTTCGAAGGCCGGACCTCGACCTCGAGGTCGGCCATCGCGCCGATCTGGCCCGCCCACGCGCCGGTCGCGTTGACGACGTACTCGGCGGTGATCTCCTCGGTCGTGCCGGCCGCGGCGTCGGTGCGCTTGCCGGGGCCCGAGCCGTGGCGGATCTCGACCCCGTAGATGTCGTCGCCGTCGCGCAGGAGGTCCACCACCTCGGCGTGGGTCTCGACGCGCGCGCCGTGGGCCTCGGCGTCGATCGCGTTCGCGACGCAGAGCCGGAACGGGTCGACCGCCCCGTCGGGGACTTCGATCGCCCGTTCGATATCGTCGGCGAGGTAGGGCTCGACCTCGCGGGCTTCCCGGCCCGAGAGGACGCGGGCCGGAATGCCGCAGTCGCGACAGCCCTCGAGTTTCTCCCGAAAGTAGTCGTCCGAGTCCTCGGGGCACTGGACGAACAGGCCACCGGTCTCCTCGACGCAGTGGCCCGCAATCTCCCGGAGGATCCGGTTTTCCTCGATGCACTCGCGCGCGCTGGGCCGGTCGGAGACCGCGTACCGGCCGCCGCTGTGGAGCAGGCCGTGCATCCGCCCGGTCGTGCCGTCCGTGAGGTTCCCTCGTTCGACGAGCGTGACGGAGAGCCCGCGCAGCGCCAGGTCGCGGGCGATGCCACAGCCGGTCGAGCCGCCGCCGAGAACGAGGACCCCGGTGTCCGTTGCCATTCGTCACCGGATCTACGGGAACTCGCCCCTTCATTTTATCGGCACTCCGTCAGCGGTAGTAACTCATTACTTACCGTCTCGATCCGAGAGGGAGATGAGACGCCAGCACCCGTATTCGGAGGCTAATGGACCGGTTTCCGTTCGGCTCTCGCTACTGTGTGTGCTACGGTGGCTAACATTTATAATGATCGTCAGTATTGTTTACCGATATCGTGCGACCGCCAGTAAACAAGTCGCATGGGCGAGGTGACTACCAGTGACAGCAACCACATACGTCGGCGCGGTAGACCAGGGAACGACCGGTACCCGCTTCATCGTGTTCGATCACGAGGGGCAGGTCGTCGCGAACGCCTACGAGAAACACGAACAGATCTATCCCGAACCCGGCTGGGTCGAGCACGACCCGATGGAGATCTGGGAGAACACCAAAGACGTCATCAGAGAGGCACTGGGGCAGGCGGGCATCGCGCCCGACCAACTCGAGGCCATCGGCGTGACCAACCAGCGAGAGACGACGCTGCTATGGGACGCCGACACCGGCAAGCCGGTTCACAACGCCATCGTCTGGCAGGACCGTCGAACGACCGACCGCGTCGAGCAACTCGAGGAGGACGAGCTGATCGAGCCCATCCGCGAGAAGACCGGCCTCGAGGCCGACGCCTACTTCTCGGCGACGAAAGCCGAGTGGCTGCTCGACAACGCCGATCCGATCAAACTCGAGCGCTCGCGCCCGCAGGACATCCGCGACCGCGCGGAGAGCGGCGAGATCCGCTTCGGGACGATCGACTCGTGGCTGATCTACAACCTCACGGGCGAGCACCTCACCGAGATCACGAACGCTTCGCGGACGATGCTGTACAACATCCACGACCTCGAGTGGGACGACGACCTGCTGGCGGAGTTTTCGATCCCCGAGGCGATGCTGCCGGAGGTGCGACCCTCGAGCGACGACGAGACGTACGGTTCGACCGATCCCGACGGCTTTCTCGAGGCCGAGGTTCCGGTCGCGGGCGCGTTAGGCGACCAGCAGGCGGCGCTGTTCGGCCAGACCTGTTTCGACCCCGGCGACGCGAAGAACACCTACGGCACCGGTTCTTTCTTCCTGATGAACACCGGGGAGGAAGCCGTCGCGTCCGATCACGGCCTGTTGACGACGATCGGCTTCCAGCGCTCGGGCGAGCCGGTCCAGTACGCCCTCGAGGGGTCGATCTTCGTCACTGGCGCGGCCATCGAGTGGCTCGAGGACATGACGCTGATCGAGGACCCCGCCGAGACGGCGGAACTCGCCCGCAGCGTCGACACGACCGACGGCGTCTACGTCGTCCCCGCCTTCACCGGGCTGGGCGCGCCCCACTGGGATCAGCGCGCCCGCGGGACCATCGTCGGGATGACGCGGGGCACCCGCAAGGAACACGTCGTCCGCGCGACCCTCGAGTCGATCGCCTACCAGACCCGCGACGTGGCGGAAGCGATGGAGGGTGACTCCGGGATCGAGATGACATCACTGAAAGTCGACGGCGGCGCGGTCAAGAACAACTTCCTCTGTCAGCTCCAGTCGGACATCATCGGCTCGGAGATCGTCCGCCCGGTCGTCGACGAGACGACCGCGCTGGGCTCGGCCTACGCGGCTGGGCTCGCCGTCGGCTACTGGGACGATCCCGAGGAGTTGCGGAGCAACTGGCAGGTCGACGCGGAGTTCGACCCCGAGATGGACCCCGACGAGGCCGACCAACGGTACGACCGCTGGTCGGACGCCGTCGAGCGATCGCGCGACTGGGCGCGGGACGCGGAGGACTAACCCATGCTGGCGCCGTTGTTTCAGGTTCCCGTCATCGGGATGGAACTCGAGGCGTTCGCCGTCCTGCTGATCGCCGCCCTCGCCGGCGGCGCCTTCGGGGCGGCGCTGGGCGCACTGCCCGCGTTCGTCTTCACGGGGTTCGTCGTCTTCCTCGGCGAGGGGCTGGCCGTCCTCGAGGGCGAACTCGGCGGGCTCGAAGCCGTCGGTGCCGGTAACATCGCCACCGGGATCACCGGCACGATCGGGTTCGGCCCGGTGACCGGCCCCCACATCGCCTTCGCCGGTGGCGTCGCAGCGACGGCCTACGCCGGGCGGCGATACCCCGAGATGAAACCCGACGACTGGGACTACCACTTCGGGAAGGACATTCTGTACGCGTTCGGGACCAAACCCGACATCCTCGCGGTCGGGGCGATCTTCGGCGCGCTCGGGATGCTCATCACGCAGGTGATGACCGGCCTCGGCTTCCCGACGGACAACATCGCGCTCTCGGTCGTCGCGACGGCCTTCATCGCGCGACTCGTCTTCGGCTACCCGCTCGTCGGCAGGGTCGGCGGCTCGAGCATCCTCGACATGTCGCCGTTCGAGCGCGAGGAGAAACGCGTCGCGGCCGACGGCGGGACCGAGACCGACCGACTGGCGACGGAACCGTGGCTGCCCCACCAGTACGAGTGGTCCGGCGTCACCGCCATCGGCATCATCGGCGGGATCCTCGGCGGCTTCATCTGGCTCGAGACGGGGAGCATCTTCATGGGTTATGCCATCTCGGCGATGAGCCTGCTCTTTCTCAATCTCGGCGTCGAGAAGATCCCGGTCACCCACCACATCACCCTGCTGGGCGCCGTGGGCGCGGTCATCGCGATGCCCGCCGTCGGCAGCGAGCCGGTCGTCCTGCTCGTCGCCGGCGCGTTCGGCGCGATTAGCGGTCTCCTCGGCGAGGTGGGCCAGCGCGTGTTCTACTCGCACTCGGGGACGCACGTCGATCCGCCGGCGATGGCGATCGCGGCGTTCATGTTCGTCCTCGGACTCCTCTATCTGGCCGGACTCCTCCCCAACGCGGGGTATCTCGCACTCTGACGGGAGTCGAACGCTACCCGCGGCTCGGTGCCCCCACCCGTCGTGATTTCGGTCTCCGGCACCGGGGAACCGCAGCGATCGCGACGGTCGTCTCCCTGCGTGGTTCGTCTCGTCCTCTCGCCCCGATCACATTCGAGTCGCTTCTTTCGCCTCTTCGGCGTGTTCGAGCGCGTACTCTAGTTGTCGGCGGTGAACCGCTTCCAGTTCGTCCGCGTCCGCGTCGTCAAGTTTCGTCGTCACGACCACGCCGGGGAGACTCGTCTTCAGTTGTGACCCGCCCGTCTCGAGCAGTTCCGCTACGTCGAAGTCATCCATTGACATCGGTGGGAATAGGGGCGCTCGAGACATCTACGTTTGCCCTTCGACGATGGGATTCGGTGGTCGCTCAGTGGGGCTCGAGCGACCGAACCGACTCCTTTAGGCCGCCCGGCCCTCGAGTGATGCTATGGCAGCCGATCCGCCGCTCGTCCTCGACGTCGACGGCACCCTGACCCGTCCCGAGGGCTGGGGCATCGATCCGCGCGTCTTCGACCCGCTGCGCGAGTGGGACGCGCCCGTCGTGATCGCCACGGGGAAGGCCTTCCCCTATCCCGTCGCGCTCTGTCACTTCGTCGGCATCCCCGAACTCGTCGTCGCGGAAAACGGCGGCGTCGTCTACACCGGCGACGACGTGTTCTTCACCGCCGACCGCGAGGCCGCCCAGGCCGTCGTCGAGGAGTACCGCGCCGCCGGCTACGACCTCGGCTGGGGCGAGGAAGACACCGTCAACCGCTGGCGCGAGACCGAGATCGCCGTCAATCTGGAGCAGCCGCTCGAGCCGCTGCGCGAGATCGCCGCCGATCACGGCCTCGAGGTGATCGACACCGGGTACGCCTACCACGTCAAAGACGCCACGCCGAACAAGGGCGACGGCGTCGAGCGGATCGCCGAGCACGTCGGGGTCGACCTCGCGGACTGCGTCGCCGTCGGGGACTCGGTCAACGACGCGCCGACGTTCGCGGTCGTCGGCCGGAGCTTCGCCGTCGGCAACGCCGACGAGGCCGCGACGGCGGCGGCTGACGAGGTCCTCGAGGAGCGCCACGCCGACGGGATGCTGGCGGTCGTAGAGCGGGTCCGCGGCTCGCTGTAGCGGGCGCGACCGGCCGGTGGTCGCCGTCTCGCTCAGTCGACGGACGGCGACTACCGGTTCACGCACCGAACTCGATACGGGAGCTCCTCGTCGTGCTCGGCGAGCAACTCGAGCAACGGCTTGATGTCGTCGAACCGGGAGCCGGTCGTGATCCAGTTATCGTCTCGGTGCCACTCGATCAGGTCGCCCTCGGCCAGCATCGGGAGGTGGCAATGGTGTAGCTCGGCTACCTGCGCGTCGCGGTTCGCGCCGTCGACTGCGATGTCGTCGGGGAGCAGCGCCTCCGTTTTCCGGTCGCGCTCGCGCTCGAGCAGGCTGATCAACAGTTCGCGCCGGTAGTCGTTCGCGACGATGGTGAGGAGATCGTTGAGCATTGATCCCCCGTACCGTACTCGCGGTGTTGACTCTATACCCTTGCGACGCAAGCGTTCTAATCGTTACTTTTGAAAATGGATGTTCGAAATATAGGCGCTCAATTAATAGCTGTGTTACCCGAACCATCACACGGTCTCGCCGGCTGGCGATCCGCCGCGGCGGGCCATCACGGCTGATCGACCATCGTTACGCGCTGTCCTCGAGTACGTCGTCGAGCCACTGCTCGGGGACGATCTGAATCTGGCCGTTCGCTTCAAGCGAGTCGGCGGTGACGAACGTGATTTGGGTACCGGAGGCGACGGCAGTCCCCCCGCCTGCCACGGCGTCCCAGTGGTTCAACACTGTATCGGGGACTGTCAGCATCCGGTCGTCGTCGATTTCGCTGCTCGCGACGTAGCGGATCCCCTCGTGGTCTCGAAGCGGATCGAAGCGCTCCGAGACGACGACGGCGTCGTCCTCCTCGCGAATCCCCCAGAACGCCTCGGCGCCGAGCGAGAGGACGTTCCGGTTGAACGCCTCCTGTGGGACGGGAATCTCGCTGCTGCGTTCGTCGAACGCCGCCGCGCCCAACCGTTCGTACGTCTCGGATTCGGGAACTTCAACCGCTGTGTCGGATTCGCTCCCCGTCGCCGACTCCGCCGCGTCTGACTCCGACCCCGAGGCTGCGTCTTCAAGATCGACCGAGGAATCGGCGACCCGCTGAGCGTCGGCACCATCGGCGTGTTCCGCCTCACTCGTCGCGCCGCCCTCGAGGTTGCCGATGTCCGGCCCGGTGCTGACGACATCCGTCTGGTCGACGGCAGCGCCGGTGGCGCGCTCGTCGGGCGATCGCCGCAACTCGAGTGCGATCGCGACGAGCACGCCGCCGAGCGCGAACCGACCGACCGCGCGCTCGCTGTCGCCGCGCCAAAGCGCGCGGACGCCGCCGAGCAGACTCACACTGCCCCCGATGCCCGCAATGGCGCTCAGTCTTCCGCCGTCTCGAGCGGCCCGGAGCGCTCGCGAGACGCGTCCGCCGGTCGCCTCGCGGTGCTCGCCGTCGCCGCCGAACTCCGCCCCCATTTCGGTGCGCGTATCTGTATCACTCATTGTTGGATGATCGGTATCGCGGCTCAGCGCTCGTCGCTCGAGTCGCCGTTCGATCCCTCGGTCGTCGCGTCGGTCTTCGACTCGGTGCCGGTGGCGTCGGGCGTCGTCGACCGCTCGAGCGCGCGCCGGACGACGAGATACCCGGTCAGCGCCGCGCCGCCGGAGGCAACCGCACCCGGAGTCCCATCCCGTTCGTCGCCGACGGTCGCCGTTTTCTTGCCGATCGTGTCGGATCCGATCATATGGAAGGTAGGATCGGAACGGGCAAGAGAGCGCGGCTTTCGTAGGGAAGGGTCGGGAAAGGTCGCCGCGGTATCCCGGTTCGGTTCTCGAGCACCGTGGGCCACCCGCCGAAACGGCTCTCAGAACCCTTTTCCCGTCGTTCGCGTAACCTCGGATATGGTCACGCTGCAGGCCGTCGCCGTCGCGGTCCTCGGGTTCGTCGTCGCGCTGGGCTGTGCGGGTGCCGTCTATCGGGACGCGACGGCCCTCGAGGTCCCGCGCCCGCGCTTTTGGGCGGGCTTCGTCTTCCTGGCGGTCGGCAGCGGGCTGGCCCTCTATCTCGCGCCGCCCGACGTGCCGATCCCCGGATTGCTCGTGATCGTGCTCGCGGGGCCCGCGCTGTACCTGTTCGAACGCGACGACGCACAACACGGCGACGAGCCCGCGGATCCGCACGCGCTGCCGAACGCGCCCGAATCGGGTGAGTCGGCGCGCGACCACCGCAGCGACGAGTAGCCGGCCGACGAGCTTCGCATGCGGTCTCGAGCCCGTCGGCCGCCCCGTCGGCCGAGACACCACACGGCTTTTGCCCGCGCCCGCCCAACGCCGGCAACATGAGCGACTCCGCGAACTCCGGGGGCGACGGTGCGAACGCCGACGGCGGCGACGGCGGGCCCGCACAGGTCTCGAGCCCGAACTACCACAGCGAGAACCACACGGCCGCCCAGACCTGCGGCTGGACGGCCAACGCACTGCGCGGTGAGGGCAAGTGTTACAAGAACATCTTCTACGGGATCGAGTCCCACCGCTGCATCCAGATGACGCCCGTCGTCCGGTGTAACGAGCGCTGTGTCTTCTGTTGGCGTGACCACAACGGCCACGCCTACGAGATGGACGACGTGGAGTGGGACGACCCCGAGGCCGTCGTCGACGCCTCGATCGACCTCCAGAAGAAGCTCCTCTCGGGCTTCGGCGGCAACGACGAGGTCCCCCGCGAGGTGTTCGAGCAGTCGATGGAACCCCGCCACGTCGCCATCTCGCTGGACGGCGAGCCGACGCTCTATCCCTACCTCCCCGAACTCATCGAGGCCTTTCACGATCGGGACATCACCACCTTCCTCGTCTCGAACGGTACTCGCCCCGAGGTGCTGCGGGAGTGCGATCCCACGCAACTCTACGTCAGCGTCGACGCCCCCGAGCGCCACACCTTCGACCAAGTGGTCGGCGCGATGGAAGACGACGCCTGGGCGAAGCTCCTCGAGACGATGGCCGTCCTCGCGGACAAAGACGAGACTCGAACCGTGCTCCGGACGACGCTCGTCGACGGCGAGAACATGCACCACCCCGACTGGTACGCCGGCTTCTACCAGCAGGCCGACCCCGACTTCATCGAACTGAAGGCGTACATGCACGTCGGCCACTCGCGGGGCCGACTCGACCGCTCGGCGATGCCCGACCACGAGGCTGTCGTCGACTTCGCGGAATCGGTCGCCGACCACATGCCCGAATTCACCGAGGTCAAAGGCGTGCCGGCCTCCCGCGTCGCCTTGCTCGCGAAGACGGGCGACACGTGGGTCCCGAAGCTGAAGAAAGACAGCGAATTCTGGGAACGCGACCCCGTCACCGGCGACTGACGCTGCGAGTCGGTCTCGTCCGCACGGGGGCTCGAGAAACCGTCGGCGGCGGGAACGTTTATTAGCCGAATTGGCCAATATGTGCCAGTGACCCTTCGATCGTTCATCGACGATGTCGGTCCCCCACAGCGGACGATCGCGGTCGTCAGCGAGGACGCGACGGGATCGGGGCCGCTCGAGGAGATGCTGGCCGAGACGTTCGCGGACCAGCCGATCGCCGTCGAGGCAGGCGCGACGCTGGACGACGCCGACGCGTCGCCCGCCGTCGCCGACGCGCTCGCGGCCGACGGCGACACGGCCCTCTTGCTCGAAGACGGCGAGCCGGTCGCGGCTTCGCCGATGCTGGAGCTGTACGACTCGCTGCTGGCGATCAACTCCGACCTGTTCGTCACCGGGGCCCGCGGCGTCGGCGAGATCGAGTTCCCCGCCGTGCTGGCGGGCCTCGAGGGGACGAAGCTCCGACTGCGCGGCTATCCGCTCGCGCACAAGGAGAAACTGCTGTTGATCCTCGTCTCTCGATACATCGAACAGCGCGCCTGGGCGGCGGGTAGCGGCACGCTCCACAGCGCATTCCAACGGTTGTCGCGCATCGACGACGAAGTGGGAACGTACGAGACCTACGACGCGCTCGCCGAGACCGCTGTCGACGTCAACGTCTACGGCGCCGGGGGCAGTGCACCGGTCGACCTCGAGGTGACCGAACACACCGGGACCGATAGAGCGTATCGGGACGGCTGGTTCGTCGTCTTCGCGCCCGACGACCGCGCGCCGGCCGACGCCGAGGGCTGTGCGCTCGTCTGTCTCGAGACCGAGCCGCGCATCTGGGAGGGCTTCTGGACGACCGACTCCGAGCGCGTCGCGCGGATCGAATCCTACGTGGCGCGCGAGCTGTAAAGACGCGACGGCCGCCCACGCGCGGTTTCAAGTGGGTACGACTCGAGGGTCGAACGGATGACGGCCGAGAGACCACAGATGTTCTCCGATCTGATCGACCTGGAATTCGTCGATGTCGACCCGGGATACAGCCGCGGCGTGATCGAAACGAGCGACGAACTGCAGAACCCGAACGGGGTGCTACACGGGGGCGTCCTGTACACGATGGCGGACACCGGGATGGGCGCGGCGCTCGCGGCGATGCTCGAGGAGGGCGAGCAGTGTGCGACGATCGAGATCAAGATCAACTACCTGGAACCGGTCCGGGCCGGCCGCGTGACCTGCGAGACGAACGTCCTGCGCAAGGGCGGCTCCGTCGCGTATCTCGAGTCGGACATCGCCCACGACGGAGAGACGGTCGCTCGCGCGACCGGGACGTTCTCGGTGTTTTCCCCCTGACCGAGCTCAGAGTTCGAGCCGGGAGCTCCGGACGACGCCCTCGATGGTCACCCGGAGCTTGCGGCTGATGATCGCCAGCGTGGCGCCGTAGACGGCCGCGCCGACGGCGACGACGGCGAGCAGGTGATACCAGCGGTCGATGACGACGGCGTCGGCGGTGGGGACGACGACGACGAACATGAGGACGCTCGCGGCGACCTGCTCAGCCAGCGTCCGCGGGAGCAGTTCGGTCTCGGGGACGTGCCGTTTGACGACGAACGCGACGAGGACGTAGCGGAGCGTCTCCGCGACGATCGTCGCGACGACGACGCCGATCGCGCCGACGGAAAGCGTCAGCGCGATCCCGAGGACGATGTTGAGCCCGAGCGTCACCGCCGAAATTCGGGTATTGAGATCCGGTCGGTCGATGCCGTCGACGACCTGCGAGAGGGTCCCGCTCTGAGTCCGGACGAGCTGGTACAGGGCGAGGCCGACCAGCAGCCCCGCCGCGTCGGCGTACTCGGCCCCGTAGAAGGTGACCACCAGCCGCTCGGAGAGCGCGAGCGCACCGAAGAACATCGGGACCGCGACGATGCTGACGAACGCCAGCGTGTTCGAGACGTCCTCGCTCAGGCCCTCGCCTTTGCTGTGGCGATGACTGACGCGGGCCATCAGGCCGCTCGAGGCGGCCATCATGACGAACGTCGCCGGAACGGTGAGCTTGAACGCGACCTCGTAGTTGCCGGCGGCGGCGGGGGCGAGCAGCCAGCCGAGCAAGAGTACGTCGAACCGGTCGTATGCGGTACCAAGCAGCGAGTTGACGCTGCTGTACTTGGCGTACGACCAGAGGTGCTCGAGGGTATCCCGCGACGGCATCGCGGGTCCGACCGGTACGAAATACCAGAGGACGGGCAGCGAGAGGAAGGTCGCGGCGGCGAGCCCGTAGGCCATCCCGGCGGCACCGAGCCCGAGGAGGATCAGGCCCAGTTGGAGCGGAAAGGTGAGCAGCGAGCGCAGGGTGTCGGTCCAGGTCGACGCGCCGACGAGGCCCCGCGCCTGCACGACGCGGTCGATCGGCTCGTAGAGGGCGACCGCGGCCATCAACACGAGAAAGAGGATCGGCGCGTCGGGCAGGCCCGTATAGGACGCGAGCCACGGCGCGGCGAGGGCCACCGCGACGGCGCTGAGAGCAACCCAGCCCGCCGTGAACAGCAACTGACTGCCGAGCAACTCTTCCTTGGCTGCCCCCGCTTCGGAGTAGCGTTTCTTGACCGCGGTTCCCCAGCCGATCACCGCGCGGTCGGCGATCTTGACCAGCGCGAACAGCAGGTAGAAGCCGCCGAACGCCGTCGGCCCGAGGAGACGCGCGAAGACGATCGTCCCGACGAAGCCGACGGCCGCCATCGTAAACTTCGCGGCGGTGGCCTTGACGGTCTCGCCGCCGAGGCTCACGCTCGAGGCGTCGGTCATTCCAGATAGCCGAGTTCGCGCAGTCGGTCGGTCGGCATCTCGATGTCTTCGTCCACGTCCTCGCCCGTAGAAGTGGCGGTCGCGGCCCGCGATTCGACCCACTCCCGGACGCTGTAGACGGATCCCGGTCGGCTGTCGGCAGTGGTACTCGCGTAGGCCCGCCAGGAGTGGCTCGCGGGGTCCTCGCCGGCGTCGGGCGGGTAAAACGCCGTCCGCATGCCGTGATCGGAGAGCAGGAGGAGTTCGTCGTCGGGGCCGAGCGCGTCGACCACCTCGTCGACGAAGCCGCCGATCCGCTCGTAGGCGCGCCGGAGCGCGGCCTCGTCGTCGGCGTAGGCGTGGCCCGCCGCGTCGAGCGCGTGGACGTGGACGCCGGCGACCGAGACGGGGTGGTTCAGCATCTCGCGGGCCCAGCCGAACTGTTCGGCCGACTGGCCGAACAGGTCGCGCTCGAACTCGGTGCGGCCCATCCCCTCGGAGACGGCGTTCATCAGGTCCCAGGCGTACTGGAGCGGCCGGCCGTCGTGGACGCCGGGCCAGTTGTGGACGACCGCGTCGTCGGCGTCGAACAGCGACTCGCGGTCGGTCTCGCCGATGCGTTCGCGCTCCCCCGTTCGGGTGCGGACGAACTTGCCGAGCGTCCCGCGGGTGCCCTCCGAGAGGCGACCCGTAAACCGGGAGGCGAACTCGAGGGCGGGATTGTCCCACTCGCTCGTCCCGGCGGCGGAGATTCCGTGTTTCTCGGGGCCGAGCCCGGTCGCGACGGTCGCCCACACCTCCGGCGTGTACGGCACGGGCTTGGTGTGGGCGTAGGTCTCGAGCGAGCCCGACGACTCGAGGCGGAAAGCGTCGATACCGAAGTGGTCGATCAGTCCCTCGTCGAGCGCGTCCAGCGCGAGGACGAGCACCGTCATACGTATCCCAGATCTTCCAGATCTTCCTGCAGCGCTTCCTCCTTGACGACGTACTCGGGGTCGAACCGCTCGAGGGCGCGCTCGAGGTCGGGATCGCTCGCCGACTCGCCGGTCTCGAGCGAGATCGTCCCCTCGCTCGTCGCCAGCAGGTCCGCGTTCATCGCGGCCTTCCGGTCGCCGTAGGCCGCGAAGGCCCGCTCGCGATCGAGTCGACCGACGCCGTGTTCGCGCCCGGTCAGCACCGAGGGTACGTCGATCAGTGAGACGACCTCGCCGAGGTCGGGGGCGTTTCGGGTGCCGAAGGGGACGCGGAGCAGTTCCGGGCGCAACTCGCCGGGATGGCCCCACAGGTCGTCCTCGCCGAGCAACTCGCCGTGGTCGGCACAGAAGACGACGCGCGTGTCGTCGGGGATCGATTCCCAGAGCGCCCCCAGCGCCGCGTCGAGCTCGCTGATCTCCTGTCGGTAGAGTTCGCGAACGAGTTCTTCCTCGGCGTCGCTGCCGCGGCCCGCGAGCACCGTTCGCGTGATTCGCTGGGCCTCGTCGCGGCTCACCGGCGCGTCGTCGGGGTCGTAGGGGTGGTGGGGCTCCATGAAGTGGAGCCAACCGAACCACGAGTCGCGGCCGTCTACCTCCCGGCGGAACGCGTCGATCACGTCGTCGGCCCGGCGGAACGACTTCTCGACCTCGCCGACGAACCCCTGAAGCTGCTGGTAGCGGTTCCACCCCCACGTCGCGACGCGGTGAGGGAGTGTCCCGCGCTGGAGCAAGACCGCGCCCTTGTCCTTCAGTGACTCGCCGCCGCCTTTCGGTGACGCGAAGGAGTCGAAGCCGGCATCGTAGCCGTACTCCGCGGAGAGCAGGTGGTTCGTCGTGATGCCCGCGCTGTAGGCCTCGAACTCGTGGGCGACGCTTCGCTCGCGCTCGAGGCCCCCGCCGGCGGCGTACTCGCCGCCGACGATGGCGGGGAAGCTGCCCAGCGTCGCGGTGCTGGTCGCGAACGCCCGGTCGTGGGTGGCCTCGAGAAAGCCCGTCGTCCGGGGCATGTGCCTGACGTGGTCGTGGCGCAGCGAGTCGACTGTGACGAGCACCGTTCGGTCGTGGATCGTGTCGTGTGCCATCGTTACACCTTGCGTAGCGTGAAGTGGATCGAGCCGCTGACCGACGGCCGGTAGACGACGCCGTCGGTCCAATCGAGCAGTCGGTGCGCCGTTTGCAGCGCCACCGAGCGGACCCCGCTCAGCGGTGCGCCCTCGAGGACCCAGACGGCCACCTCGCGGTCGACGAGTTCGAACGCGAACGCGCGGTCGTCGTAGTACCACGAGAAGTTGCCGTCGGCGAAGTACTCCGGCGTGCCGTAGGTCCAGCTCGAGCGGTGCGTCGGGTCCTGATCGTACAGCCGCGAGGCCGCGTGGGGGACCCACGCCTCGAGGCGACCGCCCGCCC
This sequence comes from Natrinema marinum, assembly GCF_024296685.1. Lineage (NCBI taxonomy): Archaea > Methanobacteriati > Methanobacteriota > Halobacteria > Halobacteriales > Natrialbaceae > Natrinema > Natrinema marinum. Next base: position 1,933,295 of record NZ_CP100763.1, on the reverse strand, counting down.
GGAGGACGCGGTAACACTCCTCGAAGACGTCGCCGAGGCGTTCGGGGGCGATATGCTCGAGCACCTGGTCCATCTCGACGACGTCGAACGTCTCGGCGGCAAACGGCAGCGCCGTCGCGGTCCCCTGGACGTCGGGCCCGACCGACGAGAGCAGGTCGAGCGTCACGTCGCCGTCGCCCTGCTCGCCCGCGCCGACGTTCAGGACGGTGCCGCCAGTCGTCCGTGCCTCGATCTCCGATCGCGCGCCGGCGCTCGAGTCGGCGGCAGTCGGTGAGCCGGCGTCCGTTGCCGCGGGTCGGTTCGTTCCCTCGCTCATCGATATCCCAGCTCCTCGAGTCGCCGTTCGACGGTCGCGTCGACGTCCTGGTCGGCGTCCGCTTCGCTCTCCTGTGCGCGCTCTTTGTACTCGCTGATCTCGACGTCGAAGAAGTCGCGGGCCCACGACGGGACCGTCACGTCCTCGCCGACCTGTCGCTGCCAGCAGGGTCGGTCGTGGTCGATCTCGTACTCCCGGCTGCCGCCCAGCGAGTCCCAGACGTACTTCGTCTCGCCGTCGTAGACGCAGCGAAGCATCCGATCCCAGTAGCGGTGTTCGTCGGGGTCTCGGGGCGCGCCGCCGACGCCGATCCCGATCAGTTCGGCCGGGACGCGCTCCCGGAAGACGTCCGGCGTCTCTTCGTTCGCGAGCCCGACGATGAGCTCGCCCAGCTCGAGGTGACTGACATACTCGGTCTCGGCCGCCTCGTACCCCTCCGGCGGGTTGATCAGATAGCAAGGGACGTGCAACAGCGACTCCGTGAGGCTGCTGGTGTGGCCGAACAGCTCCTCGTCCTCGGGGAAGGCGAGGTTCTCGCCGTGGTCCGCGGTGACGATGAACGTTGTCTCGCGGTCCGTCTTCCGCTGGACCTCGCGGACGAACGAGGCGACCTTCCGGTCGAGGTAGTCGATCGCCGCGCTGTAGAGGTCGCGGTGATAGCGGAGGTCCCGTTCGTGCTCGGCGGAGACGCCCCCGGTGTTGATCTCCCAGTCGTCGAACGCGAAGGAGGTCCAGTCGTTGGGCGCGTCGTGGAACTCCCTGTCGTAGCCAAGCACGTGATGGACCGGCCCGTGGGCGTCCATGAAGTTCGTAAAGAGGAAGACCGGCTCCGCGGTCGAGTCGACCATCGACAGCCCCTCGCTCGAGACGATCGACGCGCCGTCGTCGAGCAGCTTCGGCAGCGGCGCGCGCCGGAAGAGGTCGTTGGCCTTGAAGAGGACGCCGTTGCCCAGGCTCTCGAGCGTGTGATCGTGGCGGACGGCCTCGCGGAGGAACTCGACGTACCGCCGGGCGCCCTCCGCGTCCCGGTCCTGAATGAACTTCTCCATGTCCATCCCGGCGGGGAACCGGCGGTGAGGGGCGATATCGGAGTAGCGGTCGAAGACGGTGTCGAAGCCGAACGTCGAACTCGCGTAGACGTTCGCGCTGGCTCCCAGCGCGGCGTGATCGGGGATATCCCCGAGGAAGGTGTCCGACCGCGAGAGGCCGGTGAAGTCCCGGTTGTGGGTGTGGATACCGTGTCGATGCGGCAGTTCGCCGGTCAGCATGCTGGCGTGACTCGGCGTGCTCCACGCGCTCGCGGCCCGGCACTGCTCGAAGGAGACGCTCGCCATGTCCCGCAACCGAGGCGCGTACTCGTCGAAGTAGTCCTTGCGGACCGTGTCGAGACAGAGCAGGACGACGTTTCGCGTCACGCCACCACCTCCGTGAGCGCGCGCCGAAATGCCGCGGCCTGCCGCTCCTCGGTCAGGGGCTCGACCCGCGCTCTGAGCGCTGCCCCACGCTCTCGGCGCTCGGCGGGCGACAGCGACTGTGCGTACTCGATACCCCACCTGATGTCGCGCGCGGTCGGCGCGCGAACCAGCAGCGGATCGACGTCCTCGACGATCTCCCGCGTCCCCGTCCCCGTCGAGACGACGGTCGGGAGGCCCGCGAGCATCGCCTCGAGGCTGGCGACCGGGAACGCGTCGCCGGAACTGGGCTGGACGTAGACGTCCGCCGTGGCGAACTCGCTGGCGAAGGCCTCGAGCTCGAGGTAGCCAATCGCCTCGACGCCGGGGAGGTCGCTGTAGGCGAACTCGTCGTGGCCGGAGCCGAGCAACCGCAGCTCCCAGTCGGATCGAGAGGCGACGACGCGCGCGAGCAGATCGACGTTCTTCTTCGCGACGGCGGCCCGGTCGCTCACCGTGCCCGCGTGGAGGATGCGCGTCGGTTCGGCGCTACGTTCCGTCCCGGCACCGTCCGTCCGCGGCGACGCCGTCGCGGCGTCGGCCTCCTCGGAGCCCGAACCGACCGACTCCAGTCCCCGGCCGATCGGCTCGAGCGCGTCGTACTTCGCGTCGGCGATCGGCGGGTGGACGATCTCGAACGGCACGTCGAGGTAGTCTCGGGCCCACGAGCGCGCGAGGTCGCCGACCGCGATGGCCCCGGACACGACGTGGCTCATGACTGGTCCGAGCGCGTGCCGCCAGAGGTGACGGGTCCGCTGGTCGCGGATCTTCAGGAAGGTCTCGTCGGCGATCAGCGGCACGACGCGGGCGTCCCACCGGTTCAGCAGCTTGTAGAACAGCAGGGTGTAGATCGGCGTCGTTCCCTCCCCGATCACGACGTCGTAGGACTCGAGGTCGACGGCCGTTCGCAGCCGCGCGAGCATCGAGTCGAGGTTCGCCTCGGGGCCGCCGATCTCCGCGCCCGTCTCGAAGTGGCGGTAGTCGGCGCCGACGGCGTCGCCGAAGACGCGGTGGGCGTGGTGGGGCTGGTGGAACTGGTGGAGCATCAATACGTCAGCCACGGCCGCTCACCCCCGACCCGTAGCGGACGGCGTCGACGGCGTCCCAGACGCCCTTGCGCCAGAGCCAGTCGTTGACCCGTTCCGGCAGCGTATCGGGGACGATCACGTCCTCGTACTTCTCGGGGTAGCGCTGTTTGAGCAGGGCCTCGTTCGCCTGAACGATCGACGAGCGCGGCCGCTCGGGGTGGACCATGCGAACGCGCTCGTCGTAGACAGCGGTCCCGTGCTCCTCGAGGCGCCAGCCGAACTCGGTGTCCTCGCGCCAGTACTCGAAGCGCTCGTCGAAGCCGCCAGCCGCGAGGGCCGTCTCGCGGTCGACCGCGAGGTTACAGGTGGGGTACTTGCGCCGCCCCTCGTAGGTCATCCCGCCCTCGACGGGCCCCTCGAGGACCACCAGATCCGCGTGCTCGTCGAAGGCCCGCTCGATCGCCTCGACCCAGCCGGCGGGCGGCCGGCAGTCGTCGTCGGTGAAGGCGACGATATCGGCGTCGGCATGCTCGAGGCCCAGATTTCTGGCCTCGCAGACGCCCAGTTCGGGATCGTTCACGACGAGCACGTCGTAGGCGTCGGCGCACTGGCGCGCGAGGCACGCGACGACCGCCTCGTGATCGTTGTCGGGGACCGTCGGAACGATCACGGTGACGGCTGGATCGGGGTGCTCGATCGGCCGCAGGAGGGAGCTGGCCGCCGTCGCCGTCACTGGTCCGGCACCCCCTCGAGATCGGTTTCGGCGTCAGCATCGTCGTTGGCGGTCAGTTCTTCGACGGTCTGGGGCCGCGGTTCGTCTCGTTCTTGTCGGCCGCCGCCCGATTGCGAGTCGGCCGCTCGCTCGGGTGCCGGGACGCGGTCGGGCTCGAGGTCCGGCGCGTCGATGTCGGCGGCCGCCGTCTCCGCGACGACCGCGCGCAGGCTCTCCGCGAAGCGGTCGTACTCGTAGCGTCTGGCGGCCTGCCGGATCTCGACGGGATCGAAGTCGTCCGGGTCGAACCGCCGGACCGCGTTCCGGATCGAGTCGACGGTGGGTTCGAAGAGCAGCCCCGTCCGGCCGCCCTGGACCTGATACCGGGTGAACCCCTCGTCGACCCCGAGCAAGGGTTTGCCGGCCATCATGGTCTCCGCACCGACGAGGCCGAAGTCCTCCTGTTTGGGCGCGTAGACGACCGCGGTGGCCCGCGCGACGAGCGACTCGATGTCCTCGACGTAGCCCCGGACCTCGATGTTGTCGTAGTTCGCGGCGAACGCCTCGAGTTGCTCGCGCTGTTTCCCGTCGCCGGCGATCACGAGTCGCTCGTCCAGTCCCGCGAAGGCCTTCGCGATCAGGTCGATGCGCTTCTCGGGGGCGAGTCTGGACCAGGTGACGAAGTAGCCGTCGTCGCCCTCGGTGCGCCAGTCGCCAGTCACCGGCGGGTAGACGACCGTCGCGTCGCGGTCGTAGAACCGCCGGATCCGGTCGCGGACCAGTTCGCTGTTCGCGACGAACTGGTCGACGTAGTCGTTGGCCTCTTTATCCAGTGCGCGCCAGCCCTTCGCGTAGGCCTTGACGGCGGCCTCGACGAACGGTTTGCGGAACCCGGAGAGCCGATCTCGATACAGGTCGTAGAGCCACCGCGGCGGGCTGTGGGGGTAGTGGACGATCCGCTGCCCGACTTCGGGGACGTAGTACTTCGATAGCGGAGCGCTCTCCAAGACCACGTCGTAGTGGGCGAGATCCGGATGCGCGTCGGTCATGTCCAGCGCCACGTTGAGCGTCTCGAGCGGGTTCATCCCCTCGTTCTTCCACTCGAGGAAGGGCCGCCACGGCAGCGAGGTGTACTTGTCCTGCTTGAACGGGAAGACGTGCACGTCGTCGGGGATCTCGGTCCCTTCGGCGACGTAGGTAGTGTAGATCGGCGCATCGAGGACCCGAGCGGCCTCGATGGCGAACTCCTCGCCGCCGCCGATGCCGGGGAAGCGATCGTGGAGGATCGCGACGTCGGTCACTGTAACACCTCCCGGAGTTCGCGGTCGGGCGACCAGGTGCCGTCGTGGGTCTCCTCGTCGCCGTCGGCGCGGGCGCGGAGCAGCGAGACGCTCGCGCGGAACAACGAGATCTGGGTATCGAACAGCGAGTAGAGCGGCTGGAGCGGCCCGAGCCTGTCACGCGAGCCCAGCGCCGTAAACGCGAGGACGGCGGCCGGCGTCGCCAGCCCGAACGGCCCCAGCGCGGCCAGCGAGCCGAGCGTGGCCAGTGCGACGCCGGTCGCGACGAGCCACGGCGAGACGATCATGAACCACCAGTTGAACGGCAGGACGACGCGGCCGTAGGCCCCGTGACGACCGAGCGCGTCGCGCTGTCGCCACAGCAAGCGCAGCAATCCCATCGCGCGCCGGTCTTTCTGCTCGCGGCGCTTGCCGAACGCGGAGTGGGCGGCCTCCTTGTAGTGGATGTCGGGATCGAAGATCACGCGCCCGCCGTTGCGTCGTATCTTGAGCGCCAGCTCGGTGTCGTCGGCGATCGAGTCTTCGTCGATCGGGACGATCGCGTCGCGCTCGAACGCCGAGAACGGGCCGTGGAAGATCAGCGTCGAGTCGATGTGGGACTCGAGGATCTGGATCATCGTCTGGAGGTCCCGGTAGCCCCGCTCGACCTCGCTGTCGCCGATGACCTCCGCGTTGCGGCCGGTTACCCCCGCGACGCTCGGATCGGCCAGGTTCGCGACCGCCTTCCGGACGGCGTCGGGTGCGAGCCGCGAGTCGCAGTCGGTCTTGACGACGACCTCGTTGTCCGCGGCGGCGTAGGCCTCGTTCAGCGCGACCGCGAGCCCTCGCCGCTCGTTCTCGCGGATGAGCGTCAGCTCCGGGTCCGATCGGCCCGCGAAGAAGGTCTCGACCAGGTCGGCCGTTCCGTCGTCGCTCGAGTCGACGACGACGAGCTCGACCTTCTCCATTGGGTAGTCGAGTTCAACCAGCTCCTCGAGTTTCGATTCCACGATCGCGCTCTCGTTGTACGTCGGGAGGACGATGCTCACCGACGGCTCCTCCGGCCACGTGTCGGCGGGCGTACCGGACGGCCGTCTGAGGTAGTACACTCCGAGATAGATCAAGTACGGGAGGCCCGTCAGTGCAACTAACCCGAACAGGGCCTCGAGGAGACGCTTCATGCAAGTGCCTGAACGCTCAACGGACCGTATGTTAGTCCGACGGCTTGCATTGTCCGAGCGTTATCGTCACCCCCGTAGGTGCCGTCGTAGTACGCCCCGACAGGGATGGTTGAACAGCAGCCACACCGGCTGCCTATGCGGTGGCGCGTGCGGTGCGGCGACGAGCCGTCGGCGAGTCGCCGCTCGAATGCACGCGAGGGATGAGCGAGTGAGCGAAGCGACCGAGCGAATCGGTTGGGGAGGGTGTGGAAACCCCCGTGCCCACGATAGCTGGATTCCCATCTCCGTCGACAACGTTCGATTCCACTCCCGTTCCCGACGACCCATTCCGGACGAAACTGAGCGTCGCCGCCCGATCTTCGCTGGCCGGTAGTGCCTCTCACTGACCGGTGGCTTTTTCCACCCACCTCTGAATACCAACGTACGCGATAAACGCTGGGAAACACCATCACAGTTCCGTGATGCGTGCCACATTCGGTATGCTTTTACGCGACTAGGGGTTACCGTCTCGTATGTCAGTGATAGCCGAGTCTGCCGTCGGGCACGACGAACTCGCCGTGCTCAAACTCCTCGCGCTCGAGGGGGGACTCGAGGGCGACGTCAAAATCTCCTGTTCTCACCTCGCCGACCGTCTCGACGCGTCGAACCAGACCGCCTCGCGCCGGCTCCAGCGTCTCGAGAGTGCCGATCTGCTCGAGCGCGACACCGTCAGCGACGGGCAGTGGGTCGCGATCACGGAAACGGGCGAGCGCACGCTTCACGCCGAGTACGAGGACTACCGGCGCATCTTCGAGACGGACGCGACGATCGAACTCGAGGGCACCGTCACCAGCGGGATGGGTGAGGGCCGCCACTACATCTCGCTGTCGGGCTACCAGCGCCAGTTCGAGGAGCGGCTGGGCTACGAGCCGTTCCCCGGCACGCTGAACGTCGACCTCCGCGAGGACAGCGTCCGCCGGCGCAGCGCCATGGCCTCGCTCGAGCCGGTCCCCATCGACGGTTGGGAGTCCGACGAGCGGACCTACGGCCCCGCGGTCTGCTACGCCGCGACGATCGAGACCGCCGACGGCGAGGTCTACGAGGACGCCCACACCATCGCCCCCGAACGCACTCACCACGACGACGACCAACTCGAGGTCATCGCCCCCGACAAACTCCGCGAGGAACTCGATCTCGAGGACGGCGATCACGTCACCGTCTCCGTGGGTGATCGCGAATGACGGGCCACCACGCCGGACCGCAGTCGAACGCCGGCTCGAACTCGAGTCCGAGCGCCTCGGCGAACGCGTTCGACCGCGCGCTCGAGTCGCTCCGTGCGGGCGAGCCGATCCTCGTCCACGACGCGGCCGACCGCGAGGGCGAGACGGACCTGATCTACCACGCCGACGCCGTCACGCCCGAGGCCGTCGCCCGACTGCGCAACGACGCGGGCGGGCTGATCTGCGTCGCGCTCGGCCACGACATCGCGGAGGCGTTCGACCTCCCCTTCTACTCGGATGTCGTCGACCACCCCGCGACGGCCGATCACGAACTCGGCTACGACGACCGGTCGTCGTTCTCGCTGACGGTCAACCACCGCGACACCTACACCGGGATCACCGACGAGGACCGCTCGACGACCATCCGGGCGCTCGGCGAGGCCGCCGCCGCCCCCGACGAGACCGACTTCGCCGAGGCGTTCCGGGTCCCCGGCCACGTCCACCTCCTCAAGGCCGCGCCCGACCTGCTCGCCCAGCGTGAGGGCCACACCGAACTCGGGCTGGCGCTCGCCGACGCCGCCGACCTCACGCCCGCCGTCGTCGTCTGCGAGATGCTCGACGACCAGACCGGCGAGGCGCTGACTCCCGCTGACGCCCGCGCCTACGCCGACCGGCACGGCTTCGCGTATCTCGAGGGGCGGGACGTGCTCGAGCGTCTCCGATAAGGATTCTATCGCAGACTCTACGCCTCGACTGCCGGGACTTCGTCGCTTGCATTTCGTCCGCACGTAGTGACCAGACGCATCGATTCGGGCGGAACCGCGAATACTTAGTACGGGGACTTGCAACACACTCGACAATGGGATTCGACGAGATGGACGTCGACACGATCTGGATGGACGGCGAGTTCGTCGACTGGGACGATGCGCAAGTCCACGTTCTCACGCACGGCCTCCACTACGGCAGCGGCGTCTTCGAGGGCGCGCGCTGTTACGACACCGAAAACGGACCTGCGCTCTTCCGCTGGGAGGAGCACTTAGAGCGCCTGTTTCAGTCCGCGAAGCCCTACGAGATGGACATCGAGTACACGAAAGCGGAGCTCACCGAGGCGACGACAGAGCTCATCCGCCGACAGGAACTGCCCTCCTGTTACGTGCGGCCGATCGCGTTCTACGGCTACAACTCGCTGGGCGTGAGCCCGAAAGACTGCCCGACCCGCACCGCCGTCGCCGTCTGGCCGTGGGGGGCCTACCTCGGCGAGGAAGCCCTCGAGAACGGTATCGACGTGATGATCTCCTCGTGGCGAAAACACGCCTCGAGTCAGATTCCGACTAACGCCAAGACCACGGGCCTGTACGTCAACAGCATGCTCGCGGGCGAGGAAGCTCGCCGGAACGGCTACGCCGAAGCGATCGTCCTCAACAAGGAGGGCAACGTCGCGGAAGGCCCCGGCGAGAACATCTTCCTTGTGCGCGACGGCGAACTTTATACGCCCGGGCTCTCGGAGTCGATCCTCGACGGTATCACTCGCGACTCCGTCATCCAGATCGCGGAGGAGCTGGGCTACACCGTCCACGACAACGTCTCTATCTCGCGGGGCGAACTCAACACGGCCGACGAACTGTTTTTCACCGGTTCTGCGGCCGAGGTCACGCCCATCCGAAAGGTCGACAACGTCGTCATCGGCGACGGCTCCCGCGGCCCCGTCACCGAGGAGATCCAGCAGCAGTTCTTCGATATCGTCGAGCAAGCCCCCGCGGAGTACGACGAGTGGTTCGAGTACGTCGACGTCTGAGGGCGACTGCTCGGTAGGGAACGATCCAGTCGATCGAGATAACGACCGAACGCCGACGCGAGTCGCCTGTCTTCTCCCGTGATTTTCGTGGCCGGGAGCGCGCCTCGAGCGCTGCGAGAGGCGCGCGACTCGGGGGAGGGCAGGTAGCTCACCGAATACTGCCGTGAGCGAGGCCGTAGGCCGAGCGGGCGGGCCGACGACCGATGTGGAGGGCGCTGTGCGCCCGGAACGGAGGGAGGAGGCTTTTGATCGACCGTTTGCCGAGGGACACCGCGCTGTGCGGCAGACCGTGGTTCGAAACGCCTCTGGCGTTTCGTCATCACGAGAGAGCGGAGCTCTCTCGAACGACAGCGTAAAAGGTCGTTAGTCGTCGTTGACCCGCTCGACTTGATCGGGGCGGTCGTCGCGGTCGGTTCGCGCCTCGTCGACGACGTCGATCGAGATCCCGGCGTCCATGCCGCGTTTGTTGGCGTCGCCGAAGCCGGCGCTCAGGACGCGAGTCAGCGCGTCCTCGACGTCCTCCTCGAGTTCGGTGATCTCGTCGGGTTCGACTTCGACGACGTAGCCGGTCGTGATGTTCGGCGAGGTCGGCAAGAAGAGCACCTCGCGGCCGTCGCTGGTCACTTTGCCGGTCTTGAAGGCGGTCATTCGAAGTCCCTCCCAGGTTTCGATCTTGACGGGCTTCTGTAACGATTCCTGCTCGCCGAAGGCGGTCTCTGCGGCCATCTTCGAGGCGTTGTAGACGACGCGGATCACCGGGACGCGGTTGGCGATGTTGTCGACGAGCCGTTCGGCGAGGCTGCCGACGGTGGTTCGCATGAGGTAGCCGACGGAGAAGGTGAGAATGATGAAGACGGTCAGCGCGACGATCACGCGGAGGAACTGCGCGAGTTGCTCTCGGGTCTGGACGGCCTGCGCGCTCGTGCCCGGGATGAGCGGCTTGAGCGCCGTCGATTCGAGAATGAGACCGGGTGTCAGCCCGGAGACGAGTCCGTAGAGCCAGTAGATCGCGTAGAGCGTGATGAGGATGGGGCCGAGAACGATGAGCCCGCTCGCGAAATCCCGCTTCCACGAAGCCATGTCCGTCACCTCACACTACTGGCTAATGAGCGCTTCCCTTTAGCGCATCCGTCGGCGGGCCGGCTGGCGATAGCTGTGGTTCTCGGTCCCGATACCCACGGCAGCGAACGCGGACGCGGGCCGGTGCTCGATCGCCTGCCGGACGCGGGGTGGCGCCGACCCGCGGACCAAATTTCAAGCCGATTCGGCGAGCACCAACAGGTATGAGCCTCGAGCAGGAGCCGACGGACGGGAAGGCCGATCCGCTGGACGCCTTTCGGCAGTTCTTCGCGCTCGAGCGTGACGTGCTCGTCCTCTCGGCGGCGATGTTCGCGTTCAGTCTGGGCTTCCAGATGACCAGTCGGTACATGGCGGAGTACATGTCGGCGCTGGGCGCGTCGGTGTTCGTCATCGGCCTGTTCGGGACGGTCAGTAACGTCGTCAGCGCCGTCTACCCCTATCCCGGCGGTGCGATCTCCGACTGGCTCGGCTCGCGGTACGCGCTGACGGCCTTCGGGCTCTGTTCGACGCTCGGGTTCGGCGTCTGGCTCGCCGCTCCCCTTCTTGCGGGCGTTTCGGTCGGCTCGGTGTCGCTATCGATCGTCGCGATCTTCGTTGGCCTGTTGCTCGCCCAGGCTTGGAAATCGTTCGGGCTCGGGGCGACGTTCGCCATCGTCAAACAGTCGGTCTCCCCCTCGCATCTGGCCGCCGGCTTCGCGAGCACCGAGACGTTCCGCCGCACCGCCTTCCTGGTCGGGCCGCTGTTCGCCGCCGCGTTGTTCTATCCCTTCGGCTCGAGTGGCGGCGAGATCGTCACCGCCTTCCAGCTGATCTTGCTCGTCGCCGCCATCTTCGGGGTTCTCGGGACGGTTGCCCAGCACGTCCTCTACCGGGCCGACGAGGACGACATCGGGAAGGCGTTCGAGGGCGTCTCCCAGTTGATCGCCGATCTTCGGGCGATGCCGGACGAACTCCGGCCCCTGCTGGTGGGCGATACCCTCGTTCGGTTCGCGAACGGCATGGTCTACGTCTTCTTCGTGATCGTCGTCACGCGGTTTCTCGAGGTCGGGCTCTCGCTGTCGCTGCCGGCGATCGGCACCGTCGTCCTCTCGCCGCAGTCGTACTTCGGGATCCTGCTGGGGATCGAGATGCTGGTCGCGCTGCTGACGATGGTGCCGGTCGCCAAGGCCGCCGAGCGCATCGGGCTCAAACCGGTCGTGGCCCTCGGGTTCGCGGTGTACGCGATCTTCCCGATCCTGTTGATCAACGCGCCCGCCGATCCGGCCGCCCTCGCGGTCCTCTTTGCCTTCTCCGGCCTGCGGTTCGCGGGGTTGCCCGCTCACAAAGCGCTGATCGTCGGCCCGGCCGAGCGCGGCGCCGGCGGCCGCGTCACCGGCGCGTACTACCTCCTGCGGAACGTGATCGTCATCCCGAGCGCCGCGATCGGCGGACTGCTCTGGGGCGGCTTCTCGGTTCCGGTGATCGACACGCGGGAGTTCGCGGGCGATCCGACGCTCGCGTTCGGCATCGCGACGGCGATCGGGCTGTGCGGCACGGCCTACTTCCTGCTGTTCGGCGAGGAGTTCGAGGCCTATCGGTAGCGAGACGGTAGAAACGGCGCTTGCGCTACAGGAACAGCCGGTAGTAGTACGGGCTGACGAATCCCTCGATGAACGCCGCGACCGCAAGCACGATGCCGATGCCGACGAGCACCCAGAAGGCGCGCTCGAGCGCGTCGGCGAGGTCTGCCCGGGTCGCGCGGCCGCGCCACGTCCGCCAGGCGGTGGCACCCACGGAGACGCCGAGCGCGCTGGCGACGAGGATGGCCGGAATCTCGAAGATGCCGTGGGGGACGACGAAGGCGGCCAGTTCGAGCGGATCGACCTCGAGGCGGGCGTAAATCCCGAGGAAAACGCCGTTGAACAGCAAGGAGACGATCGCCGGGATCGCGAACGCCAGCCCGGCGTAGGCCGTCGTGAGCGCGACGAGCCAGTTGTTGCCGAACAGTTCCGCCGCCATCGCCGGCGGTAGCCACCCGTCGAGACGGGCCGTGATCGACGCCTGAAACGTGCCGGCGAAGGGGTCGGCGGCCACCCAGCCCGCGCCGAAGCCGACGAGCGCGAGGACGACGACGAGCGCGTGGAGTCCCGGCGTCGACCGGACGAACGACAGCATGTCGTTCCAGCCGCGTCGGAGGCCGTCGCGCAGCTGCTCGCGGAGCGATCGCTCCGGCGGGGTCGGCGGCGCGAGTCGCTCGCGGTAGCCGCAGTAGACGGCCGTCTTCAGCAGATCGAGCGCCGGGAACACGACCAGCGCGGAGAGCAGCGAGCCGACGGTGACGACGTCGACGAGCGAGAGCAGTCCGGTGACCGTCGAGAGGGCGACGACTGCCACGAGCGCGACGAGGTAGTAAAACACTGCGCCGCCCGGCTGTGCGCGGATGAACCCGAGCGTGTTCCGCAGGGAGCCGAAGACGCCGGCATCGTCGACGACGACCGCGACCGGCGCGAACGCGAACACGGCTCGGATCGCGAGGAGGACCACGACCGTGACGAGCCCCGCCAGCAGGACGACGGGGAGCGTCGCCGCGACGGAGCCGCTGGCGACCGAGGCGGCCCCAGCGGCCAGCGCCGTGACGATACCGACGCCGGTGAGCACCACGGCCCAGCAGACGAACTCGAGGACGAACAGGCCGAGAAACCGGAGCCAGTAGCGGCGCGCCCCGTCGAGCCCGGCGAGGAGTCCGCGGTTGTCCTGCAGCCGGCTGTAACAGGTCGAAAGCTGTCCCGCGGCGACGACCGCCGTCAGCCCGACGAACAGCAGGAAACTGAGGACGGCGGCCACCGCCGCCAGCGCGACGAGCGGCGGCGCGAGGAGTTGGTCGACGATCGGCTCGAGTCCGTTGGCCCACGCCTCGAACGCCTCTGGATCGGCGCTCGGGTCCGGTGGCGATTCCAGCGCGGCGAGGTCACCGCGAATCGACGCGAGTCGACCGGTTGTCGCCAGAAAGGCGTAGGCGATGGCGATCGCGAAGAACGGAACGACGCGGACGATCGCGGGGATCGCGGAGCCCAGCAGGTACATCGGGAGGATATCGCCTGGGCGGCGGCGGAGGACGGTGGCGGCGGCGGCGACGTAATCGGACAGAGCCATACCGCCCCTTCGAACTGGTATCAGTTAAATGAACCCTCTCGGTAAGCGTGAGATAGCACGGACTGATGACATCCGTCGACCGCCTCGCTCGCTGACCCTGCTACTGACACGTCGATGGTTACCTCGCTCGCCCCGCTATAGACGTATATGGTTACCACAATTTCGCCCAGTCGACTCGCCGAACTACAGGACGAGGACGCGGACTACGTTCTCGTCGACACTCGCTCCGAAGACAGCTACGAAGCCTGGCACATCGCCGGCGCGGTCCACTTCCCGTTCGGTCCCGAGGAGGAACTCGACGGTCGCCTTGAGGAGTTAGCGGAGACCGTCGGCGACGCCGACCGCGTGATCACCGTCTGCGCGAAGGGAATCTCTTCGAGCAACCTGGCGACGCGCCTCGAGTCGGCGACCGACGAGTTCGACGTGGCGGCGGTCGACGGCGGGATGAAAGGGTGGAGCGGCGTCTACGACCGCGCGGAGATCGACGCTGGCGAGGGCCTGACGGTCGTCCAGATCCAGCGGCGCGCGAAGGGCTGTCTCGGCTACGTCGTCGGCTGCGCCGAGACGGGCAAGGCCGTCGTCGTCGACCCGACCGCGGACACCGACGAGTACGAGGTCGCCGCCGAAGAGCGCGGGCTCTCGATCACCGGCGTGATCGACACGCACGTGCACGCCGATCACATCTCCGGCGGCCGCCAGTTGGCCGACGACCTCGGCGTCCCCTACTATCTCGGCGAGCGGGCGAGCGAGCGCGACGTGGAGCGTGAGTACACGCCGCTCGAGCGAAACGAGGTCCTCGCGGTCGGCGAGCGCGAGGTGAAAGCGGTGTTCGCGCCGGGGCACACGAGCGAGATGATCTCTCTGCTGGTGGACGACCGGGCGCTGCTGACCGCCGACACGCTGCACGTCGACTCGACGGGCCGGACGGAACTGGAGTTCAGCGAGGACGAGGGAGAACGGGGGGCGAAACTGCTCTACGAGACGCTCCACCGGACGATCCTGGCCGAGCCCGAAGGCATCGTCGTCCTCCCGGGGCACGTAACGGTCACCGCGGACGGCGAGTTCGAACACGGCGCGCCCGGCGAACCGATCCGGACGACGATCCGCCACGCGCGGACGGGGATCGACCTGCTCAGCCTTGAGAGAGACGCGTTCGTCGAGCGGATGGCCGACGCCGGCGAGAAGCCGTCGAACTACGAGGAGATCATCGAGTACAACCGCGGCGTTGCGGAGGTTCCACCGGAAGAGCGCGTCGAACTCGAGTTAGGACCGAACAACTGCTCGGCCTAAGTTAGCGCGAATAGGTCTCGAGCCGGCCGATCCGTCCGTCCCCGAGTTCGAAGAAGTCCGCGAACTCGAAGAGCGTCGTACCGCCCTCGGTCACGCGGCCCCGGACCGCGACCCGCTCGTCCGCAGTGACGACCGACTCGAGATGGTGGCTGGTGTCCGGGTTCGGCCGCTCGTCGCGCATGAACGCGACGAAGGCGTCGCGGTCCTCGAACGTGCGATCGGGGCGACGCTGGGAGAACGCGGGCGCGAGGACGTCCTCGAGCGCGTCGTAGTCGTGGTCGTCGAGCGCATCGTAGTATCGCCGGACGAGCGCGGCCGAATCCATACGTGGCGTTTCGCGGCGAGCGTCAAAAGCGTGCTACTCTCCTGACTGTCGCGCCGAACGGTCCTGTCCTGCCGCCAGATCCTCGAGCGCTACTCGCCGGCGCCGTTTCACATTCCTTTTCTCTCGGCTCCTCGTACCGGCTCGCGTGGAGTGTCACGTCTACTACGAGGGCGACGACGACCCCGAGAAGTGCACCGCGCGTCGCCTCGAGCGCTTCGACAAGGCGACCCTCTATCGATTGATGGGGCAGGTGCCCTACGGGGTCGTGCTCAACCCCCACGCCGAGCAGGCGCTCTCGCCGGCCGATTGCGAGGAGGGGTTGGGGACGCTGGTCGCCCTCGATTGCTCGTGGGAGTCGGCCGAGGCCGCGTCGTTCCGAATGAACGGCGTCCATCGGGCGCTCCCCTTTCTCGTCGCCGCGAACCCGGTCAACTACGGCCGGCCGTTCCGGCTGACCACCGTCGAGGCGCTGGCCGGCGCGGCCTGTATCTTCGGTGAGCGGGAACTGGCCGAAGACATCCTCGAGCCGTTCCGCTGGGGCGAGACCTTCCTGACGCTCAACGAGGAGCCACTACGTCGGTACAACGAGTGTGCGGACTCGAGCGAGGTCGTCGCGGTGCAGGACGACTACCTGGCCGACGAGGAGTGACGGCTCGGGTCGTCTTAGGTGGCCGAATCGGCGGAAGCGCCTACGCCGGCCGGTACGGCAATCACAGCGGTTAAATGCACCACGGCTAAAGGACGGGTATGGCCAGTTTCGACGCCGCAGAGAAACGGACGCTCGAGAAGATGATCTGCATGCGCTGTAACGCGCGCAACTCCAAGCGATCGAACCGCTGTCGCAAGTGCGGCTACGAGAAGCTTCGTCCCAAGGCGAAAGAGCCCCGCGCCGCATAACGACGCTCCGTTCTCGGCCGCTTTCTCGCGCTCGGAGTCGCATCGCCCGTTCGGTCTCCCGTTCTCTCGAGTCGCCGTCCGTTCTCGCCACGAGACCGGTCTGCGTCTCGGTGAGTTCGACGGCGCCGGTCGCCACTGTATCGCTCTGTCTTATCCGTCGCCCCTCGTCGGTTCGGCGGCGGTCATTCGAACTCCATCGGGGTCGACTCGAGGTCCGAGCAGACGTCGAGAACAGTCGTCAGGGATGTCGACGGCCGTCTGTATCGGATGGTCTCGCTTCGAGGATCGTAGTCGATACAGCCCGCTTCCTGCAACTTCGGGAGTACGGCGTGGACCAGCTCAACCTTCGTTCGGGAGAGCTGATCGGTACTCGGCGACTCCGAGATCGTATCGGTGCTTTCTGTGAGCCGCTTCGCCAGTTCGTCGACGCTCGCGGTCTCGGACTCCCGGAGATAGTAGAGCGCGTGCCGTCGTCGGCGACTCGAGACGAGAGCTAACAGCGTATCCAGTCCCTTACCTCCACCATCGGTCCGTACGGCGTCACCGCCGGGCAGTCCCTCTACAGCGATATTCTCCCCCTCCACGTTCATACTCTCTGGCAGTCGTTCCAGCGAGTTATTCTTTATCCCCAATTGACACGTATTATTCGGAGTGCGTCTCGCAAATCCCGAGTGCCAAAATACTATATTTAGCCAGCTCCCGGAGAGAAAGCCACCACACGGATTCGTAGCGAGAAGAGGACGACCGGGGTCGAACGGATCCCTACTCGTCGGGGTACTTCGGCTCCCGCTTCTCGGCCCGCTCGAGCGCCGTCTCGACCACATCGCGGACATCGCCGTGGAAGACGCCGCCGTGGCCGGCGTACATATGCTCGACGCCGGCAGACTCGCTCTGCTCGTCTCCCGAGGCCGCGCTCGCGTCGCTCGCGCGACCGCCGTCGGGCATACGCTCGAGCAGGTCCCGGATGCTCTCGATGAGTCGCTCCCGGGACTGGCCGGCCATGTCGGTGCGGCCGAAGCTACCGTAGTCGAAGGCCCCGTCGTCGTGGACGACCACGTCGCCGGAGAACAGCGACGACTCGGAAACCAGCGAGACGTGGTCGTCTGCGTGGCCCGGCGTGAAGACCACGTCGAACGTCTCGTCGCCGATCTCGACGCTGTCGCCGTCGTCGATCTCGTGGGTGCGCGCCGGATGATCGGCGTAGGCGTACACGTCCGGATCGAACGCCTCGACGACGGCCTCGAGCTGGGCGACGTGGTCGCCGTGCTGGTGAGTCAGGACGACCGCCTCGAGATCGTCGGTGTGTGCGCGAATCTCGTCGACGACGCCGTCCATCGCGCCGGCGTCGACCAGCGTCGTTCGGTCGCCGACGGCGAGGTAGGCGTTGCAGGTGAACGTCTCCGCGTCCTCGGTGACGTGGTGGACTTCCATACCCGGACAGTTGCGGGCCGATGACAAAAACGATGGCACCGAGCCGGCCGAACGCAGTTCCGGCCGCGCTGGCGCAACGAGCGCGCGCTATATGGCGGATATGTTACAGAACGTGGCTATATCGTCGACGACGCGGATTTTCTCGGGAGTGTGACTCAACTATAAACCCTAATAAACGGGTAACCATGGAACTTTTCAATCGGTATCCCGTAGGTAACAGTGTATGGGATTCGGGAGCTACGACGAATCCGAACAGCAGGAAGTGGACGCTGATTTTGACGACGATGACGCAGTAAAATCGGGAGAGAACAGCCACGACGGGAGTATCGAGTTCGAAAACGGCGCGTCTAGCGACGAACTCCTCGATCGGCTCAAGGAGATCAAAGACGAAGACGACGCCTGATGAAAGCCGGGGTGCGGGCGCTGGGCATCGCGGAATCGTACCGCGAAGACCGCGACGACGGTCGGAACCGAAGCACGCTGGCAGGTGCCGTCGTCCGCGCCGACCGCGTCTGTGACGGGCTCACCTGCGAGGGCTGCACCGTCGGCGGCACCGATGCCACCGACGCCGTCGTCGCCCTGCTCGAGGACCTCGGCCGGCCGGACGTCCGGTATGTCATGCTCGGCGCTGTCGCCCCCGCGTGGTACAACCTTCTGGATCTTTCGCGCGTTCACGAGGTCGCCGACCGACCGGTCCTCGCCGTCACGTTCGAGGCGAGCGACGGGCTCGCGGCCGGCCTCCGGGACGCGTTTTCGGGCGCCGAACTCGAAGACCGACTCGAGACCTATCGGTCGCTCCCGGACCGCCGCGAACTGACGGTCGACGACGAGACGGTCTACGTCAGGTGTCTCGGTCTCGAGCCCGCCGACGCTGACGAGATCGTCCGCGCGTTCACGCCCGAAGGCGGCCGCCCGGAGCCGATTCGGGTGGCGAAGCTGGCGGCTCGAGCGGCCGATTCGTACGCTCGGTCCGTCTAGAACTTCTATACCCAGCGCGATAGCTATTGGATAGTGCTGAATACAGCGCGCGTATCGGTCACGGCAGTGTCTTCCAGTCGAGAACACCCTGACGATTGGGGGTCCTATGTGGCTGGCCGTCGAAGTGTCAGTGGAGGGCACCTCATGAACGTAATCGACCGGCTCACGACCGTCCTCGAACCGCTCCACGGCTCGGCATCCGTCAAGTCAGTGTACGGCGATCCAATCGAAACCGATGGCCGAACCATCATTCCCGTGGCGAAGGTCGCATACGGGTTTGGCGCCGGATACGGGTCGAGTCCCGTGAACTCACCTGACGACCAGTCCACGCAAGACAACGAGGGTGGCGGCATCGGAGGCGGTGTTTCGGCAAAACCCGTCGGCGTGGTCGAAGTAACTGAAAATGAGACGAGATTCGTTCGACCGACTTCTACTCGCCGTCGCATCACTGTACTTCTCGTCTGTTTTCTCACAGGGTATCTGCTTGGTCGTCGGAAGTAACGCTCTCGCGTGTCGGGTTCGACCTACTGCACTCACCCTCTGTCTTCAGCACGGCATTTGCAGCAACTGCTGAGGGTTTCGACAGACTCCTCGAGACGGATATCGAAGCGACGTTCGGACGGCGGACGACAGCCAAAGGGAAAACCATAGTAGCCAGCCGTTCGAGCCGTGGCTATGGGTGAAATGACGGATCTCTGCGTCACCGAGTGTACACGCTGTCCGGCGCTGGTCGACTCCCGCAGTCGGATCGTCAACGGCACCGGCCCCGAGGACGCCGACCTGCTGTTCGTCGGCGAGGGCCCCGGCGCCAACGAGGACGAGCAGGGCGAACCGTTCGTCGGGCGCAGCGGCTCCGTCCTGGACGACGGCCTTCGAGACGTCGGACTCGCGCGCAAGGACGTCCGAATCACCAACTGCGTCCGCTGTCGGCCGCCCGAGAACCGCGATCCCACCGAAGAGGAGCTCGGGAACTGCCGGGGCTACCTCGAGCGAGAGATCGACGCGCTCGACCCCGAGGTGATCGTCACGCTGGGCAAGGTACCCAGCGAGCACCTCCTGGGGCGTTCCGTCGCAGTCACGAAGGAGGCCGGCGATCTCGAGGAGGTCCGCATCGAGGACGCGCCGCGGCGTGTGCTGCTCTGTGTCCACCCGGCGGCGACGCTGTACGACCGCAGCCAGCGGGAGACGTTCGAGGCCGCGTTACAGCGGGCGGCCGATCTCGCGGGCGTTGCCGACAGCGACGGCGGGCAGACGCGCTTTGACGACTTCTGACGGCCGGATAGCGGTCGTCAGTCGCGTTCGATGGCGGCCGGAATCGACGAACACCGCGTGAGTCGGCGTTTTATCTGTCTACAAAATTCAGTGAATATACACGTCTTGCCTGTCGATACAGGGTTACGTATGTCGTCCGCCCCCGATTCCGAACCGCCGGCGGCCGCCGACCCGTCGTGGCGATACGGCGTGTACCTGTTCCCGGTCGGACCGGTTTCGATGCTCAGTTCGTACGCCGGGCTTCGACTCTTCGTCTCGGCGAGCGAGGGCGGCTCGATCGGCGTCGGAATCGCCGCCTTCGTCGTGACCGTCCTCGCCGGCTGGCTGTCGTACCTGTTCGCCGCGATCGTCGCGGTCGCGCTGGTCATGGACGCACGCGCGCTCCGCGACCACCCCGCGTGGAACCCGAACCCGTGGCTCGTCGGCGTCCTCGGCGTCGTCCACCTCGCCGGTGCGGTGCTAGCATATCCGTATCTGCTCTCGACCCCGGCGATCGCGTACTACGTGTACCGGCGGCGACGGCACGTCGGCGACGATAGCGGCGACGGCGGGCGTAGGCCTGCGGAGGCGACGGGCGAACGCTCGACGCTCGAGTAGCCCGCGATTGCGCGAAGGGCAACGCACTTCAACGCGCTGCACCGAGTACCGATATGAGCAGCGTCTCCGCAACACAGGAGCAGTCCCTCGCCTCCGTCGTCGTCGTCGACTACGGACTGGGGAACCTCCGCAGCGTCACCCGCGGCTTGGAGCGGGCAGGTGCCGAAGTCGAGATCACCGACGACCCCGCGGCGTTCGAGACGGCCGACGGCGTCGTCCTGCCCGGTGTCGGCGCGTTTCGCGAGGGCGTCGAGAACGCCGATCCGCTCCGCGAGGACCTCCTCGCGGTCGCCGACCGCGGTCAGCCGCTGTTTGGCATCTGTCTCGGGATGCAGATGCTGCTGACCTCGAGCGAGGAGGGCGAGACCGACGGCGACGCCGCCGTCGAAGGGCTGGATCTGGTTCCGGGAACCAACGTCCGGTTCGCCGAGGGCCAGAAAGTGCCCCACATGGGCTGGAACGAACTCGAGGTACAGCGCGAGCACCCGCTGGTCGACGGTGTGGACGGCAACTACGCCTACTTCGTCCACTCCTACTACGCGGTCCCCGACGACGAGGAGGCGACGGTCGCGACGACCGACTACGAACGCGAGTTCCCCTCGATCGTCGCCAACGAGGCGGGCAACGTCTTCGGCACGCAGTTCCACCCCGAAAAGAGCGGCGAGACGGGGCTGCAGATCCTGCGGAACTTCGTCGAGATCTGCGCGGACGAGTAGAGCCGTCGCGACACGAGCGCTCGAGTGTCGATTCTGCCGTCTCGAGTCAGGTAGTTATTCCGTTGTCCGCTATCGGGCGTTCACTCGGTGAACGGTCTGTTCTACTGGGGTTGCATAGAAAGACGTGTCTGCAGTCATCATGGGTGTGGGTGGAAGTGATACTGGGAGAAAACTTCTATGTCTCCCTCGTGTCCTGCTATCGTGGCGGCAGGGTATGGCCACGCCCTCCCCAGCCGATTCACTCGTTCCTTTCAGTCACTCGCTCATCCCTCGCACAGGGTTGTCGGCCGACCTCACGTTCGTTCGGTCGACCGACAGCGCGCGCCGCGCCACCGCATGCCGTTGATCGGTCCGCAGTGAGCCGTTGCTGTCCCGTATCGAGTACCGCTGTCGAGGGGCCGGTAGGAAGTACTCAGCACACCGCTCTCAGAGCAGTTCACGCACGTCCGAGTACCACATGTCGTGGTAGTCGACGTGGCCGACCCGACGGGCGATGGCGACGGCCAGCGAGTGCCAGCACCGCTCGGTCGGATCGTCGGCGTCGAGATTGTACTCGCTGTCCTTGCAGGTACAGCCGCCGTCCTCGACGATGTACTCGTCGTCGTAGCCGACGACGATCGTGAAATCGCGGTAGGCCTTCACCCGGTTTTCACCGACCGCCTCGATGGCGCGGACCCCGCGGTCGCCGTGGATCCCCGAGATATCGCCGACGATCTCGGGCGTGAGCTCGCCGGCCTCCTCGAGGGCGGCCTGCCATCGCTCGACGGGATTAGCCTCCGACACGACCGGAACTGTGCACCCAACTGTAAAATCGGTTTGGTTGTCGCGCCGAGTGGTCGGCGTCGAAGCGAGTCTCGAGCCGCCTCGAGATCACGACGCTTTTCGACGGGGAGCGTCCAGCGGACGTATGCGCGTCACCGAGGGCGGGGTCGAACTCGAGGTCCCCGGCGAGCAGACCGAGGGGATCGAGGAGGCGGTCTTCTACAACCCGCGACAGGAACTGAACCGGGATCTGACGATCGCGACGCTGCGGGCCTACCGCGAGCGCGAGGACCGCGCGGAATCGTATCTGGACGCGATGACGGCAAGCGGCGTCCGCGGGGTGCGGGCCGCCGCCGACGGTTGGGACGTGACCTGCTGCGATATCGACGAGGAGGCGGTCTCCCTCGCTCGCGAGAACCTCGAGCGAAACGACTGTGGCGATCGAGCGCAGGTCGAGCACCGGAACGTCTCGGCGCTCATGCACGAGCGGCCGTTCGACGTGATCGACCTCGATCCCTACGGGACACCGATGCCCTTCGCCGACGCCGCGTTCGCGAACTGCCGCGATCTCGTCTGCGTCACCGCGACCGATACCGCGCCGTTGTGTGGTGCACACTTCAACAGCGGCGTCCGGTCGTACTCCGCCGTGCCACAGAACACGGATTACCACGCCGAGATGGGCGTGCGGATCCTCGTTTCGGCCCTCGCCCGCAGCGCTGCCCGCTTCGACGTCGGCGTCGAACCGATCCTGACCCACGCGACCAGCCACTACGTCCGGACCTACCTCGAGCTCGAGCACAAGGCCACGTCGGCCGATGCCGCGATCGACGCGTTAGGCCACCTGTACCACTGTGAAGACTGTCTCTACCGCGAGTCGGATCCGGGACTGATCGCCGACCCGCTCGAGACGTGTCCCCACTGCGGCGGGAATCGCATGCTCACCGCCGGGCCGGTCTGGCTCGGCCCCGTGCGAGATTCCGAGTTCGTCGGCGCGGTCCGGGACGAAATCCCGTACACCTTCGGGACCGCGCCGGAAGCGCGAGAGCTGTGCGAGACGCTCGCGGCCGAACTCGACGAGCCGACCCACTACGACCAGCACAAGCTCTGTCGGAACTGGGGGCTGCCCGCGAACGCGATGGACGAGTTCCTGACCGATCTGCGCGAGGCCGGCTACGCGGCCTCGAGAGCCCACTACGGCGGAACGACGTTCAAGACGGACGCGAGCGTGGGCGAGATTCGCGCGGCGACCGAGGACAACCTCGACTGAGCCACCGCTCGCGCCCCGGTGGTCGCTACTCCACGTCGGCGTAGAGCCGGACGAGCCCGCATTCGGGACAGCAGACGCCCCGAAGTTTCGTCGTACTCTCGAAGCCGATCTTCCCCAGTAGTCCCTCGCGCTTGCCGGTCGCGATCGACGGTCGCATCCCTTCGCCATCGCGGACGGTCACCGGTTCCATCGTCACGCCGCAATCGGGACAGCGTCGCTGCTCCATGGGATCACTCCCGTGCGCTGATAGAAAAGAGGAAAGGATCGTGTCGCCACCCCGAGACCGGTCCGACGCGATACGAACGGTCGACGTACCGGACGTAGCGTTCCCGTACGCGGCGTCTATCGGTCGATCCGGAATCGAAATCGGTGCCGACTCGAACGGCCGCGCGCGGCCGCCCGGCCGTAACGAGCCGTTGGGGCGGCGTGCCGTGCGATTACATATTGTGCCGCGTCTCGTAGCCGATACCGTGATCGATCATCGTCGGGGACGCGAGCTGACGACGCGGGCCGTCAGGCTCGCGAAGGACGAACAGCTGACGCTGCTGGCGGCCGGCGTCGCGTTCTACGGCTTCATCTCGATCGTCCCGCTCGCCTTGCTCGCGCTGGGGATCGCCGCGTCGATCGGCGGGGAGGCGCTCGCGACCCGACTGTCGGTCGCGGCCGAGGACATCCTTACGACGCAGGCCCAGGAGTTGCTCGCCGAGACGATCGTCGACCAGACCAACCGCCAGAGCGCGACCGTCGTCGGCATCCTCGGGCTGCTCTGGGCCTCGAGCCGCGTCCTTCGCGGTCTCGATCGAGCGTTCTCCGAGGTATACGGCACTGCGGGGTCGAAATCGCTGCTCGATACGATCTGGGACGCGACGATCGTCTCCCTCGTCATCGCCGGCGGCCTCGTCTTCGTCGGGATCCTCGAGTACGTGATCCAGTTCGTTCCGGGGTCAGGACTGGCGATCGTCGGCCAGCTGTTCGTCGTGGTCGGACTGGTAGTGACGTTCCTGCCGCTGTACGTCATCTTTCCGAACGCGAACGTGGGGGTCCGCGAGGCCGTCCCCGGAACGGTCGTCGCCGCTGTCGGCTGGTTCGTCCTCAGCCGGACGTTCGCCGTCTACACGACCCTCGCAACCGGCTACACGGTCTACGGCGCGCTCGGGGCCGTCTTCCTCGTGCTCGTCTGGCTGTATCTCGGCGCGATCGTCCTCATTTTCGCGGCCGTCCTCAACGCAGTGCTCGCCGACCGTGAAGTGGATCGGCAGCTACAAAGTCCCGGCGGACGACAGGTCTCGACAGAAGCGATGACCGACGACGCCACGGGTGCCGACGAGGGGGCCGCCGAGGACCGCGAGAGCGAGCGCGCCGCGACGAGCCGTGCGAGCGCCCGGACGCACGACCGGGCCGACGATCCGGAAGTCCTGCGCGAGGAGATCGAGCGCCTGCGCGACCGCGTCGACGCCTTCGAGGACGATGTCGAGGACCGCACCGTCAGGAAGGAGTCCCTCGAGGGCGACCTCAAGCGCTACGTCCGACGCCGGATCCGCAGCGGCCACGCCCGCGACTGGGGCCCGTACCTCGTCTTGCTGTACGGCACCGCGATGTCCATCGGGGCCTTCTACTTCCTCGAGGGCGGCTGGGCGATTCTCGCGATGTTCGTCGTCTGGACGTCGACGCTCGGACTCTACGTCCTGATGGTCCTGTTTGGCTTTGGCATCTCCTTGCTCGACGTCCCCGGTCGCCTGCGCGATGCGATCGGCGAACGACGCTCCTGAGGACCGCTCCTGTTGTTCCTGACGGCCCTCTTGTCACCCCTGACGACCCTGTTGTTCCGTCGGGACGGAGCGCCGAACGAACCGCCGGATCCGATCCGTGTACGTATCCGATCGGTCGAGGTTACAGATGTGGCCGGTGTTCGCGAGCACCTCGACGCGGCCGTCCCGCGCCGCGGCGGCGTGGTCCCGCTGGCCTCGGCGCATGAGCCTGTCGCCCTCGCCGTTGAGGACGAGCGTCGACGCGGGGACCGTCGAGAGTTTCGCCCGGAAATCCTCCCCGGCGAGTTCCGGCCCCGCGTCGCCGAACCCCCGCGGGTAGAAGCCGGCGTCGACGATCTCGCGCTCGATAGCCGGCGCGAGATCCCGCGTTCGTACCCAGCGCGTCGCCAACTTCTCGACGGCGCGAGAACCGAGGTCGGGTTTCGTCAGCAGCCGTCCGAGCCCGCCGGCCAGACGCGTCCCGCGGTCCAGTCCCCGCACCGGATTCGCGCTACACCCCGACAGCACCAGTCCGTCGATCGCGTCGGGGTTGCGGTAGGCGTACTCGGTCGCCACGTAGCCGCCCAGCGAGAGGCCGACGAGAACCGCCGAGCCGTCGGTGTGCCTCTCGAGCGCCTCCTCGAGCACGTCGATCGCCGGGGCCATTCGGAACGGCTCGTCGGCACGAGCACCGTGGCCGGGGAGGTCCGGCGCGACGACGCGGAACCGGTCGGAGAGGCCGCGTCGCTGGGGGGCCCACTGCTTCCGCGTGAAGATCGCGCCGTGGACGAAGACGATCGGCTGCGCGTCCGACGGGCCGGCGACGTCGATTCCCTCGCCGCCTCTCTGCTCGTTTCTGGGGGTCATAGCCGTCGGACGTATCACGAGCGGGGTCTTAGTAGGCAGCCCGGAAACGCACCAGAAGAGAACGTCGGCGGGGACGTGGCGCCGGCTATTCGCGGTCGCCGCTCCCGGCGTCGGTGTCGCCGTCCGTCCCGCGAACCGCGTCCGGGTCGACCGCCGCGTCGGTTCGTTCGGCGTCCTCGTCGGGATCGACGGCCGCGTCCGTCCGCTGGCCGCCCTCGTCCGGCCGGGCCGAGAGCCCGGTGTCCCGATCCACGAGTTCCGTCGGATCGATCGCCGCGCCGCGGCCCCGGTCGTCGACGGCGTCCAGATCGTTGGTCGGGTCCCGATCCTCGGCTGCCATCTCCTCGGCCATCTCGGCCTCGTCGAGGCCGCTCATGCCACCGGCCGGCTCCGTCTCTGGATTCCGGTCCGACGACGCGTTGCGCTCGGGTCCGGGCACGTCGTGGACGGGGAGTTCGCCCTCGAGCCGAACCGCGTCGGCGCTGATCTCCCGAATCGACGCACGGTCGAGCGTGACGCGTTGCTCGGCGACGCCGTCCCAGCCGAGCGACGACTTGATCGAGCCCACGGTCGACGGATCGGGTCTGACGTGCGCGATGTCGCCCTCGACCGCGGCGATGACGCCGACCTTCTCGCCGGTACCGTTTTCGACGGGTTTGTCGACGTCGTCGTCCGAAAATGTGGCACACATGCGTTCGGCTATCCCGGCTCGAGGCAAGCCGGTAGTGCCTGCAAAGGCCGGTCGATCGTCACGGGGATCGAGCGCCCGGTGTGGCCGTCAGTCGACCGGAAACCGCAGCAGGGCACCGAGCCCGTCGAACGCCTCGCGGAACCGCTCGCCGTCGGGGAAGTCCGCCGGAACGACGACCGTCTCACCGCCCTGTTCGAGCGTCCGGTCGCCGAACTCCTGTAGCTGCGCTCCCTCGAGCGCCGTCGAGAGCAACAGCGTCTCGACCGCGTCGTACGCGAGGGCGTCGTCGACTTCCTCGCGGCCGTAGGCGACGGGTACCTCGTCGTCTCGCAGCCCCTCGAAGAACGTCTCGAGCGTCTCGCGCGCGTCGCTTCGGTCGCGCTCGTCGATGGCGTCTTGGCCGCGCTCGGCCAGTTGACGAAGGCCCTGTTCGGTGGCGTACTCGACGGCGAACTCGCCGAGCAGGTCCTCGGCGAGGCGGTGATCGAGGTCGGCTTCGTCGCGGAACTCCTCGATGGTGCCGGTGGTACCCCCGAGCAACACGCCGTCGACAGGCTCGCCCTCGACGAACTCGAGGCGGGCGCGCTCGGCGACCGCGTCGAAAAAGTCGCGCTTCTGGCGTTCGCGGTCGCGCTCGAAGCGCTCGGCCGATTGCCCGCCCGCGCTCGACTTGCCGGGCACGTCGCTGTCGAACGTCTCGATGGGCTCGACGCCGTCGCCGCGCAGCCGGCCCAGCGCGGCCCCACCGCGCTCGACGACCAGCAGCCCGTAGGTCGCGTCGGGGCCGGTCACGTTCTCGAGGGGCTCGAGGTCGAACTCGTTGCCGTGGTCGTAGGTCCCCTCGTCGATGGTGACGGGCAGGTCGTCGAAGGTGGCGGTGACGAGGTCGCCGTCGACGACGCCGGCGTAGAGGACGAGCCCGTCCTCGGGGACCTCTTCGTACTCGTTCAGTCGGCTCCGAACGTCGTCGAGGGCTTCCTCGAGCGGTTTGGGAACCGGTCGGTCGTCGCGCTGCGTCGCTTCGGCGTAGTCGGTCTCGACGGGCCGGCGCGCCTCGCCGATCGACTGGTCGGGCGGGACGGCCAGCGTGACGAGTACGTCGCGGTCCGCCGATGCGGCCGAGAGCCGGTCGAGTCGCTCGTGGAGTTCGTAGTTCGCGCGGGACATGCGTGTCAGGTGTGGCGTCTATACCGGTCTAGAACCGACTCGAGGGTGAATCCCCTGCCGGCAGCCGACGGTGATCGGGCCACGCCGGCCCGCTCGAAACGCGAATCGCGGGTCAGTCGTCGCGCTCGAGTTGGTCGCCGCCGAACTCGTCGTCGCTCTGGATGCGCGAAGCCTGCGGGCCGTCCTGGTCTTGGTACTTCGAGCCGCGTTCGCTGCCGTAGGGGCGTTCGGCTTCCGTTTTGAGCTCCGTGAAGGTGAGCTGGGAGATTCGCATGCCGGGCGTGAGCGCGACGGGTGCGCTGCCGAGGTTGGAGAGTTCGAGGGTGATCTGGCCGCGGTAGCCGGGGTCACAGAGGCCGGCCGTCGCGTGGACGACGATGGCGAGCCGACCCAGGGAGGACCGGCCCTCGACGTGGGCGATCAGGTCCGCGGGAATCTCGACGCGTTCGTGGGTCGTTCCCAGCACGAAGTCGCCGGGATGGAGGATAAAGTCGTCGCCCTCGTCGACGATCGTCTCGGTGACGTACTCGCCGACCTCCCGTTCCGAGTCGGGGTGGATGCAGGGGATGTTCGTCCGCTGGAACTCGAGGAACTCCCGTCCGAGCCGGAGGTCGATACTGGCGGGCTGGATCTGCAGGTCCGGATCGTCGAGCGGTTCGACGACGAGGTCGCCCTCCTCGAGGCGCTTCAGGATGTCCGCGTCGGAGAGGATCATATCCAGTAGGAGCGAACATGGGGTCCTAATTCCGTCGGTCCGCGCTCGGTCGGGCAATCGTTCGGCCGCCGGCCGCTGGACGTCGTGGCAGCGCCGCGCCGGCGATCGGTCCGGTTGTGCCCGTCCGAACACGTGGACGGCTTGATATTCTCTCTCAGACGGCCTAATCGGTTATTACGCTCTATCGCAAAGAGCGCCGCATGGACGGGATGCAGGACCGATTTACCGGAGCGACCAGTGTTCTGCACCAGCGAGCGGTCCGAGTGCCGCTCCCCGATCGGGAAGCCGAGCGAGTCTTCCACGAGAACATGCTGACCGTAGCGGACGCTCGAGAGCGGAAGGCAGACCTGCTCGCGGATCCCGACGTACCGGTGCTGAACGCCTACGAAGCGGAACGCGATCGGATCGCCGAGAGCTTCAAGCGACGACTCCGACGGATCGCCGGCGACGATTACCGGGAGGTCGCGATGGCGTACAACCGCGGCGAGCGAGACGACCGGATCGGCGCGCTCGCGGCGTACTACTTCGAGGGCGCGTGGCGGATCCAACAGCGGACCACGATAACGGATATGCTGTTCTCCCCGCTCATCCTCCGCTATCCCGACTGCTTTACGATGAACATCCGGTTCGCGAGCAGCTACGCAACGCCGAAATCGATCCGCTACGAGTCCCCGGCACACTCCTCGGCGGAGTTGAGCGACGAGCACGTCGAGCAGTACTACGAGGAGAGCCTCTACTCCCAACAGCAGGCCGCGACGTATCTCCGGGAGACGGCCCAGATCATCCGCGAGGAGTTCCCCGACCCCGACGAGACGCCGTTCGAAGAGCGCAAGTACGGCGGGGTCGTCTCGGCCGGCGGCCGTCGGGGATCGACGTTCTCGGTGTTCCTCGAGCGCGTCGAGCCCGACCCCGATCGGTTCTCGGACGCGGTCGACGAACCAACGCTCGTCGAGACGGGCCCGGAGGCGAGACGGACGGAACGGGAACTCGGCCTCGAGAACGAACTCGTCTACTGAGCGGCCACCACCGCGTTCGATCGGCGACCGGGCGTCGCCGACGGTATAGTCACCGCTAAAGGGCTACCCCTCCTCGAGTCGGCCATGAAACAGGCCATCGTCGCCCGCACGGACATCGGCATGGGACAGGGAAAGCTCGCCGCGCAGGTCGCCCACGCGTCGCTGTCGGCCTACGAGAAGGCCGATAGCCAGTTGCAATCGCAGTGGAAGCAGGGCGGCCAGAAGAAGGTCGTCCTGAAAGGAAAAAGCGAGCGCCAGCTACACGAACTCTCTGAGATCGCCGAACAAGCGGGGATTCCCACCGCCATCGTCCGCGACGCCGGTCACACGCAACTCGAGCCCGGTACCGTCACCGCGCTGGCGGTCGGGCCGGCCGCGGACGACCGTGTGGATAGCGTGACCGGCGAACTCTCGCTTTTCTAATCGGAGCGGTAGCCACGCGGTTCCTCTCTGACCGTCGACTCGTCGTCGGTTCGCGGCGCGTCGGTGAGAACGCTCGGGAGCAGCGAACCGAAATCGATCGACGCGCTGCCCAGCACGACGAAGCCGGCGAAGATCGTCAGGAAACCGGCGACCGCAAGGGCGTCGACGGTCTCGCCGAGCAGCGCCCAGCCGCCGAGCGTCGAGACGACGGGGACGACGTAGAAGATCAGGTTCGCGCGGATCGCGCCGGTCTCGTCGATGAGACCGAAGTAGGCGATGTAGGCGAGCACGCCCGCGAAGAGGCTGACGTAGCCAAGCGCGAGGAGCGCTTCCGGGGTCCACTCGATCGCCGCCGCCGACTCGCCGCCGGACCAGGCCAGGAAGTGACACAGCGCCGCGGCGAAGGGCAGCCCCCAGGCGACGCGGACCGTACTCGAGAGGTCGCTGTCGGCCCGCCGGATGAGGACGGCCCCGAGCGCGGCGCTGACCGCGCCGGCGAACAGGATCCCCTTGCCGCCGGCCCCGCCCAGCAGGTTCGCGGGATCGGGACTGACCACGAGGCTGACGCCGAGCAGGCCCAGCCCCATGCCGGCCGCCCCGCGGGCGGAGAGGCGCTCGTCGGCGAGCAACACCGCGGCGAAGACGGGGGTCAGAACGGGACTGAGGCTGAAGACGATCGAGGAGACGGCGCTCGAGACGTACCCTTGACCGACGAACAGCAGTGCGTTCGCCAGGCCGATGGAGAGGACGCCGGTCGCGAGGATGCCGACGGCGTCGTCGCGCGTCCGCGGGAGCAGTTCCGCCCGCGAGGAGGTCCAGCCGACGTAGGCCAGCATGACGACGGCGGCGACGTCGAACCGGAGCGCGACGAACAGCAGCGGCGGGAAGTAGGCGAGGCCGGCCTTCGCGGCGACGAACGTCCCGCCGAAGAACAGACTCGAGAGCGCGAAGAACGCGAGGGTGCGGCGGGAGACCATTTACGCCGTCACCTCCGTCCGTACCGTCTGCGCCCTCGGAACGGAGGGCACACTGAGAACGGGAATCATCATACTACTCCGTACGAGCACCGGGGTTATAGTTTCGTTCAGAAACTATTTCATGGTAAGAAAATGCCGCGGATCGAGAAACAATGGGCCGCCCCGACACCCTCACACGTCGTGCAATCATTTCACGCCGCGAAAGCGGTTTACCGCGGGGGGACGAGGAGACGGTATGGAGTCGGCACTCGAGGAGATCGAGTTCCTCGCGCTCTCGGCGAACCGCGTCGACGTGCTCAGGTTGCTCTCGGCGGGACGGCGGACGCGAACCGAACTCGCGGCCGAGACCGGGGCCTCACAGGCGACGCTGGGGCGCATCCTCGGGGACTTCGAGGACCGATCGTGGATCAGACGCGACGGCGGCGGCTACGTCGCGACGGCGACCGGGCGGCTCGTCGCGGAGGGCTTTACCGATCTACAGGAGATCCTCGAGACCGAGGGTAAGCTACGCGATATCGTGGACTACCTGCCGACCCACGCGATGGACGTCGACCTCCGGCGGCTCGCGGATGCGACGATCACCGTCCCGAGCGCGACCCGGCCGAACGCGCCGCTGGGACGGCTGCTCGACGTGCTCGAGGACGGCGCGGATGTCCGGACGTTCTCTCACACGTTCAACGAACAGACCCTAAGCGTCGTCCGCGAGCGCGTGACCGACGGCGAGCAGCGGTTTCGGGGCGTGTTCGGCCGCAGCGCGATCGACGCGCTGGCCGACGATGCGGCGCTCCGAGGGCAACTCGAGGCGCTGCTCGCGGCCGAGGGTGCCGAGATCAGGGTCCGCGAGGAGGGCGTGCCGATCGCGGTGATGCTCGTCGACGACCTCGTCTATCTGCTCTTGCGTGACGAGACAGGCATCCTGCGGGCCTCCGTCGACACCGACGACGACGCCGTGCGCGCGTGGGCCGCGGACGCGCTCGACCACTACTGGCGGACGGCGACGCCGCTCGAGTCCGACGCGCTGTCGGAGTGACGATCGAGATCGAGTGAGGGGCTACGCCGGCGCTGGCTGGGATCCCATCGACACCGCCGGCTCGAGCGTCGGCGCGGGCCGCGCGAGCGTCGCCGGCTGCGGCCCGGCCGCGAGCGACGACGCGGGTTCGGTCCGGCGCTCGCCGTCGGTCTGCTCGATGACGTACTCCTGGCCGATCGTCGACGACTGGAGTTCGCCGACGGGCGCGTGGTCTTCGGTTAGCATCGGCACGTCTTCGGTGGCGGGCGCGTGCATGTAGCCGTCGATCTCGCCGCGTAGGTCGATCGCGAGGTCCCGGTTTTCGTTTCGCGTCGCGAGTTCGGCTTCGGTGAAGTCGGTATCCGCCTTCGTCGCGACGACTTCGATGTTCTGGACCGAGCTCCAACTCGAGGTACGGAAGCTGTACGTCGATGCGAACGCCTCGTCGATCGTCTTGTACTGCGCTCGGTAGAACGCCGAGCCGCTGCCGCTGGGCGCGGCGATGACGTTCGCCATGAAGACGCCGTCCTCGTCTAAGTGGTCCTCGGCGAGTTCCATGAAGCCGAGCTGGGTCAGGTGGATCGGAACCTGGTCCTTCTGGTAGGCGTCGAGGACGATCAGATCGTATTTCTTCTCGGTGTTCTGGAGGAACACCCGCCCGTCTTCGGTGTGTGCGGTCAGGTTCTCGCTCTCCTCGAGGCGGAAGTACTCCTTGGCGGTCCGGGTCACCTTGGGGTCGAGTTCGACGACATCGACGTCGACGCCGTAGGAGCGCTCGAAGTCTTTGGGGCCGGTATACCCGCCCCCGCCGATGAACAGCACGTCCTCGACTTCCCCCGGATCGTCGACCATCAGCATCGGGATGTGGAAGTACCGCGTGTACTCGAAGACGTGCCGATCGGGATCGTCGAGGTCCATCGCGCTGTGGCGGGCCCCGTCGAGATACAGCGTCCGCACGCCGTCGTTGTCGACGACCTCGAGTTCCTGATAGGCCGTCTGGGTCTGGTAGACCACGTCGCCGCGGTGGTCGAACGCGACCGGACCGATGCCGGCCGCGACGACGAGCAATACGGCGACGGCGACGCTGGCCGACGCCGGCTCCGGCGAGAGAGTGGGGAGCGTGAGCCCGAACGCGGTTCCCACGAGGATGAGCCCGAACAGGAAGCCGATCATGTCGATGCCGAGCGCGGGAATGAGGACGTACGTCGTCGCGCCCGCGCCGACGATGCTGCCGATGGTACCGAGCGCGTAGACGTGGCCCGACGCCTCGCCGATCCCCTCCTTCTGGGAGAGCTCGGCCGCGTAGGGGCTGATGAAACCGAGCAGGTACGTCGGCGGTCCGAAGAGGACGAGCACGGCCGGCAGCGAGGCGTAGCGCGTTGGCAACGGCAGCATCGACGCCGAGAGTAGCAGTTGGTCGCTGCCGTAGACGACGATGGCGACGTACCCCGCGGTCCCCAGCATGAGCCAGCTCATGCGTCGGTTCGACGCCGTCTCGGCGTGCTTGCCGCCCTGCCAGTAGCCCAGACTCAGCGCGGCGAGGAAGACGGTGATGATGCTCCCCCAGGTGTAGATACTGCTCCCGAACTGGGGTGCGATGATCCGCCCTGCGAGGATCTCCAGTCCCATGCTGGTGACGCCGGAGACGAACACCGCGACCTCGGGTTTCGTCGGCCGATACGCAGCAGCCTGCCCCATACTCATTACCGGGACAAAGGGGGCCCGGGACGTGTACCTGTCGCCTTATCGCGGCAACCGCTTGCACGCAAGCGGCGCGGGTGCACTACCCCGGGCGATTCGTCTCGACGAAATCGTCGCCGCGTGTTCGGTCGCGTGCCAGACGAGCCGTACTACACCGGTGCACTATGACTCCTGTTCACTACCCATAAAGTAATGAAAACATACTTGTTTTTTCGACAACAACTCCGCCTCGTATGCCGCAGTATCCCCGCCGAACCCTCCTCGGTGGTATTGGCACGACGATGGCGCTCGGACTGGCAGGCATCACTGCCAGTTGGGCGAACGCGGACGCAGACGCAGTCACCGAACGTGATTCCGCTGACGCGCCAAGTTTCGACGCCCTCCTCGATCACCTCCCGGCCTCGGTCGCGACGGAGCCGATGACGCTGTCGGTGGTGGACCTTGAGCGACGGCGCGAGGCGAACGAGCCCTACGAGCCGACCGCGACTACCGGCCGATTTCGAATCGACGACGATGATGTCGCCAAACAGGCTGTCGTCTACTCGATGAACGGCGATTTCACCCGGCCCATCACGGTTCTGGCCGGCGATATCGACCTCGAGGGCGACGGCGAGTCCCGCGAAACCGATGGCGGCATCACGTACGACCGCTACGAGGCCGGCGATCAGGTCGCCGCGGTCACGGCCGACACCGTCATCATTGCACAGGACGCGGCCACGCTTGCGGACGCTGTCGCCGCGGGCGCGGGCGACGTTGACCGGCTCCTCGACACAAAGCCCCTGCTTGAGGAAGCGTTCGGTGTCTACGAGGACGCCGACGGGTATGCCATCAACGTCGGGTCCGTGGCCCAATCACTGGAAATCGATGCGACCGTCGAATACACCGTCCGGGCACTGACGGTCCTCGGTCCGGATACGATGGCGATGGACTTCGCGATCTCCTTTACCGACGAAGACGACGTGACCCGCGAACTCGCCGAGCGTCTCGAAGGGGAGTTCGCGTATACGGCGACGACTGACGAGCCGACGGCCGAGATCGACGGCAGCCTCGTCACCGTCTCTGTGAAACGCGACCTCGCGGCAGAACGGGCCGCACAGGAACACGACAGCCCCAGTTCGCTCCGAGCCGAGCGCGATATCGACCTCGAGGACGAGTACCTCGAACTCGAGGTCGGCTACGGCGATCCGACCCCGATCGAGGACCTCACGTTGGAAGTCGACGACGAGGAGTACGACCGCGATATCTGGACCAACGGCCACGGAACCCTCGCGGAGGGCGATACGATCCTGATCGAGACCGACGATGTCGAACCGAACCTCTCGGTGACGCTCACCCACGATCACGAATACGGCTCGAGTTCGAGTACGACGACGCTCCTCAACTACTTCCGATTCGACTTCGCGTACGATCCCGACGCGAAGCGACTCGACATCGAGTACGCCGATACCTTCCCCCTCGACGGCGACGAGGTGTCGCTCGCGGTCTACGAGGAGCGGCCCAGCTACGGCTTCCGCGAGGACGAGCCCGAGCCGACGAGAACGGCCCAGCCCTGGACGGGAACCACGATGGAGTCCGGCGACGACGCGACGCTCGAGGGCATCGAACCGGGGCAGGTGGTCTACGTCTGCTGGGAGGAGCCGGGCTACCGAGAGAGCCTCTCGAGCCACCGAGCTCGGCCGCCAGGCACCGTCGAGTACGAGTACGAGTACGAGAGTAAATCGCTCTCGGCGACACTCGAACTCGAGGGTGACACCGAACGGCCCGCGTCAGCGTACGAACTCCTGATCGGCGGCGAGCCCGCTGACACGCAGTGGGCGGACGAGGCCGACACCGTCGCTTCGGGCGCGACGATCGAAGTCGACTCCGTTCCGGTCGGTGCCGACGTCGAGGTCGTCTGGGGCGAGGACGACGTCCGCGTGGGCAGAGTGCATCCGCAACCGACGGTCGACCTCGAGTTCACCGACGACGGCGGGATCGAACACGCCGGCGGCGATTCGGTGCCCGCCTCGAAGCTCCGAGTGCGCGTCTGGACCGAAGGAGACAACGTCGAGATCGACCTTGCGGACGAGATCGACGGCGACTTCGAGAACGGCGACACCGTTCCCATCGACGTCTCGGAGCCAGAGGGGGTCAATCTGATCTACGAAGGGAACCACTACATCGGCTACGCGTATCAGGAGTGAGAGACGGGCCGGCCGGCGGCCGTTCCGGGTCGACGGCTCAGTTCGTCGTGATGACCTCGATCACGTCCCGCGATTCGACCTCGTAGTCCTTGCCGAGTTGGCGGTTCGTCCGACAGTCGATGGCGTGTAAGAAGCCGTCGCCGATGTCGGAGTGGAGGCTGTATGCGAAGTCCTCCGCGGTCGAGTTCGGCGGGATCAGGTAACAGTCCGGCAGCACCTCGCCGCGTTCGTTCCCCAGGCCGTTCGCGCCGCCGGGAAACACCGGCGTCACGCCGAGCACGTCGAACAGCGCCGTCTCGAGGGCTGCCTGCACGCCCGTCGCGCCGTACACCGTCAGAAAGTCGCGGATCTGCTCGAGCCCCTGCTCTTGCTCGCCGGAGATATCGCCCGTGATATCGAAGTCCGTATCACCGGGGCGGTAGTCGACGACGCCGGCCTTCTCGGCCGATTTCAGGGCCTTCTCGGCGTGGGCGCTACAGGGGACGATCGTCAGGTGATCGTAGTCGGGATCGCTCGTGATCTCCTCGTAGTGTTCCTGCGCCTCGGGCGTGTCCATCTTGTTTGCCGCGATCACCATCGGCTTGGTCTCCTTGCGGATCTCGCGGGCGAGTTCGAGTTCGTCCTCGTCGTCCCACTCGTCGGGGTCGAAGCCGATATCGACGCGCCGGATCAGGCGCTTGATCTCGTCTTCGTTGGTCTTGAACGCGCTCATCTGCTCGGCGAGTTCCTCCTCGATGGCGTCGTCATCGGTCGTGTAGCCCGTCTCGTAGCGTTCGATCCCCTTCTGTAAGATGCCCAGATACCACTGGTCGAGTTCCTCCTCGAGGAAGGCGATGTCCTCGCGCGGGTCGTGGCCCTCGGTGGGCTCGCCCTCGGCGTCGGTCGTCCCGGAGAAGTCGACGACGTGGACGAGCACGTCGGTCTCGTTTAAGTCCGAGAGGAACTGATTGCCGAGCCCGTTGCCCTCGTGTGCGCCGGGGATCAGGCCGGCCACGTCGACGAGCTTCGTCGGGACGAATCGCGTGCCGTGCTCGCAGAAGCCGACGTTGGGCGTACACTCTTCGTCGAACTCCGGGGCGGCGCAGTCGACGCGGACGTAGGCCTCGCCCACGCTGGGGTCGATGGTCGTGAACGGATAGGCCCCTTCGGGCACGTCGTTCATCGTCGCCGCGTTGAAAAAGGAGGACTTGCCGACGGACGGTTTGCCGACGAGTCCGATCCGGTAACTCGTACTCATTGTCCATCCCTCGGACGGCCGAGCTAAACGGGTTTTGTTCCGCTCTCAGGGTGGTATGCGGAGACGTGGCAGGACCGTCGGGTCGGCGCAAAGACGGGGCTCGAGGAACAAGCGGCCGACTCGAGCTACACGTGCGTCGGCGGTTCGGTGGCCGTCTCGATGTCGAGTTCGGCCGCCACGTCGTCGAGCAGGTCGCCTTTGACCTCCGAGCTTCGCCAGCCGATCTCGGCGACCAACGGCGGTCGGAACTCGGCGCGGATCGTCTCGAGGCGCTCCGTTTCGGTCTCGACGCGCTCGCGGAGGTAGCGCGCGCCGCGGCCGTTCTCGTCGGAATCGGGCGACGGCGTGAGCTTGTTTGCGACGAGCCCGCGGACCGACAGGTCCTGCTCTTGCAGACCGTCGATCGCGCGCCGGGTCTCGTTGAGCGAGAGTTCGTCGGGGTTCATGACGAGGAAGAAGGCGGCGTCGTCGTGCAGCGCCGAGCCCGCGAACTCGAAGAACCCCCTTCGCTCCTGCAGTCGCGCGAGCACGGGGTCGCCCTCCATCACGCGCCGGGGCTCGTTGTTGCCGACCGCGGCCTTCTCGAAGAGGTCGATGCTCGTCCGGCGCTTGTGCATCAGCCGGTCGATCCACCCCTCGAGCAGGTCCGGCAGGCCGAGCAAGCGGAGCGTGCTGCCCGTCGGCGAGGTGTCGAAGACGACCCGGTCGTAGGCCTCCGCGTTGCGCATCACGTCGACGAACCGGTCGAACAGCGCCGACTCGTAGGCCCCCGGCGTCCCGTGGGCCATCTCGAGTTGGCGGTTGATCTCGTTGACCATCGACGCGGACACCTGCTCCGAGAGGTCTTGGCGGATCTCGTCTAAGTGACGCGTCACCTCGTCTTCGGGGTCGATCTGCATGGCGTCGAGTCCGTCGATGCCCTCGACGGACTGCGGCGAGTCGTCGAACGGCTGATCGAACACGTCGGTGACGGAGTGGGCCGGGTCAGTCGAGACGACGAGCGTTCGATTGCCGTCGCGCGCACAGCGCAGCGCGTAGGCACACGAGACGGTCGTCTTGCCGACGCCGCCTTTGCCGCCGAAGAAGACGAACGGTTCCATCAGAAGTGGTACTGCTGTCCCTTGCGTTCGATGTACGAGTCCCGGTCCCACAGCCGTCGCTCCCACGACTCGAACTCGTCCTCGAGGTAGGGCAGTAGCTCCGAGGTGTAGTACGAGACCGGCGACGGAATGCCGAAGGCGTCCGGGAAACACGCGAGGATAAACGCGTCCTCGGTGTCTTCGGCTTCCTTCTCGATCTTCTCGTAGGCCGGGTGCGAGATCATCCCGTGGTAGAGCCCTCGCAGCCACTCCTCGAGCGTCTCGCGAAACGTTTCGATCCGGTCTGCCAGCTCCATGCCCGTCTCTCGGGGCCGAATGCTAAAAACTCTCATGATCGATTTCAAGTCGCTTCGGCCCCACCGTGCGAGCATGGACACGGGAACGGACGAGGCGATTCCGGTGACGATCCTCTCCGGGAGTCTGGGCGCCGGGAAGACGACGCTGCTCAACCACCTGCTGTCGACCGCCGGCGACCGGACGCTTGCGGTGCTGGTCAACGACATGGGCGAGGTCAACGTCGACGCCGAACTCGTCGCCGAAGGCTCGGAGCTCGAACTCGACGACGGCGTCGCGGAGCTCTCGAACGGCTGTATCTGCTGTGAGCTTCAGGACGACCTCGAGACCGCCGTGGTCAGGCTGGCCCGCGACCGGTCGTTCGACCACCTGATCGTCGAGTCGTCGGGTATCTCCGAGCCCGCGCCCGTCGCACGGCTGTTCACCACCGAATCCCGCGTCGCGGCGCTGTACGACGTGGATACGCTTGTGACCGTGCTCGATACGCCCGCGTTCCTCGAGGCCTTCGGCGGCGAGGGAGTCCCTGAGCGCCGCGGCGACGAGGGCGATCGGCCGCTCTCGGACCTGCTCGTCGAACAGGTCGAGGTCTCGAACCTCGTCTTGCTCAACAAGGCCGATCTCTGTTCCGATGCGGAACTCGAGGAGGCCGAGGAGCTCGTCAGCGCGCTCCAGCCCGATGCCGAGACGATTCGCACGGAGTTCTCGGCGGTCGATTCCGACCGACTGCTCGGCGCGGGGCTGTTCGATCCGAAGCGGGTGAACGATCTGCCGGGCTGGAAGCGAGCGCTCGAGTCGGCCGAAGACGACAGCGGACACGCCGACGATGGGCACGCGCACGGACGTGGCGACGACGCGCACGACCACGTCGAAGGCGAGGGCCACCACGGCCACCACCATCCCGACGAGGTCTACGGCGTCTCGTCGTTCGTCTTCCGCTGCCGCCGACCGTTCCACCCCAAGCGATTCGCCGCGTTTCTCGAGGAACTTCCAAGCGAGATCGTCCGCTCGAAGGGCACCGCCTGGCTCGCCGGCAACGAGATGCGGATGACGATCGCACAGGCCGGCCCGTCGATCAGGGCCACCGCGCAGGGGCCGTGGATCGCGAGCCTCCCCGAAGTCGAGCGCGACATGTACCGGTCGAACCGGCCGAACCTCGAGTGGGACGACGAACACGGCGACCGCCGGACCGAACTCGTCTTCATCGGCACGGCGTACGACGAGGCGGCCCTCCGGGCGGGGCTTGAGGACGCGCTGGTCACCGACGAGGAGTGGAAAGACGCCGCTCTCGAAACCCGCTTTCCCGACGAGCAAGGCGAGGAAGCGGTCGTCCGCGAGCCCTGAACCGCGTTCGCAGTCTCAACACGCGCAGTCGCGACCGGTCGCGCGCTCGAAGCGCATCTCCGCGCCGCAGTCCGGACAGACCGGCTCCCCCTCGAGGTCGACGTCCCTGATTCGAACGTCGCAGTCGTCACACCAATAGGCACCCTTCGAGCCGTCGTCGGGACGACTCTGTGGTGCGGGCGAGGTGAGCGCCGCTTTCATCGAGTCGATGAGTCCCATAGGGGCCGTACGTCGGCCGCGCCCATAATTCATGGGCCACTGTGACACGCCCCCTCCGGCCCGCGTCCGACCTCGCCGCGCGAAGCCGAGTCCGACGAACTCAACCGACGAGCAGGGGGACGGCGAGCGCGACGATGAGCGCCGTCAGAATTGGGATGAGGTAGAACAGCCGCTGCGCGCGCAGCGCCGACGGGACGAGCGCGTCCGGATCCGCGTTCCACACCTGTCGGTAGAAGGCTGCCGCAGCCGCGAGAACGAACAACGCGGCGGAGGCCG
Organism: Natrinema marinum; assembly: GCF_024296685.1. Taxonomy (NCBI): domain Archaea; kingdom Methanobacteriati; phylum Methanobacteriota; class Halobacteria; order Halobacteriales; family Natrialbaceae; genus Natrinema; species Natrinema marinum. Next base: position 1,893,622 of record NZ_CP100763.1, on the reverse strand, counting down.
TGATTCCCGTCTCGAGCGATACCCCGAGCGCCTGGCCGTACAGCGGGCCGAACGACAGCAGGATCATAAAGGCGAGCCCGACGACCACGACGAACGGGACCGGATCGACGGGGACGCCAGCGCGATTTCGAAGGGGCATAGGAGACGTACTCCCTCGAGAGACAAAGAGCTATACCGCCGCCCGGAGCCGTCGGCCCGACGCTTTCGACCGGTTCACCGAACGGGCGTGCGATCCGCCAGCGAACAGTTAAGTGGTGCTGTCGTCGTCTCCCTGTATGAGCAACGGTGACTCGGAACGGGAGGGGTTCGAGGCGGGCGTCTCGTCCTCGCGGGGCGACCCGCGCGTGCTGCTCGCGATGAACGCCGTCCTGTCGACGCTGTTCGCGTGGACGATCGTCTGGGGGCTGGCGTTTCTGGATTTCCTCGAGTTCGGTCTCGTCAACGTCGCCACGGCGGCGATCGTGCTGTTCGCGATGACGTATCTCGTGACGATGTCGTGACCGCTCGTAAGAACGTTCCCGCTGGGCTATCGGCCGTAGATAAGGCGGCGACCGATGTCGTCGATCCGGTCGGTCACGCGGCCGGCCCAGGCGGCCGGCGAAACGCGTCGGAGCGTCTCGTCGTCGATCTCGATCGCGCTCTCGGCGAACGGATCTCGCCGCTTCTCGTCGTCCTCGTCGCCGGACGAGGCGACATCGACGACCGTCGACATCGAGCATCGGCCGCAGGATTCGGTCTGTTTGCCACCCATGGTAGCTTCTTGCACGCTAGTTCGGTCCCGACGAGTAAAAACTGTCGCCCGCCTTGTTTCGCGCGATACCGATGCCACCGACGCTTATTTGATAGCCCGACGGTAACCGGTGGTATGCGAAAACGAGCCATGGAACCGAACGAACCCGAACCGGCGTGGGGGCGCGAACGACCGGTACCGGCCGTCACCACGTCATGAGCGAGCGCGCAGCACCGGCGGACTTACCGGCAGAGATCCGCGAGGCCGTCCCCGACTGGGACGACGAGTATCTCGATCGGGTCTCCGACCGGCTGATGTACAACTACGACCTCGAGAAGGACCACCGAACCGGCGGCGAGCGCTGGGACCTCTACGGTGAGATGCGCGTGCGGAGCCAGAAGCAGTTCTTCCATCCGGCGCTTTCCTACGCCGACCACGAGGCCGAGGAGTACCTGTTCGCCCGGCGCGAGACGCGGCCCACCGTGGCGGAACTCGAGCGTCTCGTCGACCTGGGTCACGACCTCGCGGACGAACGCGTCGTTCCCGACGAGGAACATTTCGGGACGGACTTCACGTTCGTCCTCGTGGCGGACGAGCTATCGGACGAGGTCCGCGAGTTCGTCTCCGGCTTCCGCGATCGGACGCTCCTGAAGTTCGGCTACCACGGCCACTACGAGGTGAATCTGGTCGTCGTCGTTCCCGACGCCGAAGACCACGTCGCCAGCGAGGCCGCTGACGCCGCGGAGGCGTTTACCCTCTGGGACGACGTGACGACGCCCGATGAGGGCTTCTTTTCGCGGATCGCGAAGCGATTCTGGCAGTAGTCGATTCTCTCTCTCGAGACTTCGCTTCGGTCGATAAAAACCGGAGACGCAGCGCGTTAGTCGTCGCTCGGTTCGGCAGCGGGTGCTCCGGGTTCACGGCGGACGCGGCTGATGTTCCGATAGCCGAGCCTGACGAGCGCGAGCGCCAGGCCGATGAGGACGAGTCCGAGGATCATCTGTACGCCGGCCGAGAGTTGCCCCTCGATCGATCCCGCCCCGCCCTGCAGCAGGTTCAGGTAGAGGTTCTCGTAGAACACCAAGATTAGCAGCCCGAGGACGGTGATCGTGACCATGATCGCCATCGGGACGCCGGTCGAGACGAGCTGTTTGTTGTCGTCCCAGTTGGCGAGCCAGACGGTCGCGGTCAGCAACGCCAGCGCCGCGAGCAGCTGATTCGCGCCGCCGAACAGCTGCCAGAGGACGACCCACTGGCCGGAGACGACGAGCAGGTACGCCGGGATGATCTGCACGAGCGGGTTCGTGTACCGACCGCGCGCGATCGAGGCTGGGTCGGCGTTCAGTCCCGTATCGGTCCGTCCCGCAGGCGTGCCGACGATCTCCTCCATCATGTACCGACCGAGACGAACGGCCGTGTCGGTCGAGGTCAGTAGGAAGCTACAGAGCACGAGCGCCATGAAGACGGCCCCGACCGTCTCGGGGACGCCGAGGCTCGTGAGGATGAGGCCGCCGCCGGACGCGAAGTTCGGCAGCGCGGCGCCAATCCCGCCGGCCGGATCGGCGAAGCCCCACACTGCGAGCGTCGAAAGGGCGACCGCGGCGAGCAGCCCTTCGCCGAGCATCCCGCCGTAGCCGATCAGGCGGGCGTCAGTCTCGTTGTCGAGTTGTTTGGCGGTCGTCCCCGAGGAGACCAGCGAGTGGAATCCGCTGATCGTCCCGCAGGCAATCGTGATGAACAGCAGCGGGAACAGCGGCGCGTAGCCGGCCGCATCGACGCCCCAGAAGCCTTCGAACGCGCCGATGGAGCTGTCGATGACGAGCGGTTCGGCCGACGTGCCGAGGAACGTTCCGACGACGATCGCCACGATTGCCCCGCCGACGCCTGCATACAGCAGGAACGACGACAGGTAGTCTCGCGGCTGTAGCAACACCCAGACCGGAAGTGCACTCGCGATCGCGGCATAGACCATCACGAGTGGAATCCAGGCTGCGGTGTTCGCTCCGAGTGCACCCGCGCCGGGCACCCACGATCCCTCGCCGCCCAAGAGGACGATCACAGAGAGATCCGCGGTGCGCTCGGCAGTCGGCTGGAAGAGCGCAATCGGAAACTGGATCCCAACCCAGACGGCCGCGAACACGCCCGCGACGAAGACGACCGTCCCGGGGATGAACGGGCCGTTGAACTGGTACAGGTACACCCCAAACGCCAGCGCCAGCAGGATGTAGATGAACGATGCCGTTACCACCTCCGGATACGCGTTGAAGACGATCCCAACGACCAGCGCGAACACCGCGACGACGAGGATGATCGTCAGGAACGCGAACCACAGCAGCATGTTCTTCCCGCTCTCGCCGACGTACTCGCCGATGATGTAGCCGACCGACTTCCCCTCGTGGCGGAGACTGCCTGACAGTGAGACGAAGTCATGAACCGCCCCCATCAGCGGGTTCCCGATGGCGATCCACAGCAACGCAGGAACCCAGCCCCAGATCGCGCCGGCCGTGATCGGGCCGACGATGGGCGCACCACCCGCGATGCTCGAGTAGTGGTGGCCCAATAACACCGGTTTTTTCGATGGTACGTACTCCTGTCCGTCCTCGTATTTGTGTGCCGGCGTCTCCGCCTCCTCGTCGAGTTCGACGAACTGCGTGAGGTATCTCGAGTACCCCACGTAGCCGGCGGTAAACGTGACCAGTACTGCCGCGATGATCCATATAACCTGTGTCATGGTAACCCCACGCGAACTAAGGGTGTGCATAAACCTTAATTGTTATTTATAATTTTTGTGTTGACCGCCGGCATTTTTTAACGTAACGTGTCTGTGGAATACTGATTGAAGCTGAATGACCGTTCCAATTGGCAATATCTAATCACGATTCCGACAGACTAGCTGTGACAACCTTGTGATTGTTCTCGGCTCGGTTCCGACCGCCGAAACCGTTCAGCGAACAGCGTCGTCGCTTCGCAGCGAAGTGAGTTCTCTCAGCCACCGCGACATACCGATCGACGATCTCGGATCAGTCGAGAACGGCCGCGAGCGCGTCCATCGTCCGCTCGACGCGGTCGACACGCGCGTTGTGGCCCATGTGTCCGACGCGGAGCACGTCGTCCTCGAGATCGCCGAGCCCCGTCGCGAGGACGACATCGTGCTCGTCGGCCAGTTCGCGCTGGAGATCCTCGGCGCGTCCCTCGACCTCGAGCGCGGTCACCGTCGGCGAGGCGGTCGCGTCGTCGGGGTACAGCGCCAGCCCGAGGTCGTCTGCCCGCTCGCGGCACCGCGTCGCAGCGTTCTCGTGGCGCTCGAAGACGGTCTCGAGGCCCTCCTCGAGCAGCAGGTCGATCGCCGCGTCGAGCCCGTAGAGGTTCGCCGAGAGGTGCGTGTAGGGGAACCACTCCTCGTCGGCGGCGTCGCGCCACGGCTCGAGGTCGGTGTACAGCGACGGCGTCTCGAAGGATTCGATCTTCTCCCAAGCCCGGTCGCTGACCGAGGCGACGGTCAGCCCCGGCGTCGCGCTGAAACACTTCTGGGAGGCGCCGAGACAGATATCGATCAGGTCGGTCGGCACCGGCGTCCCGCCGAGCGAGGAGACCGCGTCGACGACGCTTACCACGTCGTAGTCGTCGCACAGTTCGAGAGCCGGCTCGAGGTCGTTGAGCACGCCGGTCGGCGTCTCGCAGTGGACCATCGTGGCCACGTCGAACTCGCCGTCCGCGAGGTGGGACTCGACTTGCTCGAGGTCGATCGGTTCGCGCCACGCTGCGTCACAGACCACCGCCTCGCCGTCGGCCATCTCGACGAAGTCGGCGAACCCCTCGCCGTAGAGGCCGTTCGCGATACAGAGCACCCGATCGCCGGGCTCGACCAGCGACGCGACGGCGGCCTCGAGCCCGAGGATACCCTCGCCGCCGAGGATCACGATGTCGTCGTCGCCGTAGATCGCCTCGAGTTTCTCGGTCAGGTCGCGGTAAAACGCGAAGAACTCGGGTTCGACATCGGGGTTGGGCGTCGGTTCTGCCATGCGCTCGCGGACGGCCGTCGGAACCTCGGTCGGGCCGGGGGTCATGCGCAGTCGATCATCGGTCATACGCGTGTCACCGAGGGGTCCCGGCATAAAACCACTCGAGACGCTCGGCGGCATCGAACGCGCCGATCGCGTTTGCGAACGCCGAACGGCCCCGTTCGACAGAAACGAGTATCAGTCCCGCCGTCGTCGGTCGGACCGAGAACGCCATGGCAGACTGTACGCTGCGGCGTACGATGGGGGAACGACGGATCGACCACCCGGTGTTCGCGGCACTTTACGACCGGTTCGTGCCCGATCGACTCCTGTTCGGCCCACACCGCGAGTACCTCGCGGCCGACCTCTCGGGTCGGGTCCTCGACCTCGGTGCGGGAACGGGCGCGATGATACCGTACGTGGCCGACGCCGGCGGCGACGACCTCGAGTACCACGCGGTCGAACCTGATCCGAACATGCGCCGTCGAGCGGCGGCGACGGCCGAGCGATCGCCCATGCAAGTCCACCTCCGTGGCGATCGGGCGGAGTCGCTGCCCTACGTCAACGACGCCTTCGATACCGTGCTCTCGAGTCTCGTCTTCTGTACGATCGGCGACCCCGACGCCGCCATAGACGAGGTCGCCCGCGTCCTGCGGCCGGGCGGCGAACTGCGCTTCGTAGAGCACGTCCGCAACGATGGCTGGCGCGCGCGGGTACAGGATCGGCTGAACCCCGTCTGGGAGCGGGCGGCCGCCGGCTGTCAACTGAACCGTGAGACGGTCGAACGGTTCGTCGGCCATGACGCGCTCGACGTCCTCGAGATCGAGCGGCTGCGACTCGGTCTCTTCCCGGCGACGCCGATCGTCCGAGGGCGACTCCGGCGGCGACACGACTGATCGACCAAACGTTCGCTCGTAGCTGACTGACACGGGATCGTGAGACAGTCGTTAAGCCCGGTTCCGTGGTACCGTGGCGCATGGCACGGAAGACGTTAGTCGCCGTCGACGGCTCACCCCAGTCCGAGGCGGCGCTCGCGTACGCGCTCGAGGAAGTCCCTGAATCGGCGATCACAGCCCTGCACGTCGTTCAGTTACCGGAGGGGTACTGGGCGTCGTTCGCCAGTTCGGAAGCGGAGTTGCCCGGGTACGAGCAGGCACAGGAGCGCGGCCGAACGCTGCTCGCGGAGGCCGTCGAGGCGGCCGCCGAGGGAGACCGCGAGATCCAGACCGCCGTCGTCTCGGGGAAGCCGGCTCGAGAGATCGTCGACTACGCCGTGGAGAACGATTTCGACCAGATCGTCATCGGGAGCCACGGCCGACACGGCATCGACCGCGTTCTGCTCGGAAGCGTCTCCGAAATCGTGGTCCGTCGCGCGCCGATGCCGGTCGTCGTCGTCCACGAGCAACCCGATGGGTAGCCCGACCGTTCGGCCGAGCGTCCCGTCCGCTCGCGGCGATCCGAGCAGCGGATCGTCTCCGGAATCCGCTCGAGGACGTCCTCGGAGCCGGTCCACAGCGCCACCCACCGAGCGCACGGTCTGGTTCGGATACGCGACGCTGCCGGAGTCGGGCGACCCCGGCGTATGCGACGTAAACGCATAGTAGGCTGCCGTCGTACTTCCCTGCGAGACCATGTACGACGATCGAACCGACGCCGGCGAGCGGCTCGCAACGGAACTCGAGCGCCGCGATGTCCGGGCCGACATCGTCCTCGGCATCCCGCGCGGCGCGCTGCCGGTCGCTCGACCGGTCGCGGACGCGCTCGACGCCGACCTCGATGTCGTCGTCGCGCGCAAGATGGGGGCACCGCAGAACCCGGAAGTGGCACTGGGGGCCGTCGCCAGCGACGGCAGCGTCTGGTACAACGACGACCTGATCGATCGGCTGAATCCGTCGGCGGAGTACCTTGAGGAGATCCGCGCCGAAGAGGCCGACAACGCCCGCGAGAAAGCCGATCGGTACCGCGCGACGGGAGGGTTCCCGGACCTGCGTGGGAACCGCGTCGTGGTCGTCGACGACGGCGTCGCGACCGGCGCAACCGCGACTGCCTGCCTTCGGCAGGTCCAAGAGGCCGGCGCGGACTGGATCGCGCTGGCCGTTCCTGTCGGCTCTCCGCTCGCCCTCGGCGACCTAGAGCGAGAGGCCGACGCGGTGATCGCCCTACAGACGCCCGCGAACTTCCGAGCCGTGGGTCAGTATTACCGGGACTTCGGACAGGTAACCGACGCGGAGGCGATCGAGTACCTCGATCGGGGATAGCGCGCCGATCGCCGCGTCACCCGACGCTGTCGGTCGGTGTCCGTCGGGAAAAAGCGCTCGGAGCGGGTTACCGGCACTCCTCACGCGTCACGGCCGCCGACTCGGGGACGGCGAGCCAGGCGTCGTCTCGAGCGATGTCGGCGATGACGAGGTGCGACCGTCCGTCGATCTCGTCGACTGCTGCTACTACTTCGCTCGCTGCCCCCACCTGCCGTTCGACCGACGTCGCTTCGGGTGCCATACTCACGTATTTCTGCACTTCAACCATGAATGTGTCGGAATGGGTCCGATAGTGTGTTGAAGAACGAATAAAAATGTGTATTTACGCCCAGGATGCGGTGCAATATCGGATTATGGTTGAAGAACGGAATTAGCAGTATGCGCCCCTTTCACTCGTGACCGACGACCGAACGCGGCCGACGCCGCCTTTCAGTTCGACGTGCGGTCTCTCGGGCTCGTCACCGTAGACCGTCCCGTCTTCGCCGACGAGCGGCTCCGAATCCTCGGACTGCGGTCCGCGTCGTCCTATACGAGTTCGACGGTCATTCCCTGTCGTAGTCCCTCGGCTGTCGGTCGGTCGTTGGACATGGCTCGAGACAGGACTGGTACCTGCAAAGGGGTGATGCCTGCACTCGCTAGCCGATCGCTCGGGCCGTCGAACTCGCCGCGCTCCGTCCTCGAGCGTCAGGACAGCCGGTTGCTCGCTCACTCCTCGTCGAACTCGAGGGCGACGGAGTTGATGCAGTAGCGCTTGCCGGTCGGGTCGGGTCCGTCTTCGAAGACGTGGCCGAGGTGACCGCCGCAGTCGGCACACAGGACTTCGGTCCGACGCATGCCGTGGCTGGTGTCGAGTCGGGTTTCGACTCGTTCGTCGTCGACATCGTAGAAACTCGGCCAGCCACAGCCCGACTCGAATTTCGTCTCGGAGTCGAACAGTTCGGCTCCGCAGCCGGCACAGGCGTAGGTGCCGTCGTCTTTGTGATCGACGTACTCGCCGCTGAACGGCGCTTCGGTGCCGGCCTCGCGGAGGATTCGGTACTCTTCGTCGCTCAGCGTCTCCCGCCACTCGTCGTCGCTCGTCGACGCGCGATCTGCCTCGTTGCTCATGGGTTTCGGTAGGGGCGAGACACTCAAGAGTCTGTCTGCGCACTCGCAGCTGTCGTCGCCGGCGACGACAGCCGCTCGGAGCGTCGCACTCGACGGCCGGTCAGCGGCTCGTGATGACGTCCGTGCTCTCGCAGTTTGGACACTGGGTCATTCGACCGAGTTTCGGGACGACGATCCGCCGCCATTCGTCGTCTCCGCCCGGGGCTTCGAAGCCGCAGTTGCGACATCGCGACCGTTCGTGTAGAGCTGTGTCACTCGCCATGCCTCTGAGTATGCCATAGACCCCCATAGGAGTTTGTTCGATCGCGCGGAACTGTCACGGCGACCAACGGGTCGTGCGGCCGATCGGTGTGACGATCGGCCGCGACCGCGGTTGACAGGGGATGAGCGTGGACAACGCGATTCGGTCGAGCCGGTCCGACGCGACGCGAGCCGTCGTCGGATCGCCCGTCCGCTCGCGCGGATCTCGATCGGAGATCGCCTCGTCGGTTCGGCTCCCGCCTCGAGTACCTGTCCCGGGGCGACCGGTAGTCCGGCGAACCGCCCGAATCCGGTACTCGGCTCGTCGTCGGGTGGATCAGCGACCCAGCACGCCTGACCTCCGTGGAACCAGTCCACAAACGAATATATAAGCGTTTGTGAACGTCTCAGCCGGAGAGCACCACGCCGTCGACGGCGACTGCCGTGCTTATCGGCGTTGCCGAGCGACGAATCCGCCGACGACCGCGGCGATCGCAGCGATCGCGGCCGGCGATCCGAAGCCCGGCATTCCGTCGTCGGCCGGCGTATCAGCGCTCGAGTTCTCGCTTTCGCTCCCCTCGCCGCCGTTCGAATCGGCACCGTTCGGATCGACGCCCTCGACGACGACCGGACTCGAGGTCGTCCCGTCGGCCTCTGCCGTCAGTTCGAGCTCGCCCGCCGTCTCGATCGGAACCGTCGCGGCTCCCTCTGCGTTCGTCGTGGCGGCGCTCGAGCCGTCGAGGCGGACCGTCGCGCCCTCCACGGGCTCGCCGTACTCGTCGGTGACGGTCACGCTGACGGTTTCGCCGAGGAGGACGCGTTCGTTCGCGGACTCGACGGTCAGCATCGGCGTTCGTTCGATCCGATAGCTGCGGCTCGTGTCGGTCTCGCCGACCGTCAGTTGCCGCTCGTGTGTGCCGTAGCCGTCGCCCTCGATGCGAACGGTGTACTTGGTGTTGACTTGCAAGTCGATACTGCGCTCGCCTTTCTCGTTCGTCGAGAGCGTCGAGTCGCGCTTGCCATCGTGTAAGATGGTCACGTCGACCTCGAGTGGTTGCTCGAGCGTGCTGTCAGTGACTGCGAACGTGACCTCCGCGCTCCCGGACTCGATGTCGACGGTCGTGCTGTCGGTCGACGCCAGATCGACGGTCGTCGACCGCTCGTAGTAGCCGGGTTTGCGGACGGTCACGTCGTAGACGCCGGCCTCGATGTTCTCGACCGCGAAGGCGCCGTCGGCGTCGGTCGTCCCCGTCGCGGCCGCGCGGTCGTCGCCGACCTTGGTGAGCGTCACGGTCGCGTCGGCGACCGAGTCGCCGTCTTCCGTCACCGCGATCTCGCCGCCGGTCGGCGCGTGGACCTCGACGGTTCGAGTCGTGTGATCGGTCACGGCTCCGAGCCTCGCCGGATTGTTCAGGACGTAGTCGGCGTGCTCGACGGTCACCGAGACGTCCGCGCTCTTCGGAACGTCGATGAGCGTCTGCCCGTTCGAGGCCGTCGTCCCGGTCGCTTCTCCCCCATCCCACGATGCGGTCACCGCTGCGTCGCCGACGTCGTTGCCGGCGTCGTCGACGACGTGAACGGTTACCGTCACCCTCTCGGTCGATTGGGCCGCCCCGGCACCGACCAGCGGCACCAGGCAGACCGCCACGACGACGAGAAGTACGATGCGATTCATAGCTGCGGGTGGAGAGCGCATTCACTTAAATTTCTCCCTGTGAGTGTCTCTCGTTCCGAGACTATTTCACCCGGAACGATCCACCGGAGGGGACGACGCCGCGATAGCTGCAGCCAGCCGGGTTCGTTATGGGGCTGAAACCACAACTTACACTCGATGGACGCCAGCCACGATCTCGCCGCAGCGGCCTTCGAGACGCTTCCGATCACCGTGGCTATCATCGACGGCGACGGGGACATCCTGCTGACGAACCGCTCCTGGCGCGAGTTCGACTCGAGCGACACCGCCGAACACGTCGGTGTCAACTACCTCGCGACCGCCGCGACGGACGACGACGAGCACGCCCAGCGGGCGGTCGACGGGATCGAGGCCGTCCTCGCGGGCGACCGGGATTCGTTCGCGATGGAGTACCCCTGTCACACGCCCGATGAGCGGCAGTGGTTCATGATGCGGGCCAACCGGTTTACCGATCACGGCGAACTGTTCGTCTCCGTCATCCACCTCGAGATCACCGAGCGAAAGGTAGCCGAGATCGAGGCGGCGGAAAACGCCGAGCAGGTCCGCGAGGAGCGACGGGCGCTCGAGCACGTTCTCGACCGCGTCGACGGGT